>CAZAFH010000057.1:0-45832 GCA_964484265.1 uncultured Singulisphaera sp.
CAACACTTTTCGGATGAACGCAGCGTTTGGTTTTCATCAGCCCACCCCTTCCCTCCCCCCGGATTACCGGGGGAGAGGAGGTGGCGCTGTAGTACAAAACGAAATTGTGGATCCCAATGAACGACGCGAAGTGTCCCTACTGCAATTCGAGCTTGCCTGTACTAGCCGCGCCGCCCACGGTCGAAAAGCAGGCGTGTCCGCTATGCGGCGAGATGGTGCTATCGGCACGTTGGCAGGTCGCCTCGAATTTGGCCACGGCGGTGTCGCCGGGCGAACCGCCCCCCGCGAAGCCGAGCACGATCCCCGCAACCAGTACCAGGCCTCCGGGTATACGAAAAACGCTGTACATCGTGCTCGGCATCATGGTTACGATGGCGATCATCGGCCTGAGCTACGCGCTTTGGACGACCCGTCTTAGGCAATCGCGCCATCCCTGGCTGCACACGAAGCTCGAACCGATCGCGTTTCGCAAAACGCTCGACTTGCCGGGGCTTGCCTACCTGCCACCGGAATGCGTCTTCGTCGCCGGCCTGCACATCGGCGAAACGGTGGAAGACGCCAAGGTCGGCCAGCCGTTTCTCGCCGAACCGCGGCCGACTGGCCTGGATTGGGCGCTCAAACAGATCAACCGAATGACCGGAATGAAAGCCGAGGAACTCGATCATGTCGTCATCGGCGGACCGGACCTCGCCAGGATTCTCATGGTCGTAAAGGCCAGGCGAAAGATCTCCCTGGAAAAGATCGCCGACGCTCGGCCCAAACAGTCGTTTCTTTATCGCGATCAGGCTGCCTACGAGTTCGCCTTGCAAGCCGGCGGTGATGCCATCGTTTGGCAGGCGGACGATTTGACGCTCGTGGTAGCCATGCGTTTCCTGGCGGGACCGGACATCACCGGCGAAGAATTTCTCAAACAGGTAAATCCAAAGGTACGCCCGGTGGAAGAGGTTGTTCCGACGGAACTGCGCAGCATGATCGAGCAACGCCTGCCCCGGCATAACTTCGCCTGGCTCGCCGCCGACAGCACGAAACTCGGTTTCCTGGGAACCCTGCTGGCAGCAGGCGCAGAACGAAGCCGCCTGCCGATCGCCGGGACCAAACGGGTGGTGCTCGGTATCGCGCCGATGGACGGGCTGACGATCATCAGCAACCTTCAGGCGGACGATGCGAAAGCTGCAAGCAAAATCGCGGCGACCCTGGAGAAGGCCAAACTGCCCGACGGCATCACGCGGAAAGTCGAAATGACGCCGCCCGACCAACCCCAGCACTGGGTGACGCTGCAGCTGCGCGGCGAGGTGTCGGCCGTGCGAGGATGGCTGGGATCGGGGAAGGACGCGAAGAGATAGGACGTTTACTGTATCAGTAGCACCAAATCGACGGTAGCGTCGAAAATGATAAATGCTTTTTACCCCGAAGGGGTTACATACCATAGCCCAGGGTCGCTCGCAAAGCGAGCGCACCCTGGGTAGCGGGTCTGAATCACCTATTGACCCTGTAAGGGTCGAATAACCGTCAGCCACGGCGTGTGCCACCCTTTCAGGGTGGAAAGGCGTGTGGAACTCGAACGGACGCTATTCAATGCGGTCGATCAAATCTTTACAAGAAATCGCAGAAACTCCTGCTCGTCGGTGCTCTTGTCGATTGTCATGGTGCTAGCGGTGATCGCGCGAATTTTGATCGTTCTTCGACTGCCGTCCGCGAACTCGACCAGGACTACATTTCCGCTCTCGTCGAGTTTCCAGCGGCCCTTTTTTTGCCCGGGTATGTCTGCTTCGGCCTGCGGTTCCTTGCCGAAGCGAGTCTTAATTTTGTCGAAGAATCCCGTCGGAATTCCGGGATGATCGACAATAATTTGACCATCCGCAGCAAAGGAAAAGACATCCTTGTTTTTCTCTAACTCCTTGAAGATTTCCAATTCCGAATCGAGTTGGGCGGATTTCGGCCGATTCGCGTATTCGGTGCATTGCCAACGGCCCAAAAGCAATGCATGGTTCGTTCGCCAACGTTTTTCCTTCTCGGCGATACGCTGCGCTTGCTGCGCAGTCACTTGCGCACCGTGAATTGCGGTTCGCGCTTGCTCAACTTCTTTTTGAGCCAGTTCGGCTTTGTTGCGTTGAACTTCGGCCTCGCGCTCGGCTTGTGCAGCGCGTTGTTCTGCAGCCACAATTCTCGCTTCTACCTCAACAACCTTCGCTCGATACTTGGTCAAGACGGCTCGCAAGGTGTGAATTCTTTTCTGATCGCGAGAATGCCAGAAAAAATTGACGAGACAGAGCATTGCCCCTGAAACCAAGATGCTTGCTGTGCCGATGCTGCCGTAAAAGGAATTTGGAGTTGGCCAAATTGATGGCGACGTGAAGTACGAATATCCAAAAAAACCGACGCATGCATTTGAGATTACGATTCCAGCGGCGAGTAGGAATTTTGCTGGTTTAGGGTTGTAGCCAAGACTCCTCGCGATCCACAGGCCGAACACCGTGCCCAGAGTAAATCCCGTAATCAATCCGGCAAGGACGTAAAGGATCCAGTCAGTGGGCCTATCTACACTAACAACGACAGCGAGAATCGCGAAAAGCGTGACGAACAACAACACGCTGGAAACATAAAGATTGGAAAGGGAAGTTGATTGAGCTGGATTTGACACGGCAGGCGAGTCGGATTCGCCGGTTGAAGGAGCCAATTCTTGGGAAGACATGGGCATGCCTCGGTTTTCTGGCGACGATGCACCGCATCCCAGGGGTTCGCTGCGCTTACCCCTGGGCTTGTGGCCTCGTTCACGCCTTCAGCATCTCGTCGTGACGCATGCCGCTCGGCGGTAGATCCGCAGCTCGGCAATTCGCGAGGGCGGCCTTCGCGCCGGCGTGTTGCTCGGCGTCGTTGTCCTCCCACTCGATGCTCACCGCGCCGTCGAAGCCGACGCGGTTCAGTTCGATGAAAATCTCCTCGCAGCTATTGGCGTCGCGAGCCGTCCCCGCAGTGACGAAGTTCCAGCCGTTGAGCGGATGCCCCATCGGCCGATGCCCGCCCAAAAGGCCCGCGCGGGTATGTTCGCGGATGACCTGCACGCCCTTGATGTGAGCGCAGTGGATGAACTTGCCAAACTCGCGGATGAACTGCACGGCCGACACGCCCTGCCATTCCATGTGGCTGCCGTCGAAGTTGAAGCCGACGACGCCCTCGTAGCCTGCCTTGCACATGTGATTGATGTAATCGCTGGCGGATTCGAGGTCGCCCATCGCTCGCTCGCTGGGATGGCATTCGAGATCGAAGGTCACGCCGAGCTTTTTGCACAGATCCCACACGGGGCCGAACCGCTCGACGAGCAGTTCCAGGCTGACCTGGCGGGCGTCGGCGATCGCGTGGCCGCCGATGCTCGACGGCAATGGCGGAAACAGGAAGAAGTGCGACCAGCAGTGGGCCGGCGAGCCGACAAAGCCAGGCAGGGCTACTTTGCGATTTTGCAGCTTGCCGAGGTTATGCGCGAGCCGCACGCAGGCGAGTAGCGATTTCTCGGCTTGCTTTTGAATCTGCTTGGCGACGTCGTCAGGCACGAAGTAGGGATTGGAGCGCGGCGGGTTATTGCCCTTGGCACGCCAGGCCTTGTACATTTCGACGGCTTCGCCGCCCGTGAATTGCAGCGTCTTCGCGCTCGGTTCATCACCGAGGGCCTGGCCCTGGAGATGCGTGGCGATGGTGAAGATCTCGAGGCCATGCTTTTGCGCCAGGGCGTGACGCTCCTTGGCATAGGCTTCCGCGCCGGCGTCGGTATCGCATTTCGCCAGGTCGAGTTCCCAGCTGGCTTCTTCCCAGCCATCGAAGCCAGTGTCGGCGACGAATTTGATCCAGCCGTCCATCGGCACATTGCCAAACTGCCCGCGAACGAGTCCGATTTGGTGGTAGGAACCTTTGCCGAAACGATGCTTGTCGGTTTGTTTGAAGCCCATGATGGCGCCTTTCCGGAATGAGAGAGCAACGCCCGCGCACGGCGTGCATTGTGTATTGGGTGTAGAGAAAAGGGTATCGGCGAGTCCGCCAGACTTCAAGCGCGAATTTGGCGTGGCTACACCAAGGGTTGCGGAAAAAAAACCAACTGTCTACGCTCCGATTCTCGTCGGATGCATTCCCCAGCCCCGCGGCCAGTTTAACCCGGATTTCTCACCACAGAGAACACCGAGAGCACAGAGAGAGGAATACAAAGGAAATAAGGAGGATCGAGGAAAACACTCCGTTTTTTTCTCGATATGAGGTTCAATGTCCTTAGTTGCCTCTCGTTAATTCCTTTGAATTGCTCTGTGTTCTCAGTGTTCTCTGTGGTGAGAAAAGCAGGTTAAGGCCCGATCTTGCTGAACCTGCATGAGGACACGATTCCGGGATCGGACATAGCCTGGCCGCTTTCAAAGCACTGTAGACGGCCCGATCACCTGGGTAATGAAGAACTCGCAAGATCACACCGTAGACGTCAACTTGACCAGTTGCAGCTTGAGTTCCTTGACCTTGCCCATGCGGATCTCTGCGTGGCCCTGGAATTCCTCGGCAACCGCTTTCATCTCCGCGTGAGGCTCTAGCTTCTTGCCCTTCTTCGGCTGGTACGTGTTGAAAGCGCCGATCAGCGCGTTCAGCTCCGACTCGAATTGATCCAGAAGCTGCGAGTCAATCTTCGCACGCTGCTGCTCGATTTCTTCTTTTTTCTTTTTCTCGATCTCTGCTTTTTCCTGCTCTTGCTTCTCGGTCTCTTCCTCGGTGAGCGGCCCTTCGGTGCTGGTCAGCACGGATTCGGTCGTCTCCATGGCAAGCTTGAGAATGTCCGTGGCGGGGGAGCCGTTGATCAGTTCGTCCAGCTTGTCGATTTCCAGCTCGACCGCGTCAATTTTGCCATCCAGAACGCCGATCTTGAGCAGCCTGCCTTCGATCATGCCCGTATCTTCCTTGACGAGGTTCCCCTTGGTCTCGCCGGCCGTCTTGACGGCGAGCCAGCTTCGAGCCGTCAATGTCGTGCTTTCGGGCTTCCAACTGGGCGGCTCCGGCAGGGCCTGCTTGATCTGACGGTCATCGTAAAATTTGACCTCCAGATACTTCACGACGTTCTGCACGTTGGCGTCCTGCCGGCTCAAAGTCGCGTCGTTGAGGCCGCACGACGCCATGGCCGACAAGGCGAGTGGATCCATCTTCACCTTGGCGCCCCAGGCGATGGAATACTTGGCAAGCGTTGGGTTGAGCTGGCGGGCAAGCAGGCCAAGCCGGCGATTGCGCGGGTTGGCAAACGCCTGCTTCGTCACTTCCCAGCCCTTGCGCATCATCACCTCATCGTAGAAGGTCTTCCAGGCATCATTGGCGACTTCGGCAAGGTCGGCTGCCTTGCGCAGCGGCTCCCCAACGATGGCTCCGATGCCGGACGTCGACAGACTGGCGCCGATGACCCGGGCGAGATTGAGCGTCGCCTGGATCGTGTAGTAAGCGAATTGCTCCTGCTGATTGGTGACGAAGTTCTTGATCGACGTCGAATACGGGCTTTGAGCGCTGCGGGCGTCGGCATGGTTTTTCATCCAGGTGTTCATCGCCATGGCTCGCTTGGCGGCCGCCGTCAGCGACGCGACGAACTTGATGGCGCTGCTGCCGATTTCCAGAGCGGGGACGAACTTGGCCGCCATGTCCAGGCCAGCCGAGGTGATCTTGAGGGCTAAATCGAGAATCAACTTGTCCTTCTGCATCTGGGCGATCAACACCTCGATGGAGCGATGTTCGCTCACTTCCTCGCCGCCGGTGTCCACGTCGTTGATCATCGCCTCGAATTCTTCCATTTCGCGCTCGATATCTGCGATTGCTGCCTTTTCCTGCTCCTCCTGCACCTTCTCCTTGATCTTCTTGCAGGTGGCTGGGTTGCTCAGCAAGTCTTTCAAGTTGACGAGCGCTTTAGCGCCTTCATCGCTGACTTCCTCTTCGGGTTCGTCTACGCCTTCCTCCTTCGGTTCGTCTACGCCTTCCTCCTTCGGTTCCTCATCTTCTACGCTTTCATCCTCCTCACTGGGCGGCTTGCCGCCATCTTTTTTGATTTTTAGGGCTCGACTGATGGCAGCCTCAGCGGTTTGAGACGTGAGTTGGATGGCCTCATCGTAATCGCCTTCGTCGATGAGCTGCATGATCCGCGGCGCCTTGGCCAGGGTGGCGAAAGCGGCATCGATCGATTCGCCGATGATGTTGAACGTTCGGTCCTTCTTGTCGGGATTGGCCATGCTGAAAGCCGCGCTGAAACCGTTGCTAAGCGCCTGGATGGCTTTCTCCGGGTCTTTCTTCATGAAGGCGTTGCCGACCAGAACGAGGCTGGTCGATGCCGCGTAGGCGTTGGCGACGGTCTTGGCGATGTCGGGGGGTGCAAACGTACCGAGGAATTTGCCGAGCGTGTCGCCGATGCCCGAAACGATGTCCTCGGCCGCTCCGGAGATTTCGCCTTTCTTGACGGCGTCGTAAACGATCTTGCCAGTCTTGAGGGCGCCGGCGGCGCCGTCGAGGCTGGACGTGATCATCTCGACCAGTTTGTCTTTCTGCTTCTCGATGTCTTCCTTGTCAGAGTCGCTTTTGCCGTCCTCGTCGAAAGCGGCTTTGATGTTGAAGCTAGTCTTGATGGCGCCGGCGGCGACTTTGTTGACTTCATCGACGACGGCGGCGAAGTCGCCCTCCTTGACGGCCGTGACGATGGCAGGAATACTGCTGAGTGCGGTGATGGCCTGGACAATGGAATCGCGCGTGGCCTTGAGAACGAGGTTGTCCGTTTTGCCGGCAAACGCCATGCCGCCGTCGAACCCGGACGCGACAGCGTTGGCCAGGGTAAGCAAGGCTTTGTCGGGTTCTTTGTCGATGAAGGCCTGAGTGGCCGCCCCGACCAGGCCTGCGCCAGCCTTGCACAGCGAGCCGGTCTTCTCGCCGAGTTTGGGGTCGTAGATGCTCAGGCTGCTGGTGAGGACGACGCCAAGATTGTCGAGGATGGCCGCGACAGCGGCGCCAGGCTTTTCGCCGTCTTGAACCGTGTCGAAGATCGTCTTGCCGGATTTGACTATGGCGCCGAGACCGTCGATGGCGAGTGCCAGGTTATTTTCCATCGCGTTCTTGGTGTTTTCGATGGATTTGGCGATGTCCTCGCTTTTGCCTTTCTGGTCTATCAGCCCCTTGATGTCGAGCCCCGATTTTACGGCGTCCTTGGCAACCTGGGTGGCAAAGTCGACGATGCCCCCCACATCGCCTTCCTTGACCGCTTTGATGAGTTTCGGGACCTTGCCCGCGTCGCGGATGGCTATCGCCAGTGTGGACTGCAGAGACTTCAGCGCCACGCTGTCGGTCTGGCCTGATTTTTCCATTCCTTTGGCGAAGGCGCCGCTCACCGCGTCGGCCAGGCTGTTCATGGCCTCTTCGATGTTGGGGGGGGTCATGGCCAGATTGGTGGCGAAAAGCGCCAGCCCCTCGCCCGCCTTGTAAAAGCCTGCTACATCCTTGGCAAGATCCGGGCTGTAGAAGCTCAGGGCGGTCGTCAGAATACTGCCGATGTTGTCGAGAATGTCCTTACCCGAGCCGAGCAGATCCCCTTTCTTGATGGCCTCCGCCGCAGTGACTCCCGTGATTAACACCGTCTCGGTCAAAGAGATAATTTCGGTGGCCATCTCCGAACCAGGGACCATGTCTGAAATGCCCTTGGCGAGCTTGCCACAGATGCCGATGCCTTTCTTGGCCAGGGCGAAGTTGTTAGCATCTTCGGCTAGCTGCGGGTTGACCTGATCCTTCATGTCTTCTTTGTAAAGCTTGTTGGTCTCGGTCAACATCTCCAGGGTCTTGCTATACTCATCAGGGACGAGGGTCTCCGGCATCAGCTTCTCACGCACCAGGGGAAAGTACAACTCCTCGGTGATTTCTTCCTTGGTGAAACCGGCCATCTCCATCTGCATTTGCATCTGCAGGAGTTTGCCTGCAAGCGTGCTGACTTGATCTTCATCGATTCTGGACAGACCGGAGGTTTCGCCCAGCTCTTCGTATTCCAGCTCATCGATCTGCTCTGAGGTCTCGGTCATGGAATACTGCACTTTGCCGTCTTTTGTGATGACGGCGAAGGTCATCGAATTGCGCATTTCCTGCCGCTGCTTATCGATTTCGAGGTGGATCTGGGCAAGCTGTTGCTCGCGCTTGCCCTGCTGGACCTTGAATTCGATATCGGTTCCGGCGGCCTGGGCGACTTTGAGCATCCATTTTTTCGTGGCGGGTTCCATGAGTAAGAGTCCGAAAGTTTAGGGGATATTCCTTCTCTGCCATATCGGGGGCCGGAGTCAAACAAGACCGTTGCCCTCGGCTCCCCAATACCCTGGTGCTACCGTGGAGAGAGGGGAATGGAATGAATCCTGCGAGGCAAGGTTCTCAAACGCTCCGTTGCAGGTTCAGGTCGAGATCCATGATGGTGGCCATGATCCCTTTGAGTACCACGGGAGCAACGCCGGCGGGATTCTTGCCCTTGAGCACCTTGAGCAGTGCACTCTTGTTGAGCCGGGTCTGCGCCAACCGCAACCGCCGCAGCGCCTTTTCGCGCGCGGCGCGGCGTACGGCGAGATCGGCTTTGTCGTTACGCAAGATACGGATCATCGGCTCGAATTCTTTCTCCGCGACCTGTAGTTTCAGGTCATCCAGGGCGCCGCCGATGTCTTTTACGCCGGAGTCTTCGCCGAATTCGGGGTCGAGGGCAAGTTTGAGAATCGCGTCCTTTGCGGTGTCGATTTGTTCTCGCAGCTTGACGACCGATTTGATCCAGCGCGTGTTGACTTCCTTGAGATTGTTGCGGCTGGTCGCCTTGGTTCCCTTCGGTTCCTTGATGGCATCGCGTGCCACGGCGATCGCCTGGGCCAGCTTTTTCTTGGCCTCTTCGTAATCCGCCGACTTGAAGAGATTTTCGGCTTCCTTGGTCAGCTTGTCGATGTCGGTCAGGAGCGATGGGTCGCCGCCGGGCGTCGATTTCACGGCAGCGCGGGCCTTGGCCATATCTCCCTTCTTGAAGCTTTCGAGTTGGCCACGGACGAAACTTTTGTCGTGTTCCTGTTTCTGCTTGTCGTTCCGGGCCTTCTTTTCCTTGCCGATCAGATCGTCCACGCTGGCACCGGGGCCGGAGAGCAAGGTTTCCAGCTCGACTTTCATTTTCTGCACAGCCGCCAAGGCAGTGTCTTCTCCTTTTTCTTGCACCGTTTTGGCGTCATTCAATTGGGCAGCCAGCTTTTCGTAATACGCAGGTGCTTGATTCTTGATGCTCTTGTTGAGGGTGCGCAACACCTCGGCCGCAAGCTTCGAGACGGCCTTGCGTTTCTCGGCGAGGCTGGTGGCGTCTTCGACCAGCTTGTTGACGCGCGTCTCGAGCTCTCGCAGTATTTTCATGGCGTCGGCAGGGGACAGTGTCTTGGTCTCCGTCGTCTTCTTGGTCAGTTCTTCCTTGAGCTTCGTCTGCATGGTCGGCACGCACTCCTTTACGGCCGGGGTGTCAAGGCTGTCGCCCAGCGACGTGATCATCTGCAGCACGGCCTTGAGGTTGTCGGCGCCGGGCGTGGTGTCTTTGGCCTGAGCCGCCGCAACACGCATGCGTGACAGCAGCTTTTCCAGATCGGCGAGCGACTGGTCGATCACGGAGATATTGTTGGCCTCGGCCATGCTGGCGATCTCGTCGAGTTCCTTACCCATTTCGGCGAAGAAATCCTGGAACTCCGAAGCCGCAGCTTTCTGGATCTTTTCCATTTCCTTGCGCGCGGCTTCAACTCGAGTCCTACCCTTTACGACAGCTTCCATGCGCCTGGAATCGATCTCCTCCAGCAGCTTGGTGAGCTTCGGGCCAAGCAGCCGCATCTCGGAGGTGGCCTGAACGTAATCCTTTGGGGCGTCGGCATCGATACGGTCAAACTCCGTGCTGCTCTTGTCGACTTCCTCGCCACCGCGATTCTGCAGAGTGAGCAGCGTCTTTTGGACTTCCGCCCGATCGGTGAGATAGATCTTTTCGTCCTCGCGATTGGCTTCCGTGTTGACGGCAGTTCCCAGCTTCTCGCTGTCATCGGCCAGCGCGTTAATTTCCTTGACCAGGTCGCTCAGCGCGGTCTCGGTCGCCTCCACATTCAGGTCGTCATCAGTGACTGCCGCCGCAAGTCCACGTTCCCAGGTGGCCCAGATACGATTCAGCTCATTCGTGAAGTCACCGTGCTGCTCTACCTTCGAATTGACATCCTTCATCTTCTTGACCAGTTCGGCCAGCGCGTCCACGACTACTTGCTTTTTCTGTTCCATCTTCTTGCCGGCATCCGTGCGGGTTGGATTGAAATTGGTGAACTCTTCCAGGGATTCCTTGATGGTGTCGAAGCGTGGTCTCAAGGCTTCGGCATCCTGAACGCCGGCCAAATAGTCGCGCGTCACTGGGGTGTATTCAAGAAGTGTGGCGATCTCCCCCTTGAGGGCGAGGAGCGGCCGCCGGCCAACACCAGCTTCGGGGGATTCCTCCCCCATTTCCTCGAGCGCCTTCCCGATCTCTTCGTCCAGCGCCTTCAGGGTTGGCTCTTTCTTCTTCCACTCGTCGAACGATTTTTGAACCTCGTTAGCGGTTTCGTTAACCTGGGTCTCCAGCGATTCGAGAAGCTCGGAGGCAGCGGCATAGTCCCTGTTGTCCACCATGCCCTTGCCCTGCTCGAACGACGAACGGAAATCGGACACCTGGTCGATGGGAGCGAGCGAGGTGAGGTTCTCCAGGGCAGGCGAGATGTTCTCCAGCAACTTTTCGCAGTTAGACTTTGCTTCGGATTGCTCGTTCTGCCGTTCCGTCATCTCATTGACCGCGGCTTTAAGTGCTTCGATTGCCTCGTCCACTTTGCCTTGATCGACTGCCAGCTTGAAGGCGTCGGCAAGGTCTTGCCTGAATCCCTGCACTTCGTCGGCGGCGCCGAACTCGGCAAAGTCAGCGACGGATTTCTCAGCCGTCTTGCGCCATTTCTGAAATTCTTCTTTCTTCTTTTTGTCGTCGCCGACATCATCAAGCTTTTTACCGCTGTTTTTCGTGGCCTTTTCAATGGCCGTCCTTGTGCCGGTGATCGCCTTATATGCTTTTTCGTAATCTTCAGGCTTGGCGGGAGCCAGAAATGCCTTACTGTCCTGGATTTGTTTGTTGACCTCGCCAATGACCTCTTGCGTGCCCGGCAAGGCGGTCAGCGACTGTAGACTGTCATTGAGCTCGGCGATTTTCTTGTCGTACTTTATCTTGAATTCCGTGTTCTTGTTCTTCAGCTCAAGCTCCTTCTTGTGCTGCTCGGCTTGCGTGCTGGCGTTTTTCTCGAAATCGGCGAGCAGCTTGAGCGCAGAGGCAAACTTCTTTTCCGTGCCCAGCGCCTCGGCGTCTTTCAATCGTGCTTCAAGGTTCTGGGAATCTTCGTCCGACAGTTGACCGGCGTATTTCTTGTAGGCCTTCTGGGCCTTCTCTAGTTGCCCGGCGTACTTCTGGTCATTGCCTTTGCTGTTCTCCGTCTCGGCAAGCTGAACCAGGCTGTTGTAGGTCGTCTCGGCGTTCAGGAGCAAGGCAACCGCCTCGTGGTATTGTTTGCTGATGGCCAAGGCCGTGGCGCTGTTGATCAGCTCGTCCAGAGCGTCAGAGGTCGCCAGCGGGACTTCCTTGAGTTGCTCCTGGAGATCCAGCGCCTTGTTCAGTAGTTCGCCGTACCGCTTCAGGGCGTTCTCGTTGTCGTCGTGGACCTTCGTTTCCTCATCGCTGATCTTCTTCCAGTCCTGAATTATCTTCAGAGCATCCGCGAAACGTTTATTGGAGGCAATTTTTTCCGCCTGCTTTATTAGGTCCGCTAGACGCTGCGGATTGCAAAGATCCGACAGCTTATTCAACTCCACGAGGCCTTCATTGGCGCTCTTGAGAGCTTCCAGATACCCCTCCTTGGCCTCCTGGTTTGCCTTGGCCTCCTGCACGAGAATGTCGCGGACCGAGCCGCGCTGCTTGAGGGCGGCCAACGCCTCGGCGTAATTGCCCGTGTCGGCTAGAATTGTGGCGTCCGCGAGCATCTTCCGCAGCATGCCCGGGTCGGCTCCTTCGCCGAGCATCGTGACCTCGTTGATCGAACCGAGGATCTCCTCATGCGCCAGCTTATACTCCTCGCGATCGTCGCTGCGCTGTTCGGCTTCGCGCGTCAATTGGGTATTCAGATCACGCCACTTCAACAATTCATTCACGGCCGACAGGTACTTGCCCTCGCTTTCCTTGGACGCAGCCTTGTTGATCATCTGCTCCAGCGGCGTGGGGATGGCGAGAGGCAGGTCCTGCAGGACCGCGAGGGCCTGCCGGGCGTCGGCGAGTTCCTTGGTGCACTGCGTCTGGAACAACTTCTCCTGTTGCGCCAACTCAGTCTGCTGGCGGGCGATGTCCTGATAGCCATTGAGCCTCTCCTTGGCCGCGACGTAGTTGCCCAGGTCGGCCAGGTTCTTCGCCTGGTCGATGATATTCTGGAGCGGCCAGGGGCTGGCGCTGGATTTGTAGGTATCAACGAGCGTCTTCAGCGCCTCTTCTGCCTCGAGGCGGACAACATTGTATGCCTTGGCTTGCTCTTCTAGTTCCTGTCCATTCTTGACCAGCTTTTTGAAGACCTTGGTATGACCGCTGAGCCGGTCGAGGGCGGTCTTGTAGAGTTCGAGATTGGCCAGGACTTCACCAGCCTTGCGCATTTTCTCCAGCGGTGCGCGCTCGATCAATGGATGATCGGTCTCAAGACTTTGCAATTCGGTGTCGATGGCGAGCCGATCCTTCTCATAGGCCTCTTTCTTGGCAAATTCGGATTTGCGCAATTCGAGAGCGGTCTTGGCGAGCTTTTCGCATTCGCCGCACTTCTTGGTCGCCTCGTCGAATTGTTCATCCTCGGCCAAGGCAGCCGCGGCACGGATGACGTCCACGATCGGACCGATCATGCCCTTGGCGTTTTCGACCTCCGTTTGCTTGAGGTTAGCTTTTCGCAGAGCCTCGACGTAGCGGTTGCGGGCTTTCTCCTTATTCCTGGCGTCGCTCAGGGCCTGCTTGTAATCCTTGTCGATGTCGGTAAGAGCGGCGAGGGCGGATTTGAACTTCCCGTTTTTCCCTAGCACCTCGGCCTTTTCGATCTTCGGTTGCAAAGCAGACGAGTCAGCCAGGCCGTCCACGAAGTTATCGAGTTCCCTCTTCCATTCGCGGGCTTGTTTGACCTTGACGTTGTAGTCCAGACTGCTGGCGGTTTCCTCGTTGGCAAGTTTGACCTGATCATCGCGTGTTTTCTCAAAGCCCTTTAGAGCAGCCGTTGCCTCGGTGTAAAGGCCGTTGTTCGCCAAGGCGTCGGCGCTGTTGACCATGTCGTTGAGAGGCTCGGGCGTCAGCAAAGGGTAATTGGCCTCGGCGGTGCCGATGATCGTCTTGCAGGTAAGACGCCGCTGGCCGTACAAATCGCAGGCCTTCTTCAGCTCATTGGCCGTTTTGAGGACCCTTTTGGCGGTATCCTCGTAGCCCTTGAGCTTGTTCTTGGCCTCGATGTAATCGTGCTCTTCGCCGTTGGCGCACTCTTCTGCTTCGTTGAACATCGTCTCAAGGGGGCTGACGAGCTGGTTGATGCGTGTCTTGAGCGGTTCTGGGTCGCTCGAAACATAAACTTGCTTGATCCCGGCGATCTTGAGTTTCAGATCGGCGCTGCGTTCCTTGTATTTATTGTCGGCGCGGAGGAGTGCCTCTGACTCTTCTTTGGGAGTCATCGGGCGCCAGCCGCCGACAAGTTTTTTGATGTGCCGTTGCTTCTTTTTGGAAATGGGATCGACAAGGGTTTTTGTCTGTGCCATGGTTTACCTCGTTTGTCAGGATCATTCGCATGCGCTTGCAGTTCAGCAGGCTGGAAACAACTCGTTCTTGGAGGACGCGTTGGTTCTCGGTGCGTTCGACTCGCCGTACGTTGTCGATTTCAGTTCTTGGAAATCTCGGCGGCGATGTTGTCGATGGTTGTCAGGAGCGTGGCGCCAACTTGGCCCGGACCGTAGGTGCCATCGTCGATCGCCTCGATCATCGGGTTATTAGCCACCTCGGTGCGATAATTGTTGAGCAGGTCGAGGACCTTCTTGGTCGCCCGAGCTCGCGCCGCGGGATCCTCGGAATGGCTGCCGGACGCTTCATCAAGGGCGTCGATCAGGCTGTCGTCGAATCCGTTGAGCGCGGTGCCAGCCTTGCTGATACTATCCTTGACTTCGGGGAAACGAGGATCCTCCAGCAAGTCAGGGTCACTGAGCACATCGTTTAGATATGCCTGGACGCGAGCGGCGGCGTCCTTGCGGGCGGCCTGCCAGGCAAGCTTGGCCTTGGCGATCGCGACCAGGTTCTTGCCGGCCTTTTGGCGCACTTCTTCTTCCGGGCTAATCGGCGTCTGGATTTCCTCGGTTTCTTCCTCGACCGACTCGACCTCTTGCTCCACCTCTTCGTTCGGTGTCGTCTGTTCCGGCGAGGCCTCCGTCTCGTCGAGTTCCGCCTCCTGCTCGACCTCTTCGTTCGGTGGCGTCGTCTGTTCCGGCGGGGCCTGAGCCTCTTGCTCGACCTCGGCCTCCTGTTCCTCTTCGCGGCTGCCTGGCGCTGTCGCTAACGCCTGGTCGGCTTGATCCAGCCAGGCCAGGGCGTTCGTGTAATCTCCGCCTTGAGCGAATGCCTCGGCGTAGTCGATACTCTGCTGGATCGGCGCGGCGGCGTCAGGATCGTCGGTCCGGAGTTTTTGCAAGGCGGCTTCCAGCTTCTTCAAACGAGAGCTGTACGCCGACGCATCATCATTGGCCGGTTGTTCCGATTGCGATTCGTCTGTCTCTGTGGCAGGCAGACTGGCCAACGCCTGGTCGGCTTGATCCAGCCAGGCATAGGCATTCGTGAAATCGCCGCCCTGTGCATACGTTTTGGCGTAGTCCACGCTTTGCTGGATCGGTGCGGCGGCGTCGGGATTCGACGCGCTTAAACGCGATAGGCCCGATTCCAGTTTTGCCAAGAGCTCACGATAGGCTGATTCGTACTGGTTTTCCTGGGACAATTCGTCCGATTGCGTTTCTGTGGTTTCTTCCTCGGCAGTATCGGGATAAGGCGGCGCTTCCGGAACTTGGTCGTCGGCCGAGGTTTCTGGCAATGGCGGCGCCTCGGGGATCGCTTCGTCTGCGCCGCCGGCATATTCGGGCTCCTCGGCTGATTCGCTCTCGCTCTCGGCGAATGGCGAATAAGAAGCGTCGCTTTCTGGCGCCTCGGCATTCTCGGTGGAGGTCTCTTCGCCAAATTCGGCCTCGGAGGTTTCCGACTCCATTTCAATTGGCGGCGGAGGCGGTGGGGGTGGGGGCGGAGCATTCAGCCGGGCTTCGAGATCGTCCACGGCCTTGAGCGCCTGCTCGAATTTTCGCGCGTTGCCGATATCCTGGATCGACTTGAAAAGGATGGCCCAGTTCGCCTCGGTCGCGCGGGTCTTTTGCGCCTGCAGCACGCGAGGTTCGATGGCGACCATTCGGCGAAACCATTCCGCGCGCATCGCCTCCGCGGGATCGACCGGCGGCGGCGGGGGGGCTTGCTTTACTAGCGATTCAAGCTCGGTGAGAGCGGATTCGGCTGTCGCAAAGTCCTTGTTCTTAATCGCACCGTTGACCGAAACGACCAGGTTCTGCACGCGCGCCTTTCCGGGCCCCGCGAGCGCTGCTTTGATATTGCCGGAGATGGCGTTGAGCCTGCGCACGACATCCGCGCCGCCTTCCGGCGCGAGCGGCGGAGGGGACGGCGGCGCGCTGGTAGTTGCCAGAATCGCGTCGAGTTCGTCGAGCGTTCTGTTGGCTTGACCGTAGTCTTTGTTTTTGATCAGTCCGTTCGTCGTGACGACGAGGGCTTGAACGCGCGCCTTTTGGGGGCCTGCCATTGCAGTCTTGATGCCGGCGCCCATCGCGTTCAGGCGTTTGATGACATCAGCGCCGCCGTCCGGCTGAGGTGGTGCGGTCGGAACTTTGCTGGGTTGAGGCGCAGTGGGAACGGGCGGCGGGGCCGAGGGCGGTCGATTGGCGCTGGGTGGTGGGGTCGGCACGTTCGCGCTAGGCGGAGGCGAGGGCACGGGAGCTGTCGTCGAACCATCAGGCTCTTCGCTTACAACTTCGTCGGTTTCTTCCTCACTGAGGGCGTCGGCCCTGGCTTCTTCTTGCGGTGAAGGTAGCTGAAAGTCGTGAATCTGACCGACTGCATTCTTGGCAGTCGTCTTCATCTTGACCATGAGCTGCGTCGAAAGCTTCTTGCCTTTGCTCTTGAAATAGATCGTACCAGCGTCGTCGGGCCCGGAACCGCTCCAGCAGACGCCCTCGAAGATGTCTCCAGGCTCGGCAAGTTCGCCTTCGGCTTCGACTTTCTTCGGCCTTTTGGTGCGAACGATCAACTCGCCTTCGCCTTTTTTGTCTTTACGTTTGCCAAGTCCGTAAGCGAAGAAAAACTTTTTCTTGCCAGCGGTGGAAATCAGCTTCTTCAAATTGGCTTTGAGATCGGCTGCCACGTACAACTCTCCTCGGTTGCGAAATGACGAGTACCTGGTCTGCGCGTACACATGACGCACGTCTGCGTTCTGTGTCGATGGTCGCGGCGTCAACGTTTAACAATCGCGCGTCTAACAATCACTGGAAATAAGGCTCGAATACTTGGAATTACGATCTATTGAATGGGTTTGAAGGCAAAAAAGAAGGCCCCGGCTCGAATTCCAGAATGACCGATATCAGCCGTCGAGCGAGGCGGGAGGCACTTCGCGGATCGGGAAAAATTTGTTACCCGCTTGAAGGCGTTTCCCTTATGTTACCAATGAACCGCTCTTCTCTGTTGGGCGGCGCAACACGATATGAATTGGGGGGAAAAGTCATGAAATTGCAACGAATCCATTTCGCCATCATCGCGCTTGGTTTACAGCTGCACGCAGGTCTTGCCCTTGCGCAGACGGCAACGACGCCGCCCAGGCTCAGCCATGTCCTGCCGATGGGCGGGCAGGCGGGCACGACCTTCGAGATGGCGGTTGTGCTCCAAGAGAAAGACGTGGAAGGCCTTCATTTTAGCTTCCCAGGCGTGACTGCGGTCAAGGCGGGCAGCGAGGTAACGAATGTCCCGCCGCCGCCCAAGGCGAAGAAGCAGGTCACGCCGAAGACTCCGCAGGGCCTGATCGCGCACCGCTTCAAGGTAACGCTGCCCGCCAATGCTCCGCTTGGCATCCAGGACGTGCGCGTCGTCACCAAGGCCGGCGTGAGCAATCCCCGTGCGTTTGTCGTTTCCGACCATAAAGACATCGCCGAGCAGGAATCCAACGACGATGTGCCGAAAGCGCAGCGCATTGAATTGAATACCACGGTGAACGGCGTTGTTCTGACGGCAACGGACGTCGATTACTACGTTTTCGCGGGCAAAAAGGGCCAGCGCGTCGTCTTCGCATGCATGACGACGAGCATCGACAGCCGACTGCCGGTCATTCTGCAGGTATTCAGTTCCGATGGCGCTCCGCTGGGCAGCAACCGCGGATATTCCAATGACGACGCGGTGATGGACGCCACGCTGCCTGCGGATGGCGACTATTACGTCCGCGTGTCGTCGTTCTCGTACACGCAGGGCGGCGTTGATTGCTTCTATCGGCTCACCGTGACCACCAATCCATGGATCGATGCCGTCTTCCCGTCGGTAGTCGTGCCAGGCAAGGAATCGAAAGTCACCGTGTATGGTCGAAATCTGCCTGGCGGGAAAATCGACCCTGAGCAGATGGTCAACGGCCGTCCGCTCGAGAAGATCGAAGTCACGGTGAACCCAAGCGCGGATCCCGCCGCGCTGCAACGCCTGGCGTACACCGGCTTCGTGCCCCCGCCAGGCTCGGGGTTGGATGGCTTTGACCTGCGCGTCAAAGGTCCGAATGGCCAATCGAATCCGTTCCTCATGACCTACGCCTCGGCTCCGGTCGTGCTCGATTCTGGCGATAACGATAGCTTGGCCAAGGCGCAAAAAGTCACTACGCCGTGTGTCATCGCGGGTTGGATCGAAAAGAAGGGCGACCAGGACTGGTACGCGTTCCCGATGAAGAAGGGGCAAGTCGTCAATATCGAAGCGTTCGGAGATCGCCTGGGTTCGCCTGTCGATTTGTATGTGCAGTTGCGAAACGAGAACGGCGCTTTGCTCGTCGAACAGGACGACAATGCCGAAATTCTGTCGCCGCAATTCTACACGCGCAACGACGACCCCGCGCCGTATCGTTTCGTGGCCAATTCCGACGCGACGTACTACGTCAAAGTCACCACGCGCGACGCCTTCACGCTGGCGAGTCCGCGCCATCTGTATACGCTGCGGTTGACTATCGACGAGCCGGACTTCCGCCTGGTTGCCATGCCGCGCAATCAGACGGATCCGGACGGCGTCACACTGAACTCCGGCGGCGGCGCGGCGTTCCAGCTTTACGTTCTGCGTACGGGCGGGTTCAACGAAACGATCACGATCGAAGGCAAAGATCTGCCGCCGGGCATCGCCGTCGATACGCAGCGGATTGCACCGGGCGTCAAGGTCGCGGCTCTTGTCGTGCATGCCAAGACCGGCGCTGGCGATTTTGTCGGCGGACTGAAGCTGACAGCGTCGGCGACGGTAGACGGGAAGAAACTGGTTCGCGAAGTGCGTTCAGCCACGATGTCGTGGGCGGTGACCGCCGCCACCGTGCCGGCGATTGCTCGCATGGACCGTGAACTCGTCGTCGCCATCCGCGACAAGGCGACGTATCAACTTGCCGCCGGCGGCAAGGACATCGTCGTGGCGATGGGTGAGCGGATCACGATTCCCGTCAAGCTGAATGCGACCGGCGCCTTCAAGGGCAGCGTTCAGGTGGCTGCCCTCAACCCGCCGCCCGGGTTAATCTCGCAAGTCGCCACGCTAACCATGGGACAGGCAGGCGGATCGGTGGCGCTTGACACCGGCAAGAAAGTCGGCAACATCCAGCCCGGCGTCTACACCATCTTCCTGATCGGCCAAACCGAACCGCCCAACCCCAAGATCAAACCGAAAAAAGGCATGGTCACGCCGCCGAACATCATACAGATCTCCACGCCGGTTCAGATCATCATCGTGCCCAAGAGTCTCGGCAAAGTGTCGGCGACGCCGCTCAACGCCAAGACGAGCCTCGGCAAAACCGTCGAAGTCACCGTCCGTGCCTCGCGCAACTACGACTTGCCGATCCCGTTCAAGGTCGAACTGATCGTGCCCCCGACCGTCAAAGGAGTCAGCGCCAAGGAAGCAACCATCAAGTCCGGCGAGGATGAAACCAAGCTCACCATCGACGTCTCGCCCCAGGCGAAAATCGGACCTGGGCAGGGCCTGATCATTCGGGCCACCGCAATGTTCAACGGCAACGTCCCAATCGTTCACGAAACGAAACTGACGCTCTCGATCGCGAAGTAATTCGTACCAAGCCCAGGGGTGAGCAACGCGAACCCCTGGGAACCTAATGCGCAAGTCGTTCTTCCTATTTCTTCCGCGTGTAGGCGATTTCCATCATCAACGCTTCCTTTCCATTCTCACCCTGGGCGTACATCCGAAACGTCATGTGATCGGCGTCCTTCATTTCGGTCACGCTGCGCATTTTCATGATTTTGCCTTTCGGGTCAGGCCCTTCCATCATCTCCGTCAGTATTTTGCCCGTCTTGTCGTAAACGCCTTCGCTGCGAAAGATGCCTGGACTCATCGAATCCACCCAAACGCCTACGTATTTTTTCTTATAGGGATCGTAGCCGGTTATGCCTCGTCCATGAAATGGCACGCCCCCGAAAGAGGCTTTGAACTCCGTGATGAGGAAGAATCCGCCCACGTCCAGTTTTGCCATGTACTCACCCTTGGATTCGTGCGGCGGCTTGCCGGGTTCAAAGGTGCTCTTGATGACGGCATTCCAGGCGCCTGCCGTCTCCTTGAGTTTTGCATGTTCGGGTCCTGGCTTGGGCATGTCCTGTGCACGAACCATCGTCGAGAGGACCAAGCCACTAACAACCAACATCGCCATCGATCGGAGCAATTTCATCGAGACTTCCACCTAGGAAAAAGAAGCCCTGTTTACTCTCGCCGAACCCATCGGCGATTGCTGAAATATGTATATATGTACACTGAAGAATTCAAGGTCAAATGCCGTGATTATTTTTTAGGATGGTCACGACGGACACGAAATCTGTTTTACCCCCGCTCGCAGGGGATTTTTCGCATATTATTTCGCTTCATGCAAACATGGATTAATACAGCATTGTCATCGATGACTTTTTGCAAGATACAGGCGAACTTCGCACCGCCAAAGCAATTTACGAATGAGTGGAGGGGCTAATAACATGACAACGATCACCGCGCCGCCCTGGGAAGGTAAACGCACTTCAGAAACTCGGCAAGTCGAGGATCTTCTCCGGCGGCATTTCGAGCAGGCGGATTCCTACCGCTACAACTCCGCCTCCATTCGCGTGCGTGTCATCGATTCTCGATTCGATGGCTTGCCGCGAGAGAAGCGCGACGCCATGGTCGAGCCATTCCTCGACATGCTCCCCTCGGAGACACAACGAGATATCGTGACGCTGTTCACGCTCGCGCCTTCGGAACTGGTTCAAACGCCAAAGACTTTCCGCGAGTACATGCTTAACAGCGAATTCGACGATCAAAGCCCGTCGATGCTGTGATTTGCTTGGCGCATGGCAATTAATTGGTAACATTAACAGCGGATACCATCTGTCCTGGGGAATGATCTCATGCCACATTTGATGCCATTTGGTGAGGTTTTGGAAGCTGCGGACCATCTGTCTCCTGATGAGCAGGAAGAACTAATTGCCATTTTGCATCGCCGATTAGCTCACGCCGCTCGCGAGCGACTCGTCGTGGAGGTTCAGGAGGCTCGCCGCGAATTCGCGGAAGGGCGTTGTTCGATAGCGTCCGCGGACGAATTGATGCGCGAGATTTTGCAATGAGGCGGCACCTTCTAAAATCAACAACCTTCGTGCGAGCAGCGCGGCGATTGGTGAAGAAGAATCCCGAAGCGGGCCCGAGCTTTCGTGCAGCGTTAGAATCTCTGGCCGAGGACGCGTTCAACGCGACGCTAAAAACGCACAAATTGAAAGGCGAATTATCCGGTTCCTGGGCATGTAGTGCCGGTTACGACTTGCGTATTATTTTCGAATTAGTTCAGCACGAAGGCGCCGAAGCAATTCTTTTGAAATCGGTCGGAACGCATGACGAGGTTTACTGACCGAAATATCGGTACCACCTCGTAGCCAATGAAGGGTGAGCCACATTTAGTGGAACGCGATTGAAAGATGAGGACCACCAGCAATCCAACGCCTGGCGAGCCTATCCGCGTAAGCGGCAGGTTGAACAAACGATCGCGGATTCAACCTGCCGTTTACGCGGCCTGGCTCGCCTAATGCGTTAAATCCGTCTGCGTGCAGTATCGATAGAAAGCTTCGAGAACAAACAGCGGATTTGGACGGGATATTTTCTGCCGGACGACGGAGCTGCGGGTGAGTTCCTTGCTGCTTTTTGTTCCTAATCGACTTGCTTACCCTCTAAGGCTGAAAGGCTCCCCAGATGGAGATCCTGAAATTCATTAAAGAGAGTCCCAGTGAGGCGATTGCAATCCTTTGCCTTGGGCTCATTGTCGGTTTTTCAGCTGCTTACAAGTGGGCTAAGTCCTTTAAGGAGGACTATACCAAGGATCTAAAGGAGAAAATCGAGAGTCAGAAATTGCTGATTGAAATGTGGAAGGACAGGTTACTGGCGAAAACCGAAGAGTTTCAAGGCTCATCAAACGAATATGACGAACAGGTTAAGGCTCTGAAAGACCGGATTAAAGCTCTGGAGGACGAGATCACCAAGCATGGATCGGGTTCCGGCAAATTTCCGGTAGCGACCGATAGCGAAGTTGATGATTCGGGTAGCAGCATCGGTCAAGGGCCAACGACAAATGCGAACGCCGGAAAAGATCGGTTTGGATCGAGGCTCGGCACGAAAAAAGCTCAGGCCAATAGTGTCATTTCAGATACCCCAAAATCAATGAAAGAAATCCTGCGTGACGCCGGCTTTTCTGAATCTGAAACAATGTACAATCACATGAATGCGATGGTGAAAGCTGGGCATTTTGAAAAGACATACGACAACAAATACAAACTGAAGAGTCCGGGCTAAAAAGCTGTATCAGAACCCGAAGCCCCACCAAAAGCGAAGCGGTTTGTGGGGCTTTGTGGATTAACAAACGATCGCGGATTCAACCTGCCGCTTACGCAGCTAGGCTCGCCTGGCCCTCCACATCCTCTCCATCCGAGTTTCGCATATGATATCGCTTCACCCTATCACCTGATTTTCTCTCACGAGGCGATACGAAATGTCCGACCAACGACACAGTTTAACCACCACCGGCGGCATGGGCCGAGCGCCGAATCGCGCGATGTTGCGAGCCGTCGGCTTCCTCGACGACGACTTCGATCGCCCGATGATCGGCGTCGCCAATCTGCACTCCGATATTACGCCTTGCAACGCGCATCTCAACTGCCTGGCGACCAAGGCGCTCGAAGGCATTCGCGCCGGCGGGGGCGTCGGGCAGACGTTCGGCGCGCCGACCGCGTCCGACGGCATCATGATGGGCCATCAGGGCATGCGCTACTCGCTCGTGTCGCGCGAAGTCATCGCCGACTCGATTGAAGTCGTCGCCGGCGGAATGAACCACGACGGCGTCTTGGCACTCGGCGGCTGCGACAAGAACATGCCCGGCTGCCTCATGGCCATCGCCAGGCTCAACGTGCCGAGCATCTTCGTTTACGGCGGGTCGATCCTGCCCGGCGTCGGCGATGAAGGCGATATCGACATCGTCTCGATCTTCGAAGCGGTGGGCAAGTTCCAGGCGGACAAGCTCAGTGCCGAGGGTGTGCATAAAGTCGAATGCGAAGCCTGCCCCGGCGCTGGTTCCTGCGGCGGCATGTACACCGCGAATACGATGAGCTCGGCGATCGAGGCGATGGGAATGTCGCTCCCCTACGACGCCAGCTACCCCGCTGTCTCCGCCGCCAAGGATCGGGAAACGTTCCTTGCGGGAAAGCATCTGGTGTCGTTGATCGAGAAGGGCATCAAGCCGCGCGACATCATCACGCGCAAGTCGCTGGAGAACGCCTACACCTTCGTGCTGGCGCTGGGCGGTTCGACCAATGCGGTGCTGCATCTGATGGCGATTGCCCGTGAAGCCGAGGTGCCGTGGACGCTGGCCGACTTCGATCGCCTCGGCGACCGCGTGCCCGATCTGGCCGACCTGAAGCCGGGCGGCAAGTATGTCATGTTCGATCTCCATAAAGTCGGCGGCACGCCTGCGGTCATGAAGGCGCTGCTCGAAGCCGGCTACCTGCACGGCGATTGCATCACCGTCACCGGCAAGACGCTCGCGGAGAACCTGAAGGATGTGCCGAGCGTCTATGCCCGCGAGCAAAAGGTCATCAAGCCGATCAACGCGCCGATGCATCCGACGGGACACATCATCATCCTGAAAGGCAATCTCGCGCCGGAAGGCGCCGTCGCCAAGGTCGCGGGCCTCAAGAATCGCAAGATCACGGGGCCGGCGAAAGTCTTCGACGGCGAGGAAGCTTGTTTTGCCGCTCTGCAGACGCGCGACATCAAAGCGGGCGACATCGTCGTCGTTCGAGGCGAAGGGCCGATCGGCGGGCCGGGCATGCGCGAAATGCTCTCCGTCACTGCGGCGCTGTCTGGCCAGGGGCTAGGCGAACATGTCGGCCTGATCACCGATGGCCGGTTCTCGGGCGGCTCGCGCGGACTCGTTGTCGGCCACGTCGCGCCGGAAGCGTTCGCCGGCGGGCCGATCGCGCTGTTGAAGACGGGCGATATCGTCACCATCGACGCGGACAAGAAAGACGTGTCGGTTGCATTAAGTGAAACGGAATGGACGAAACGCAAAGCCGAGTGGAAGCAGCCGCAACCGCGCGAAAAACGCGGCGTGCTGGCGAAATACGCGAAGACCGTAAGTTCCGCGTCGGAAGGCGCGACTACGTCGTGAGCGAAAAATGCCGAGCCGAGAGCGACGATTCACCACGGTTGCAGAATCAGGGGGCTGACGCCCCCCGCTCACCTGATTCGGCGGTCCACCATTTCCAGCCCAACGCGGCTCCGATCATGATGCCAATTTGATCGAAACCGGCATCATAGATCGAACCGGTACGATTACACCACGTCTGTAGTGCGCTTTGCAATAGCTCCGTGGCGACTGCGTGTCCCATCAGAAACAGCATCATCAGCCAACGATACCGCGCGGGAATCCGCAATAAACCCGCGGAGAACGCAAACACGGCATAGACGGCAACGTGCAAGCTCTTCGCAATGAGATACCGATTCGTCGCGATCACCTGCCCGCCGGGCAGGTCCTCCGGATTGGGTACGGGCGTCTCCAGCGCAATCGTCCATGCTGTAATGAAGATCAGCCAAAGCGTCCAGCGAATCACGGGTAAGCCTTCGTTTGAAATTGACGGTTGTAGCGATTGCGTCAGCTGCTTACGAGTCCTGGCAAGCCTGACATGTTTCACCAGGCGGAATATTCTCACTGTACGGAAAAGTCACAGTGCGCCAGCATCGTCTACGCGGTTTTTCCAAGAATCGTATTAAGTTCATTTTGCCAAAGCCGCATTATCGGGCAAACTTGACACGTCAGCAGGTGGCGGCCATTCTCAGCCCCTGCCGCATTTCGAGTCGTTCACCGGTTCATGTCTGAAGAGGAGATCTGAGATGAGGCTCAACCTAACCCTGCCGATATTCGCCGCCCTATTCGGCGTCGCGATGACCGGCAGCGTCGCGAGTGCGCAGCACTGCGGCGCGTGCAATTACCCCAGTGCGATGGTCAGCCCGCAGCAGTTCTGCATGCCGACCGTGCAGTACAAGGTTTGCTATCAAACCGTGTACGAAGACCGAGTGTGCGTGAAATACCGCCCGGTCTATCAAACCGTCATGCACGAGTGCAAGTACACAGTGCAACAGCCGGTGTACGAAAAATGCGTTAAGGAACACCGCTACACCGTCGCCAAGCCGGTGTGGGAAACTTACCAGGTCCAGCAGAAGTACACCGTCTGCCGACCGGTGTACGAGCAGCACGTGAAGGAGCACCGCTACTGCGTGATGAAGCCGGTCTACCAGCATTACGAAGAACCGGTCTGCTACACGACCTACAAGCAGCAGATCGAGCAGCATGTGAAGGAGCACCGCTACGTCGTGCAGCATCAGAAAATCCAGGAATACCAGGTCCCCGTGAAATGGACGACCTACAAGCCGGAATACACCAAGCACGAACGCGAACATCGTTACACGGTATGCCGACAGGAAATCCAGGAGTACAAGGTCCCGGTGAAGTACACCGTCTGCAAGCCCGAAGTGACGCATCACGTGCGCGAACACCGCTACACCGTGTGTCACCCGACCTGGCAGGAATACCAGGTTCCCGTGAAATGCGTGAGCCATCGCCCCGTGTATGAAAAACACGAACGCGATATTCCCTACACCGTGCATCATCAGAAGATCGAGCAGTACCAGGTTCCCGTGAAATGGACGACCTGCCGGCCGGTCTACACGAAGCATGAAGTCGATGTGCCGGTGACCACGTACAAGACCGTCATCGAACCGTGCGAGAAAGTGATCAAGAAGGTCCTGTGCACGCCGGTTTACTTCGATCAGAAGATCAAAGTCCAGTGCGGCGAATGGAAGACCGAGACCTGCTACATCCCCGGTCCGATAGTGCAGCGCTGCTACCGTATGCCAGGCACATGGACGTTCGACGCTTGCAGCTGCCGCTGCGTCTACTGCCCCGGCCCGATCGTGACCTGCCCGGTGCAGATGCCAGGCCGTTGGGTTTGCAACCGCATCTGGTGCCCGCGCGAAGAAATCCGCACCGTGAAGTGCTGCAAGATGGTGGCCAAGGAAGTCAGCGAAGTCGTGAAGTACAACGTCTGCAAGGTCATCCCCGTGCAATCGACGCGCAAATGCTGCTACACCTCGTGCAAGATGGTCGCGGAAGAGCACTGCAAGATGGTCACCTGCCAGCGTTGTGTAATGATCCCCGAACGAAAAGTTCACAAACATTGCTGGACGACCTGCAAGATGATTGCCGAAGAACATACCAAGATGGTCACCTGCAAGAAGTGCGTCATGGTTCCCGAGGAGAAGATCTGCAAGATCCCCTACACCAAGACGCACCTGCGGCACGAAGAGCACACGAAGATCGTCACTTGCCGCAAGGCGATCACGATCCCCGAGGAGAAAGTCGTCCGCATCCCGTATGTGACCTGCAAGATGATCGCGCAGGAACACACGAAGATGGTGACCTGCAAGAAGTGCTACCTCGTTCCCGAAGAAAAGATCTGCAAGGTTCCGTACACGGTCTGCAAGATCATTCCGGAGCAACAGACGAAGATGGTCAAGAAGACCAAGTGCATCATGGTGCCGGAGGAGAAGATTTGCAAGATCCCGTACACGGTCTGCCGCATGGTCGCGGAGGAAAAGGTCCGTACGGTGGAATGCAAGAAGTGCCGGATCGTGACGGAAGAGAAGGTCTGCCAGATCCCGTACACGGTATGCCGAATGGTGCCGAAGGTCTGCGTCAAGATGGTGCCGCAGACGACCTGCCGATTCGAGCCGTACTGCGAGACCCAGAAGGTGATGCGTCGGATTCCGGTGTGCGTGCCGGTGTGCACGGATCCGTGTGCGAGCGTGGGTTCGTCGCCGTTGCCGGTGATGCCTCGGACCCGCTAGTCCGCTGAGAGCAAAGGCAAGTGGTTGAGCCAGCGAGGCCCCCGCCAGGAAGGTACGGGGGCCTCGTTGTGTTTATGCCGCGCCGCCTGATCGAGAAATCGCCTCCTGGCGACGGAACGGCGAATAGAATAAGGTATGAAGCAACTCCCGCAATATCGCCAGGCTCAGGAGTAATCCATGCCGTTACTGGATCATTTTCATCCGCCGCTCTCGCAGCGCCGGCATTGGGAATCGTTTCATTCCGCCTGGGCGACTGCACTCGTGGACGCACTGAACGAGGAATGGCTGCCAGCCGGCTACTTTGCGGAGGAAATGATTACGGTCGGCGGCCGCGTCGAAATTGACGTGGCGAGCTTCGAGGAACAATCTGTCCAGGGAGGTTTCGATTCAAAGGAAAACGGCGGGACTGTCACAATTGCCAAGAGAACCTGGACGCCGCCCGCACCGACGAAAACGATGCCCGCGGTTTTTCCGGAGTCATTCTCGGTACAGGTCTATTCGGGCGAGGGTGGCCCAACTCTCGTTGGCGCCATCGAGTTGGTCAGCCCAGGCAACAAAGATCGCTTGGAGCACCGCCAGGCATTCGCCATCAAAGGCGCCAATTACCTTCATCAGGGAATTGGCCTGGTCATCATCGACATCGTCACCAGCCGGCACGCCAACCTACACAATGCGATAGCCCAACTGCTCGGCAACGAAGCCGAATTCCGCATGGACGATACGTGGCTGTACGGCGTCGCCTATCGCCCAACGATGCGTGCGGGACGAGGCGAAATCGACACGTGGATGCATCCGTTAAAGCTCGGGCAAGAACTCCCAACGCTGCCATTAGCGTTGAAAAATGCCGGCGCCGTGCCGCTCGACCTTGAGATGACGTACGACGATGTCTGTAGGCGTCGGCAATTGAGTTGACGCAATTTTCACAACTCGTAGGCAGCCTCTGAAGTTCGAAGTCGATGCGAAAACGAAAATGCGGCGCGTCATCACGCCGATCTACAACGGCCCAGGAAATGTCGCTGGAATCCGTGACGGCGACATCATTACCGCGATTCGCCATCATACGGACATTGATGGCAATCCATTAGTCGGTCCTGATAAGAATGGCAAAGACGCGCCGATGCCGAGGATTTATTCGACCAAGGGCATGGCGGTCGAGGAGGCCAATCGTCTCCTTCTGGGCAAACAAGGAACGCGCGTAACGCTCATGGTTATTCCGACACAACGAGACAAGAAGTAGGTGCGAATCGAAGTCGTCATTGTGATGATTCTTGAGCGATCACTTTGGCCAGCAATTCTTGGTGCAGTCGGCGAGCGTTTTCAACCGGGATCGGGGCGACTCGCTGGCGATGGCGAAGCATGTCGTCCTGAAGTCCCGCCAATTCCACGATCTCCGTGGGCGTAAGCGGCGGGCCGTCAAATTCACGATTGATCAGGTCGCACCGACGATTGTTCTTGGCGTCGCTCCACTCCTCTGAGGCTCCATTCATCGCCTTCGGCGGCGGCAGCACGCAAGCGACAGCATGTCCATTCAACTCGACCACAGAACATTCCTCGTTCGGTAGCGAGAGGAAGAAACGCTTGACGGCTTCATCCTGGGAATCGAGCACTATTTGGTTCAGATTAGATTCCTTTCTTCTCGATCTTCCGAACAATACCGACATTATCACAAAATCGTTGTCGGGTTTCGCCCCGGTCCCGATTCACACCCAAGCCGATACTTGTCCACGCCAAGCGGGTTCAATTAGATAGAAGTTGCCTACCTTCGTACTTTCCCGGCATCCTACCTGTTTCGGAGTGTTCCATGTTCCGTCTCGCACAAGCCGCTTTCGTCGGCCTCGTCCTTTCGTCCGTTACCGCAATCCACGCCGACGATTGGCCCCAGTGGCGCGGCCCGCAACGCAATGCCATTTCCTCTGAAAAAGGTCTGCTTACCTCCTGGCCAAAGAACGGCCCGACCCTGCTCTGGGACTCGAAAAAAGTCAACAAGGAATCCTCCGTCGGTCTCGGGCTTTCCAGCCTCGCCATCGTCAAGGGCCGAATCTACACCATCGGTGACGCCAAGGCGCCCGCCGGGGACGCCGATCCCAAAGATAAAGCGGGCAAGGGCAAGAAAAAAGCCGGCAAAGGCGTGAACGTGCAAATGTACTGCCTCGACGCCGACACCGGCAAGGAAATCTGGAAAACCGTCATCGGCCCACCCTCGCAAGGCGGACCCGGCGGCGGCACACGCTCCACGCCCACCGTCGATGGCGATCGCGTCTACGTCCTCACCACCCAGGGCAAACTCGTCTGCCTCAAAACCGCCGACGGCGCCATCCTCTGGTCCAAAGAACTCACTAGCAAGGATTTCGGCGGCTCCACCCCAGGCTTCGGCGGCTACGCCGAATCGCCCCTCATCGACGGCGATAAAGTCGTCGTCGCCCCCGGAGGCAAAAAAGCCTGCATGGTCGCTCTCAACAAACTCACCGGCGACACCTACTGGATCAGCGAAGCTCCCGCCAACGACCGCACCGGCCACGGCTCCATCGTCAAAACCGAAGTCGGCGGCGTCAAAATGTACGTCACCCTCGCCTTCAAAACCCTCGGCCTCATCGGCGTCGATGCCGAGACCGGCAAATTCCTCTGGAACTACAACAGAATCGCCAACGGCACCTCCAACGCTCCCACCGCACTCGTCTCCGGCGATTACGTCTTCGGCAGCACAGGCTACAAAGACGGCGGCGCCGCCCTCATCAAACTCGTCCCCACTGGCAACGGCGGCATCAAAGTCGAGGAGCAGTACTACTTCAAAAACACCGAACTCCAAAACCACCACGGCGGCATGATCCTCCTCGGCGATTACATCTACGGCGGCCACGGACATAACCAGGGCTTCCCCTTCTGCCTCGAATGGAAGACCGGCAAATTCGCCTGGGCTCCGCTGCGCGGTGTCGGCAACGGCTCCGCCGCCGCACTCTACGCCGACGGCCACCTCTACTTCCGCTACGAAAGCGGCGACGTCGCCCTCATCGATGCCACTCCCAAGGGCTACAACCTCGTCAGCTCCTTCCGCCCGCAAATCGCTGGCAACGGCTGGCCGCACCCCGTCATCTATAACGGCAAACTCTACCTCCGCGGCAACGAGCAAATCCTCTGCTACGACATCACCGCGAAGTAACGCCCGCGCGACCTCCGTCGAGATAACGAGCCTCCGCGCGTTATCTCGACGGGGTCAGTTGGCGACCATTTTCGATCGACAGTAATTCAGGTCAGATTTGAAAGCGATCTCGAGTGGATTGCGGGTAGAGGGAGTCGAACCCCCACACCTTTCGGTACCAGATCCTAAGTCTGGCGCGTCTGCCAGTTCCGCCATACCCGCGTTGCGGACATTATAGCTTAACCGCGCCGGCTCGCCAACGCCGGGCGGGGCATCATCATTATTTGCTAAACAGTCAACCGATTTATTCCCTGTGCTCTTCGCGCCGTGGTTTGACGTCGCCGGGAATTTCCTCGGGCTTGATCGGTTTCCACTCCGCGCTGAAGGCGCCGCGGTACCCGAACAGCGGGCCCCAGGTGCGATTGGTCACGCTGACCTCGATGCGAAACTTCTCGATCGCTTCGTCGTACCACTCGCGCACATCAGCGATTCCGGAAAAGTACAGGGGAAATCGAAACGCGATCGGCCCCTCGTAGAAGCGCTGTTCGCCCGAGCGCAGCCGTAGGCCGCCGCGTTCATCGACGCTCAGGTCGATGTCCACGGCGAGGTGCTGGTGCGTGCCAAGGTAATCCACGATCTTGCCTCGCCGGCGGTCATGAATCATATAGGCGTCGAATCGGCGAGGGCGACGCGTTTGGAAGGTGCGAATCCACGTCACGGTCTCTCGGTTGAATCGATCGCGATAGGCATAGTTTTGGATGGTGAACGGAATATTGACGCCGCGTTCGGGGAACATAATCCGCCGCCAGGCGCCGAGGTAGAGGAATGGCAGCGTGTAGAATCGCCCGTGCCAGAGTTCGTCCATGACACCCGTGCCGATCGAGGCGATCCCATCTTCGCTGCTAAAACCGAAGCGTTTCTGGATCTGCGAATGGAGCCGATCGAATTCCGGTCCGAGGATTTCTTGGTAGATCGACGTCATTTTTTCACCTTCAATTCTTTTCGCAAGCAGTTGCGAGCTGAGGGCAGATGTGAACCCGCCAGCAGACCAATCGCCGCCAGTGCGATCATCAAGCCGTTCAAGCTGACCGGGTTGAACGCCGCCGCCAGGAATCGAGGCGAGTTGATGGCGACGAGAGCGCTGGCGGCAAACATCAAAAGCATGTTCAGAACCAATGGCCATCGTTGTCGGAACCAGAACAACATCGCCAGGCCGAACAGGACTTCACCCCACCCAAACCCCTGCACGACGAGCGGGACCAGAGCTTGCTCGATACCTCCCTGCTGGAGCATGGCTAACTCGTCGGCATGTGGAAAAAGAAGTTTGGGGATCGCGCCTTGGTACAACCACACGCAAGCGAGAGCCATGCGAGCTGCGAAATGGATCAGGCTGAGCCGCAGGGCCGACACGGGATCGACGCCCTTCTCGATCCAAAGCCGCAAGCGGTCGAAACTCCAGGCCGTGGCCCAGCCGATAAGCGGACGAAACACCAGCGCGTCGAAGACTCGCCCCAGGGCGCCGAAGCGAACGCGATAGTCGTAGGAGGTCAGGAAGCGAATGCCCTCCTTGGTAGGAACGTAGCGCCAGTAACCCGCGCCTTCACGAATGAGCGACTTCGGATCGTCGGACCAGAACTTCAAAGCCGACGTCGGTTCGCCGTCTGTTCCGTCACGCTGGCCGACGGTCTCGCCCATGCCCTTGATGGCCAGGCCGAACCCGATCCGCGTGACATAGAGGAATTGCTGAGGTTCGGATGCATCAGCACGAGGCAGATACTCGATGTCGGTGAAGCGGAGATCCCAGAGGGCGTGAAGGCCGGGCGTCTGCGTCAAACGCCAAATCTCGTCCTGCCTTCCGCGGATAAGTATTTCCACGTAGATGCTCATATCCACGCCTCCGGATTCGGACACGTCGCAAATGCAATAGCAATCGACGAAAAAGTCGCACGGTGGAACTTACCGCAAAGTGTCAGTCATTAATAACGAGATGATTGGGATTTTCCCATCGCCTGCGGACGTTCGCAGAGGCCCGTTCGGGGGGCCTCCCTTTGCACGGCCAACAGGGGGAACGGTGAAGTTTCTGGGACGCGATCTCTTGTTCCTCCCCTCGCCCTTTGGGAGAGGGATCGCAGCCGGCGAGCTCTGGCAAGGGCAACCGGTAGAGCCCCCATATGTGTTTGGTGCCGCTGGCCGCACCAGCGACAACCGCAACAACCGAACCTCGCGGCGCCATTGAAGCATCGTCGAAACGCGACTCATCAAGCTTGCGAAGTGCCCCTGAAAAAAACTTCAAGAAAAAGGGGAACAATCAGCGTACGCGCTCTTGACAGGGGGGCCATGATATGGGTTCGGCTTGCACGACGTTTTGCCGGTTAGCGGCTAACGTTCATTTCTCGGCGATGGCGCAGGGAATGATGCGCCGCACCTAGAGGTGACCCACTTCGATCGGAGGAGTCACTTGCCCGTTTGTGCCGCGCCTGCCGCCATGTGGTAGTGATGACTAGGCCACGGGAGCGTCCCGGCATGATGGCCCGCGTGCCTTCAGGGGGCCAGCGTCCGTCTCACGGAATCGGCTGCCGCAAGCAAGGCGGTCAACCGCAAGATGGTACTTCCCGTCGCTTTTGGCAATTAGGGAAAAACACCTAGAGGCGAACTAGAATCAGAGCGCGCCTGCGCGCTCTAGCAACGTGCTGCGCGCTCTAGCAACGTGCTGCGTGCTATAGTTCTTGTGCGCGCTATAGCAAGGGTGGATCTCATCACATCAGACATCAATTGTCAATATTTTCTTGGCATTGCCAGCGCCAAGCGGCCCTCACCCCAGCCCTCTCCCGGTGGGAGAGGGAGGACTTCACGCAACGATTTCGTACGTTGGTTTCTGTCTCATCCGAGCAAATTTTCAATTGTCTTCACCAGCGGCAATCGATTTCATTCCGCGTCGTCCGTCTTGATCAGGCGCAGGCCGAGCGGGAGCGCTTCGCCGAACATTTGGCTTTGTTCGTCGGCCGCTAGCTCCACGACCTCTTCGACGAGGCGAACCCAGTGCTCCGGTGCGTTCTGGGCCTTGAGCGCGGCGAGCACTTTTTCCTGGTGGGCCTCGTCGATGTCGATCGCCCGCTGGCCGCTCCGGCGCGCGAGCTGCGCCAGGCAGAACGAAAACGCGATGCGCTCGCTTTGATGGCCAGGCTCGAACGGCAAGATGGCGTCGATCCAGCGCTGCACGACCTGCGGATGCAGCACGGCATTGAGCGGACCGTACAGCAAGACACGCGCACCGAGACGCGTGAGCGCGAAAAAGGCATGCGGCGTTGTCGGACTTCGCCGGCAGCCTTTCAGCGCCGCTTCGCCGAGTTGCTCCTTGGTCTTGAGGTCGAGCCGTTCGAGGGCGGCGGCGGCGCGCCACATTTCGGTGTATTCATTCGCCGCAGGTTTCGGGCCGCTGCTTTTCGGCAACAAGATGGGCCGCAGGCGATTGAACAGCGTCGTCTGCAATCCGGCGGACAGGCCACCGGCGAGACGGCGCCACATGATCCAGAAGTCGGCGCCGCCTTCCGGCTGAATAACGCCAGGTTTCGCGCCTTTCGGCGCGGAGTGTAGCAATTTCCACAACTGCTCGACGCGGAATCGATCCCGCCCGTCGCCGAATCCCGGACGCAGCGTGAAACCGACGAGGTTGTACCAGCGTGAAAGATGCGCTGGCGACGCCTTGCGCCGGTCGGCGGATTCCATGAGATATTCCCAAAGTCGCCGGCACAGGCCCGTTGGCCATTTGTCGCGCCCGGAATCGAGGGCGGCTTCGAGGTCTTTCGTCAGCAGCTTAGGGTCGGCCGATCCCGCGCTGTCCGCGTAGACCGCGCGAATACGCTCGGCGGCGGCCTGGACCAGTTCCTCAGGCCAAACGTCGGTCGGAGCGTCGGCGGGTTTGTCGTCGTCGCTGTCGTCGGCATCGCGGACGATGTCGCGGGTGTTGAATTCGAGCCGCCAGCGGTTGTTGCCGTCTTTCGCGACACAAAAAAGTTCGAGCGTGCCGATCTCGGTGCAGCGTGCCGACAGTGTGACGGGCACGCCTTTCGTGCCGCTGCGTTTACCTCCGCGAAGGACGGTGTGGAGCGGCGGCATGTGCAATAACTGCGAAGGCGCAACGTCAAGAAGATCGCCGGCTTTATCCGACGCCCGCACCGTGGACGAAAAGAGCGGAAACATCACCGGCTGCCCGAGCGACAGCTCCAATTCGGGCTTGGCAAGGGCGATCTCCTGGCCTTCCTCGAGATGCTGTGGAACGACGCATAGTACCGTCGTCTTCTCGGCGGATTGCATCTCGGCGTTAAGGCCGAGATAGTACGACCGCGCCATGCCGCCGCCAATGCGCCGCCCGCCGGTGTGCTTGAGCCAGCCGAAGTACGCCGCCCCCCACGCCACCGCCAGGTCGAGCGAGGGATTGGTCAGGACGAGCGGCTGCCAGTTTTTCTGCTGTCCGTCGAACCAGTGATGCAGCACTTGAACGATGCGCTCGCGCAGCGAACCTGCGGTAAAGACGCCGCCGTTGAAGAGGATCGCGTTGGGCGCGATCGTCTCGCCGCCGGCGGAGAGGTGCTTCTTCAGGAAGCTGGCCAGGTGCCGGGTGATGGCGGGGTCGTTGACGTAGGGCAGGCCCATCTCGTGCAGGCCGGTTCTGGCGCCGCGTGTCGGTTCGACGTTCTTTTCGACGTCGGGGAAGAATCCATCGAGGATGATTTTGCGCACTTCGTCGGGCGTCAGCGTGGTATGAAGCGACCCGCCGATGACCGATCGGCCTCGCCCCATGACGGTGACGGGATGGCGCTCCGGCGGCGTCTCGCCGAGCAGCGCTTCTTTGCCCTGCCGGCAGGCCTGCGTGAGCATGCCGTACTGGGCGCCGTCGAGTTTTCCCGCGGCTGGCAGTTTGGTCTCGATGAATTTGGCGAGGGCGAGATCCATGTTATCGCCGCCGAGCAACAGGTGATCGCCGACGGCCTGGCGCAGGAACGTCAATCCGCCCTGATGCTCGCCGGCCTGGATGAGGCTGAAGTCGGTCGTGCCGCCGCCGACATCGACGACCAGGCAATGATCGCCGGGCTTGAGCCTGGCTGCTTCCTGTGGGCTGTTAGTCGCCAGCCAGCAGTAGAAAGCGGCCTGGGGTTCTTCGAGCAGGGTGAGATTCGTGATTCCCGCCTTGCGCGCCGACTCGACGGTCAGCGTGCGTGCGACATCGTCGAACGACGCCGGCACGGTCAGCACGACCGCTTGCTTCTCTAGCCGATACTCCGGGTGTTTCGCCGCCATGGCGTGGTTCCAGGCATCGACCATGTGGCGCAGATAGCGCGTCGAGGCTTCAACGGGAGAAATGCGCGCCACATCCGGCGGAGCGCTCCACGGCAGCAGCGGAGCGGATCGATCGACGCCCGCATGGCACAGCCACGACTTCGCGGACGTGACGAGGCGACCCGGAACCTTGGCGCCGTGATTGCGCGCGAACTCGCCCACGGCATAGGGGCAGGTCGGATTCCAGGGCAACGCCGTTGCGCCAGCGGGAAGATCGTGGCTGCCGGGAAGGTACAGAAACGACGGCAGCAACGGCCGCGGCGCGATCTCCGCCGGCGCGACGAGCTGGGAGATCGCCAGCGAGTGAATCGCAGGCGACCCGGCCGACGACGTCTTGCCGCTTGCCAGGTCGATATAGGCGACCGCGCTATTCGTCGTCCCGAGGTCGATGCCGATCAGGTATCGCATGATTGCTTGTCTCTCCCAACGAGTCGCCGCATCATCCGAGTGTTCGTTTAGCCGCGACGCGTCAGCGGAGCGCGTGGCGACCATTTCGCGGTCCGCTGACGCGTCGCGGCTAAACAATTTCGGTTGTTGGTCACAATATTTGCCAGCGCACTTATTTTATGGGATATGGCCCGAAATCCGGCGAGTGGAAGATTCTTCGCGCGTCAGCGACGAAGGAAATGGCGTCCGCGATCGGATCGCTCGGCGCGTTCCATGTCACCGGTTCCTCGGCAAGCAAACAGGTCAGATGATTCGCCTTCGAGAGTATCTCCGTCCACAAAAACGGTCCGCCCGACTGGATCGGGATCCTCGCAAAGATGTCGCGCCGAGCCAGCATGTACGCACATTCCGGATCGGTCACGCGCACGCCGAAAATCCACCGCGCTACCCAGCGTCGGCTCCAACCGTGACTTCCCAGCCAGGTCGCTCGCTTCGTCATCGGCAGACCGACCAGAACGCGGCTCGCGATGTTGACCGCCAGATCGAGCAGAACTCGCCACGGCGGCGCCTGGCCGCCGAGCCGATAGCCCGTGACGAGGTCCACCTTGTCGATCGCGCCGAGAAGTTTTGCCAGGTCGCCGGGCGAGTATTGTTTGTCGCAGGCACAAAACACCAACAGCGGATGCAGTGCGGACTGGATCGCGTCGTTCATTGCCGAGCGAAAGCCATCGGCGTGGGAATAAGAATAAACACGTACATTCGGCTCCGGCAGTTCCGCCGCCGCTTCGGGTCTGGTTTCTTGAATAAGAATAAGTTCGTAGTCTCGTTTCATGCCGTCGAGATAGGATTTCCAGGCTCGAAGCGACTCCGATGTATCCGTTGCCAGCGCACGCGCGATCAGCAGCACGCTCAACGGCGCCTCGGCGATCGGCAATCGCTCAGTCGTCTCCATCGCAGTCATGCGCCATGTGCTCGAATCAGTAAATCTACATTCGGTTGGTAACGACAAAGACACTGCGTCAAAGAGGAAACATCATAAATACGAATCACGAAAGTACGAAAGGCACGAAAAATCTACACATTTGGAAAAATGCAGGCCTAACCCTGCCATCGATTTCTGTCTACATCATTCTTCTTCCGTGATTTCGTACTTTCGTGTTTTCGTAATTCGTATTCAATTGGGGATCATGGCGGGGATGACGGCAGGATCTCCTCGTATTCAGAGCGGTCTTCGACGTCGTTGTACCGCGCGGGCACGATGAGCAGGTCGTCGTTCATTTCGCCGCGAGTGAAGAGCTTGCGGAACTTGGTGATGAACCAGCCGTCTTGAAGATGCCCGGTGAGCTGCTGCAGGTTCTTCACGTCGTCCGCGGGAGCGTGGCGAACGTGGTAGCCCGAAGGCCGTTCGCGTTGGTATTTGGTCAGGCGTTCGCGGATTACCTTGGCGATGGCGGGGCCTTTCTTGGGATCGCTGATGTCGGCGAGGGTGAAGCCTTCGTCGGGGTTAGGGACTGTTTCGCTGTAGGGCGTTTTGCCCGTGAGAATGCCGATGTCGGCCTTCGTCAGCTTGCGCGCCCATTCCATGGTCGTCGGAATCTTGCCATCCTTGCCTGGCGCGGGCCGCTGGCCGGGGAAGAAACGGAAGCCAAGCAAATCGGCCCTGGCGAAGAGCGGCGGCATCTGCGGACCGAATCGCTTCAGCCAATCATCGCCTCCGCCGGGGATGCCTTCCGGCGTGCAGCCGACCGCGTTCTTCAACATCGGCGCCCACATGAACTGATAGGTCATGTCGCCAGGCAGATCGACCTTGTACGGCGCCTGCACGTAAAACAGCGCCTCGGTCCTGTCACGCACCGAGATCTGCGTTATCTTGAGCGGGTAGACCAACTTCTCGGACGCAAAGCTGAAACGCGTCGGCGTGACTTCGCCGGCGAACGTGCCGTCCTTCGATCGCTTCATCTGGGCTGTGTCGATCTTCATCACCGTGAAGATCCATTTCTTCTGCACGTAATGGTTGAGCGTCGCTTCGTCGCCGGAATAGTTGTACTTGTTGTCCTTGAGCCACTGGAAAAGATCGTCCGCGCGGTCGGCGGTAATGATCTTGTAGTCGAGCGACCCGACGACGCCTGCTTCGAGCACAACGACCTTCGGCTTCGGCTCGGATGCCTTTTTCGCAACACTCTTTTCCCCGCCGCCAAATCCGCCCGGCGCCGATCGAGGCGGCGGATACAGCGTCGCCAGCAGGGCCGAATGCGGGTACTGGCGCCGCTTCATGATGCTGTAAACCGCGAGATGCTTGAAGAAGTCGCGCGGCATCTCCGCCAGCTTGGGTTGCGTGGGCGTGGGGATGACCATGCCGAAGTCGAGCGCGTTGCCCTCGAATTTGGGCTGAACGGTGAAGGTCTCGAATTTGCGTTCAGGATCCCAGGTAATGAACGCCTTCTGAGCGGGTTGCAAGATGTCGGCGTTCTTCGCCGAGAAGTAACAACACGCCGCCTGTGACATCGACGGCACAGCCAGGCTCGCGCAAACGAGACTCGCCGTGAGCAGCAAACGCGGAACGGTCATGGCGCAATCCTCCAACGAGAATGGATAGGACGTAAAGGATCTTCTTCAACCTTGTACCAATTAGATCGGCGAGCCAGCAGTGCCGAACCTGTCGGCGAGCCAGGAGCGTCAGTGACTGGAGGCGGCCTCGCGATGACTCGACGATCACTCCGGTCGCTTACGCTCCCGGCTCGACGAATCTCTCTCAACGCTCACCCGAACCACACAGGCATCTCGCCCGCTTTTGGCAATTTCACCACGCTCACGCTGCTGACCTTTTCGTGAGCTCGCACCTCCTGTAGTGCGGCTTCCGGTGGATAGCTATCGAGATTCAGCACTGCGATCGCCTCGCCGCCCGGCTGCACGCGGCCGACGGTCATCTGGGCGATGTTGACATTGTGCTTGCCAAAAATCGTGCCGATGAAACCGATGAGTCCGGGCACGTCGCGATGCGTGAACAGCAGCATAATGCCGTCCATGTACGCATCGAGGTGATACTGCCCAAGCTGAACGAGCCGAAGGAACTGATTGCCAAACAGCGTGCCTGAGGCGGTGTAGCTCTTCTTGTCGGTGGTGACCTCGGTCTGAATGAGCGTGCTGAAGTCGCCTCGGTTGGAAACGGTCTGTTGAATGATCTCGATGCCGCGCTCCCTCGCGATGAGTTCCGCGTTGACGATATTGACGTTCTGGGCGAGATGGGCTTCGAGCAACCCGGCAGCAAAGGCGCCGGTGATCAGCTTGGTGCTCCGCCGAGCGACGTCGCCTCGGTAGGTGAGCTGGGCACGCTTGATCGAGCCCTGGGCCATCTGGGCTTGCAACATGCCCAGGCGACGCGCCATGTCCACGTACAGGCGGACTTCCTCAAGCTCGGCACGATCGACGGCGGCCATGTTGACGGCAAACTGCACCGCGCCTTTCGTGAGATAATCGATGAGCAACTGTGCCGCCTCGAGCGCGACCGATTCCTGCGCTTCCGTCGTGGACGCACCTAGGTGCGGCGTGGCAACGACGTTCGGCAGCTTCACCAGCGGATGATCCGCCGGCGGCGGCTCTTGCACGAACACATCGAGCGCCGCCCCGGCGATGTGCCCCGACTTCAGCGCATCCGCAAGAGCCTCTTCGTTGATAATCCCGCCGCGGGCACAGTTCAATACACGCGCGCCTTTCTTCATTGCAGCAAGCTGGGCGGCGCCGATCAAATTCGTCGTCTCGGGCGACAACGGCGTGTGCACCGTCAAAAAGTCGATCCGGGGCAGCATGCTCGCCAGGTCCGGCGCCGTCTCGATGCCCATCTTGCCCGCGAAGTCCGGCGAGAAAAACGGATCGAACCCGATGATCTTCATGTCCAGCCCGGCCGCCCTCCTCGCCACCTCGCGGCCAATTCGCCCGAGGCCGACGACGCCCAGCGTCTTGCCCGCGAGCTGAGTGCCGACGAATTTTGAGCGTTCCCATTTGCCCGCTTTCATGGTGGCATCGCCGGCGGCGGTGTGGCGAGCGAGAGCCATCATCAGCGTGATCGTCTGCTCCGCCGTGCTGATCGTGTTGCCGCCCGGCGTGTTCATGACGACGATGCCCTTGCGCGTCGCCGCCGAGATATCGATGTTGTCAACGCCGACGCCGGCACGAACGATCGCGCGCAGCTTGCCGGGGTTTTCCAGCAGCGCCGCCGTCACCTTCGTCTCGCTGCGGACGATCATGCCATCGGCGGCCTGCAGTGCTTCGACGAGTGCGGCATCTTTCAGCCCGGGGCGATTATCTATTTCCAACCCGGAAGACTTGAGCAACTCGACGCCGCCGGCGCCAAGTTTATCGCTGAGAAAAATACGCGGCATTGCAAACTCCTTTATCGGCGAGCGGGGGGCGTAAGCCCCCTGATTCGTGGAAAAATGTGGAAGAATCAGGGGGCTTACGCCCCCCGCTCGCCGGATTTCCTAATCTTGTTCTACCCCACGCCGATCCCCATCGGCAAGGCTTTCGGTTTCCGTGAAGGATTGATACGATAACCTTGAGTGCGAAGAAGTGACGCGTGACAAATTGGACAGCGCCACTTTTCAATTGGGGCTAGCGGCGAAGCGCGCGAAACCGCCGATGTGGGGTACTTTCAGGGGAGCACCGAAGGTGCGCAAAGACAATAGCCCAGGGCAAGCGAAGCGCCGCCCTGGGTATCGAGGCCAAGTTTGCCGAAAGCCCTGTAAGGGCGAAACAATGCGAGGCGCCAGGGTTGTTGCGCCCTTGCAGGGCTTTGACATGGCATAATGTAGTACCCCAGGGCGGCGCTGCGCTTGCCCTGGGCTATTGTCTTTGCGCACCTTCGGTGCTCCAGGAAGGGTACATTATTCTGCCAAGCACCTTTTCTTCCGCAGGTTGAAAAATGGCGCTGCCCGACTAACGACGAGTGAACCTAATGACCGCGCTCAAACGCGTGCCGGACGGACCCAAGGGCAGTTGGCTCTCTGGCAACCTCCCCGATTTTCGCCGCGATCGGCTCGACTTTCTCACTCGCTGCTCGCACGAGTTCGGCGATTTCGTGCGCATCCGCCTCGCCAATCGCCGGGTGTTCCTGGCCACGCATCCCGATCTGATCGAAGAAGTCCTCGTCACGCACAGCAAGCACTTCATCAAGCATTTCGCCCTCCGCCTGAACCCGCTCGCGCTTGGCAAGGGCTTGCTCACCAGCGAAGGCGACTTTTGGCTCCGCCAGCGCCGACTCATCCAGCCCGTATTCAGCCGGGCGCGCATCGCCAGCTACGGCAGCACCATGGTCGAGCACGCCCAGCAGATGATCGCCGCCTGGAAGCCCGGCGAACAGCGCGACATGATGACCGAAATGATGGGCGTGACCCTCGCCATCGCCGCCAAGACGCTCTTCGACGCGAAAGTCGGCGACGAGACGCGCACCGTCGTCGAAGCGCTGCAGGTTCTTCAAGACAATTTCCTGCACCGCTTCAACAGCCTGCTCCCGCCGCCCCTTTGGCTGCCAACTCCCGCCAATCTACGCACCAAACGTGCCGTGCGGCGACTTGACGATATCATCTACGGCTTCATCCGCCAACGCCGAGAAGAGAAATCCGAAAAAGGCGACCTGCTCAGCCTGCTCCTGCACGCCCGCGATGAATCCGACGGCACCGGCATGACCGACACCCAGGTCCGCGACGAGGCGATGACGCTCTTCCTCGCTGGCCATGAGACCACCGCACTCACGCTGAGCTGGACCTGGTACCTGATGGCCCAGCACCCCGAGGCCGAGCAGCGCCTCTGGGCGGAACTCGATGCCGTCCTCGCTGGCCGAGCGCCGACCGTGGACGATTGGCCGAAGCTCAAGTTCACCGAAGCGATCGCGTTGGAGTCGATGCGGCTTTACCCGCCGGCGTACGTGATTGGCCGCGAGGCGACCGCCGACTGCGCCATCGCCGGCTACGACGTGCCGACGGGCACGACGATCCTGATGCCGCAATGGGTGGTGCAGCGTGACCCTCGCTTCTTCACAGACCCCGATGCCTTCCGCCCCGCACGCTGGCTGGACGAACGCATCAAAACGCTGCCGAAATTCGCCTACTACCCGTTCGGCGGCGGTCCGCGCGTCTGCATCGGCCAACAATTCGCGATGATGGAGCTCGTCCTGATCCTGGCCACGATCGCGCAAAAATTCCGCTTCCGCCTCCAGCCCGGCGCCAGCGTCACCATCCAGCCAACGTTCACCCTGCGCCCCATCCCCGGCATTCCCGGAGTGATCGAAAAAAGGATGAGGGATGAAGGATGAAGGATGAACGATGAGACAGCAAGCCCCACCATGAGCGAAGCGATTGGTGGGGGTCTTGGCCAGGGGGCGCTTGGCCATTTGCTGTTGGCCAAGCGCTTTGCCACTTTTTCGGCCTTTTTTTGCACTTTTGGGGGGTGTTGGCCAACAAGCCGGGGGGGAGAGGGGTATAGGGACTGGTTTCACGTTTAGCGCTCGCGCCAGCCGCTCAATCGAAAAAAATCTCGCAACCGACTTTGACGATGGCAACCCCGGCGCGTTACGATTTATTGCAAACCCAACCCCAATGGTGAGCGCAGCGAACCGTTGGGATCGCCCGGAGAAATGAATAAAAAAAAGTTGACAACCACACAGCGCAGGGTTCTAATATCCCCATAATATCGTGCCGGCGCCGTGATATCCAACCGGGAACCCGTGACATCCAACCGGGAACCCGAAATATCCAACCGGCGCTTGCATACCCAACCGGCGCCGGTTGGGCTAATCAGTAGTTCGCACTAGGTGTTTTTCCCTAATTGCCAAAAGCGACGGGAAGTACCATCTTGCGGTTGACCGCCTTGCTTGCGGCAGCCGATTCCGTGAGACGGACGCTGGCCCCCTGAAGGCACGCGGGCCATCATGCCGGGACGCTCCCGTGGCCTAGTCATCACTACCACATGGCAGCAGGCGCGGCACAAACGGGCAAGTGACTCCTCCGATCGAAGTGGGTCACCTCAAGGTGCGGCGCATCATTCCCTGCGCCATCGCCGAGAAATGAACGTTAGTCGCTAACCGGCAAAACGTCGTGCAAGCCGAACCCATATCATGGCCCCACTGTCAAGAGCGCGTACGCTGATTGTTCCCCTTTTTCTTGAAGTTTTTTTCAGGGGCACTTCGCAAGCTTGATGAGTCGCGTTTCGACGATGCTTCAATGGCGCCGCGAGGTTCGGTTGTTGCGGTTGTCGCTGGTGCGGCCAGCGGCACCAAACACATATGGGGGCTCTACCGGTTGCCCTTGCCAGAGCTCGCCGGCTGCGATCCCTCACCCCCGACCCCTCTCCCAAAGGGCGAGGGGAGGAAATGCGAAAAGTTTCGGCAATTGAACTTCGCGACCTTCACACCAACCAGAGAAAACCAGCATGAACCCTGCCTGCCTGACTTTCCAACTATCGGATGCCGAACGTCAATTCGTCAACGAGCACGGCTACCTCGTCGTTCCTGACGCCCTCGATCGTGCGATGCTCGATCGCCTCGTCGCCGCCGTCGATCGCGTTGACCAGCGCGAACGCACGCCGACGTTCGGCGGCGAACGTCTGCTGTCGTTCGCGAATATCCTGCCCGAGGATGCCGCGTTCGTCGATCTGCTGGATTGGCCAAGCGTGTTCCCGAAAGTCTGGGGCATCCTCGGCTGGAACATTTACTGCTACCACACGCACCTCGACGTGACGCCGCGACTGGCCCAACCGCCCGCGAATCCCGTCGCCTGGCATCAGGACAGCATGCGCGTCAATGAGGAACTCGAATTCCACCCCCGGCCACGCCTGTCGCTCAAGGTCGGCTATTACCTCACCGACACGACGGGATCCACCTGGGGCAACACGCTGCTGCTGCCTGGCTCGCATTTGCAGGACGAACTCGACACGCCCAACGATGGCGTCGCCAGCCCCGCCGGCGCGATTCCGCTGCAGATAAAGGCGGGCTCGGCGCTGATCCTCGATCGCCGATTGTGGCACTCGCGCAGCCCGAACTTCGGCCCGCACACGCGTAAAGTGATCTGGATGGGTTACGCTTACCGCTGGATGAAGCCGAAAGACGAGATGACCGTCGCCAGCCTGATCCCCGCCGCCGACCCGATCCGCCAGCAGCTCCTCGGCCAGGGCAGCGCGAACAGCGCCTACGACCCCGAAGATCGCGACGTCCCCCTGAAGACCTGGCTCGCCGACCACCTCCCCGCCGACGCCCGCTGGTCCACCCACCACGACAAACCGCAAGCCCGCCCGCCCCTCTACGGCACGCGCGGCAAAAACACGGGACGGCGGTAGGAGAAGGGGTGCGCAAGAAGAGGTGTCCGGACCGGTCCTGGCGCCTTTTCTTTTTCTGGAGAAACGTCGCTCGATCGTTGTACGTAATCTGTGCGCGCTCAGCGTACATACATCGTGAACGGTTACTTTTTCTCAATTCTCCGCTTTTTTCGTTCATTCTAAACGACCGCGTGTCATATACTCTCAAACGAATTCCTGCTAACAGGACTATACGTTTTCCATCAGCGGAAATGTCAAAATCAGAAATAGCCTCGAAATCTTCTTTCGGGCATTGCATCACTCCAACAAGGTCGCCATAGTTCACGTCGCGAAACTCCAATGCATTCGCCTTTGCAACAATGAACATCTTTTCGAGAGGACTATCGCCGCTACGAGACGATGAATGTGCCCGCGGATTTTCCGAACAAGGACGAGTGGAGGGATCTATACGTTACGCGGTATGGATTGGGACATCGGTGGCACAGACATTCTTGTCTGTGCGGGAGTTTGCACAGACAAGAATGTCTGTGCCACCATTCCAAAATGTCTCATTTCGGTCCGCTCGAAGTATAACGAGCATTGGTCGAGCAACGCGGGTGTATGTTGAAAAAGGAGTGATGAAAACGGACGTGAGATACTACATAGTTAGCTTTTCAGCGAACGCACGGAAATTCGCGCGAGCGGCGCGTGGAGAATGAGGAGTGGAGAACGGTTTGCGCTGGATGTTGGACGTGGAGTTCGACGAGGACTTGAGCCGGGCACGCCTGGGCGACGCGCAGGAGAACCTGGCGTTGTTGCGTCGATGGGTGCTGAGCATGCTGCGTCAGGACACGACAATGAAGGGCAGCATCAAGAGCAAACGCCGCCGAGCCGGCTGGAACAACGAGATATTGGAGAAACTGCTGGGGTTGTAGAATGATTTTAATGCGTTTGCCCTGGGGTATCGGATACTGCACCCAAATGGCTTTGGTGGGTATTTTGAATGGGGAGGCAAGTAAAGACCGTATGAGATTTATTTCTGAGCTAAATATTCTGGATTGTGGCTACGACTTTCCAAAAGTCCCTCCAACTCACGCGGATATTGAGGAGTTTCAGACCCTCATTTGCGCAACGTTGCCCGAATCTTACCTGCATCTTCTAAACTTCGCAAACGGTGGTAATCCCGGGAAGCGACTAATTGTGCCCGATGATTGCGACAAGGAGCCATATTTAATTGTAGATATTTTCTTTGCGTTGAGCAGCGACAAGACTTACTCCTACTCGCTTTGGGAATACTATCGTATTGTCAAGGAAGAAATGCCTAATTGCACTTTTCCATTCGGATGCGACGGAGGTGGCGACCTTTTTTTCCTTAGCTTGGCTGGAGGAGATACTTCTGTTTGGTATGGAAATAGTGACAATCAGTTCCGACCGACCGTCTGTGTCGCGAAGTCTTTTGAGAAATTTCTTGAACGTCTACGGCCGTTCACGGATCTTCCTGATGTGTGCGATATGTTTGAACGAGGACCAAATGGCAGGCCGAGGGTTAAGAACGAGTTCTTGCCGTAAGCGTCCTGTGCAAGAATGCTGTTTGAGCGTCCTGTGCAAAATATTCTGACACCAGCTTCACCAAGGAAAAATCGCGGCGAAGGCAACGTTATTCGGTCAACGTGATCGCAGGAGAGATGAAAATAAGTGTCCACATCGCAGGGATTCGAGGCGGAAATCGGAGAACTGCGCGGAGAACCATCGTCAGCGGATGGTGAAATCAATCCGTCGTAACGCAAAAAGGACTACCGAAGTTGGCGTTCACGCAGTCTTGCGCTCATAGTGCTTGAGGCGTCCGCGGAGGTTCTCGGAGATGGTTTTTTCCTCCATCGTAA
>CAZAFH010000058.1:0-45332 GCA_964484265.1 uncultured Singulisphaera sp.
GCGTGGACGAGAGCGTTCGCCTTATTGTCGAATTGATGAAGGCAAGGGGCTATCTTCACGAACCGTCGACGCTGCGCTGAGCAATCGTGGGCTACCGGAGATGCGATTTCTTTGAAAGCAATTTCTGATTCCGTCTGACGAAGCCGGCGGCAAGAAATGACGGGATCGCTTCCGGGCGAGAATTTCTTCTCTCTTCAAACGCAATACGCCGTAAGTCATTGGCCGCGGTGGGATTCGAACCCACACGGGAGTTACCTCCCAGGGGATTTTAAGTCCCCAGTGTCTGCCATTCCACCACGCGGCCATTCTCTGCGTCGGCTGGTTCGCCGCCGTTCATCGTCCCAATGTAAGTCGATCACCTGCTTTCTTCCGAGCGTACGCGCTGCGAGCGTTGGCGTAGGCGTCTTGCAGCACGGCGACCGGAATCGGGGCGCCTTGCGGGCTCACGGCGGTCACTTTCAGGTGTCGCGGGGCGACGAGTGACGCCAGATCGGGGAGATCGTACACTTTCAATGCTCCGGGCACAACATTCGTCATCTGATTGAAATTGATCGGCGAACGTACTACCGCAGCCCACGAAAGTACGCAGTCCTCGACGCTAGCTGACGCGATATGCGGATCGAGCGCGGCAGCGTGAAGCACGATCGGGCCTGCGGCGCCGACGCCGACGAGGTGAATCTCGCTTGGCTTCGCGGCCTTGTTCTGCATCGCAGCGATGACGGACACCAGATCAAAGACGCGCTGGCCGAGCAACGGGCGATTCAGGTGCAGCGCGAGAAACGTCTCTTTGTAGTCGTTGCCAAAATACCCCGGCTTGGCACTTGGAGCGCTCGGGGCGATCTCGCCCATGCCGCGCAGGTCGAGGGCGAGCACGTTTTGGGCGGCACTGAGAAGACGTTCGATGGCGGCCGTGTCCGATGTTTTACCTAGCCCATTGCAATAGATCACAAGCGGCGCGCCTGCCGGTGCGGGCGCGGGAGCGTGGAAGAAAATCGCCGGTAGGAGGATTCCCGGTTCGGTCTCGAATGTCATCTTCTGATACGAGAGCTGGCCGACCCGCTCTATCTTTTCCGAGACCGTCATGTTGGCCTGCTTGATCGCGGCAGGCAGGCCGATCAACTTGGCGATCTGCATGCGCGTGGTTTCCGAGGGCTGGTCCGCCAGTTTGTCGGCACGCTGTTTCGCGTATTTCGCCTCATATTCAGCGACGATATTGAACACCGATTTGCCCTTGAGATCTTCGAGCACTTGGCCGCTGCGCGTGCAGCGTAAGTCGGCGTCCTTGGCGATTTTGAACGCCGATTCGACGATCGGCGCGTCCTTGCCGAGCAACCATCGGCTCATCCAGCGTGTGACGGCTTCGCGCTGCGGTTTTGGGTAGCCGTGCTTGGTGTTGTACTCGACGAGGTTGACACGCTCGGAATGGCCGAGGATACCGTAAATCTGCGTTGCCTCGCGGAAGCTGGTCCAGCTTCCTTTGATGTCGAAGAAATCCTGCGTAGCCGTGGCGAGCAGGGTTGGGCGGGGCGCGCGCATGGTGATGTAGTCGGAATGATCGATGCCGAGCGCGACCTGGCCTGTGATGTTTTGTTCCCCGTCTTGCGGGCCGATGGTTGCGAACAATCGTTCGAGCGTGGTGATATAACACGATGGAGCGGCGCATGCGATGCGGTCGTCGATTGCCATCAGGTAGGAGGTCAGCGTTCCACCGCCAGAGCAACCGGTGCAGCCGAGGCGTTTCGGATCGATTTCGGGCCTGCTAGCGAGGTAATCGAGGCTGCGGATGCCGTCCCAGATGCGATACGTCGCTGTGGTTTGGCCAACGAGCATGGCGCCGACGTGCACGAGCGTATGTTCGGAGGTAGAGTTGGGAATGGCGGCTTTGTTAAGGCTGTCGAGAAGTTGCTTGCGTTCGCCTTGCCCGATCGGATCGTACGTGAGGACGGCAATGCCGTTCTTGACGAGCAAGATCGAACCGCGCTGAATGTACTCAGCCGCTTTGCCGTTGTTGCTGTGGCCGATCGGCATGAGGCAGCCGGGAAACGGTCCCTTGCCGTCGGGGAGATAGAGCGTCGCCGTCACGTGATGATTGGGCCGGCTTTCGTAGATGAGCTTTTCGATGCGGTACCCGTCGCGTTGCTCCTTGCCGACGATTTTCGCATTGAGCGGCGTCTTGTCGGGAAATTCGCCGAGCGCCGCCAACATGCGCTCGCGCAATATCGCCTGGCGTTTGCGAACATCGTCCGGGGTCGAAAGCCTGGCGACTTCGAGCTGGCGCGCGTTGAAATGTTTCTGCGCCTCGGCAATGAGGTATGCGTGCAACATTTTCCGCGGCGGGATTTTGCCGTCTTGCGCCGTGAGCACGTTGAAGTTTTGTGCCTGTACCTGCGACGCAAATGCCGCCCACGCGATCGCCGCGGCCGACAGGACTATCCGAATTTGGCAAGTAAACATCGATTCGCCCCCCGTAGAATAACTTGGCAGCGCTGCGCGACCGATTGAAAATAGGACTCGACTCGCACAACAACCGCTGAAAGAAAATGTAACGATCTCGCGAGGATTTGGCACGCTTATTGTCCAGGAATGCGTCGGCAATTTCCCCGACCAACGGCCAATTCGGATGCGTAATTTGCATTGGCTGAGAGCAGATCGCTTATAGCTGAAAGCAGTTAATATGCACATCATCTACATTGATGCTGACGCCTGCCCGGTCAAAGACGAGGTCTACCGTGTCGCCCGGCGATATGAGGTGCGCGTCATCGTCGTCGCAAGGAGCTACATGTTCACGCCGGCGGACGCGCTCATCGAATTCAAACAGGCGGCAGGCTTTGGCGTTGTGGATGACTGGATTGCCGAGCAGGCGGAGGCGGGCGATATCGTCATCACCGCCGACATCCCGCTGGCGGCTCGCTGCCTGGAAAAGGACGCGAGCGTGCTCGATCCTCGCGGCAATCCCTTCACCGAATCCGAAATCGGCTCCGCCCTCGCCATGCGCGAGCTGATGAATGAACTCCGCCAGGACGGAACCGTCACCGGCGGACCGCCACCGATAGGCCCCAAGGATCGTTCACGTTTTTTGTCGAAACTTGATGAACTCGTCAATGCGGTGAAGCGGGCACACTCGGTTTGACATGACCGCCGGGCGTCACTTCCTTTTCGCCAGCAGGCGTTTCGCCGAGTTCAGCCACAGCGTAATTCAACGGTGAATTGAAATAGGGCGATCGCGACTTAAGGAATCACGGACAACGGATTGCGAGCAAGGCGGAGGCCGATGCCGTTGCGGCGGAATTCTGGCGCATATCCGTACAACGATCGAACCGAGCAATTGCCGGCATCGTCCGACCAGCTTCCGCCGCGAGTCGTTCGTTCGGGGGCCCCGGTCTTTTTATCGGTCCGGTTCATCTCCTCGTTCCATTCACGCAAGTTGCCGTACATATCGTAAAGTCCGAACGCGTTCGGAGCCTTCTCTCCGACGGGGTGTGGTCGCTTCTCGCTGTTCTTTTCGAACCATGCGTGATTCATCAGCTCTTTTTCGCTGGGATACGCCGTCTTCGTCCCCGCTCGGCAGCCGTGCTCCCACTCTGTTTCGGTTGGGATGCGATAGCCGTCGCCGCCCAGGATCTTCACTCTGGCATCGACGATCTGTTTGCCGATACGCTTTACAGCGGTCAACGCGTAGTACGGCTTCAACCCTTCCTTTTCGCTCAGCTTGTTGCAGAACTCCACGCTATCGAACCACGACACCTGCTCCACCGGGAATCGGCTCAATTTCAGGCCTTGGACCTCCGGCCTCGACTTGTCGAAGTAACTCGGGTTGTAGCCCATCACCGCTTCCCACTCGTCTTGCGTCACTTCGTACTTGCCTAGCAGATACGGTTTCGGAACCGCCTCGCCGCCGGGCGGAATCAGCACCATCAAGATCCCACTGGGACTCTTCAACTCCAGCTCGTGTTTCAATTTCACGGCCCAATCTTGCTGGAGCTTCTGTGCGTCCTTCTCCTCGGGCGTAACCGGAACATAAACCGCGGGGCTAGCCGTCCCCTCCACCTTCACCCACTTCGCGCCGACGATTTTGCCGTCATGCCCGTTGCCGGAGGAGTCCTTGAGCAGCTCGCCCTCGCCTTCGTCGAAGTGGTAGAGGGCGAGCGTGTCCTTGTCGGGCGTGAATCGTTTGGCGGGAAGGAAGTTGCGATCGTAGCGAGCGACTTTCGAGATGCGCACCTCGTGGATGATGCCGGCGAAATGATAGTTCAATTCGTCGGTCAACCCTCCCTTGCCGACCGCGCCGATGAGAGCATGATCGCCCCCCTTGCCAACACTTCCTCCAGGCCCTTTCCCGGCTGGCAGGTCCAGGCGCTCTCCCTCGGACAGCCGGCCATCGACGTAGAGTCGCAATTGTTTGCCGTCCCAAACGGCGGCGACATGCGCCTGTTCACCAAGCTTCGCTTTCGCTTCCTCGCTGAGGACCGCCGGCGCCGCCGTTTCCATGTGCACGTTGCCTCGCCAGCGCCGCCCGAGATGTCCGAGCGTTATGGGCAGATGTCCGCATACATGAACAGCCATTTGATGGCTCTTGAAGCGCGACGGCGTGACGTAGGCTTCGAGCGTCATGGGACCGCCATCATTGCGGCCGAGCGACGGAATAAGCACATGGCTCTTCTCGCCGTCGAACTCCAAGCCGTAGTCGCGCGCCCGCGCAATCGCTGTCCCGTCCGCCTTCACCCACTTCGCGCCGACGATCTTGCCGTGATGCCCGTTGCCACTGCTATCGGTGAGCTTGTCGCCTTGGCCCTCATCGAAGTGGTAGAGGGCGAGGGTGACCTTGTCGGTTTTCAGGTCGATGGTGGGCTGGAAGTCGCCAGAGTATCGCAGCACTTTGGAGATGCGAATCTGGTGAATCGTACCGGCAAAGAAATCGCTGAAATTCCTCGTCGGATTCTGTTGGGCGCCGAGCATGGCGCCGCGGAAGACATCCTTGAACTCGCCTCCGGAAGTTCGAGAAATGGAGTTTACTTTCGTGCCATCGATGAAAAGTTCCATCTTGGTATTGCCGATTTGCAGGACGAGATGCTGCCTCTTTCCGACGATGATCGCTGGCGTACCTTGTTTGAACTTCAGACCGCGATGGTCGATGCCATTGGGAACCCAATCCGTCGTGGAACCGGGCGCCGGCCAACCATAAAGTTGGCACGGGTATTTCCCTTCCATGCGCACCAAGATGCCGCCCTTGGCCCGGGAAGGAGTGATGAACGCCTCGAGAGTGATTGGCTCATCCTCGTCGCGGGAGAGCGTGGGGATATCCACTCGGCTGGAGATGCCGTCGAAATCCAAAGCAACTCGCTTTGAAGCCGGTTTGATCGGCAGGAATGCTGGCTCTTTTGCCGACACGCGCACCCGAGCCACGCGCAGCCCGTTCATCGGGGCTTTGCTCGTAAGCCCGGCCCCGGTGTTTTGGTCCCTGGCCACAGCTTGTTTGGCCGGATTGTCGAAGCAACCGCCGCGGGTGATCCTCCGTGTCGTGCTTCCTTCCACGAGGGCATCGCCGCAGAACTCATGAACGTTTCCGTGCATATCGAACAGTCCCAGGCGATTCGGCGGATACGAGCCGACCTTGCACGGGCGTTTGAGAACATTGTCGATATTCGCCAGTTTCGACGATAATGAATTGCCCGGCTCGCCGACGTAGAAATCGAAAGCAGAGTCTTCTTTACTTTTCATCGGTCCGCCGCGGCAAGCGTACTCCCACTCCGTCGCCGTGGGTAACCGGTAAACCCAACCCGGCTCGGCAAATTTTTCGTTGAGTCGGGCGATGAATTCCTGGCAATCATTCCAGGACACGCCCTCGACCGGAAACCGCTTTAGCTCGGTGGCGTCAACGTCTTTTACGGCTTCTTTGCTTTTTCCAGATCCATTGTGATGGAAATTGCTTGGGTTTTTTCCCATCACTTTTTCCCACTCCTCTTGGGTAACCTCGTAGGCGCCGAGGTAAAAGTCTTCCTGGACCTCGAATTCGCGGTCGCCTGGTTTGCCTGCGAAGCCGCCAAGCCAAGCTTTGCCTTTGGGAACAAGGACGAACTCCATGCCAAGCGGATTTGTGACCTTGGTTGGCGTATTGATCGCCATCCCCTCCGCTTTCACCCACTTCGCGCCGACGATCTTGCCGTGATGCCCGTTGCCGGAGCTATCGGTGAGCTTGTCGCCCTGGCCTTCGTCGAAGTGGTAGAGGGCGAGCGTGTCCTTGTCCGACTCGAAGCGTTTGGTCGGCGTGAAATCCTTGGTGTAACGGGCGGTTTTGGAGAAGCGGAAGCCTGCCAGTTCACCATGGAAAAAGTACCCGGGCAACTCAGCGCCGATGCAGGTTCCGGGAACCGAAGGCGGCGTGTAAGGAGCGGGCCTGCCTTTCCCGCTAAATCGGCCAGAGGTTTTTCCGTTGACGTACATGCGCGCCTCCTTGGCGTCGATGACGTAGGCAACGTGCATCCAGGAGGACATGTCCTTGAGGTAGCCGCCGTAGAGCTCGTGCACAACGCCGAGGTTTTTCTCGGTCAGGGTGCGTTCCAGGCCAACCAGCTGTCCCCAAAAATGAATCTGGCAAGGCGCCTTGCCGGAGATTCGAGCCATGACCATGGCGTTCTTCTGTCCGCCAACCCGAGGTCGCACCCATGCCTCCAGGGTGATCGGTTCGTGGGTATTTCGTTCCAGCGTGGGAATCGTCACATGACTTTTTTCGCCGTCGAACGCGAGCGCAGCCGTGAACGGACCGGGCACGGCGGGGCCGCCATCTGGGACAGGCGTCCCGTCCGCTTTCACCCACTTCGCGCCGACGATCTTGCCGTGATGCCCGTTGCCCGAGGCGTCCTCGACCGTGTCGCCCTTTCCCTCTTTGAACAGGTAGAGGGACTCAGTCCCCGGTTCCGCAGTGAGTTCAGGCGGCGGCGTAAAGTCCTTGTCGTAGCGGGCCACGCTTGAGATGCGGACCTGATCCATCGTGCCGATCAGCGTACCCCCGAAGAAGACCCCGGTCTTCCCGGTGAGCGTGCCGGGCGGCACTTCCGTTGAGCCCAGCAACTTGCCATCGACGAACAATAAGAGCTTGTCGGCGGTACGCACCCCGGCCAGGTGGACCCGCCGATGGAGCACTGGTTCTACCGTAGACCTGACCTGAGCAAGTGTCTTTTTCCCGTCTACTAGGTATTCGTACCCCCACGTCCAAACTGGGACATAGGTGAATCGGGGAGCGCCGGTGAGATCGAACAGGCCCAACGTACTCCGCCCCTTGGGGGACATCACTGTGAAATACCCTTCTACGGTGAAAGGCTTGGCCCGGTCGATCGACGCCTTTGAAAGGAAAAATTGCGGACGACTCGGGTTATCGTCGGTGAACTCCAGGGCGTACCGCTGAGATTTCAACGGAACACCATCCGCCTTCACCCATTTCGCGTTGGAGATCTTGCCGTGATGCGCGTTGCCGGAGGAGTCCTTGAGGAAATCGCCGGTTCCCTCATCGCAATGATAGAGGGCCAAGGTATCCCCATCGGCATCGAAACGCTCGGACGGCGTGAAATCCTTGGTGTAACGTACAACCGAGGAGACACGAATTTCGTCCAGGACACCGACGAAATTTCGTTGGTGCGTTCCCACTGTAAGGAAATCATCAAAGCCCAATATTGGTGCATCGAGTGTTTTCTTCTTCACAAGCAGGCCATTTATGTAAAGCCGAACTTCCTTGGCATCGCGAACTCCAGCCACGTGCGTTCTTTTCAGCTGTGGCTTAAGAGGGAAGGAGCCGATTTCAAAAGATATCTTTTTGCTCGTTTCGCGGCCCGCAAAGCCCCAATCTCTTTCGGGAGTAATGACGAGACTGGCACATTCACCCACATTGAGGAAGAAATGGCTTGCATTTATCTCCTTCATTTTTCCCGGGTTGACCCACGCTTCCACGGTGAGTGGTTTGCTGCGTTCGTACTTGGCCATGGGGATTTTGAAACCGCCGCCGCCATCGAACGCCAGCGCGAAATCGGGCGCGGCCGCCGGCGGCGCGAAGGAGCCAATCGCCGCGCTATTCTTTGGCCCGAGCGGCGTCAGGGTCATTTTTTGCACATGGAAAACACCCTGCGATCCAAGGAATAGGACCTTTCCATTAGGCACTCTCCATGATTCAAATACGCCGAGGCGGGCCGGGTCGCCTTGCCAGCGAAAGATGGTCTTCCCCTCGCATTGGAACGTCACTTCGTTTTTCCGGACTTGCAAGACAATCGCAGTCGGTTTGTTGAGAGGCAGGAGTTGCCCGCGATAGGTTGTTGCGTTATTGTTGCCCTGTTTTCCGTCCACCGTTTCCAGGCCACTAATGCCTTCGGCGCCGAAGCCGTCAATCACCACCAAGCACTGCTTGCCGCCCATGACGAAGCCAAGATTCATCCCACGCTCTTCGTTCTTGCGCTCGAGCACCATATCGATCTGGTACTCTTGAGGCGGCGGCGTCGCTATCATGAGACGATTCCAAGCACCTTTCGGCGTCACGAGCTTGTTATCGACGATGGACCAGTTCCCCTCCACGGCGTCGCGTTTGGTGTCGATGTCCTTGAGAAGATCAACACTCGCGACGACGGCCGCCTCTTGCGTTAGATCCCACATTTGAATTCCGCCCGTGCTACTACTCGTCGCCAGCATCTTGCCGTCCGGCGAAAAGGCGAGCGTACTGACGGCGCTGGATGCCTTCGGATCGGCGATCTTGATGCTTGCGTTCCATGACAAGAGCATCCTTTTGGCAGCCAAGTCCCAGATTTGCACCGTGCCGTCTCTGAAGCCGAGGGCGAGATGGGCGGCTACGGGCGAAAGCGCGGCGCTGGCGCATACGTCGGGCAGGTTTTCTTCGACATGAACCAAATTCCCTTCCGGCAAGCTAAACGAGTACCAGGCAGGTTTTCCGTTTTTGGTGCCGCCCACGACCACGACACTCTTGCTGTCATGGGAAATATCACTCGTCCCCGCGGGGCCTTCGATGTCCTTGGTGGCGATGGTAGCGCGTGTCCGGGCATTGAGGATCACTAGCCTCATGCCATTGCCAGGGTTGCGGTTGTCGTAATGGATCGCTGTGACGTACCGGCCATCCGAGGAAAACTTGATCCCGGTGTAGAGATGGTCCTTGACTGCCTTGACGGCGAGCTCCGCCTTGCCCGCGCGGACATCGCGGAATATCAGGCCGTCCTCATCGCCGTACACGAGCGTTGTGCCGTCCGGTGACAGTGCCCCTCCCAGCTGAATGTATTTCGGATTAAACTCGGCAATCGTCTTGCGCCCCGGAAGCTCCATGACCCTGGTGGCAAACATTTTTCCCTCAATGCCGCTCAACGCCAGCGTCTTGCGATCCGCGGAAAGCGACATTCTTGCAAGGGTGAAAGCCTTTTCCTCGTGCAGCACCGCCCCGGAAATTTTTGGATTCTTCGGGCTTTCCTTGCGGAGGTCCAGGAAGGTGAGTTTTTCGCCGACGCTGATCAAGAAACGCGGCTGGTTATCCCAGTCGGGTGAGAAGGCCAAAGAATGAACAGGGCCGAAGTTCTGCAGCGTGGTCAAGCGTTGCGGCGTGCCGGAAGGGATCGTTGATGCCGTGGAGACCCGCACGCGAGCCACGCGCAGCCCGGTACCATTGAACCCAGCTTTGGCCCAGGGTTCGCGCACGTCCCGGTAAGCCGCCCGGCAATGCTGTGCCGGGGCTTGCCAGCTACCGCCGCGGACCACCACGCGCCGCGCTGCGCCTTCGCCCATTCTATCGTCGCACCACTCCCACACGTTGCCGTGCATGTCGTATAATCCCAGCTTGTTCGGCCTGAGCCCGCCGACCTTTGCGGTTCGTTTATAACCTGGATTGAAGTCGAAATTCGCCTGCCAGTCCGGCAGCGTCTTCATTGATAGGTCCAGGTAGAAGTCGAACTCGCTCTCGACTGCGGCGGTCATCGGTCCGCCGCGGCAAGCGTACTCCCATTCGACCTCGGTTGGCAGGCGGTATACCCAGCCGGTCTCCTTCGTCTGCTCGTTTAGTTTCGCGAGAAATTTCTGACAATCATCCCAGGAAACGCTGTCCACGGGAAAGCGTTTGGTGGTGACGTCCTTGTCAAATTTCTTGACGATGTTCTTGCCCCCGCCGGTCAGGGCGAAGTAGCTGGGATTCGATCCCATTACCTTCTCCCATTCCTCCTGGGTGACTTCGTAAACGCCGAGGTAGAAGTCGTCTTTCATTTCGACGACCTTGTCGCCCGGCTTGCCATTGCCGCCGCCAAGCCAGGACTTGCCCTTGGGGACGAGGACGAACTCCATGCCAAGCGGATTTGTGAACTTGGTTGGCGAAGTCTTTATCTCCTTCGCGCCGCGCTGGGTCACCTGCGGGTTAAGCCAGGTCGTTCCCGCATTGCTGAATCCGCCGGTGACTTCCAGGCGCAGTACCTTGACATCACGCACGCTGACGGCGACATTGTTCTTGACGAAGGGCGTATCGTAATCGGTCAGTTCCCACAAGGTTTTGCCGTCGCCCTTGACGCGAAACGTCAGCTTTCTGTTCGGAATTAAAGTCAGGCCAACCTGCGCCGTGAACATATCGAAACGACCGCCGAGATCATATTCAACCGCGGCGTACAGCGTGTTAGCCTTCGGGTGAATGAACAGCGCATGGGCTAATTTTTCTTCTTTCCAGACGATAGGTTCTCCCTTGAAGTTCTTGCCATGTTTGCCAAGCGATTCGGAGCCGTCGTAAAGCGTCTCCGGCAAGTCGTCGAGATAGACGACGTTACCGGCGGCCGGTGTCCCATCCGCGTTCACCCACTTCGCCCCGACGATCTTGCCGTGATGCCCGTTGCCGGAGCTGTCGGTGAGTTTGTCGCCGGCGCCTTCGTCGCAATGGTACAGGGCGACGGTGTGGGCGTCGGGCTCGAAGCGCTTTTGCGGCGTGAAATCCTTGTCGTAGCGGGCAACTTTGGAGATGCGAACTTCTTGAACGGTGCCCGTCAGGCCCCACCCAAGATGAATGTAACTGCGTTTCAGGATGGATTTGTCAGAGAGACCTTCCAGGCGGTCAACTAATTTACCGTCCACGAAGAGCATGGCCGCATCGTTCGTGCGCACCGCCGCAAGGTGGACGCGTTCGCCGCGTTTGAATGGGCGTCCCGAGTTCCCCGGCACGCCGGCGCCGGCCTGGAGTGCCCACTTGGCTGGACTACTTGAAATGTTCAGCCTGGGGATGCCGAGGAGGGTCCCTTGCTTGTCGCCATGAACGCAGTAGGCCTCAATGGTTGCGGGCCCGTTGGGATCGAGGTCGATATCGGGTAGGATTACGTTCTTGGTGTCATCCCGTGTTAATTCGAGGGCGAAATTACCGCCCTGAACCGGGGCCTCGATCAACGTCCCATCCGCCTTCACCCACTTCGCGCCGACGATCTTACCGTGATGCCCGTTGCCGGAGGAGTCGGTGAGCACGTCGCCTTGGCCTTCGTCGAAGTGGTAGAGGGCGAGTGTGTCGGCGTCGGGTTCGTGGCGCTTGGCGGGTATGAAGTCCTTGCCGTACCGGGCGGTATTCGAGAGCCGGACTTCACGAATCACGGCGTTTAGGCTTCCACCAATCGTGAGAAGCCTTTTGGCGTCCAGAGTCGGCTTCACGTCATTGGTAGTCCGCACCAGCTTTCCGTTCACATAGCAACGTCTCTGGGTTCCTGAACTGACAATCGCGAGATGCGTCGGTGATCGCCCGGCGTCGATTGGGCTAAATACGCCACCTTGCTGAGCGTAAAATCCCCATTCTTTAGCGGAAGCGAAGAGAGAGACGACGCCGTCGAGTCCTGCAATTCGGTCATTGCCTTTGGCGTCACGTGGCGTGACGACCAACTCAAGGGTGTGCGAGGATTCGGTTTTGATATCGAACGGCGGGAAGGTGACTTTGCCTTCCCCTTCAAAGGAAAGGGCGAAATTGGAAGGCAGGACAGCAGACCCATCCGCCTTCACCCACTTGGCGCCGACGATCTTGCCGTGATGCCCGTTGCCGGAGCTATCGGTGAGCTTCTCGCCCTGGCCATCGTCCATGTGGTAGAGGGCGAGCGTGTCGGCGTCGGGCGTGAGTCGCCGGGCGGGCGTGAAGTTCTTGTCGTATCGAGCCGTCTTGGAAACGCGGACTTCACTTATCACTCCCGTGAACCCGAATCCCATTTCGAGTTGTTGTTTGTTCTTGGTCAGCGAAATTTCTTTGTTATCCTTTTGGAGGGCAAGCACGCCATCGACAAAAAAGCGCAACGTATCATTCGCTACGACCACCGCAACATGAGTTCGCTTGCCGTTCTGTACAGCGATATCGGTTTGAGCGAAGGTCATCGTTGGCGAGTTCTCCGGTCGATAATGTATCGACCACGTCGTCTTGACTCCACCGCGAATGTTGATCAGGTTCATCCCGAATAAAGATGTATTCTGACCCCGGCCTTCCTGTGTGACAAATCCTTCCAAGGTCATCGGTTGGTGCAAGTCCAGGTACAACGTGGGCACGGTGACTCTCGATTTTTCATCAAATTTTAGGACGAACGGACCAGCAGGATCAGGCCTAGGGTCGTCTCGATGGGTTGCAATCCACTTCGCGCCGACGATTTTGCCGTGATGCCCGTTGCCGGAACTGTCGGTGAGCTTGTCGCCTTGGCCATCGTCCATGTGGTAAAGGGCGAGGGTGTCGGCGTCAGGCGAGAATCGAGCCTTCGGCGTGAACGGGCCTTGGTAGCGCAGAGTCTTGGAGATGCGTACTTCCGAAAGGATGCCGGCGAAAAACCAGGTCGGCGCCTTTCCGGGATCTTTGAAACAACCCAGGAGCGACGGACCGGGGTCGCCGTCAAAGAGCTTGGGCGTATAGGGCGCCTTATCATACGGTTTGCCGTCGATAAAGATTTCGACATGCTTATCGTCGATCTGAGCCGCTATATGTGTCGGTTGGCGCATCGGAATGTGCGGTCGGCTGGTGCCCGTCAATTTGCCGCCGTTATAGCCAACGTTTGGAATCAGCGATTTCTCGGGGCCGTTTGCCCAGGCGTGAATTTGGCAGAAGTATTTGCCGCTCAAACGAATCAAGTTGACGCCTGTCGATGAACGGCTGGGAGTAACAAACGCTTCGAGAGTAATCGGCCCCGGCTCATTGCGAGTGAGCGTCGGAATTTCGACATGCGTCGTTTGCCCGTCGAATTCGAGGGCGAACTTATTCTTCGCTGGCGGCACATCCTTGACGTGCTTGATCTCCACATCCTTCTTCGCCAGAGCGTCGCGGTCGAGCAGAATCCGGACGATGACTTTGCCGCCGCGCTTCATTTCGAATTTGTCGGTGTCGAGTTCGAGTCCATCGACGCCGGCGACTTTGATGCCATAGTTGCCCGGCGGCAGATTTTTGTTGCGTTCGCTGGGTTCGAGTGTGTAGAGCAATTTGCCAGCCTTGTCGTAGAGCTCGATCTTGCCTTTCTTGAAGCGGGCTTCAATGTCGTCATCGTCGATTTGCACGACAATTCGGCCATTGGGCGTATTGAAGAACAGCTGATAAACGCCGAAGGCCCCGCCGCCGAGGAGCAGCAGCGCGATGGCGGGCGCGATGAACCAGCCGAGACCGCCACGAGGTTTGGCCGGCGCCGCTGTTGCTGATGGCGTCGCTGCGGGGGTGATTTCTGAAAGCTTCGTGGATTCCTCCGTCGCGGAGAGGGGAGCCCGCGCCGCGGCGGGCTGCTTGACCTCGATTTGACTGGTGCGCGCGGAGAGGCTGCGCTCGATCTCGTTGATCCGGGTGATGACTTCGCGCGCGGAGGCGGGCCGTTTCACGGGGTCCTTGTCGAGTAGCTGCATGGTAAGGTCCGAGAGCGCCTGCGGGATTTTTGGGTTTGCCGTGATCGGTGCGGTAGGATGCTTCGTGGCAATGGCGAGCAGCATGCCCATCGTCGTTTCGCTTTTGAACGGGATGTCGCCGACGCACAGTCGATAGAGCACACAGCCGAGCGAGAACAGGTCGGCCCGGCCATCGACATCTTTTTCGCCGTGAGCCTGCTCGGGGGCCATGAATGCAGGCGTGCCGACGATCGTGCCGGACTGCGTGAGATGGACGTCGTCTTTCTGTGAGCGAGCAAGGCCGAAGTCGAGGATCTTGACGCGGCCGCCGTTGGTCGGGTCGAGCCAAAGATTGGCGGGCTTGATATCGCGATGAATCAGACCTTTCTCGTGTGCCGCGGCGAGGCCCTTGGCGACATCGCGGCCGATGCGGAGGATTTGCTCGATGGTCAGCGTTCGGCCGTCGCGGATGTAGTCGTCGAGCGGCTTGCCTTCAAGCAGTTCCATGGCGAGAAACGGGATGCCGTTGACCTCGTCAACCTGATAGATGGTGACGATGTGATCGCTCTTTAATTTGGCGGCGGCGCGGGCTTCACGCTTGAAGCGGTCCTTCGCCGTTGGATTGGCGGCGATTTTCGGCAGCATCGCCTTGAGCGCGACCTGGCGATCGAGCTTCGGATCGTCAGCGAGAAAGACGACGCCCATGCCGCCTTTGCCCAGCACTTTCAGGATGCGATAATGCCCAAGCCGGCCGATCTCGTCAGGCTGTTGCGCGGGGGTCAAAAAGTTTAGCTCGGCATCCGAACCGCCTGGAACCGAATCGATGTTCACACCGATCGTATCGGACGAGGCCGGCGATTGCGAAAGATGCTTGAGCTTTTCCATGAGCGGACGCGGAATATCGCTCGAAATCGCATCGGCGGCCACCGACTTCGCCCGCAGCGATTCGACGAGCGTATCGTGCGGCGACAGCGTCTTCGCGAGGCCCTGGCATGATGCACAATCTTCCAGGTGTTTCGCCAGGTCGCCGAGTTGGGGATCGGTCAACTTGCCGCCGACAAACTCTTCGAGCAGATTCGTTGGCGGACAGGTGGATTGTTTGGTCACGGCAAGCCCTCGTGAAGCGGTCAGCTATAAGCCGTGACGAAAATTCGTATGGCTGGAAGCTGACCGCTAGTTTATCTCGATAGGAATATGCGCCCCGTCGCCAAATCTTCCGGAAAATTACCGAATCTTTTGAAATGCTGTTTCATTCAATTCAACATTCCGCGCAGTTCTTGCCGTAACCTGCTGAGGATTTTGGATTTAATGCCATAAATCGTCCCTGGGCGGATGCCGAGTTCACGGGCCACGTCTTCGGGCGGGCGTTCGCGGAGAACGTATTCCTGGAAGGCGGATTGTTGCATCGGCGTGAATTCCCGGGCAACGAGCGCGAACGCTTTCTTGATGAGGTAATGTCGATATTCCGGATCGTCAAACGGCCCCGCCGCCTCCACCGCGATGCCATCGGCGGCGCCGTCAATCGGCACGGGGACCCGGTTGCGCAAACGCAGGCGGTACTGGTTCACGAACACGGTTTTTAGCCAGGCGTGAAAGCTGCGCGTGGCATCGTACTCAAATTCGGGCAACTTACGAAGGAGGAGAAGGAACACGTCCTGCACGAGGTCCGCAGCATCCGATGCTTGCAGACCAAGGCGTTTCGCCCAGGCGAAAAGCAGCGGCGAATAAAGCTCGACAAAGCGCTCCCATGCCGACGATTCATTCGGCTTGCGCAGACGGTCAAGGAGACTGGCAGGAGTATGATTCATGTCGGACGAATGAATTGGATGATTGTGGCTCCATTCATTTTTTATGGAAAATCGTAAGCCCAGGATGAGCACAGCGAATCCCTGGGATCGAAACGATCAGGCAATCGGGCGCCTTCATCCCAGGGATTCGCTGTGCTCATCCCTGGGCTTACTTTTTAGGACGAAACGCTTTCACGACGTTTTCGTTCGTCGTCAAGAAAGGCCCCTCGATCAGGTCGATGCAATAGGGGATGGCCGGGAAGACGGCCAAGAGGCAATCGCGGATGGCGCTGGGTTTCCCAGGCAGGTTGACGATCAGCGATTTTCCCCGGATGCCTGCAATTTGGCGGGAGAGGATGGCGGTAGGCACGATCTTGAGCGAGACGGCGCGCATCTGCTCGCCGAAGCCGTCGAGGATTTTGTCGCAGACCGCTTCGGTCGCTTCGGGAGTGACATCGCGCCGCGCCGGCCCCGTGCCGCCCGTCGTGACGACCAGGCAGCAGTTTTCCGTATCGCACAAGTCGCGAAGCGTGGCCTCGATCGTCGGCTGGTCATCGGGAATAAGGCGCGGCACGGGTTCCCACGGCGAGGAGAGGATCTCGCGCAGACATTCCAAAATCGCTGGGCCGCCTTTGTCTTCGTAGACGCCTTGACTGGCGCGATCGGAGATGGTGACGATGCCGATGCGGATGGTCATGATTTTCCGTTTCCTCAATCCAATGGTCGGTTGTAGGATCGCAGAATAGCTTCGCTGTCCGATAGGATAGCTTACGTGGCAAGTTCACGAGAGGCTAAGACATTCATGACCTGGATACCGACGATCCCCGTTGAGCAAGCTCAGGGTACTTTGCTGCAAGCGTATCACGATGTCTACGCATTGCACCCGCCCGAGTACCGCGTCGAAGTTTCATCCGTAAAGAGGCCCGACGGAACAGCCGACAGCATCGTCGCGGCACACAGCCTAATCCCTCGCACGCTGTTGCATTCGATGAGCGCGTTCGGCGCCATGATCGCCGGCGACCTGCCGCTCTCGCGCCAGCAGCACGAGATGATTGCGACGGTGGTGTCGGCTCTCAATGGTTGCTTCTACTGAAGGGAAAGCCATGCCGAGTTTCTGCGTCTGGTCAGTCTTGATGCGGAACTCGCCGCGCAGTTGGCGCGTGATTACACACAGGCGGCCCTCGCTGCCGCGGACCGGGCGATGCTCGACTACGCCGCAAAACTGACGCGAACGCCGGGGCGCATGACCGCCGAGGACGTGCAACGGCTGCGCGATGTTGGGTTCACCGATCAGGCGATCTTGCAGATCAACCTGATCGCGAGCTGGTTCAACTATATCAACCGCGTCGCCGATGGCTTGGGGGTCGGGCGTTAGTCAGTAGATGGGCGGACGTTTGCCTCAAGTGAAAACGACAGATCACTCCCCCGCCACTTTGCCGCTCAGCCGCTTGTCGGCGGCGCCGATGGCCGCGCCGGTTTTTGGGTTGATCCAGATGGAATGGGCGTCGCCCTGACGCGCGCTGCTGATGCGATGGCCCATGCTTTGCATCGCCTTCACCGTTTCGGGGTAGCGCTTCACGCCTTCGAATTTCAATTCGTCCGGGAACCACTGATGGTGCATTCGCGGCGAATCGATCGCTTGCTGGATCGGCATCTCGTAATCGACGACGTTGACGACGACATTGAGCACCGTGTTGATGATCGTGCGCCCGCCGGGGCTACCGGTGACGAGAAAGACCTTGCCATTCTTGGCGAGAATCGTGGGCGTCTGCGAGCTGAGCATTTTTTTGCCCGGCGCGATGGTGTTGGGTTCCGTGCCGATCGCGCCGGCCGTGGTGGTGATGCCGGGTCGCCAGTTGAAGTCGGTCATTTCGTTGTTGAGGAGAAAGCCCGCGCCCTTGACGACGATTCGTGAACCGAAGCCGTGTTCCAACGTATAAGTGTTCGAAACTGCCAGACCGTCCTTGTCGATGACGCTGAAGTGCGTGGTGCTGTCGCCTTCCGGCGTCAGTTTGATGTCGCCGGCGATCTCGGCGCTGGGCGTTGCCTTGGCGAGGTTGATTTTCTTGGCCAGGCTGTCAGCGTAGGCTTTCGTCGTCAGGTGTTTCGGGATCGTCGTAAACGCCGGGTCGCCGAGGTAGCGAGCGCGGTCGGCATAGGCGAGCCGCATCGCTTCCGTCATCAGATGCAGCGTTTGCGGTGAATAGCGGTCGTGCTTTTTGAGATCGAAGTTCTGGAGGATATTGAGCATGAGCACCAGGCATGTGCCACCCGAACTCGGCGGCGGCGGGCCGTAAACATCATACCCGCGATAGCTGCCATGAATCGGTTCGCGTTCGATCGCTTTGAATTTCGCGAGGTCCTCCTTGGTAATCAGCCCGCCGCCGGCCTTCATCTCGGCAACCAGCTGGTCCGCGATCGCGCCGGCGTAGAACGCGTCGGGCCCCTGCTCGGCGATGAGCCGTAGCGTCTTGGCGAGGTCCGGTTGCACGTGGCGATCGCCTGGTTTCCAGGCGCTGCCGTCGGGCTTGGCAAAGACGCGCTGAAACTCGGCAAAGGTCTTCGCGGTGGCGAGCATTCCGTTGAGCGATTTGGCATGATGTTCGTCGAGCACGTAACCCTTCTCCGCGAGCGAGACGGCCGGCAGGACGAGCGACTTCCACGGCAGCTTGCCGAATCTTGAGTGCGCCAGGGCCAAGCCACGAACGGTTCCGGGCACGCCGACGACTTTGTGCGTGTAGGGCGAATCACCTTTTCGGAACATGTTTCGCGTGGCACTAGCAGGCGCAGTCTCGCGGTAGTCGAAAAGCGTCGGCTTGCCTTTGGGCGGATGCACGAGCATGAACCCGCCGCCGCCAATGTTCCCAGCGGCCGGATGTGTGACCGCCATGGCGAGCGCCGTGGCGACGGCAGCATCCACCGCGTTACCGCCCTGCCTCAAAACCGCTGCGCCGACGTCGGCGCCCGGAGCGCTGACAGCGACGACGACGCCCTTGCGCTGCTCCTGAGCGTGGGCAAGCGTGGCGAGCAAAAGGACGAACGGAATGAATCGAAATGATCGCATGGTTTGGCGCTTCCTTCACGTGGGCGATCTGCTGGATTCTCTGCTGTCCATCAAATGGATTCAGAGGGGCATCGGCGAGACAGAATCGAAATCATCATCGGTAATGCTCAGTTCCACGGAAAAGCATTGGCGAAAGAATTAACTTGACCCTCGTACGCCGGTCTGCTCAAATTCCTTTACTGATATCACTTCTCATGGAGCATTCGTTATGGCATCGCAATGGTTCGTCAGCATGGCCTTCATCATTTGCGCCCTTGTCGGAGCCGAGCCGCAGACGGCTAGCGCTCAGGTTCCAGGCAAGCTCGACGGCACGTGGTACGTCGCCTGGCAGGAAAAGTTCGGCAACACCGTTCCGTCGATCGTCGCCAAGCGTCAGAGCCTGATTATCGACGGCAGCAAGATGGAATGGCACATTGGCAATCCCGCGCCCAACATGGCTGCGGCCTTCGCGCTCGATCCCAGCAAGAACACGATCGACGCCAAGGTTACCCGTGGCTCCCTGAACGGCAGGACGATGCTCGGCATCTACAAAATCGAGGAAGGCTTGCTTCACATTTGCTGGGCCGAGATCGACGCCAAGAGACCGCAAACCTTCGCCAGCACCAAGCCGGGCGGCGGCGTCTTCGAGTACGTCATCTATTCACGCTCGAAGGATCTGGACCTGAAAAAGCAAACCGCCAAGCAGGTGGGCGGTAGCGGTAAGAAGGACATCGAGAAGCTTCAAATCAAGGTCGCCGACGGTTGGAAAGACGAAGGCTACTTTTTTGGCATTCGCCGATTCCGCAAGGAGAAGACGGAACTGCTGGCGGTCCTGCATACAGGCAAGCTTCCGGCGACGCCGCTCGATTTGGTGGAGATGACCAAAATGAACAAGAACCTATTCCCCGGCTACGTGTGGAGCAAGACCACAGGCATCGGCAAGCTCGCTGACGGTGTTTTCATCGTCGGCGAGTGCAAGGCGGCAGTGTCCGCCGTCGGTTTGGGAGTCGCCCGCAATGTCGATGGCGCGACCGTGCTCTTCATCGGCGCGCCTGCCGGCGATGCCGCCACGCGCAAGGAAATGCTCGACATGGTCCGGTCGGCGCGATTTGATCCCGCCGATGTCGTGACGAAAACGCCGACCGGCAAACGGCCCAAGCTCGCTGACATGAAGTTCTCTCTGCCCAAGAAATGGGAGGCCAAGTACAACGACATCGTAACCTGGCGGATCGCCTACGACGATTTTTCTCCGTCCATCGAAGCCATGTGGATGGCCAGGGATTACCCAAGGACCACCGAAGGCCTTATCAAGAAATTTCAGGAAACCGACTACTTTGGCAACGGCATGTACCTGACCAAGGTTCTTGACCAGGGAAAACTTTCCGACGGACTCTATGTCGTCGGCAAGTTCAAAGTGGGAAAGGATGGCAAAGAAAGCAAATACACCGGCTTCGCCGTCTTCCGCGAGTTCGACGGCTATAGCCTGATCTTTCAATCGTTCAGCACGTCCTACGACGACAAGCTGCTCAAGCAAGCCCTGGACGTGTGCAAGTCCGCCAAGTTCTGACGGCGAAGACCCGCGAACGAGATTCTCCTTGATGGAACAATTTGTCGACTTGGCCAACACGGGAACCCGCGCTTCGGGCGATTGATTTTAGCGATGGGGAATGACAAAGCCGCCATCAACGTACTGGATCAGTCGATTGTCCGCCTCGGCCAGGGAAATAGCATCGGCGTCTCGCGCTGATATTGCTCGTAGGCCGATCCGTACACACGGAGGAGGTCGCGCTCTTCGAGATGAATCGCACCGATCACATAGGCCGTCATGCCGAGATTCAGCATCAACAGTTCCGGCGGCATGATCGGTACGCCCCAGATCGCGATCAGCAGCCCCAACATCAGCGGATGACGCACGTACCGGTACGGCCCGCCAATCCGCAACGGTCCGGTTGCGATGGAGACTCCCGTCCACGATTGCGCGAGGCCGAAAAACGCGGCGTGATCGTACCATGCCGCGCAAAGCCCCGCCGCGGCGCCGCCCGCCAATCCGATGCCAGCGATGACGATCGGGCCTTGCCAAATCGGCTCCCCCGGAAGTGGCTGCCAGCACAGCGTCAATCCGCCAAGCGTCAGTCCCGAGGCAAGCACATACGTGGATCGCTCGATCGTTTCGGGGAAGAGCCTCTGGAAACATCGCTTGAACGCGATCCGAGCCATGCCGCTGTGTTGCAGCGCGAACATTGCGAGCAAGCCAAGATTCACTCCCACAGAAGTCAACGCCGACGAGCACTCCGACCTCGGCCAAACTCCGACGCCCATGCCAAGGATGAAGGCGAAATAAACGGCCGCGCCGCTCACACCGACCAGATAGGCGAGGATCCCGTACGCGCGCCGAAACATGGGTGCTGTCTTTCGCGAATGGACCGTGTAAGATATTCTCTCGCCGTTTCAGGGACGCCAGACGCGGACGTGCAAACGGTTTACGTGCAATTGTACGATTCAATGACGAAAGGGTTCCCCATATGGCCACCAAGGGCGAAATGTTTGCGGGTCTCACGGTTGCGATGATCACGCCATTCAAAAACGGCGAAGTCGATTACGACGCCCTGCGCAAGCTCGTCGATTGGCATGTCGCCGAGGGAACCGATTGTCTTGCGCCGTGCGGCACGACGGGTGAGTCGCCGACGCTTGGCCACGACGAGCACGAAAAAGTCGTGGCGACCGTCTGCGAATGCGCACGCGGACGCATCAAGGTCATGGCCGGCACGGGATCCAATAGCACGCGCGAAGCGATTCGCCTGACGAAGGCGGCAAAAAAGGCCGGCGCGACCGGCGCTCTGATGGTCGGCCCGTATTACAACAAGCCAACCCAGGACGGCTACTACAAGCACTTCGCCGCCGTGGCCGAGGCCGTCGATCTGCCGATCGTGCTGTACAACATCCCGGGCCGAACTGGCTCGAACATCCTTCCGGAAACGATCGCGAATCTCGCGAAACTGCCGACGATCGTCGCCGTCAAGGAAGCGACGGGATCGATGGACCAGGCCTCGGCCATCGCATCGCTGTGCAACATCACGCTGCTTTCCGGCGATGACAGCCTGACGTTGCCGTTGATGAGCATCGGCGGGCGCGGCGTCGTCAGCGTCGTCGGCAATGTCGTGCCGCGCGACATGAAAGCCCTGCTCGCCGCGTGGGAAGCAGGCAAACGCGACGAAGCCATTCGCATGCACTACAAACTCTTCGCACTCTGCCGCGACATGCTCGGCATCGCCACCAACCCGATTCCCGTCAAGACGGCTCTTCGCATGCTCGGCAAAGACACCGGAGAACTTCGCTTGCCGCTTTGCGCGATGGACGCGAACCAGGAAGCGAAACTGGCGCAAACGCTGAAAGCGTATGGCTTGATGTGAGGCTGCCTCCGCTTTGCATTTGCCACTTGCGGCTTAGCTCAGCACGGCGCCATGCTGATCGCAATTCCGCAAGCGGAAAGCGCTAATCGGGAAGTGATTTTGGAACCGCTATCGGCGCCTTCTTGGATCGAGGCGCCCGCATTTCTTGTTCTTCGGCTGCGTGAAATACCCCGGAACTGGGTGACGGATACCATCGCGTGGCGAGCGTTCGCGCTCCCACGCCGGCGCCGACAACAAATAACGCATACACGCAGATATTCAGCACCGTCGTGAACCCGCCAAACGATCGCGACGGCGCTGGCATCGGTGTCTCCGGCGGCGGCGCGGGCGACTCGATCACGACCGGGGCAGGCGGGGCGGATTTCAATCGTTCGGCAATCGCCTTCAACCGCGCGAGAAGCTCAGCAACATCCGGATCCGGAGGCGTCGTTTTCTCCGGCGGCTCTGCTGGCGATTCTCGGTTGCAGAACGGGCATCGGACGCGAGCGATATCGCGCAAAAGCGTGATCCGCCTGGCACAATGAACACACTGTATTCGCGGCATCTTCGATCCCTAGCGACGAATCAACCGTAGTCATCACGCTCCGCGTGATGCATTTTCTCACGTGTCACTCGCAGAGTGAAATGCATCACGCTCCGAGTGATGCCTACGATCGAGTAAAATTGCTCGGGAGGATAACCGAGAACCGAAAACTGTCAACGGCTATTTCGCCGCGTCTTGCTTCTTCTTCTCAGCGGGTCGGAGAGTCCAGGCCAGCGCCATCCAGCCATTGCGTACGCCGCCGCGCGGGGCATAAAACCGCAAGTCGGGAATCGCTTCGACCTGAGGCAACACGAGAGCGAGGCGTTTTTTCAGAATCTCTTCGAAGAGTGCGTTGCGAGCCAGGAGAATAGTAAACGGCAGCGGATCGAACTTCTTGCCGTCGGCCGCCGGCTCCGTGCCGTCGAGATACTCGATCGCGCCTTCGCGTACTGCGTGGGGCGCTTCGTCGGTGTTCTCGATCCGATAGCGAGCACGCACGTGCATCCCGACGTAGCGAGTGTCGAGCGTGCGGATGGACCCGACGTGGATATCCGCGACGAACCCGTCCGCCGTGGCCGTGATCGTGAGCGGGTCTTTTTTCGCCATCACGATAAGCGTTTGCTTTCCGCCGAGGTCGGCCAGCACCTTCTCGATGGCCTTGAGCGTATCCTGTTGTTGCTCATTTTTTCCGCCGTCTTGCAGAAGCCCCAGCGTGATTTCGTCGTAGAACTTTTTCACGCCGGTGATCGGAAACTCGCGGCCGCTGAGGGCGATTCGGCCTGCTTCGTTGAGCAACGAGGGATGAACGAGCAGGCCGACATCCAGATCGGGCGTCATGGCCGGGCGCGGTTCGAGCACGATGCCGGGCGGCGTTTTCATGCGAAGGCGTGCCTGGATCGATTTCTGAGTGGTGTGAAAATCCAGCGAATCGATTACCAGGCCTCGGCCTTTGAAATACTCGAACTCGGACTTTCCAAATTTCGAGGCAGCGGCGAGAAGCGGCGTCATTTCGTCGCCGATCCGCTTCGAGATGCGCTGCGCCGTCTTCGCTGCGGCTTCCGCCTCGGCGGCGCCCTTGTTGCGTTCGAAGAAGAAACCGGCGACTCGCTGGGCGAGAAGGTCAGGCTCGCCATAGCTGCGAACATCGTCCAGCGTCGTCGTCGCTTGCGCTCGCGGCGGCAGGATGAACACGCGAAGACCTCGATTGTCGATCACGACGCGCCGGCGAACTTCCACGCTCGTCTCCGACGAAGTATACAGCAACGTGTGCGGCCGATACCCGACCGACCGCGAGTAGCTTTTGCCGGCATACACGACGTCGGCGATTCCGAAATTCGCGTTGGGTATCAGCTGCACTGCGCTGGCGCCAATCGTTCGGGTAACGCCCGCCACGGGTGTGTCTTGAATCTCGTCGGTGAATCGTTCGGTCTCGTCGATCGATCGCTTCACCAGGGTGTTGATGACTCTGGACGAAACATCGAGATAAAGGTTCGGCGCCTTGGCTGGCTTCTCGTCGCTTGCATTTGACGATGGTGAAAAGACGCCAAAAACGAGTATGCCGAGGATGGCGCCGTGAGGCATGCGAATGGGAATCATCGTGCGGTCTCCAACGGGCAATGCGCGGGGAAATCGAAGCGTCTACCGCGTCCCGGGAAACAGCCATGTCATCGGCCGCGATGAAAAACGAATTCGCGGCACGGAAATCCGTCGCCCCACAGGGTGCGATCGAACCTAAGTATTAATACTTAACGAAGAGGATCCCGTCCAGAATAACCGCGTCGCCTATTCCCGCGTGAGCGCGACCAGTTTCGCACCGGTCAGCGATTGCAAGGCATCAGGCGCGATTTCGATTTGCAGGCCGCGTTGGCCGGCGCTGATGTAGATCGTCTCGAACAGACACGCGGATTCGTCGAGGAACGTCGCCAGCGTCTTGCGTCCGCCGAGCGGGCTTATACCGCCCACGACGTATCCGGTGGTTTTCTCGGCTATTTTCGGGTCGGCCATCTCCGCTTTCTTGCCATCTGCTGCCAAGGCGAGTTTCTTGAGATCGAGCTTGAATGCAACGGGAAGGATCGTCATCACGAGCGTATCGCCATCGACGCGCGCGACGAGCGATTTGAACATCCGTTCGGGCGGCACGCCGAGTTTGCCTGCCGCTTCCTCGCCGAACGACTCCGCGCCGGCGTCGTGGGAATAACGATGCAGCGTGAAGGCGACGCCTTGCTCTTGCAACAATCGTATCGCGGGAGTCACGCGGCATTGCTCCGGGTTCGTTTGGGGCTAAATTTCGTTGCGGCGCAGTTCGGCGAGCGGATAGAAGCAGCCGCGCCAGGCGATGCCGCCGCGCTTGAGCGTGAGGAAGGCCGAGCGGGCGAAGATCCACACGATAATCGCAGTGAGCAAAGGCGTGAGGACAGCCATGAACCGCGATTGGCTCGTGAATGGCAGAAACAACGCAAGCGTCCACATCGATACGACCGCGGCGGCGACCGCGACGATCGTCGTCGCCAGATCGGTCCAGCCGATCAGGGCGAGCGGGCCGAGGTCCGACACCAGCAAGGCCGCCAGGCCGAACGCCAGGAACCATGCGCGGTAATCCACGCCCGCGAGGATATTTTTCTCCAGCCCGACGGTCATCGCCCGCACCGACGAATACCACTGCAGCGAAAGTGCATCGGGACCGAATACGATTTCCTGGCGGAAGCCGCCGAGCTTGAGAATTTTGCCGAGCTTCATGTCGTCGTCAGGCCGAAGGCGAATGCGCTCATGCCCGCCGGCGGCGGTGTAGGCAGTTTGGCGGACGAGGTTGAACGCGCCCAACCCGATATGATTCTCCGACTTCGGATCGCGCGCTCGCCAGGGCTTGACGAACAACGTGAAATTGCGGATGAACATGGCCGAGAGCAGGTTGATCCAGAAACTGTCGGACCGAATCACTGGCGAGACGGTCAGGTGATCGATGCCGTCGTTGACCATTAGCGCGACTGTGCGTTTCAGGGCGTCTGGCGTGAAGACGATGTCGGCATCGGTGAACAACAGCAACTCACCCGTCGCGATCGATACGCCGCGCATGAGCGCGTGGTTTTTGCCCAGCCAGCCAGCGGGCAACTCGGCGATCGTCTCGACTCGCAGCTGCGGATGGGACACCTGCACGCGGGAAAGAACCTCACCGGTGAGATCTGTCGAGCGGTCGTTGACAACGATGACCTCGACGTTCGGATAGTCGAGCGCGAGCACCGAACGCAGCGCTTGCTCGATCTCGGCTTCTTCATCACGAGCCGGAATGATGATCGACACGCTCGGCCAATCGCCGCGAATGTTCGCATCCGCTGGCAGGGCCCTCGCCTGAGCGCGGCCATAGAGCAGCACCACGAGGTTGTAAACTTGCAAGACGAGCAGAGCACAGGCGAAATAGAACACGGCAGAACCTGATTCCGGGCCAACGGATTTCCCCAGGTAGCCTATCCCGCAGATTCAATTTGGCATCGTTTTGCCGACGGGTGAATTCGAGGGGTGCACAATTCATTCTGCGAAATTATCGAGATTCCCTCTGTAAAATAATTTCCGTGTCTGCCGCTTGCGGCTTAGCGCTCAACAGGGCGCCCTGTTGAGCGCTAAGCCGCAAGCGGCAAACGCAAATCGGGAGGATATCATTCGTAAGTTAATTTGCATGCCGTCTGAACATTTCTTCGATGCCTCCTCTCCACTAAGATACACCCATCGGGCGACGCTGCCGAGGCTGCACGAATTTGCTCCCGATTGCCGTGCTTGCTTCGCGCGATCCCGTTGCAATATCCATCCGACACGGAGTCAACCACCATGGCCGACAGCGCCACACCGACAACTCCTTCGAACTTCATCCATCAGCTCATCGACGAGCACAACGCCAGCGGCAAATTCGCAGGGCGTGTCGCCACGCGGTTTCCGCCCGAGCCGAACGGCTACCTGCATATCGGCCATGCCAAGTCGATCTGCTTGAATTTCGGCATCGCCAAAAAGTACGGCGGCACGTGCAACCTGCGCTTCGACGACACCAATCCGTGTAAGGAAGAGCAGGAATACGTCGATTCGATCATGGAAGACGTACGCTGGGTGCTGGCAGACGGCGCAAATGTCAAGAATCCCTGGGATGGACTGTTTTACGCGTCCGACTACTTCGAGCAGATTTACGAGTGGGCCGTCGTACTCATCAAAAAGGGCAAGGCGTTCGTCTGCGATCAGACGCCCGATCAGGTTCGCGAGACCCGCGGCACGCCGAACCGCGCCGGCGAGAACAGCCCGTTCCGCGATCGTTCCGTTGACGAGAATCTCAAGCTCTTCGAAGGCATGCGGTCAGGCGAATTCCCCGACGGCTCGCGCACGCTGCGGGCCAAGATCGACATGAGCCATCCCAATATCAACATGCGCGATCCGGTCATGTATCGCATTCTGCGGGCCCACCATCACCGCACCGGCGACAAGTGGTGCATCTATCCGATGTATGACTGGGCGCATGGCCAATGCGACTCCATCGAGCAGATAACCCACTCCATCTGCACGCTCGAATTCGAGCATCATCGCCCGCTCTACGATTGGTTCATCAAGGAACTCGGCATTTATGCTCCACAGCAGATCGAGTTCTCTCGGCTCAACCTCACCTACACCGTCATGAGCAAACGCAAGCTGCTCACGCTCGTTAAGGAAAAACACTTATCCGGCTGGGACGACCCGCGCATGCCGACAATCTCCGGATTGCGCCGGCGAGGTTACACGTCGGAGGCGATTCGAGCGTTCTGCGAGCGCATCGGCGTCTCGAAATACGAGGGCACGATCGAGATGGCCTGGCTCGAAGATGCCCTGCGCGACGATCTGAACAAGAAAGCTGTGCGGCGCATGGCCGTGCTCAGGCCGATCAAGGTGGTGATCGAAAACTACCCCGAAGGCCAGGTCGAGGAACTCGACGCCGTCAATAACCCCGAGGACCCGGCCGCGGGAACGCGCAAGGTGCCGTTTTCGCGCGTGCTCTACATTGAGCGCGACGACTTTCGCGAGGATGCTCCGAAAGGCTTCTTCCGCCTCGCGCCGGGAAAGGAGGTTCGCCTGCGCTGGGCGTATTTCCTGAAGTGCAACGACGTCGTCAAGGATACCGCCGGCAATATCAGCGAACTGCGCTGCACCTACGATTCGACGACCAAGGGCGGCAACGCGCCAGATGGCCGCAAGGTCAAGGGCACGATCCACTGGGTAAGTGCCGAGCACGCGATTCCCGCCGAGGTTCGGCTCTACGATCACCTGTGCAAGGTCGCGTTTCCGGATGAAGTGCCCGAAGGTCAGGACTTCACCGTGAACCTGAACCCCAATTCGCTGGAAGTCCTGACGGCCATGCTGGAGCCGAGCCTCGCAAACGCGGCAGTGGGAGCGAAGGTCCAGTTCGAGCGACTTGGCTACTTCAGCGTGGACAAGGACTCTGCCCCCGGAAAGCTCGTCTTCAACCGCGCGGTGACATTGGCCGACACCTGGGCGAAGATCGAGAAGAAGGGGAAGTGATGCGCCTGCAATTTCATTGCTTGCAGGGATTATTGACAATTGTATACTAAAGAAATTTGACTGATTCATCGCCCGTTGAGGAGGAAGGTCCCTTGCTTGCCAGCGATTCTCTTGTTCAAGGAGATTGCATCGAAGGGCTTGCCCAGCTTGAGCCTGGGTCGGTCGATCTCGTCTTTGCCGATCCGCCGTTTAATATCGGCTACAAATACGATGTGTATGAAGACCGCAAGAGTGCCGACGACTACCTTGCCTGGACGCTTAAATGGACCGAAGGCGTAAAGCGCGCGCTCAAGCCGACGGGAACCTTTTGGCTCGCGATCGGGGACGACTTCGCCGCCGAGCTCAAAACGCTCGTGCAGCGGGATCTAGGCTTTTGTTGCCGAAGCTGGGTGATTTGGTACTACACGTTCGGCGTCAATTGCACGAAGAAGTTCAGCCGTAGCCACACGCACTTGTTTCACTTCGTGAAGGATCCGAAGGCGTTCACGTTCAACGCCGATGCGATTCGAGTGCCTTCCGCGCGGCAGCTCGTGTACGCGGATGATCGAGCAGTTGCCAAGGGGCGCCTGCCCGATGACACCTGGATCTTGAGGCCGCACGATCTCGAGGATGGCATCTCGGCCGATCAGGATGTCTGGTACTTTCCGCGCGTCTGCGGCACGTTCAAGGAACGAGCGGGATTCCACGGCTGCCAGATGCCGGAACAGCTGCTGGCGCGGATAATCAAAGTCTCATCCAATCCCGGTGACCTGGTTGTGGATCCGTTTGCGGGCAGTGGATCGACGTTGATCGTTGCCAAGAAATTGTATCGCCGATGGAATGGCTTCGAGCTTTCGGAGAACTACGCAAAGCGCGTCAAGGAACGCCTTGATACGGTGACGCCTGGCGACCCACTCGAAGGTGCGGAAGATCCGCTATCGAGCGCCCCCAAGACTGCGAATGGAAAAAAACTCAATCGGATTCCGCGGACGAAGACGCGAGCCAAGCGGAGCCGCGTTGAGGAGTGAGCTTTACTTCGTCCTGGGCAAGGTTTGCATGTAGTGCCAGATGGCGTTGAATTGTTTCCTCGCGTCGCCTTCGAACGGGTCGCGGATTTGCGTGGTATTGCCATCGGTCGCGAAGATCGGCATGCGCATGGTGACGTCGATGCGGTCGGGCGTCAGCCGCACGCGGTAATCTAACTCGCACGCCGCCCCGCGTGCTGCAATTCTCGGATAGCCATGCCTTTTCCGCGGTGCTGAGCTCTCCTGGTGGCGTGGTCTGGTAATCAATCAGCTCATCATAGCCCAGAATGTCGTAAACCGTCGTCAGGGCCTTTTGCAAATCGAGACCAACGTCCGCGTCGCCCGGCAGTAACGGTATGGCTGCCTCGGGTAAAGGCGATTCCAGCGGAATCGGCCAAACCTCGACATCCCTGCGGCGCTCGGCACGGCTGACAAACACAAAGTAAGCCGCACGCGGCAGGGGCTTTCCTGTCGGGAAACGAGCGCCTGCGCGTAACAGGTCGATTTCAACGAGATGGGCTGTACTCGACAACATCTGATACCGCTTGTTCGCATATTCCTCGCGGCCGATGCCAGTCTTGTTCGTTGGCGATAGCACTTCGATGCAGGTCACCAGGCGTCGCTCGGCGACATCGCGAATCTCTACGCTGATATGTGGAATAGGCTCCGGAAAATCCGTCGGCAGCACCAGAGGAGCTCTGGCGACGGCTGCAGATTTGTCGGCAAACGCTGAAGTCCCTGTCAAAATTCCGACATCAGGAAACCAATGGCTGGTCTGTTCGGCTTCCTCGGACGGCGCCAAGACGACTCGCCGAGCTGTCAGCACGAAATACTTCGGACGCACTTTGGGCGCCAGCTGCCGAGCAATCTCCGCTGAAAGATCCGTGTGAACGGAAGTCCACAGATCGCCCTCCAAAAAAGGGTCCATTCCTGGAAAAGGATTCGACATGGCAAATACGCAGTTGTCTTGGAATGGTGTACAACGATTCAACCGAATTATACCGAAACCACGCTAACCAGGTCGATTTCTTTGGCATAACCCAATCGACTCAAGACTCGCTGCTTCCCTACTTCTTCCCCGGCAGGGTTTGGATGTAGTGCCAGATGGCGTTGAATTGTTGGCGGGCGTTGCCTTCGAAGGGGTCGCGGATTTGCGTGGTTTTGCCATCGATCGCGAAGATCGGCATGCGCATGGTGACGTCGATGCGGTCGGGTGTCAGCATCCAGCGCTGGTAGTAGTGGTAGCGCAGCCGCAAGGCGGCGTCGGTGAGGTTGATGCCCGGCGCCTCGAACGGCTGGATCGCGGGCGTCTTGCCGATGCCGTGGCAGTTGTTGCAATTGAATCCGCCCTGTTGCGGGATGAGTTTCGCGCCGATCTCGGCCAGCTTCGGATCGAACTTGGGACGCGCGTCTTCGTCGGCGCCGAAGCCGTGCTCGTGCGATAGGCCCAGCGCGAGCAGTTCCGCGCGGGCGGGAAACGCCGGCATCCGCGCCTTGATCCACGGCCTCGCCCGGCTATCGTGCAAGCCGGCGATGAACTTCTTCGCGTAGTCGGGTTTCAGCTTCTCGCCGATCCAGGTCAGGCTCGGCAGCTTCTCCGGCTCCTTGCCTTCCTCTTCAAGCACCGCATGCCAGCGCGTGACTTCGCCATCGCGGCGATGGCAGGCGTTGCATTGCAATAGCTTCACCTGCCGAAGCGAGAACTCCGCCGGCGTGTCGCGCAACAGCGACGTGCGATCCGTTTTCAGAAACGCAGCTAACGCAACGCGCTGCGATTCGGCCAGGCCAAAATTCGGCGCCTTCGCGTGGTCCTTCTCGGCAAGACAGCCCTTATCGAATGTGCTCATTTTCACGAACGGCAATGAATCGACCGGCTTACCGGCGGGATCACCATGACAGCGAATGCAACCGGTATCGGCATACAGCTTGTGGCCGCGTTTGGCGTCGCCAGGATTTATCGCGGGCGTCGTGCCCTTGGCCTGCGAGCGAAGGTAGGCTTCGAGTTGTCCGGCCTCGGCATCGGTGAGCTTGAAGTCTGGCATGCGGGTCCAAGGGTAGCGTTCATGCGGCGACTTCAGAAAATGCGCGAGCGCGTGATCCGTAAATTTCGCACCGACATGATGCAGCGATAGCCGGCCGAGCTCGTCCTTGGCGGCGGGTTCGTCGAGGCGATGGCAGGCATTGCACGCGAATTTGCGAAACAGCGCCTCGCCGTCGCCGGTTTTCCCCACCGGCTTCAGGGCATCGCCCGATTTCACCGAAACGAGGTACGCAGCGATGTCGGCGGCAGCTTGTTCGCTATCGACGCCGTGAAGGACCGCGGGCATGGTCGCCTCAGGTCGCAGGGCACGCGGATTGAGGATCCATGCCGCCAGCCAATCGGCATTGAAGCGCTGGCCGGCGTTGTCGAGCTTCGGGGCTTCGCTTTTCCATTCGGGCATTGCGGGTTTGAACACCTCACCCTTCGGCGCCGCGGCATGGCAGCTGGCGCAATGGAGGTTCGCAAACAGCAGTCGGCCGTCGCGCTCGTGGGTCTTGACGACGAGGTCGGCGTCATCGCCGCGAGTGAAGAGCACGTCGGGCGGGATCGGCTCGAAGTCGAACTTCTCGCCCGACCAGTAAAGGCGAAGCCCGGCGTCGCCGGTCGCGGGACTGTTGAAGGCAATCTCGATGCGGTTGTAGTTTTTCGCGAGTTCAATCTCGGCGCTCTTGTCCTTGTCGGCCGGCAGCGTCAGGACGAGCTTGTCGTTGACCTTGAGCGTGGCTTCCCCCGTGGCGACGAGTTTGAAGCCATAGGTGCTCTTGAGCGGGTTCTTGAGATAGCCCGTGAGCCTGGCGTGGAACGGTCCCGCCGGGATGAACGGCGACGGCGCCGACCCCGCGGGCACATGCAGCGCCGCCAGGCGCACCCGGCGCGCATCGAGTGCCTTGGCGTCGCCCGGCTTGGCGAGGAAGCGCAGCGTCATCCCGGGCCGTAATGCCGCGACCTCCGCCGGCGGCAGCTTGCCGGGCTTGAACGGCTCGCCGGTCTGGTAGGCCGGCGCAAAACTGGCGAGAGCGAGAAGCAATACGATGAAAGTGGAAATGCGAAGCATGGAGCCGGGGTCTCATTGTGTTGGGATAAACGGTTTCAGGCGCTATCGGAACATGTGCGATTACGGCCTTTCGCACCCATCGCCTGGTCTCTTTTTTCATAGAGTACCAAACCTTTCTCCGTGATCTCACGCAAAAACCAGCATTCGTCCTTTATCCGTTGTGCGAGCCGTTTAGGTGTGCGGACGATCAAATCCATCGCAAATGGCGCATCCAGCGCCATACGTATCCGCACCGCCTGCGTCACTTCATTCGGGCACGGCATCACGACGAGCAAGTCCACGTCGCTGTGTTCGTTCGGCTCGCCGTAGGCGAACGAGCCGAACAGGATGATCTTCTCGGGATTGAATCGTTCGGCAACTTGACGCGCGTACTTCCGAATGGCCGCCATCGTGATGTCGGGCAGGTTGTATTTCTTCATCGACACGAACTTTTCGGAGGTTCGCTTCATGGTGGTATTATAGCGCATTTTGGCGAGCCCAGCCGCGTAAGCGGCAGGTTGAAGCGGGTGTTGCATACTCAACTTGCCGCTTACGCGGCCAGGCTCGCCCAACGGGAAATTACTGCTTCGTCTGCACGATGCGATACTCGCCGACGTGGACTTCGCCGCGCTGGCTGCCGACGACGTTGATGGTGTTCCAGATCGTGCTTTTGGCGGTGCTGCCGTCGGCGGCTTTCAGGTTGTACTGGATCTTCATCTGCATGACGGGATGCAGGTTGTCGATCTTGAGCGTCACCGTCTTTCCGTCGGCGGACAGGCTGGCCGATTGCGGCTCGACCGGATCGTGGCCTTGCTTCTTTGGGTCGGAAACCTTTATCTGCGGGGAGCCGTAGTTCTGGGTCCAGCGGTAGTTCCACTCTTCGATGTTGAAGTTGTCGACATCGTTTGCGGTTTTCGGGTCGAGCGGATCGCTGAAGGTGATGCTCAGTTCGCCAGGCTTGACTTTGAGATCGACGGGCAGGTTCGCCTTTTTGCCGGTGTAGCGAATGCGATAGAAGCCGGCGTCTTTGGCGGCGGTGGTCTGCCAGCCGCGCAGGCCGGTGAGGTAGAGGGCGTTTTGTTTTTCGTTGAAGCGAAGCCGACTGATGCCGCTGTCGAATTGTGGCACGATCTGGGTGACGCCGCCTTGCATCTGCCCGGCGGCTTCCTCTTTCAGCACGCTGTAAAGCCGGCATTTGCCGTAGGAGGCGTGCAACATCTGCCCGGAGAGTGGGCCGAAGTTTTTGCTGGTGATCCAGACCTGGCCGCCGTTGGAGTTATCGACTTCGTTGTGCGGCAGCCAGCAGAGCGGGTTGTCGCGGATGGTCGGTTTTTCTTTGCCAGGCACGAAGTCGGGCACGCCGTAGAATCCGCCTGGCTTGATCCAGTTGATGGGGCAGGTCGGGGTCCATGTGCCTTCGTTGTCGCCCGTGGTTATTTCGCCGTTCGGGCCGACGCCCATGCCGTTGGGAGCGCGGAACCCGCGGGCGACGACTTCGAGCTTCGAGCCATCCTTCGACACCTTGAAGATGCACCCGTGGTGCGGCGTGACTTTGTCCCACCCGCGGCCGCCGGGTTTCACGGGGCCGCCTTTGATGAAGTAGAAGTTGCCTTCCGGGTCGGTATGTAGGTCAAAGGTGAACTCGTGAAAGTTCGTGGTGATCATCGCCTCGTTGTTGAAGCATTCGTAGAAATCGGCCTCGCCGTCGTTGTTTAGATCATGCAATCGCGTGATCTGGTCGCGGCCTAGCACGTAGACAGTGTCGTTGACGATTTTCAGGCCGAGCGCGTGGAACAGGCCGGCGGCATAGCGTTTCCACGTCAGCTTGTCGAGTTTGTCGTCGATACCCGAGACGATCCACACATCGCCCGACCAGGTCGAGATGGCGGCTCGGCCATCGGCGAAGAAGTCGAGCCCGCCGAAACGCATCCACGACTTGTACGGGTTCTTGAAAGGCGGCGTGAGCGAATCGACAGTGTACGCAGTCTTGCCGTCGCCGAGCTTGCCCTGCGTGACGACGGTTTCCGCGAAGCGAGCTTTGCCGCCTTTGGTCAGCGTGGCGAGGTCGGTCGGTTGGCCGATTTTTTCAAGAGCTTTGGCGCCATCTTCCCATTCGGCTTTGGTACCGCTCCAGACGCCGACTTGAAGCTGGGTGGGTTCAGCATTGGCGGGAATCTTGACGACCATACGCAGGCCCGTCACGATTTCGGTTCCCTTCGGACCGCCAATGACGTGCGCGACGAGCGTTTGCTGATCGTTCTCCAGGAGCATCATCGAACCGACGTTGGTGAGTTTGTTCGCCTTGGGTAGGTCGGCGAGCAGGATGTATCGTTCGGTTTTCGACGGCGAGAGGTTAAGCGTTCGCACGAACACGCGCTGCTTGCCGTGAACTTGGACGTTCGGCCTGTCGAGTACGGTCGAATCACCGATGGTGTAGGCGAAGACGACGCCTTTGTCGGTACGATACAAGCCCTTGTAGCGTCCGATTTCGCGAGGCATCGGGCTATGAGGATATGCACGTGGATCGACGAGTCTGTCGATGGCGTTGGCTACGCCGCTGGTCATGTTGGTCGCGAATTGGACTTTGCCCGCGGGGCTTGGGTTCGCGCCGTGGCTGCCGTTGAAGACGACGCCGGTCCAGGTGATGAAACCACCGTTCCAGTAGCCCGAGTAGCGCAGGAGTTCGGTGTCGAAGATGATGCCGCACTTGGCCGGGCTCATCACGGGTTGTGCTTTCTTGCCCTTGGCGGGCGGCGGGGGCGGCGGGATCACCTCACCCTCGATCGGCGCGTCGAACGGCACAGCGATGCCGCGCAGTGTAATGTTGCCATTGGGCAGTTGATACGTGTGCGAAATAAACGGCCCGTAATCCATCTCGTCGTACGGCGCGGCCGAGATCGATGCAGCCAGGACGCCGGCGAACGCCAACGCGGCAAAGAGAATGCGTTTCATCAGAATGGAACCTCGTCAAAATTAAAGGGGAACCGACACGTGACGACCCGCGCGGAGGACTTTTCTCTCGCCGCGTTCACGCCAGGCAGGCACAGCTATTGTCGATACCCGCGCGTCTGCCGTCCAGCCCTGGTCGAAAATGCTGCAAATAGCCGAGCCAAGAGCGCGAGCGACCGGAGGAATCATCCGATTACCTCCGGTCGCTCGCGCTCCTGGTTCGCCATTCCGCTTTTCTTTCAGTCGTTGGAAGTCACGAATCGCTCTTTTTCCCTCCATTGGTGATTAGCATCACAGCCTTATCAGCGAAGCGACGGCCTAGCTCGGCGTAGCCCGTTTTGTTGTAGTGCAGCCCGTTATTTGCGCCATTGAGGTCGTCGGTATCGACCCAACCGAACGTCGGCTGGCTTTCGCCCACTTTGACCTGAGCGGCGCGCACGGTGTCCCAATCGGGCTGGCCCTTTTTGTAATCGCTGAGTCGGCCGATGACGACAACGAGGTCTGGCCGTTTCAGATCTTTGCGGAGTTGCTCGATCAACCCGCGCATGCTGGCCTCGTATACAGACGCGCCGCCGCGCTGGGCATCGGCTTCGCCCTGCATCCAGACGAAAGCGACGCTGTCAAGCGTCTTGCCCTTGATGGCGGAATTCACTTTGACCAACAATCGATCGTAGAGGTCGCCCGGCTTCGGATTGAGCTTGATCTTGGCGTCGGCTGGCCCCTTCCAATCTCTGTACCATCGGCGAATAGGCTGCCCGCTCGAAGCGTCCTTGACGACGAGGATTTCGTCCTGAGGAAACGCCTTCTTCAAGGCTGGAGTAAAGGAAACATTCGGATCCAGTCCAACCATGTTCGATTGGCCCGAAAGGATGAACAGCCGCGTCTTGCCCTGCGCGAGGACCGACGGGGCCAACGCGAGAAGGCAGAAGATCGCTGACAAGAGGAGTCGGTGGTTATTCATGAGATGTCTCATTGCTGTGAATCAAGAAGTAAAAAACAATTTCGACACTCTAACACTAAAGCGCTAGCAATTTGATCTAGTGGCAATTACTCGCCCCCCTTGGCAGGGCCAGTTACAACTGAGCTGGTGTTCCCGAAAGTACTTGCAACAGGAAGCCGTCACGGCGGATCGAAGCCGCCCTTGGTCCACGGTCCACAGCGGCAGATACGCCACACGCCCTTCGCGCATCCCTTGCACGGTCCATGTTTCTCCACGGCTTCGATGAAATACTCGCTGCAGCTCGGATAGTATCGGCACACCTTCGGCAGCATCGGCCCGATGACGATTTGATAAAACCGCACCGGCATGATCAGAAGCCAGGCCGCCAACGAACGCACCCACCGCATCGTGCCAATCCCCGGTTTTGAGGGCGATCGCCTACCGTAGCCATCACGCTCCGCGTGCTGGCTACGGTGAATGCAAACGCACATACGTCATTTTCCGTACAGGCCCACGATACTCGCCGCCTGCTCGCGCTCGGAGAGGAAACCAGCGACATCCTCGATCTCCTTGACGAACGCCTCGTTCTGCCGCCGTTCGCTTTCGATGTCGGCCACGACATCGGCGAGCACCTGATGATACGGCTTTTCAAGCTCACTGCGCAGGCGCTGCTCCAGGCCTTCCTCAAGCTGACCGCGGATCGTCCGCCAGCGCATCGGCAGGCACAGCGCGATGGCGACATGCAAGCTGATAAGCACCAGTCCCACGGCTGCGAACGGCGCGACGAATGCGAACTTGTCCATGTTCTGCGTCACGAAAAAGCCCCACAGCACCACACCGATACCAATCAAGAGCGTCAAGCTCGGCAGCCAGTCCGCCAGGAAGATGATGAGCAGTTGCAGCCCGCGCCGCGTGCCCGTCGGGTGCGACCAGGCGCGTTCCACATTGCCGATGATTTCGATCATCGCCTGGGCGTAGCGTGCTTTCCAGTCGAGCCGGGCCGTGGATTCGACGCCGTCCTGGATCAGGTCGAGCGGGATGCCGAGCGTGTCGGCCTCGATCAGCAGGCGATTGGTCATCGCCTTCAAGCGAGCCGAGAGATGCTGCTCCGACGCCGCCGCGCTGCACGCTTCTGTAAAGCGGACAAGACTCCATTCCTGCGGCGTCTGGATGCCCGACGAACCCCGGCCCACGAACGGAATCTGGTCGCGCAGCGTGCTGCCCGTGTAGCGCATTTTGTTGATCCCGAGCAGGTAGAGTCCCATCAGCCCGCTGAATTGCTGTTGCCTGGCGATGGCGAAATGATGTTCGATTTCGCGTTGGAATGGATCGAGTGTGTTGAGGAGCACGGTCGTCGCGCCGTTGGCTTCGTCGCCAAGTTGGCGCGTCCAGGCGCCGCGCACGCGATCGACGAATTCGGTGAGGTCCGGCGGGCAGATCGCCCGCATCGTCTCTTCGAGTTGATGGAGCAACTGCCCGACGCCGCGCGCCTTGATCGCTTCGATTTCGACGCGTGAAAGTCCAAGCTCCAGCCAGCGCACGAGGTCGCCGAATTGTTCGCCTTCGATGGGAGGCACATCGCCGTTTCCGGTGTAGGGTTTATCGACCCAGTGCTGGGCGCAGGTGCGAAAAACCAACGGATTGACGAAGCCTTCGGAGTTGAGGTCGCGGATGAGATCATCGTCCGGCCGCAACCCGGCCGCGCCGGCATGCTGGCAGCGATCCCATTTGTTGAGCACGAAGGCAAACGCCCGCCGCTTGCGCTGCTCCAGGAACAATTCCCAGCCGAGCTTGTCGTGATACTTTTCCTGCGAGCCGACATAAAGCACGATGTCGGCGACGGGCAGCAAGCGCAGCAATTTGTCGCGGTTGGAGAGGTCGTTGCTATCGAGGTCGGGCGTATCCACGAGGATCTTTTGTTCCAGCTCGACGCGGTCATGCGAAGCGAGCCGACAGAACTGCAATGCCGGGTCGAGCCGGGTCGTCTGCACGGAGCTATGGTAATACACGACCGGATCGCGCGTCGTGGGTCTGGCGAACGACGCCTGCGCGATGGCCCCGCCGGCGAGCGCGTTGAGCAGAGTCGATTTACCGACGCCGGTCCCGCCCATCAGCATGATCGTCAACAGCGGGCGATCCAGTTGCAAGGCGTCGGCCTGGCGCAACAGATCATCGGCAAGCCCTTCGAGCGCGGCTCGCTGCAGCGTCGTGAGCGGGTAGCGCCGTTTCGCGCCGAGCCAGACACGCAAGCGCCGTTCCAGTTCCTTCAACGCTGGCGCGAGGGTTCGCAGCAAAGGGATACTTTTCGGCTCGGAACTCATTGACACTTCCCAACAAGAGCGTGAATGATGAATTGATTATTCATGGGTTAGCAATCCTGCAAATCGCCTGGATTGAGTCGTCACTGTTTTTCCGTCCGTCTCAAATACGCAGAGTGCTGCGACGCCGTCCGACTTCTCGATCAACTTCAGGCCGCGTTCCACACCCATGATGCAGACGGCCGTGTCGAGTGCGTCCGACATCGTGGCGTTCGGCGCGATCACCGTGACGCTTCGCCGGCCGACCTGCCCGATGCCGGTCTTGGGATCGATGATGTGCGAGTATCGCTTGCCAGCGATTTCGACATATTGTTCCGCATCGCCCGCCGTCGAGACGCCCGCGTTTGTTAATAGCAGGTAGTGCGTCGGCGCCGCCCCGGGATTCTTCAACGGTGCGATGCCGATCCTCCAACCCCTCGCGTTCGGCGGCGCGTCGCCCACCGCGATGTCGCCGCCCAGCGCTACCAAAGCTCGCGGCAAACCCTGTTTCCTCAACACGGAAAGCGCTGCGTCGGCTGCGTAGCCCTTGCCGATCGAACCGAGATCGAGCAGCATGCCCCTGACCAATAGTTGCGCCGTCCGGCGATGCGCGTCGAGCTTGATGTTGCGATAATCCACGAGTGCGAGCGCTCGCCGAATTTCGTCCGCGCTCGGCATTTCCCGTGTCCGCTTGGCACGCCGCCAGAGCCGAACCACGGGCGAGATCGTGATGTCGAGCGCTCCATCGGTGAGCTTGGCGTATGCCAAGGATCGTTCGAGGATATCGTACAAATCCGCGCTGATCGGCACTGGGCCGCCGCCGGAGCTTTCGCAGAGTTTCATCAATTCGCTATTAGGATTATAATCGCTCATGACCAGGTTCAGCGCAGCAATTCGCGCGAACGCCTTCGCCGCGGCCGATTTCGCGGTTTCTTCATTCGGCGCGTACAGCACGATGCGTGCTGTCGTGCCCATATGCGGCTCGGTGAAGGTGTAGCGTTCCAGCGCGAGCGACGGCGCCGCGCTCAGAATTGCGATCCATAAACTGAACGTTAGGTGTTTTGGCATAGTCATTCTTTTTTGACGCCGTCAGCGTGCAGCGAACGCTAAACGTGAACGGGGGATCGCGTCGGTTGGAGATTACCATACATGAACCGCACCGCACAGGCCGCATGGATCGCGATGGCGCTTCCAATTTCGCTGTTGCTGCTCCCTGCCGTTTCGCCATCACAGACGGTGGAACTCAAGGGCTACACGGAAAAGCTCAGCGACAAGGTCTCCTTCGAGATGCTGCCAATCCCCGGCGGCACGTTCATGATGGGCAGCCCCGCGAACGAAAAAGGCCGCGACGCCAACGAAGGCCCGCAGCATCTGGTGACGGTCAAACCGTTCTGGATGGCCAGGCTGGAAACCGCCTGGGACCAGTACGACATCTACTGGGAGAATCGCCCGAAAGGCCCGCCGCAACGGCCCGACGTCAGCAAGAAGCCCGACAAGCTCTCCGACGCCATCACCAGCCCGACGCCGCCTTACGAGGATCCGACATTCGGCTATGGCCGAGAGGGCTTCCCGGTCATTGCCGTCACGCATCACGCGGCGATGGAATATTGTGCCTGGCTTTCGAAAAAGACCGGTAAGCACTATCGCCTGCCGACCGAGGCCGAGTGGGAATGGGCATGCCGGGCGGGCACGAAGACACCGTACTCTTTTGAAATGGGCAAAATCGATGATTTCGTCTGGTATGATAAAAACGCCAAATCGATGCCGCACCCCGTCGGCAAGAAAAAGCCGAACGCCTGGGGTTTGCACGACATGCACGGGAATGTCGCGGAGTGGTGCCTCGATTCGTATCAAAAGGACTTTTACGCCGCGTTTCCGATCGACAAGGCGACGCTCCTGCCCGTGCGCATGCCCGAAGCGACACGCTACCCCGATAGCGTCCGCGGCGGTTCCTGGCTCGACGGCGCCGACAAGTGCCGCAGCGCAACGCGAAGAGGCTCGGACAAAACGTGGCTTCGCCGCGATCCGCAAAGGCCGCAGAGCATCTGGTGGATGACCGAAGCCGACTGGGTCGGCTTCCGCGTCGTCTGCGCCGTCGAAGAGGATCCGCGGTTAAAGGGCGTGCGGTCGAAGGTGAACTGGTGGAGCCAGTGAGGGCAACGCAAGCCCAATGGTGAGCGCAGCGAACCTTTGGGATATGGTTCATTACGTGCCGCTGTTTTTTCATTGTTCAAGGCGTGATCATGGCCGATACCAACGACCCCTTCAACCTCAAGCGATTTCTCGACGCCCAGCGGGACGACTACGCTACGGCTCTTGCCGAGCTTACCGCAGGGAAGAAGACATCGCACTGGATGTGGTATATTTTCCCGCAGATCGAAGGGCTAGGCTTCAGTTCGATGTCCAGGCGTTATGCGATCAGAAGTATCGAGGAAGCACGAGCGTACCTCGCACATCCGGTGCTTGGAACGCGGCTGCTGGAATGTGCCAGAGCCGTGCTCGGCGTGGAAGGGCGAACCGCGCTAGAGGTTCTCGGATCGCCCGACGATGCCAAGCTGCGCTCGTGCGCGACGCTTTTTGCGTATGTGTCGCCGCCGGGGAACGTCTTTCAGCAAATCCTCGATAGGTATTACCAGGGAAAATCGGATGATCAGACCCTGCGGCTTTTGAATGAGTCTTCATCGTGATGAAATGCATCACGCGGAGCGTGATGCCTACGGTAGTCGCTGCGGAGTTTTTGGTCGGCGTATAGGCTTCGCCCGAGGGGCGTCCTCCCTGGTTTTGAGTTTTGGTATTGAGGTGGCAAATGCGTGCGGTGGTTCAACGCGTTTCGCGGGCCAGCGTGACGATCGCCGATGAAACCGTCGGCGCGATCGGGCCGGGGTTGCTCATTCTTTTGGGCGTCACGCACACGGACACGGCGGATTCAGCTCGTTGGCTGGCGGAGAAGATCGCGGGGCTGCGAATCTTCAACGACGCTGATGGCAAGATGAACCGCGATCTGGCCGACTTCGGCGGGGCGATGCTCATCGTCAGCCAGTTCACGCTGTACGGCGATTCCCGCAAAGGCAAACGGCCGAGCTTCATCGACGCTGCCCCGCCGGCCGTGGCGATTCCGGTTTACGAAGAATTCATTAACAGCGTCAAGGGGCTGGGCATCACCGTCGCCACGGGGCGATTCGGCGCCGACATGAAGGTGGAACTCGTCAACGACGGACCTGTGACGCTGATCGTGGAACGCTGACCGCGAGCACGAATCGCTCCTACGCCTTCTTCTTTTTCTTTCCCGTGATTGCGCCGAGGCTGTTCTGGATCGTTTGACCTTCCTTCGATTTCTTGGCGTCGAATTTTTTGAGCAACTCGCGAAGCGGCGGAACTGCATCCTTGGCGCTGGGGCCATACTGCCCGAGAGCCACGACCGTGGCCATCTTGACGTTCATGGCACTGTCATTCTTGAGGCGATCGATCAAGATCGGCACGATCCCCTCCGCATCGGAATGGATGTTGCCGAGAGCCAGCGCGGCAGCGGCGCGGACCTTGGCATCGATGTCTTTTTCCAGCGATTTCTTGAGCGGCTCAATCGCCGCCTCGACGTCATTGGCGTTGATGCCGCCGCGCTTGCCCAGCATCTCTGCCGCGCGGGCGCGATCGGCCGCGACCGGCGAGGTCTTCAGCTGTTTCAAATATTTCGGAACGTCTTCTTTTTTTGGGATCCCAATTCCACCTGCCATGGCAACGCTGAGGCTTCCGAGAAATACACAAACGCCCAATAATTTTTCCCAACGCATCGAGAACCTCCCAAAAAAATCGTTCAAAGGACTGGATTATTTGGACGGCGAATCTGGCGAAGAGTTCCGACTTTCGCCGTCATAATCTATGATATTCAGTCGACGATGGCGGCAGACGGCGACGCTCGGCTTACGAAGAATTCATTTGCTTTCTCGCTTTTCCAGCGGAACTCTATACTCAGTCGTCCGTCAAATGAATGTGATTCCCAGTTCTTCATGTCGTGATTTCAAAGGAGATCGACTTATGCCCCGTTTCGCGGTTATTTTGATCGGTGCGGTAATGTTTTTCGGTTTCGCGGGTTTGCATTCCGATGCTGACGCAGCCGCGGCAAAGAAAGCTAAGAACGCCAAGAAAAAGCTGCACCATCCTCACCTTCACCACGCACTCTATGAGCTTCACGATGCTCGCCGCGAGCTTAATAATTCCTCGTATAAGTTCGGCGGACACAAGGCGAAAGCGCTGCTGGCGATCAATGACGCCATCAAGCATATCGAGCTTGCGCTGGTCGCTCATGGCGACAACATCAAGAGCGTGGCGACGAAACGCGATCTCCAGGAACATCACAAGAAGTACGCACACCACCCGCACTTGCATCACGCCATCGTCGAACTTCGCCACGCACACAAGGAGATGAAGGAAGCGAGCCATGATTTCGGCGGACACCGCAAGGCCGCCCTGCGCGATATCAATATCGCGATCCACCAAATCGAACTATTGCTCAAAGACAGCCGAAAGAGCTAGGCGAGCGGAGCCGGGTTGGCTGAAAAACACTTGATCCGCGATTACCAGTCGGGTATGATAAAGATATGGATCGTGCTATCGTGGCACGATGGGGCTGAAGCTCGCGGATGAGCGACACTGGTGTCGATTGTTCGCGGGGTGGCTTTAGCGGAAGGAGGTGGTTTAGTGTGTAGTGGTAACCAGAGGTGGTCGTCTCGATGACGGCCGACGGGTCGCCGTCGGTGCGGCCACAATTTTCGTAGAGGGCCTCGGTGCATATCTCACCGGGGCTCTCCTTTTTTTGCGCCGGTTTTTCCATTGTCGTCCAGCAGCATCGGTCATACGATGATTTTCATGAGCGAGATTTGCGTTATTCCTGCTTTTACTCCCGACCAGCCACGGTTTGGCTATCGGTTTACGTTTTGGTATTACTACCCGAAACAAACGGTTTCAGGAGCGTTGTAGGAATTCGTAACTCGCAAACTCGAATCAATCAACCCTCTGAAGCCTTGTGGTTTCAGGGGGTTTTCTTTTTGCCCGTTGCATGAGGTTCGTGACAACGGTTGAAATAATGGGCTTGCTACCGAGGAAACGCCATGATTGTCGTCATGAAATCCGGATCGACTTCCAAGCAAATCGATCACATCATCGAACTCATCGAAGGGCTTGGCCTGCGCGCGAACGTCATCGTCGGCACCGACCGCACGGTCATCGCTGCCCTGGGCGAAAAACGTGACGGCGCCAAGCAGGCCCTGGAAACGGGGGACGGCGTGGAGAAAGTCGTGCCGATCCTGGCCCCGTACAAGATGGCCAGCACCGAAGTGAAAAAGGAACCGACACGCGTGGACGTGCTCAATCTCAAGGTCGGTGCAGGCCAGATTGGCGTCATTGCCGGGCCTTGCTCCGTCGAGACGCGCGAGCAGATTCTCGAAGTCGCCCATGCCGTGCGCGAGGCCGGCGCGACGGCGTTGCGCGGCGGCGCGTTCAAACCGCGCACCAGTCCGTACAGTTTCCAGGGATTGAAGGAAAAAGGTCTCGAACTCCTGGCGGAGGCGAGGTCGGCGACGGGGCTCGCCGTCGTCACCGAAGTAATGGCGCCGGAACATGTCCCTCTGCTCGCGAAGTACACCGACATCATGCAGGTCGGCGCTCGCAATATGCAAAACTACCCGCTGCTCGAAGCTGTCGGCGAGGCCGGCCTGCCCGTGCTGCTCAAGCGAGGTCCGTCGGCGACGATGGACGAGTTCCTGCTGGCGGCCGAGTACATTCTCAAAACCGGCAATCCGAACGTGATGCTGTGCGAGCGCGGCATCCGCACGTTCGAGGATCACACGCGGTTCACGTTGCCGTTGGCGACGGTCCCGTTCCTGCATCAAACGACGCACCTGCCCGTGGTTGTCGATCCAAGTCACGGCACGGGCAAGGCGAGCCTGGTCACGCCGATGGCGGTCGCATCGGTTGCCGCTGGGGCGGACGGGCTGATCATCGAGGTGCATCCCAACCCCGAGAAAGCGATGAGCGACGGCTACCAATCGTTGACGCCCGCCGCCTTTAGGCAACTCATGGCCGAATGCAGAAAGATCGCGCAGGCGCTGGGGCGCGTAATGTAAATCGGCATTTTCGTTTAGCGTTCGCGTGGCGACATGCGAACGCTAAACGTGAACGCGGCGTCAGCGCCCCTTCAGCAGATTCAATGCCGCCAGGCTCATGGCGGTGACACCCGTGCGCATGGAGGGTTCGGGGATTGGGTGATAAAAGTCCGAATGCAGCGAGATCGGCGGCGATTTTCCGGACTTGATGGCCGCGATGTGGTCTGGCGACAATGTGCCGAGGAAGAAGAAAAAGCCTGGCACGCCGGAGCGGATGTAGCGCGAAAAATCCTCGCCGCCCATCAGAGGCTCTTGTTGAATGACCTTGTCCTCGCCGAGCGTGGCGCGGAAAACGTTGCTCGTTTTCTTGGCGAGTTCGACATTGTTGTAGAGCGCCGGCGTGAAGTTGTCGGCATGGAAATAGACGACCGGTTCCGGCGCCTTGGCCGCCAGCGCCGCTGCCTTGGCGACCCGCTGAATGCCTTCGAGAAGGCGAGCGCGGACGTCGTCTTTCGTCGAGCGCACGGTCAGTTGCATCTTCACTTCGCTGGGAATGATGTTGTGCTTCGTCCCGCCGTGGATCGAACCCACGGTGACGACCGCCGGATCGAGCGGATTATTCTCCCGGCTCACAAGCGTTTGGAGGTCGAGCACGATTCGAGCGGCGATGACGATCGGATCGATGGTCGTGTGCGGGGCTGAGCCGTGTCCGCCCTTGCCCTTGACGAGAATGTCCACGCTATCCACATTCACGAGCGAAAGACCTTCGGTGTAGCCGACCGTGCCATGGGGGATGCGGGTATCGCAATGCAGGCCGCGGCAGTAATCGGGACGCGGCAAGCGCGTGAACAGGCCGT
>CAZAFH010000059.1:0-44216 GCA_964484265.1 uncultured Singulisphaera sp.
AACGCATTATACTTGTAATCCGCGTCGTACTCAAGCACTTTTGACGGCGTGCTGTCGGACCAGCGCTGCACTTCGGTCATGTGATTGGCGGCATCGTAATGGTATTCCCACACGACGCTGGTGGTGAGGTTCTCGGCCGAGGTGACGTTGCCGTTGCTGTCGTGAGTGTAGTTCCACGTGCCGTCGGAGTAGATGCGATTGCCATAATCCGTCGAGTAGCCGGTATCGGTGCGGTTGCCGGTTTCGTCGTAGGTGTGGGTGATCGTGCCGTCGTCGGTGAGTTGGTTGGCGTTGTCGTAGCCGTAGGTGGTGACGGACGTGGAGCCATTTTGGATATCGGTCTTGCCGGCGAGGTTGCCGTCGGCGCCGTAGTCGTAGGTGAACTGCGAGATAAACGTGCCCGTGCCGGAGGTGGCGAGGATGCGCGTGGTGCGGCCCGCGTTGTCGTATTCGGACTCTCCCTCATTGTTGTGGAAAAATCCAAGCTCACGCAAAGTCGCAAAGGCCGCAAAGAAATTCAGAAGATGTGTAACAGTAAAGGCATGTATTGATCTCACTCTTCGCGCCTTTGCGCCTTTGCGTGAGCTTCCTCCACGAATTTGACGGAGACCCCGTATTCGTAGACGCTCGTGCCGACGCGCGTGGCGCGAGCGATGTCGGCGAAGCGCACCTGGTTGGTGTTCCAGCCTTCGAGGTTGTTCGCGAACTCGACACGCATCTCCTTGCCCTGGCCGGCGTAGGTGCGGGTGGTTAGGTAATTGTCCTTATCGTAGGTGGAGTTAAGCGTCAAGCCAAACGGCTCGGTGACCTGCGTGAGGCGAGAACAAGCGAATTCGTGCTGCCCTCTTCCGTGCGACGAGGTGGGATTTGCTGCGCGATTTCGGTAAGAAGTCAGCGTGAGGATTCGTTCGTCGCATAGGGCCAGCGCGGGCGCGTTCTCGGAATCGGGAGTTTCGCATGCCGTTGTTTGGCGCGCATATGTCCGTTGCGGGCGGGTTGTACAAGGCGATTGACTCAGCGACGGCGCTCGAGATGGACACGGTGCAGTTATTCACGCATAGCCCGTCGCAATGGCCGGTGCAGCCATCGCAGGATCCGAAGAAGCCGTGGGTGGACAAGCCATTGGCCGAAGAGGATATCGTGGGATTCCGCGAGGCGCTGGCGGCGAGTTCGCTGAGGTATGCGACGGCGCACGACTCGTATCTCATCAATCTTGCGTCGCCGGACGATGCGCTCCACGAGCGGTCGATCGCAGCGTTTCTCGTGGAAATGCGGCGAGCGGAGGCTCTGGGTTTAGCCTATCTTGTCATGCATCCCGGAACGCCGACGGACGGCGACGAGAAAGCGGGGATCAAGCGCATCGTCCGCGCGTTCGACAAAATCCACAAGGCCTGCCCGAAGTACAAGGTCATGGTCCTGGTCGAAACGACCGCAGGCCAGGGCATGACGCTCGGCCATCGATTCGAGCACCTGGCGGCCATCCTGGATGGCGTGAAGAATCCCGAGCGGCTTGGCGTGTGCCTGGATACGTGCCATGTTTTCGCTGCGGGTTATCCATTGGCTCCGAGGGAGGAGTACGAGAAAACCATTAAGAATTTTGACGCAGTCATCGGGCTGAACAAACTAAGGGTTTTCCATCTCAACGACAGCAAGAAGCCGCTGGGCAGCCGGGTCGATCGGCACGAGTGGATTGGGCATGGGCATCTCGGTCTGGAGCCGTTTCGTTTGCTCGTGAACGACCCGCGCTTCGCGGACTTGCCGATGATTCTCGAAACGCCCAAGGACGGACCGAACGGCGAGGCGATGGATCCTGTCAATCTCCGTGCGTTGCGGGACCTGGTCGGCAAAAAGAAGCCAGCGTAGCTCAAGACTTTCGCCCGCCAAGTCGATAAATGGGGTAGGACGGAGCAACGCACGATTGAAGAAATACGAGGCCCTGGGCTTCGCAAAAACAATCGCAACGCGAATGGATTCGCCAGCGTGTTCCTCTTCCCGCCGCTCGCCGCGATGCCATCGATCCCCCGAACGTTGGCGCCGCGCAGGCTCTCGGCATCCTTCAGCACAGGCCGGGTCCCCCGAACCGCTGGACATACCACCGCAACCTCCCTGAATGTCCGACCCCAACGTGGTCCACTGAAGCTGTCGATTACAACCCGCCGACCGCACACCCCGCGGCTCGGCGGGTTTTTTTGTTCAGCCGCGACGCACAGCGGAGCGCGGGATAAAGTTCGCGCTCCGCTGCGCGTCGCGGCTAAACGGGGTCGTCCCGGCGTCACACCTCAATCCACCCGATTATCGACTGGTCGCTCGGCAGAATCGCTGGGATTCGGTTCATGACCATCAGCGTGAATCCGTCGATCGTTTCCATTTTCGTGTCGCGGACGATTCGAAACGGACGCGCGGCAGTAAACCAATCCGTTTGTTCGTTATTGGCGGCACGCCGATTTTGCCTGGCGGAATCCTGCACGATGTCCAGGTCATGATCGATCACGTCGGCGGGTTGATCCGTCAATGCTGATTCGTGCGAAACGAAGAATCCATGCGTCATGCAGAGGTTGCGCATCTCAATGGCCGGCGATTCGGGCAGAATCAGCCAGTTGAACCCGCGAGAACGATAATCACGGAGTGAATCCAAACTGCCGATCTGATCGACACATTTTCCGCGTAGCTGGAACGGCCGACCGTTGAGGCGCAAGCCTTTGGACGTCATTTGCAGCCAATAGATCGCGTGCTGGAATGTGGTCCGCTCGGGTTTGGCATCACCATGCGGCAACTCGATAAAGCCGTGATATACGAACGGCGATTCCGGATCCCACCAGCTCGGCTCGGGAATGACGGCGCTCAGTGTGGCGATTTCTCCACGCTCACGCTCGCGCAGTGGATACGCGATCTCGACAGTCGTCGAAAACGGACAACGCGGGCCATTCAGTCGGCCGATGATTTGGCCGGGGATGTGTCCAGGAATTCTCACGTGCAGAATCGTCTCGGTCGGATCGAGCCGATGGTTCACAACCTCAATTTCGCGAATGACAGGCATGACTTCACACGATGAACATCGCGTCTCCGTAGCTGTAAAATCGATAGCGTTCGGCAATCGCTTGAGTATATGCCTGCTGAGTCAATTCGACACCGGCGAGTGCCGCGACTAGCAAAAGGAGCGTCGTGCGTGGTAGGTGGAAATTCGTAATCAGCGCGTCAACAGCTTTGAACGCATACGGCGGATGGATGAACAATTCGGTCTCGCCGCTCCAGGCCGTCAATGATTTGAGTTTCGCCGCGCTTTCGAGTACGCGCACCGACGTTGTGCCGACGGCGATCACTCGCTTGCCGCGCGACTTCGTCTGGGCGATGGCATCGGCGGTCGATTGGGGTAGCTGCCCCCACTCGCGGTGCATGGGATGCTGGGTGTAGTCGTCCGCCTGGATTGGCTGGAAGGTGCCCAGCCCGACATGCAGCGTGACCATCGCCCGATGGATGCCGCGAGCCTTGAGATCGGCGAACACACGCTCGGTGAAATGCAATCCCGCCGTGGGAGCGGCGACCGCGCCGGCGTTCTCGGCGTAGATCGTCTGATAGCGCTCGCGGTCGCCGTCGGTTGCGGCGCCTTTGCGGATGTAAGGCGGCAGCGGCACCTGGCCGTGGCGTTCGAGCAACGCCAGCGTCGTATCTGGCGACAACGGTTGGATATGCCAACGGCCGTCGGGTGTTTTGCGCACGAGCTTGAGTTTCAGCGGTCCCGGTTCGACGTCTACTATCTCTCCTTCACGCAGCGAGCCTCGTGTTTGGCAGAGCATTTCCCAGCACGCGTGCGGCATCTCTCGCAGGAACAGCCCTTCCCATTTGCCGCCGGTGCTGGCTCGCTTGCCGAGCAGGCGTGCGGGAACGACGCGCGTGTTGTTGAGCACGAGCAAGTCGCCCGGTTCGAGCAAGCTCGGCAAATCGAGGAATCGATGATGGTGCAACGTTTGGTCCGCTCGACGCGCTACCAGCAATCGTGCGTGGTCGCGCGGCTCGCACGGTTGTTGCGCGATGAGTTCGGGCGGCAGGTTGTAGTCGATGGGAAAAGCAGGCATGGGAATATCCCAGGGGTTCGCGTTGCTCACCCCTGGGCGTAGGCGCTTGTTACTTGTAGCCTTTGATCCAGCCATCGAAGCCGGCTTTGGCGCCTTCGATCGTTTTGGCGGGGCCGGTCAGCGTGATGAAAAACGGGCCATCGTCGGAATCGAAGATGACGCCGATGCGGCGAAAATTCGGTTTACGTTGTTCCTTTGCGTTCGGATCGAACGGCGGGAACTTGTACTTGAACGTGCCCTGGATATCGACATAGACGATGTCGGCATCTTTGCCCAGCTTGAATTTTTCGATTTTGGTGGCTTCGTCCATCGTCTTGCCTTCGGGCGGGAAGAACTGGCCCTTCCAGCGTTTGACGTTGTCGTCATTCGATCCGCCGCCGCCTTTGCCGAAGAAGAAGATGACGAGTTCGCCGTCTTCTTTGTCGCCAGAGGCTTTCGGGATGACGAACTGGGCCATGCGCAGCTTGTTGCTGGGATTTTGGCGTTTCCAGTTGGCGGGTGTCGTGGATTTGAGTTTGCCGAGGTCGATGGTTTCGCCGCCGGCGTAGACAAAGCCGACAGTCAACAGCATCATCGCCGAGCAGCCGATGATCTTTCGCATGAGAGTACTCCTTGGAATGTTTGGTGTAAAAATGAGCGTGCGGATATTGTATGCATCCACCACAACAGGTGGCGTTGATGCTCACGCCACTTCCAGCAGTGCTTGGGGATTCTTCGCGGCGATCCGCAACAGGGTTCGCGCCGCTCCCGAAGGAACTCGACGACCCTGTTCCCAATCTTGCAACGTTCGCAGCGAAACCCCGAGCAACTTGGCGAACTGCGTCTGAGGCAATCCGGTCTTCTCGCGAATCGTCGATACGCTAGGAGCGAGCGTCATTCGGCCGTGATCACCGTGTTTAAGCTCGCGCAGCCCGTCGAGGATTTCCTGGCCGATGTCACGATCTTTCTTCATTTTCGATCTCTTTCCGGTTAGCATCGCCCGCGCTCGCCGAAGGCGAACGGCTAAATCATCACGCGGCGGCTTGGCAGGTCGGCGAGGCTACTATCGATGAACTGGTGATGCCAAAGCTGCGTCGCCACCACCGCGACGAGGCCAAGCTCCACGGACGACTTCTGCTCGGCCCGCAGTTGCTTGTCGCGCGAGAGCTTTCGCCAATGCTGCACGGCGGCCACGTTGAAGTAGCCTGTTTTCTTCAGCGATTCGTCGCTCAGCAACTGCTCGACATACGGCGGAATCGCGTGATCGAAGAAGCTATCGAGCGGAGCGCGGAACATGCCTTTCGGCCGCCAGGCGACTTCCTTCGGTAGATAACGTTCGCCGAGCAGACGCAAGATGTACTTGTCTTGCAGTCGGCGTAGTTTCCATTTGGGGTGGATGCGTGCAAGGAAGTTGAACACCTCTTCGTCGAGAAACGGATAGCGAGTCTCGACGGAGGAATTCATCGCCACGCGATCGCCCTTGAGCGACAGCAGTTGGCCCGGCAAATGAATGCGCCCTGCCCAAAAGAACGCGCGGTTGATCGGATGCCAGCGTTCGATGCGGTCGAAATTCGGGTCAAGCTCGTGGTAAGGCGAATAATCTTTGAGCCGATCCAGTGTCTCCTCGCTGAAGAACCGCAAACGCGACGTACCCATGACGGCATAAATGTCTTGATACGACGTATAACTACGCACCTGCGCATAGGTGCGCTTGAGCACCTCGGCAGACCCTGGCGGCGCGCCCATGCCCCAGAGGATCATACGCCGCAGCCAGTAGCTTGGCTTGATACCGGGCAGCCAATCCATCATGCCGAGCATGCGGTGAATCTTGAACCAGGCGTACCCGGCGAGCCATTCGTCCGACCCTTCGCCGGTGAGAGCGACCTTGTAGTTGTTCTGGTGCACCGATTTCGCAAGGCGCAACAAAGCCGTACATGACGTGTCGATGACCGGCGCCTCGGCCGCGTGGATCAGCTCGGGGTAGCTCTCCAGCACCTCGTTGTCGCCGACCTGTACGACGACGGGATTCGAGCCGATGTGGCGCGATACGACGGCGGCCTGCGAGGTTTCGTCAAGCTTGGGATCCATGATCTGGATGGTGAACGTCGGAATCGGCGTGCCGCGGATTTTGCACGCCATCGCCACGACCAGGCTCGAATCGATGCCGCCGGAAAGATACGAAACAACGGGCACATCCGCGCGCAGCCGACGTTCGACGGCGCCAAGCATGACGCGCTCGAACTCGTCAACGAGTTTTTTCGGATCGCCGGTCTCTTCCTGGCCCTGATCGGGAAAATCGATGCGCCAGTAGTATTTGCGTTCCACGGATGCACGTGACGCATTGGCGCCGAGATCAATACGAAGGTACTGCCCCGGTTGCACCGCCGTCACGCCGGCAAAGCACGTCGCGGGACCCGGGATCGCGAAGAAGTTGAACGCCTGATCGATGCCGCGCAGGTCCGCCTTGGCCGCGATCATGCCCGAAGCGAGGATCGCCTTGATCTCGGAGCCGAAGAGCAGCCAGCCGTCGTGCTCGGCGAAGAACAGCGGACAGATGCCGAAGCGGTCGCGAGCCAATATCACCTGCCGGCGTTTCTTGTCCCACACCGCCAGCGCGAATTGGCCTTTGAGGTGCTCGAACATGCCTTCCTGAAAATCTTCCCACAGGTGCGGGATGATCTCGGTATCGCAGTGGGTGCGGAAGGTATGGCCCCTGGCTTCGAGTTGTGCTTTGACCTCGGGGTAGTTAAAGAATTCGCCGTTGAAGACGGTGACGACGGAGTGGTCCTCGTTCCAGATCGGCTGCTTGCCGTCGGCCAGGCCGACGATGCTGAGCCGTCGATTCGCCAGGCCGATGCCAGGCTCTTCGAGGTACCCGTCTTCATCGGGTCCGCGATGGATGATGGCGTCGGCCATGCGTTGAAGGATGCCGGTCGGCACAGGCCGCGAACCGGCGAGATCGATAATGCCTGCGATGCCGCACATGGAAGGGAGTTACTCGATTAGTGCAAAATAGCGCGGGTGTCATCAGATGGGATACAGCTGAGGATGCAATTGGCAAGCTGGAAACGGCCTATACTAACCTACACTTTGCTGGACGCAATTATCGCAAGCGTTTCTCACCAGCCCAGAGCGCGAGCGACGGGATGGCTCGATGCCGTGCGGGCGGGTAATGCCGTTGCCTGCATACCGCAATCCCGTCGCTCGCACACTGGGCTGGTGAGACGAAGATTTCGAGAACCTACTTGCAACCGGTGAAGAAATATCCGAAGATGGGAGTATGCCAGCCCCCACGACTATCGATGATTTTCTCTCGCTCGGCATCAAGAGCGGATTGCTGGAGGCGGACGCGGTGCGCGCGTATCAGGCAGACTGGGCACGTGCCGGCCTCGACCCGCGCACGCCGCGCGAGGCTGCCGATGCTCTTATACAAACGGGCATCCTCACCAATTTCCAGGCGGAGAAGCTTGTCGCTGGCCGGTGGCGCGGGTTTATCATTAGCGACAAATACCGCCTGCTGGAACGGCTCGGCGCGGGCGGCATGGGCGCGGTTTATCTTTGCGAGCACATCCGCATGGGCCGCAAGGTCGCGCTGAAGATTCTGCCCGTGCAGCAGGCTGAGGATCCCGCGTCGCTGGAGCGGTTTTACCGCGAGGCACGCGCGGTCGCCCGGCTCGATCATCCTAATATCGTCCGCGCACATGACATCGACCATGATGACAAGCTGCACTTCATCGTGCTTGAATTCGTCGATGGCAGCAACCTTCACGATTTCGTGCGCCGCAATGGTACGCTTGCGCCGGACCGTGCCGCCAGCTACATCCGCCAGGCGGCGCTTGGTTTGCAGCACGCCCATGAAGCGGGGCTCGTGCATCGCGACATCAAGCCGGGCAACCTGTTGCTCGATCGGCAGGGCAACGTCAAACTGCTCGACATGGGCCTGGCGAGGTTCTTTCACGAGGATTCGCCGGCGTTTATCAAGGAGTATGAGGTCGGCTATATCATCGGTACGGGCGACTACATCGCGCCGGAACAGATCGTTGATAGCCGAGTCGATATCCGGGCGGACATCTATAGCCTGGGTGGTACGATGTATTACCTACTGACGGGAAAAAGCCCGTTTCAGGACGGCACGAACGCGCAGAAGATCATCTGGCATCAGGTGCGGCACCCGAAGCCGTTGCGCACGCTGAGGCCCGATGTGCCGATGGACCTCGCGCTGGTGTTCGAGAAGGTCATCGCGAAGGAACCGGGGCGGCGCTACCAGACGCCGATCGAATTGGCCGAGGCGCTGGAACCGCTGGCGCGCGGGTACGTCGGCCAACCGAGTGCGAGCGAAATGCCGACATCGGTGCTGGCGACGTGTCATCGTCCGCTGAGCCAATCGTCGCATCCGACGGCGCCGCAGTCGCCAGGCACCGAGCGCGAGACGGGCGTGGTCCTCCTGCCCGGCACGCCGCAACCGCGGCCTATCTCGACGGTGCTGCCAGGCCGCAAACAACCGCCGACAGCGGGGTAACTCTGGCGGTTTGAGCTTGCTTCATCTTCACGTCTGCCGGAGTTTGATTTGCTTGCATCATTTCCATTCCTCCATTCATGCAGGTGCCATCCCATGAAACGAGCCACTCTCATCGCGATTCTTCTTTGCGTGCCGGCGCAGCCCGCGATTGCCTGGAACAAGGCCGGGCATATGGTCACCGGCGCGATCGCGCATCAGGTGTTGGAGGCGGCCGATGGCGAGGCCATTGCCAGGGTCGTCGCGATTCTCGAGCATCATCCCGCCTATCCGCGCTGGCAGAAGGCGATGCAAAAGTACACGCCGGCGGAGCGTTCGATGTACCTGTTCATGCAAGCCGCTCGCTGGCCGGACGACGCCCGCGATGATCCCGTGTATTATCCGCCGGACGCGCGGCACGATCAGCTCCACTACATCAATTTTCCCTACAAACCCGCAGGCCAGCCTGCCAGCGTGCAAACCGCGCCGCCGATCTCCAACAACATTCTGCGCGGCTTTTCCGAAAAGAAGAAGCTTGCGACGCAATCGCTCGACAAGAAAGAGCGTGCGATCTCGCTATGCTGGGTGTTCCATCTCGTGGGCGATGTGCATCAGCCATTGCACACGACCAGTCTGTTCACGACGCAATTTCAAAAAGAATTTGGCATGCTCATCGGCGATCGCGGCGGCACACGCTTCTACATCCGCGCGAAGGACGGTGCGTTTCCCATCAGCCTGCACAAATATTGGGATGATCTCCTGCTGAGCAGCGAGACCTTTCAGAACGTCCGCAACCTGGCGACGGAACTGCGTCTACGCAAATCTTTCGCCAGGGAATTGCTGACGGAACTCGCCAACGTGGAATTCGAGCACTGGGCTAGCAAGGAGAGTCACCCGCTGGCGAAAGAGGTCGCTTACCGCAACGGCACGCTCAAGGGGAGTCCCCAGATGAAGCGGGCCCAACCCTTGCCTGCGGACTACGCGAAGACGACGCAACCGATTGCCGAGCGCCGCGCCGTGCTAGCGGGCTACCGAATTGCCGCAGTCGTGAGAGAGATCACGGGAAAGAACGGGAAGTAGTTCGTTGCTTCCGATTTACCGCTTGCGGCTTAGCGCTCAACACGGCGCCATTTTGAGCGCTAAGCCGCAACCGGCTCCCTTTACACGCGACAGGCTTCGAGAATTTTTTTGGAGTGACAACAAAACTCCAAATAATTAGATAAATTCATGGTAGATCATTTATTTAGTTCCTCGATTCGGAAATGAATGCTGCCATGCAAAAACCTCTTTCCACTCGCCGGGCGTTTACGCTCATCGAGCTTCTCGTCGTCATCGCAATTATCGCGATTCTCATCGCTCTCTTGGTTCCCGCCGTGCAGAAGGTGCGCGCTGCGGCAGCGCGGTTGCAATGCGCGAACAACTTGAAACAGCTCGGCATCGCAATTCATTCGTACCATGACGCGAACAAGGAAATACCGCCCAACGCCAAGATCGTGTCGTACAACTGGGGAGCCGACAGCACGCAAACCGGCCCCAACACCTGGACCTGGATCGCGCGGATTCTTCCGTACGTCGATCAGGGCGCGCTGGCCACGCAGTACAACATCCCTAACGGCACGCTCGGGGCAGCACAGCCCGGGCTCGCCACGGTCATCACGGTGCTCATCTGCCCCGCTGCCGCCAGTCTGGAGAAAGCAAACCCAGCAACCGACTGGGCGAATATCAACGGCATATCGATGGGTTTGACGAACTACCGCGGCGTGAGCGGGTCCAACTGGGGTGTCAACACCGGCAGTACCTTTGCGACTGCATATCCCGTCGCCGATCCCGATCCCGCCATCGGCCAAGACGGACTCGACAAGGGCAACGGCATGTTCTATCGCACAAGCGGCAAACGCAAGCTCACGTTCGTCGGCATCACCGATGGAACGAGCAACACTTCCATGATCGGCGAAAGTACCCACAGCTTCGACCAACACTGCGGCGGATGGGCTTATCCCAATTACGTAAATGGCACATGTGCCATCCCCCTGAACTATCAAGATTCTGGCAATACCTACGGCAACTGGCCGAACCGCTATAGCTTTTACAGCAAACACGAAGGCGGCGGGAATTTCTGCTTCGGCGACGGCACGGTGCGTTTCATCACCGAAAGCGTCAACATCACCGTCTATCGCGCCCTCGCCACCATACGCGGCAACGAGAGCGTAAACGCTGAAGGACTGTGATACTTTGTCGATTTCCACATCAGGTTCAACGACCATGCGCATGATCTTGTTTTTCGCTTTCCTAATTCCATGCATTGGGTGCGGTCCGAGTATCGCGCCGGTATCCGGGCGCATCACACTTGACAAGAAACCGCTCGTCAATGCGCTCGTTTCCTTTCAGCCCGAATCGGACTCGATGAATCCTGGCCCTGGATCGCAAGGCCGGACGGACGCCAATGGCGCTTTCACTCTTCACCTTTTGACGAAGGACCAGAAGGGCGCGATCCTCGGCAAGCACAAAGTGAGCATCACGGCTTACGAGGGCGACGACGCCGCGGTTCCGTCAAGCGGGTCCGACATGCCTTTCCGCAAGGCGCTTGTGCCGAAAAAATACAATGCCGAGAGCACGCTCTACTTTGATGTTCCCGCAGGCGGCACCTCCAGCGCGAATTTCGATTTGGACAGCACTGAAAAATAGCTCACGCTACCAGGAGAAAAACATGATCGCATCTCTCTGCCTTGCTAGCCTACTCGCCCTTGTCGGCGATTCGTTTCCGTCCGGACCGCAAGTCGGCGACAAGTTGCCCGATTTCAAGATGCAGGGGCATTTCGGGCCGGCCGCTGGCAAGGAATTTCAACTCCATGCCGCCATCAAGTCCGGTCCGTCGCTGCTCATTTTCATGCACGCTCCCGGCGACATCGGCATCACCCGGCCCGGCCTGCAGTTCCTCAGACCGGTCGATAAGTACGCCGCTGAAATGGAGAAACTCGCCACGCAGATCGTCTGGATCTCGGGCGACAAGGAGAAGACCGAAGGCTTTCTCAAACGAGCGGAGAATTCACTCAGCTTGCAATCGCCCGTCAGCATCTGCCTGGAAGGGGGCAAGGACGGCCCGGCGACGTACGGCTTGAATGACAAAGTCCAAATCACGGTGCTCGTCGCCAAAGACAACAAGGTCCTCGCGAATTTCGCTCTGACCGACCCGAATGGAAAAGACTCCGCAAAGGTCATCGCCGCCGTCGCCAAGCTCATGGGCAAAAATCCTCCGAAGGATCAACCCGAGGAAAAGAAGAAAGCTCGGCCGGACGGCAAATCGCCGGAATTGCAGATGCTTATGCGCAAGATGATCCAGAAAGACAATACCGAGGACATGTGCAAAACCATTGCAGCGGATATGCGCAAATGGGCCGGCAGGGACGAGAAGAAGCAAAACGAACTTCGCGAATTCGCTCGTCTCGTGATCCGGCTTGCCTACGGCAACGAGCACGCCCAGGCCGCGTTGAAGAAACTCGCCGAATGAACCATTTTCTGTAGACGACAATACGAGGCACGTAATCCATGCCAAACCTTCATCGCCGTGAATTTCTTCGCGCCGGCGGGGCGAGTTTGTTCGGACTGAGCTTGCCGCAGTTGCTGCGGGCGCAACAGCATCCCAGGGGTTCCACCGCAAGACGTGAGCGGCGAGCCAAGGCGTGCATTGTGCTCTTCATGTGGGGTGGGCCGGCGCAGCAGGACACCTGGGACCTGAAGCCCGACGCTCCGGAGGTGTTCCGCGGCGAGTTTCGGCCGATCTCGACGACGGTTCCCGGATTGCAAATCTGCGAACATTTGCCTCGCATTGCAGAACGCGCGCATCAACTGGCGTTGATCCGATCGATGACACACGACAACGTCGATCACACGCGGGCGACGCATTTTCTGCTGACGGGCAAGCCGCCGCCGCCCGGATCGCTTTCGGACGATTGGCCAAGTTATGGGGCGATTCTGTCGAAGCTTGGCCGGGCGCGAGGTCCGCTGCCGCCGTTCGTGTCGATGATGCCGGTGGTGCCCAATGGGTCGCCGCGTTTCGTGGAGCAAAGTCACGGCCAGGGCGCGGGTTGGCTTGGGCCGGTCTACAATCCGATGCGCATCGACGCCGACGCATCGTTGCCGAGTTATCGCGTTGGCGATTTCGCGCTCTCCGCCGATGTGACGCCGTTGCGCGCCGGCGGCCGGCAGGAACTTCTCCGCAGCCTCGAGCAACAACTGCGCGGGCTGGAACGCCAGGCTCAGGTAAATGCCATGGCGTCGCACTATGAGCGAGCATTTTCGTTGCTTGCGGCGCCTGAAGTCACCCGCGCTTTCGACTTGACGCAAGAGCCACGCGGCGTGCGCGAACGCTATGGCCTGAACATTCACGGCCAATCGGTGCTGCAAGCGCGGCGGTTGGTCGAAGCCGGCGTGCCGATCGTGACGGTGTATTGGCCGAACGATGGAATCACGAACGTCAGCGTCTACTGGGATACGCACAACCGCAATTTCATCGACCTGCGCGATCGGCTCTGCCCGGTCACCGACCGCGCGTTCTCCGCGCTGCTCGATGACCTCGCCCAGCGCGGCATGCTCGACGACACGCTCGTCGTCTGGACGGGCGAGATGGGCCGCACGCCCAGGGTCGGCCAATCGGTCGTCGGCGGCGCCGGCGCGGGGCGCGACGGCCGCGATCACTGGGGCAAGGTCTTCACCAGTGTTCTGGCGGGCGGCGGAATTCGCGGCGGGATCGTCCACGGTTCCAGCGACCGCTACGCCGCCGAACCAGCCTCGAACCCGACGCCGCCGATGGACCTCGCCGCCACGATCTACCAGTGCCTGGGCGTGGACCCAAGAATGGAAATCCACGACCGCCTCAACCGTCCGCTGACGCTCTGCGACGGGCAGGTGATCGACGCGCTGGTGGGGTGAGGCGATTTGCCGCGGTTGATTTGGCCTGAAGGTGGGATAAACTGAAATGATGAATCAAAAGGCCGCTATTCTTGATCGCCTCGTGGAGCCTGTTGCACGCACTTTGACCCCGGAGGTCGCCAAGGCCATTGCGGACCTGCGTGCCGATGCTGAACTGCAGGCACGCATGGAGGAATTAGCGGAAAAGTGCAACGAGGGCAAGCTATCTAAAGATGAACGCGAAGAATATGAGACGAACATTCGTTTTGGGAATTTCATCGCAATACTTCAAGCAAAGGCACGCAGAATTCTGAAGCCGCGCGCGAGCCGGCAACAATGAACGCCTCCAAGCGCCGTCGCGTGTGGAAGCGAGCGCGTAGTCGGTGTGAATACTGCCGATTGAGCCAGGATTACGAGCCATTTTTTCGTTTCCACATTGAACACGTAGTCGCCAGGCAACACCACGGTGGTGATGCCGCCAACAACCTTGCTCTCGCCTGTCACCACTGCAATTTCCATAAAGGCACCAATCTTTCAGGAATTGATCCGCGCTCCGGTAGAATCGTCCAAATTTACAATCCGCGACGGCAGAAGTGGTCACGCCATTTTCGTCTCTCGGGTTCACGCCTGGTCGGACGGACATCCAGCGGTCGAGCGACGGTAGCACTTCTAGGAATGAATGCACGTCATCGAATTGAACTACGGAAGGAAATGCTGAAGGATCAGCAGTTCGACGCCGCCTGAATTCGTCACGTATTGCCTCAGCGTCAGCGCCCAACCGTACGATGAATTCTTCGCATTTCAATTCACCCGAAGCCCGCCGCGTGGCCATTCCACACCCGCTCGGGTGCGGTAGCCTTGCATCACGTCGAAGTGCAGTTCCATCAATCGTTGCCGGTTCTCGTCGAACAGTGTCAGCATGGGTTGGCCGGCGCGATCGCGTGTGTTGACGGCGAGGCGCGGCTTTGCCGTCACGCCGGCCAGCGCCAGGAGTTCGCGCAGGCCGCCCGGAATTGTTCGCGCGATGATGAAGTCGTCGGCGACTTTGCGCACATCGGTCAGCGCGACCGTGGGACGCGGGCAGTCGGCGAGATCCGAGTGTGGCAGTCCGCCGGGCGTAGCGTCGTTTTCGCATGCTGCTTTCAAGCATTCGGGCGACGGCGAAAGCCCCAGAGCTGCTGCGAGGTCCGTCAACTCTTTGCCGCGGCGGCGTGCAAGTGACGGGCTGAACGCCTCATGAGCGAGCAACGGCGTGAGGTCCGGTTCCGCGAGGGCTTTTGCATATCCGAGCGGGCGGTCGATGAACAAGCCGATGCCCTGCTCGATGCGCTCTGCCGGGTGCGACAGATCTTCCAGCGACGCCGACACAATCGCGAGACCAATCGGCGTGAGTAAATCCGGCAGCGGTGAGTCGCCATAGAGTTGTTTGCTCCGGCGATTCGATTGCGAGAGTTGCTCCTCGGGAAGCCGAGGAAACGCCGGCGGCATGACGCGCGCATTCTCGCCGGGCGAGGTCGGCGCGTCGGGCACGAGGTGGCCTTCGTAATGGCGACGCAGCAAACAGGCCTGTCTGACGGCACGCCGACGCATGCGGGCGTCGTCATCCGGTAGTAAGAATAAACTCGTATTCGATTCGGCGGCGTGCAAACATGCATTTAGAATTGCATCGAGGGCGAGTGCGTCGGGGTAGTTGGCGCCGCGGTGGTGGAATGTGATCAGATCGTAAGCCGTCAGGTGTCGGCAGAGTTGCCGAAGAAGCCAGGCGTGGAAATCGATCTGCTCCGCCGCTGTGATCCTGCCGAGTTGCCGCAACTGATCGAGCCAGGCGAGGGCGTTGTCCACGAGTCCGGTGTAGGGCGATAGAGAGACGTGATTGAAAAGCGAACGCATGAGCCGGGCGATGGGCCAATCGGCGGGGACTGCATTACACAGAGCAGGTAGTTCGTCCGTGGGGAGTCGGCGAAGTAGGAACTCGACGAGTTTGACGCGTTCGATCCAGGCTAATGGCTGGGTCGTGGCGCTTTCGAGCAACCTCTGCCAGCGGTCAATCGGTTCGTCTGATGCTTCGCCTAATGTCGAGGCGATGAAATGGGATCGCCCAAGCACGAAGCCGGGCAGCGGCGCCTCGACGGAGGTGAGCGGCAGCCGGCTTGTACCTACAAACGCCTGCCAAACGAGGCAAACGATTTCGTCGCGAAGTTCGGCGAGATCGTTCATTTCCGATATCGCTGCACTGCCGACGAGTTCGCGCGACCACGAAACCGACTCCGTGCTTTCGATGCCGGCGGCGCTGTCGATCGGCGTCCATGCGTAAGTCAGCAGCGAGCGGACGACGTGAGCCGTGCGGTCGCGAACATCGAACTTCACCGAGAGTATCGGTTCCGCGGCATCGCCTGCAAAGACGTTCCACGAGAGGAAGGATCGCGATTCGCGCGTCTGTGTCCGCGGCAGAAGTCGGCCGCGAAATATCTCCCACGGTATCGTTTCCGCGCGAGCGGAAACGACCGAGAGCGGGCCGTCGGAAACAAAACAACCCGGACGGATGAGGGCATCGATCATCTGCCCGATGGCCAATGAATCGCCGAGCGAGCCAACAGGCGGTTGCGGATCGTGCGAGCGGAATCGCATGAAAGATAACCCAACCCCAAAGGCGAGGGACTCCGAACCTGTGGGACGGACGCTTCTGCGATTGAGCCCAGGGATTCGGAGTACCTCATCCCTGGGCTTGGGAACTTGTTAGTAACGGCGGCGATGTTGCGGGCGCTGGGGCGGTTCTTCGACAATGGAGAACTTCACTTCGTTGCCGTTGTTGTCGAAGCACAGGAATTCGAGGAACTCCGGTGAAACGGCATTGCCGGCGCTGATGATGGAGATCGATTTGTTGCCTTGATCTTCGAGGCCGACGATCTGTTTTCGCTTGCGGTTGAGCAGGTACTGGGCGGCTTCCTCGTGAACGCGAACGTCGATCCGGTTGATGTGCAGGCGATTGACGGCGGATTGCAGCATGCGCATGACTTCAATGCTGACCGATTCGCAGGTCTTCACGTGGCCCGTGCCTCGGCAGTGCGTGCAATCCTGGAAGGCACTTCGCTTGAGCGATGGGCGAATGCGTTGACGCGTCATTTCGATGATGCCAAACTGCGAGATGCGGAGAATCTTGGTGCGAGCCCGATCGCGTTCGACGGCGTCGCGGAGTGCCTTCTCAACGTTTCGGCGATGGCGTTCCTCGCGCATGTCGATGAAGTCGTTGGCGATGACGCCGCCGAGATCGCGCAGCCGCAGCTGGCGGGCGATTTCCTTGGCGGCGTGCAGGTTCATCTGGTAGGCGGTTTCCTCGGCATCGTTGTTGGAAGCGCGGAAGTTGCCCGAGTTGACGTCGATGGCGACGAGGGCTTCGGTCTGGTCGATGACGATGGAGCCGCCGTGCGGCAGTGGAACCTTGCGCTGCTGGATGCGAGCCATCTCGCTTTCGACGCCGTACTTGGAAAACATCGGTTCCGTGCCGTCGTAGAATTTGATGCGGTCGGCGAATTTAGGCATGACGGCTTCCATGAATTCCTTGGCGGCCTCGTAGGCGCCGCGTTCGTCCACCCAGATCGTGGTGATGTCACCAGCAAAGATGTCGCGGATGGTGCGCGTCACCATGTCGCTTTCGCGATAGACCTCGGTCGGCGATTTTTGCTTCATGACTCGCCGCACGACGACTTCCCACAATCGTGAGAGGTAGGCGAGATCGCCCTGAAGTTCCTTGGCGTCGCGATCCTGGCCGGCGGTGCGGATGATGAAGCCCACACCCTTGGGCGGACGCAGTTCGTTCATGATGTCGCGCAGGCGGCGGCGGGACTCTTCGTTTTCGATCTTGCGCGACACGCCTATGCGGTTGAGTCCGGGCATGAGGACGAGGTATCGGCCAGCGATGCTGATGTAGGTGCTGAGGGTCGGGCCTTTCGTGCCAAGACCTTCCTTGATGACTTGAACGATGACTTCCTGGCCGCGTTTGAAAATATCTTCGATGTTGGGCTTGGGTCGAGCGAAGGGGCCAGAGTGCCCGCCGCGGTCAGCATCGCGTCCGCCGGTGCGTCCGCCTCGGCCTCCACGGCGATCGCGGTCGCCGCGTCCGCGTCCGCCTCGGTCGCCTCCGCGGTCGCGCCCGCCGGTGCGTCCGCCTCGGCCTCGCTGGCGCGGGGCGAAGGCCTCGGTATTGCTGAATTCATCGTCGTAGTCGGCATGTCGTTCGTCGTCGAAACGCTCCGACGATTGCCCGGCATCGGCCTCCTCGAGGTTCTTTTCTTCTTCGCTCAGCTCGGCAAATGTATCGATCGGCTCCGTTTTCGGAATCGCAGGCGGCAGCGGCTCATCGTCGAATTCATCCTCGACGAAGGTTTCAATGATGGAACCATCGTCCGAAATTTCTGAAGATTCAGCGAATTCGACTTGAGGCTCATCCGTCGTTTCAGTCAGGCTGCTCGACTCCGGTTGCGTGATGGGAGGCGGCGCAGGCGGCGGCGGGGGTGGTGTGAATGATGCCGTTGCGGGAACCGGCGGTGGCGGGAGCGGAGTGCGCGGCGCCATGGAGAAACTCAGGTCCTCGTCGGATATCTCGCGAGGATCCGAGGCCGGTCGGGGTTCGATCGAAAAATGGCCATGCTCGTCGCCATCGGTTCGGCGCTCGGTGGATTCCATCGGACGGGGCCGTGGTTCTTCGCTGGGCGATGCAACCTCCGACGCCGGTGGAGGCGTTTCTGCCGCAGTCTCTGCCGGCGCGGCAGCTTCCGCGCCTTCGCCGGCGGGTTCCTCGGATTCATCCTTGCCACTTCGTTTACGCGGCTTGCGCGCACGCGGCTTGGCTTTTGTGCCGCGAGGGCTGCGCTTGCGAGGCTTGTCGTCGTCGTCTTTTTCTTCCGAACCGGCAGCGTCTGTGGTCGGTGACGGTGCGGCTTCGTCCGTTACCGCGGGCGAGCCCACCAGTGCTGTTGGAGCCACGTCGTTCGGCTCTGGCTTCGGTTCCGCGGGTGTTTCCGAGGACTCGGCGGGAGGCGGCGCGAGATCGTCATCGAGATCGGGCGGCAGCATCGTTTCGTTCGAGATTTCTGCGTCGATCGGCGATTCATCCTCCATATCCGCAGGCTCTTCCATCATTGTTACCTGCGGATCGAACTCTTCGTCCTCCTCCACGATTTGTTCAACAATGATATCCGGCCCCTCGTGTTCCAGCATCTCGATAGGCCGTTGGTGGATCGGTTCTGGCTCCGAGGGAAAACCGAAGCCTTCCGAGATCGGTTTCGGCTCGGCCGGGTAGGGCTGGCGCGGCGCGTCATAGGGATCCTGCCGGCGCGGCCCGCGGCCTCGATCCCGATCGCCGCGTCGATCGTCACGCCCGCCGCGACGGGACGAGCCGCGTTCCTCTTGCTCGCGGTAATAGGCCGGTTCGACGTCGGAGACGTGAAGAAAACCATTCCGTCCGACGCCGAAATCGACAAACGCCGCCTGGATGCTCGGCTCGATATTGACGACGCGTCCCTTGTAAATGTTGCCCACGTAGCTTTCGGCGCTGGTGCGCTCGACATACAGTTCTTCGAGGACACCGTCCTCGAGAATGGCAATGCGGATTTCCTCCGATTGCAGACAGTTGATGAGCATTTCCTTCTTCATGTTTTCCCTCTCGATTTCGACTCACCGGAATAGGTTTGCGGCAAGTGCGATGATTTATTCGGAGCTGTGCGTTCAAGTCTCGAACGACAGCGGGCTTTCTATGATCGGCGTGGGCATGCGCGTCCGCTCGGAGGGAGCGGGCGCGGAATTTTCAAGGACTTCGACCGGCGCGTTGGTCGTAATCACGGGCGGCGCGGTGGCGAGTTCGGGCGGGAGTTCGTCGTATATCTCCAAGTCGGTTCGTTCGATGATCCCACCCGCGTCCAAATCGGAAGTCAGGTCAAGGGCGGCGAGTATCTCTTCTGGCCTGGCGGCGCCGTAGGGCGTTATCCAGAGGGCTAATTCGAGAGCGCCGTCCACGACACGAAGCTCGTCCACGAACGGCCTGATGTTGATTCGGCGACGATTCGGCCGCAAGCGCTCGACCCAGGACTCGGACTTATTCATGAACTCAACGCAGGCTTCCGCGACGCTGGCAGATGGCCTGGATAGGGGCGCGAACCGGCAAAACGCACGCCGAACGCGTGCCGACAGCTTCACGTCGATTTCACGTACACTGCGAAATACCAGGCCCGGCGGAGCGTGGCGCGTCATGCGCGAAAAAACTTCGTCTTGCGGGAGCGCCGAGGTAAGCTCGAACTCGAACACTTCGTTGAGACCGGCCGTGCCCAGCGCAAGGGATAACGCAAACCAAATGCGTGGCCGCGGGTTGAAACCTTGCGAGGTCGGTATCGAGAATTCGGCACGGCGGAAAAGCCGCTCGAAGATATGCATCAGGTCGTGATGGCTGACGAATCGGAGGTCGGCGTTTTTCTGAAAGCGCACGCGATACTTCGCGCGCGCGGGCGCTGTTGTGTTGGCCGGGACGGATGTATTTGCTTCGATCGGCATTGCCGAGTTCTCCCCGCACGGGGAGTTGGGACCAAATTCCCGGCAATGCGTGGATGCACACCGAGGTTGAGGTCGCTGTTAGTGTTGCGAATCCTTTGAAGGTGAAGTGACGACTGGATCAGGAAGGGAAATAGGAGCCGTGGCGAGGAATGCGGAGAAACAAAGCAAGAAAAAACCCAACTCCCGCGGAACGAGCCGAGGGATGGATGCGGATCTGCCTGTTTTACCGTCCTGGCATTGGCTGTTCTCGTAACTACCACACGCGAGTTCGCCGGCGTGAAATTGGGCCGGGGTGAATTTATTGTCCTTACGGCGGAGCATCAGTCGGTTAGGGCACGCGTGGTTTCTGTTTTCCCTTCTCCCTCAGTTCACTACGACTTCCGGGAGGATTCGGCGGGTTTGATCCCGCAGGTAATTGTTTACTTCGCGAGCGGTTTCAAACCGCTTTGCTTCCTGGGCGACTTGCTTGGCTTCCTCGATGGTAATGGATCGGATGACCTTTTTGATCTCTGGTATATTTTGGGGCGTCATGCTCAGCTGGCGCAATCCCAAGCCGAGCAATAGCATCGTGTAGATCGGGTCGCCGCTCATTTCGCCGCACACGCATACTTCGATGGAGTGCTTAATCGCGGCCTGGATAACCCGGTCGATCAACCGCACCACGGCTGGATCGCCTGCGTTGTAAAGGGAGGCGACGTTCTCGTTGGTGCGGTCTGCAGCTAGAGTATACTGTATCAGATCATTCGTGCCAATGGAAAAGAAATTTACCTCTTTTGCCATTTCTTCCGCCATGAGCGCCGCGGAAGGAACCTCAATCATGGTGCCAACGGGCAATCTCCGATTAAAGGCAATTTCCTCCTCTTCGAGTTCTTCCTTAACATCGGCAAGAATCATCTTGCACTGGCGGAGCTCGATCAACGAGCTGACCATCGGGAACATGATGCGTACGTTTCCAAACGCACTGGCACGCAGGATGGCTCGGAGCTGGGTTCGGAACATCGGAAGATTGCGCAAGCAAAGGCGTACGCTGCGCACGCCGAGACAGGGATTCTTCTCGTGATGGTGCTCGTTACCGGCATGAAACACCTTGTCCGCGCCGAGATCCATCGTGCGGATGACGACCGGTTTCTCCGGGCCCATCGCGCGCAGGACGGCAATGTACGCTTCGTACTGCTCGTCCTCGGTGGGATCGGTCGTTTTGTTCAGGTAGAGGAATTCTGTTCGGTAAAGGCCAATGCCGGCGGCGCCGCGGTCGGTGCAGTGCGGTCCTTCCTGGGGGAATTCGATATTCCCCATCAAGAGGGCGTACGTGCCATCTTTGGTCTCCGCAGGTAGATCACGCAGTTCGTCGAGCCGGCGGGCGAAAGAGACCGATTGCTTTTGCAGGACGAGGTAACGTTCGCGGGTTTCGGGGTCAGGGTTGAAGATGACGATGCCGCGATCGCCATCGACGATCACTTCATCGCTTCCTGAGATGTCCGCTGGCAGCTTGCCCAGACCGACGACGGCGGGAATTTCGAGCACGCCGGCCATGATGGCGGTGTGGCTGGCTTTGCCTCCGGCTTCGGTGGCGAAGGCGTATACGAATTTCGGATTGAGATTGGCCGTCTGGCTTGGCGTCAGGTCATGCGCCAGGATGGCGACCGGTTCCTGAAGGTTCTGCAGTGGATCGCCTTGTTGCCCAACGAGATAACCTAGGATGGATTTCTCGATATCGAGAATGTCCGACGAGCGCGTGCTGAATACCGGTTGATTCAAGCTCTCAAGCGCCTTGGCATGGCGGCGCATGATAAGGCTCACGGCATACTCGGCGCTGGCGTTCTGCTGGACAATAAGATGCTCGATTTCGCGAACCAATTCGGGATCGTCGATCAGTAGAGCATGGGCCGCAAAGATGGCGCCGTACTGTTTGCCGAGCTTGGAACTGATTGCGTTCTGATTCTCGCGCGCAGCCGCACTGGCTTTAGCAAGAGCGGATCGAAGGTGTTCGATCTCGGTGCTGATGAGGGATTTGTCCACGGTGCGCCGTTGAATGCGCACGCCTTCGGCTTCGACTACCAGGGCCGTCGCGATAGCCACTCCGGGCGATACGGGAATGCCGCGTTTTATTTCCATGGATGCCCGTCACACCGTGGGTTCGGGTTCTTCATCGTAGTTTCGTTCCACAACCTCGGCAAGCGCTCGAAGCGCCTCGGCGGCGTCGTCTCCCGAAGTTTCGATGACGATCATCATCCCTTGTTCGGCGCCAAGCCCCAAAAGCCCCCACATGCTTTTGCCGTTCACGGGCGGTTTGTCAGCGACCCAGACATTGACCTCGCAGGCAAAACGAGCAGCGGTCTCCACAAACGCCTTCATCGGGCGAATATGGAACCCCTGCGGGTTTGTGATGGCAATGGAAAGCCGGCAAGTTTTGCCCGTCATGGCATCCGTCAGTAGAGAATTCAAGTCCGAAGCTTCTTTTTTCAATCGAGTTTCGTGTACGGCAATCGGATCTACTAAGAACGATCGTGATTGGCGATCAGGTCCCAAATTTCCTGCGATGAACTCGCCTTGCGCAGCGAGATCACGAAGTTCTTGTCGCGCAGGCAGCGAGACACGCCTTCAAGCGCTCGCAGATGCTCGCTCGGCCGTTCTTGAGGCGAAATCAGCATCACCAGAACGTATACCGGTTCGCTGTCCACGCTGTCAAACGCCACGCCGTTGGGACAAATCGCGATCGTGCCAACGAGGCGGTCCACGCCAGCATGTTTCGCGTGGGGAATTGCCACCCCTTCGCCGATGCCTGTGGAACTCAGGAGTTCTCGTTTCAGGATTGCTTTGACGACGTCCTCGGCATCGTTACCCTTGAAGTATCCCGCCTGCCGTAGGTTCTCGACCATTTCGCGAATGACGGCTTCTTTTTGGTTGGCCGCTATCGTAGCCGAGATCGCTTCGCGAACAATAAATTCAGACATGCGCATGATAGTTCGTCTCCGTCATTTTCCGTCGGTTTCGTCCACGTTGGAATGTCCCGTAACATCACCCACGGAAGGTGTACGGCGATGATCTTGCACCTTTTCCTTGTACTTGTGAATTTGATGCTTGAGCTTGTCAACCGCTAGGTCCACAGCCGCCAGCAGGTCCTTGTTGCGATCGCTGGCGACGAAATCGTGTTTGTGTTCCGCGGATACGAAGATTTCGACGAACTTGTCATCGTCCTTGATGTCAAGCAAGACCTCAATCATCATCAAGCGCGGAAAGAAGTGGTTAAGCTTGTCCGCCTTTTCACGAATGTGTTTTTGTGTGTCTTCGCTGACGTGCCCATGGCGCGTGGATATTTTTATCTGCACAGATAGTGCTCCTAAAACAGACGTTCTTGATCTTGCGGGCCAGGTCGCCTTCCCAACATTTCCGTTTCTGTCGCGAAATCTGCGACAAACAACCGAATCTTGACGAATCCGGTGATGTATGTTGCGTTATCAACCTTTGGCGTTGCCGCTTTCGTGTCTGGATGAGTAATTTTAGTTCGCGATTCAGGATTGTTCAATGGGTGACGATGGCTGTATCTCACAAACGTCGGGGATTTTTGCTAAGGTCGCCGTCACGGAACGCCGTCCGGATCGCGCTCGGTGATCATGAGCGTGAAAAGTCCCAGGCCCTGGTTCATGCTCGAAGCATGAAGCGTGTAGACGCCAGCATCACGCGCATCAAATTCTAGGTGGGCCTTGTTGTTTCCGAACGCTCCGGCGCTGCGCATCACCTGTCCCGCGGGATTGCGAAGTTCGACGAACGGATCGAATCGTGTCGATTCGGCCGATATGGTGTAGCGCTTTCCTTGCTGAAGTTCGATTGTGTATCGTTTCTCGCGATTGGCATTAATCCGTGTGCCGACCGGATCCGTCGGCGTGATAATCGACCGGATGGCGAACTCTCCGCCAGCGAGATGAACTTGCTTGCCCTCCAACTTTCCTCTCAGGACGCCGTCGCTACCGGGATCGGAATCGGCAGTGAGATTCGCGATCGATGGCCGCGGAGCCGGCGACTTGCGATAAAACGACAAAACCATCAATGCGGCGAAAAGGATACTGGCGACCGCCAAGAATGCCGGTATCCCCACCAGCCACGGCCAGGCGGGACCTCGCGGCGGGGGCGGCGGTAGCTCACGCCGCGTCCGCCGGCCTCGCCTCGGGAGAGCAACATCGACTTTTTCCTCCGGAATCGGCGGCGGCTGGGCGGCGGAGGCCACGACTCTCGGCTTTTGCGGCGCGCTCGCCGACGGAATCACAAAAACGTGCTTGCAGCGCGGACACTGACCGCTCAGCCCCGCATGGTCGTCGGGCACTTCCATCCGCGCTTCGCATTCCGGACATGTAAACGCAATCGACATGGCCGCGCCCGCCCTTCCCGAAATTTCGGCGTATTCATCATCCCACGAAGAATTATTGTATTCCGCTCCAGCCAAAGTCGGCGCCGGTTCACATTACCTGATAGACAAATCGCGTCAGTCCGGCACACGAATTTTCTTTCTCGGGTCCGGCTGCGGATGCCGCTTTCGGATTTATGTTGCACACTTTCTGTGACGGATTTTCCACGGACGACTCATCCCACCAGAATTTCTATTCTCTTGAGGAACACCATGAAAGGCTTCATCATCCCGTTCGCAGCCGCATTTCTTCTAACTTGCGACGCCAATCTCGTCAATGCCCAGGGTTTCTCCAGTGCCGAGATTGATCGCGGCTTGCAATACCGCAACACGACGCCTTGGGACGGCAAGCCGTTCACCCAGCGTTACAATGACAGCTACAGCCCCAATTTTTACTTCAACAGCCGTTCGCCACAAACCTACTACCTCGACTACCTCGACCGCCTGGATCGAGCGCGAAAATTCGGCTACCCGATCCCAGCCGATCCATTTTTTCCAGAGATGAACGAGCCGGAAGCGAGCGCCGAGCCTCAGCCGGTCGTCGCCCAACCGACACCGCGCCGAATTCTCTTTCGGCGGTTTCGCTAAGAGTCTCGGGTAGAAAAAAACGCGGCGTCGAGACCTAATGTCTCGGCGCCGCATTGCAGGGGGCCCACGTTGCCAAGTGGGTGGCGTGCCTTGGCCGGTGGGAGTGCACCTGCCAGGGCGTGCTTGATGGTTCAGGCGATCACGTACGCTTCGCTTTCTTTTTCGGCTACTATTTCTTCGTGGACTCGCTGCGTCATTTTCAGGACGAAAGCGAGGTCGCGCAGAATCGCTTCGGCCTGGAGGCGTTTTTGCGTTTGGCGAATCGTCGCGCGGTTGAGAACGTCGTCACCAGCGGGTTTGGGTTGCGAAAGCGGTTTCATGATCGTGCTCCTGGTATTTTGAATTGGCGTTTGTTTCATCGTTTACTAACTCTTCATCCAAAGGCACACATCGTGCCAAACCCGTCGATGGTGTCGTCAATTGATATAACTATCTTTTATATCATAGTGTTGCGGAATGGGATGTTTAGCAAAGATTTAGGCATGCACATAGTGTACATAATGTAACTGTTGCAATGAGCCAAGGATCGCGATTGATTTTTGTACAATTCTGGCGGTCAGCGCAATAATGCCTGCCAATTTCATCAGGCGAAATCCTACAATAGTGGCCATGAATCCCACTCTGATCAAAGTGCTGGCGTGGTGCGTCCACGGGTACACGGCTCTCGGGCTAATCGCAGCCGGGGGAATCGCCGTCGCGATCTTCGATGGATCGCCAGGAGCAATCACGTGGGCGTTTTGGCTGATGTTCATCGCGACGCTCGTAGATGCGACTGACGGCACGCTCGCACGGGCCATCCAAGTCAAGACGGTGCTGCCTCATTTCGATGGCCGTCGGCTTGACGATATCATCGACTTCCAGACCTACGTTTCTTTGCCTATCTTGCTTATTTGGAGAACTCAACTCATTCCCCCGGAATTAAGCTTCGTATTATTCCTACCATTGGTCGCCAGCGCCTACGGGTTTTGTCAAACGACGGCCAAGACGGACGATGGTTATTTCCTGGGTTTTCCGTCGTACTGGAACATCCTTGCGTTTTACCTTTATGTGCTCGACATGTCGGTTTGGCTGCGCGTCGTTTTGATCGTATTCTTCGCGCTGATGACGTTCGTTCCGGCACGATATCTCTATCCAACGCACCGAGGCCGGCTCAATCGATGGACTAATGTGCTCGGCGGGATTTGGGCCTTGCTCCTCGCCTGGATGTTGATCCGCATGCCCGGCGAATTAGGCGAAGGCGAGCACGTCGACGCGCGGACGCACAATTTGGCTGTGGTTTCGTTAATCTTCCCGGCGTACTATCTGGTTGTTTCCTGGTTCATCAGCGCGCGTATCTGGCGGCGTGCGCGACATCAACATCAGCTGGCGGAAGCCATGCCCGCAACGTCGGATTGATGCGAGAGGCATTTGGTTAACTTTGTTGTAATGTCGGTTGGGTTTTGCTTAAGAAAATGATTGTTCTCGGGCGATAGGAAAATTATTTGAAAAAAAATAAATTTCTGTTTGAATATTCTTGTTGCAATTCCACGAAGCACTGGTTAGATTCAAATTTCCATTATCAAAAAATTGGCACGGTTAATTCTCTCTCAATTCATCTCGCGTGCCAATGTGGTCGAAAGAAGGGATTTTGTCATGAAATCGATTCGTTCGCGCGTGGGCTTCACGCTGATTGAATTGCTTGTCGTGATCGCTATTATCGCGATCCTTATTGCACTGCTCGTTCCAGCAGTTCAAAAAGTTCGCGAGGCAAATGCACGATTGACGTGCCAAAACAACCTCAAGCAATTGGCACTTGCCGTGCATTCATTCCACGGCACGAACAAATCTTTTCCGACGTATTCCGGTATATATCCCATAGCAAAAAATCTTACGACGCAGGCCGCCAACACGAAAGCAGTGTATGGGAGCTGGATCGTTCACATATTGCCGTATATCGACCAGTCGCCGTTGTATGACGCAATCAAGCAGGATGTCGATCAGTTCACGAACACGGGTAGTACGGTCACCGCGCCGGGCGGAACCCTGATCACGCCAGCAGTAGCCGCAGCTTATGTGCCGCCGCCGGTCCTCGTGAAGGCAGCGGTCCCGGCAGCTTACACGCAATATACCGGCTCGCAGCAATACACCGCGACAACTTCTGGCAACGGCTACACGATCTACACGCTACAATGGGTACCGCCCAAGACGCCGGATCCAGGTACGGGCACGGCCGCTGTCTATGACTACAGCGGATCGACCTACGTTCCCGGCACGGCGGCGGTCTACGGTCCGCCGGGAGCGCCGACCAATGGCTTCGTCGGTATTTGGCGGCCTGAGAATCGGTCGGCGGTTATTCGCACGCTGCTGTGCCCGTCCGATCCCAGCGGCTTTCAAACGACCGCTAACAGCGGCTTGGTTTACGCGAACACCACCACACCATGGTCCGCGACGAATTACCTGGCAAACTGGAATGCGTTTTCCGCCGAACAGCCAACGCAGGGCTACCAGGCCGTGCCACAGCGATTCGCGAACATCGGCGATGGCATCTCCAACACCGTGTTCTTGGCCGAGGCGTACAGCTGGTGCGAGAGCCGCGGTAGAACTGCATTATTGGCCTGGCACCTCGGCGGTGGCGGGAATTACTACGGCGGGGTCCACAACTTCGGGCTTACCTTCGGGCTTGGCAGCAATCAGATCGACCTCGGCAATGGCCCAGTAACTGTCGCCAGCGCGAATGGTTACCCAAATCCGTCACTCACGTCGCAGATTATCTTCATGTTCCAAATTCGGCCCGACCCGATTCGATCGGGTGCGACAGGGTGTGCGTCGCTCACCGTTCAGTCTGGTCACGACTCGCTGAATGTCGCCATGGGCGACGGAAGCGTTCGCTCCTTTACCATGCAGATGGACAAATTGACCTGGGCCGCCATCATGCTTCCCAATGATGGAACCGTGGTGTCCATTGAATGATTCCTTCTGGCGAGCCTAGCCGCGTTAGCGGCAGGTTGAACCTTGCGATCGCAAACTCAACCTGCCGCTTACGCGGCTAGCCTCGCAAACCGGCTAATCCTCACAATCGGAATCTTCCTACCCGATTCGTTCCATTTCTCGTCGTCAGATTCCGCTCGCGTTTTTCCACGCGCTTTTTTGTGATACCCTTTTCATACGGTACGATCGGCAAACTCTGTCCAGCATCCCTGGTCTACCGTTGAAAGGAGTGCCTGCCATGTGGGTAAAGCTAACCGGCGAATTCGTGAATCTCGATCATATCTTCCGCGCGAAGGTCAACAAGGCTTTCAAAAATGGCCACGATGAATGGGTCGTCGAGCTGGATGGGATCATCAGCGGAGAGTTGCAGTATATCACGCGCTATCGAGGCATCGATGCCGAGGTGCTGATGCACGCGCTGGAACTGCATTCCCGGCTAGAGCCGATTGTCACGCCGACGGAGGATTCGGGGGAAACCGACAAGAACACGCTGCACGATGTGCGCATTTTCTGAATTGCGACCCAGCAAACAAAAAAGCCCGGCGATTTCGCGCCGGGCCTTTCGAACCTTCCGGAATTCATATTATCCAATCAACTGCCGAACGGGCCGTCCCGTCGGGACGAGTTCGATCGGTCGGCCGTCCTGAGCGCGGTACCAGGTGTTGAGCGGAATGCCCAGGGCGTGATAGATCGTGGCGGCGATGTCCTGCGGGCGAACCGGATTTTCGACAACGACTTCCGCGGCCGCGTTGGTCGCGCCGATGACCTGCCCCATGCGGACCCCGCCGCCGCCCAGCGTCGCCACGCCTGCTGTTGACCAGTGATCTCGACCCGCTGACGGATTGACTTTCGGCGTGCGGCCAAAGTCGCCGAACCAGACGACCAGCGTGTTTTCGAGTAGCCCGCGCGTGTGCAAATCCGCCAAAAGCGCTGCGTAGGCGCGATCCAGTCGCGGCAGCAAACGGTCTTTCAGGCTGCGGAAATTGTTGACGTGCGTATCCCATCCGCCGTCGGTGACCGTGACGAAATGCACGCCCGATTCGATGAGCCTTCGTGCGAGCAAGCACGATTGGCCGAGCGAATTTCGGCCATACTGATCGCGTATGCGGTCGCTTTCGAGATCGAGATCGAATGCCCGTTTGGCGGCTGGCGAAGTAATGAGCGTGTGAGCGCGTTCGTAGAACGCATCGCGTGCTTGTACCGCTTGATTGGATTCCATTTCGCGTTGGTAGCGATCCATTTCTTGGAGCATGGAGTAACGGCGCTGGAGCCGCCGGCGATCGCCTTCGTCGGCGATGCTAAGGTCACGCACGCGGAACGCCGCTGAACTCGGATCGTCGTGAATTTCAAACGGGTTGTACTGATCGCCGAGGAACCCGCCGATGCCGCCGTTGAAGCGGCGATCGATATTGCGGCCCAGCTGCACGAACGGAAACATGTTGTCGCGATAGCCACGCTCTTTCGCCACGACCGAGCCGAAGCAAGGGAAGGGCAGGGCAGGATTGAAGCGATGGCCGGTCATCATAAGGTGGTCGGCGACGCCATGGCTGCCGTTCTGTGGGTCATGGCCGCGAATTAGGCTCAGCTTGTCGAACTGCTCGGCGAGCAGCGGGAAATGCTCGGCGATACGCACTCCTGGCTGGCGCGTCTGAATCGTCGTAAATTCGCCGCGAATCTCGGCGGGAGCATCCGGTTTCGGGTCGAATGTGTCGATGTGGCTTGGGCCGCCCTGCATCCACATCAAGATGCAATTGACATTTCGACGATTGCCCGGCGCCGGGGATGGATTGTTCGCGGAGGCGTTCTGTGCACGAAAAAAATTCTCAAGCGTCAGGCCAAGAGCGGAAAGTCCGCCCACTCGCAAGAAGTTTCGGCGTGATAGGCCTGTGCAGTCTTTGGAATTCTCACCAAGATTGAAATCAAGCATGGCAGCCCCGTGCGGGATGGAGGAAGGAAAACCGGCAGGTAGGCGCAATTCGACTCTTACGTATTAAACTGACATTTCTGGGCGGAAAGTCAATAGGAAAACCAGATTTTTCGTATTGTTGAGCCGCCCGCCTTTGGCGAGCGCGGACTTCGCTGCGGCTATACAATTCATATAAACAAATAGAACAAAATCCCACCTTGAGGAGACCACACCATGCCATCCCCCGAAGCGATGTTGACGCAGCTGGGAATCACCTTGCCCACGCCGCCCAAGCCGGTCGCGAAATACAAGCCGACAGTACTCGTCGGCAATTTGCTCTATGTCTCCGGTCATGGCCCCGCCAAGATCGGCGATCCCGCATTGCACGCCGGCAAGGTCGGCGCCAAGCTGACAGTCGAGCAAGGCATGGAGTCGGCGAAACTCGTCGGCATCAATATCCTCGCCACGGTCAAGAACGCCCTCGGCTCGCTCGACCGCGTCCAACGTCTCGTCAAAACGCTCGGCATGGTCAACGCGCCGGCGGACTTCTTGGAACATCCCAAAGTCATCAACGGTTTTTCCGAGTTCATGGCCCAGGTGTTTGGCGAGGAAGCTGGTGTCGGCTCGCGGAGTGCCGTGGGCATGGGATCCTTGCCGGGTGACATTCCGGTCGAGATCGAGTGTATCTTCGAAGTGCAGTAGTTGCCGTGTTTACGTTTAGCGCTCGCATGGCGCCGCGCGAACGCTAAACGAAGAATCATTAATGAAATTATTTGGAGTAATCGATGAGTTTTGAAACCTGGATGGCGTTTGTTCTCGGAGCCGTTTTGTCGTGGGGTGTCTATGTCCCGGTGTTGCACGAAGGCCAATCGCAGATGGGCGGCGGCGCTCCGAGCGCCGGCGCGGTGCGTGCGTTTCTTTGCGTCGGCATCGCGTACTTTGTCACCGCCGTCGTCATTCCGTTGATCGCGCTGCAGTTCGGTCTCGCCGGCGGCGAACCGCTATCTTTCCAGACGAAGCAAGGCGGACTCAATACCGGTGCGTTGACGTTCTCCACGCTCGGCGGAATCGCGGGTGCGGCGGGAGCCTTGTGCATCATTTTCTCGATCAAGAACGGAGGCAAGCCGCTCTACGTCGCGCCTCTGGTCTTTGCCGGGGCGCCAATCGTCAACGCCATCGTGAGCGTGATTTGGCATCCACCCGAAGAAGCGACTGGCCCGCAATACACCAAGGCCTGGGTCATGTTCGGCAGCGGTATCTTGCTCGCGGCATGCGGCGCTGGATTGGTGCTTTACTCGAAGGGCGTCGTCGATCAGATCAATCGCGACTCGAAGAAAGCCAAAGCCGCATCGATGGCGCAGCCGATGGCGCAAGCTACACCGCCCGAATCTCCTTCACCCGAGACGGGCATCAAGCCGATGTAATTAGCCGTAGCGGTTGTCCCAGGGGCTCGCCCGCTCACCCCTGGGCTTTGTTCACCATTTCTTTTCCAATCCGCTACAATAATAGCCCCAGCTGTTTTCGGCTGGCCGATAGCTGACAGCTAATAGCTGATAGCTTCTCTCTCACTCCATTTTGAAAGGGCCAATCCTGTGTCTGTCTCCGTTGCGGTTGTTGGCGCCACTGGCGCCGTTGGCGAAATCATGCGGCAAGTGCTCGCCGAGCATAACTTTCCGTTCTCCAGCATCAAGTTCCTCGCCTCGGAACGCAGCGTGGGCAAGCCGATCGAGTTCAAGGGTAAGCGTTACATCATCGAAGCGATACGTCCCGAGGCGTTCGCCGGCGTGCAGGTCGTGCTTTCTAGTACACCCGCGTCGGTAAGCCGAGAGACGAGTCCAATGGCCGCCAAGGCGGGTGCGATTGTCGTCGATAATTCGAGTGCCTGGCGTATGGATCCCGACGTGCCGTTGGTGGTGCCCGAAGTGAATGCGGATGCGCTGAAGAATATCCCGAAGGGTATTGTTGCCAACCCGAATTGCTCGACGATTCAGATGGTCGTCGCGCTGAAGCCGCTGCACGATTTGGCCAAGATCAAGCGCGTCGTCGTTGCCACCTATCAGGCGTCGTCGGGCAAAGGCGCGAAGGGCGTATGCGAACTCGACGCCCAGATCGCGGCGATTGGCAAGGGCGAGAAGGTTCCGCCCGTGACCGCCCATGCCGCCCAACTCGCGGGGAACGTGTTGCCTCACGACTGGAAGCTTGGCGAGGATGGATATAGCGAAGAAGAGATCAAGATGGTCAAGGAGACCAAAAAGATCATGGGCGACGACAGCATCCTCGTCTCGCCGACCACGGCTCGCGTGCCCGTCCGCACCGGCCATAGCGAGGCGATCAACCTCGAGTTCGAACGGCCCATCACCGTCGAGCAAGCGCGCGAGGCACTCCGTAAGGCGCCAGGTGTCGTGCTGCTCGACGATTACGCCAAGGGCGAGGTTCCGCTCGCGCTGAACTGCGAAGGGCGCGACGAAACGTTCGTGGGCCGCATTCGCAAGGACTTGACGATTCCGAACGGCCTGAATCTGTGGGTGGTGTCGGACAACCTGCGGAAAGGCGCGGCAACAAACGCCGTGCAAATCGCCGAGGTGCTGGTGGCACGCGGCTGGCTGCGGAAGTAGTGGCGAGTGAATAGTGACGAGTGACGAGTGTGAACACCCAAGCCCCAGGATGAGCGCAGCGATTCCTGGGGGTGGAATAAACGAGAAGCGAACGGATATGAATCCCGAATCCGGTTGCAGCAAGCAGCCTATTTCCGCCGAATTTGCAATTGCGAATAACTCCGATATCATCCTTGCCGAATTCGGTCGCTTGAAACAGAACGAAGTTCGTCGGATGAGAATTCTCGGTATCGTGGTTCCTGAATCAATGCGATTGGTCCTGCCGCAATCCGTTGTCCGAGAACTTGGATTGCCGATTCGTCCGCGAAAAATCAAAGTGAAGTTCGCCAACGGACGATCTGGCCTCCGCGATGCAACCGATGAAGCTCGCGTGGAACTACTTGGGCGCGATGGCGTATTCACCGCGATCGTGGACCCGAAGCGAGAAAACGGCATTGATCGGCGCGATCGTATTGCAAGATTTAGATTTACTTGTGGATAGCGTCCGTTCAAAACTCGTCCCACGCGATCCGAATTTCGTCATCAGCGAGATTGAATAAAGACGCTACCAAGCCCCGCGATGAGCGCAGCGATTCGCGGGGGTCTGACCCCCAGGAATCGCTGCGCTCATCCTGGGGCTTGGGTTGCCAAATGAAATAACGGTGTCATGCCAATGCCGGAACGCTTCCAAGTTCGTGTCAGCAAGGACTATCTCGTCTTTTGCTCCGGGCACTTCATCAGCTACGAGGGCGATAAGTGCGAACGGCTGCATGGGCACAACTATCGCTGCGCGGTCGAGGTTGAAGGCGGGCTGGATGAGAATTTTTACGTATTCGATTTCATCGCTCTCAAGAATCGCACGCGTGCCATCACCGATCTGCTCGACCATCGCATGATGCTGCCCACCAAGAATCGCGTGATCCTGCTCGACGAATCGCCCACGAGCATCCGCGTCACTTATAAAGACCGTGTCTGGGTCTTCCCGCGCGGCGATTGCATCTTGCTTCCGATCGAAAACACGACAGCCGAACTGCTCGCACGTTACATCGGCGAACGGCTGCGCGACGATCTACAGGCGACATTTCACTTCGTGCCAGAAATCATGCGCGTCGAAGTGGAGGAGAGCTTCGGCCAATCGGCGACCTGGGTGTGGACGGCGCCGTGATTCATCAAATCCGCTGAATGTCTTCACGCGTCAGTCGGCCATCGTGCAGTGCTGATGCGACAAGCACGTTGTCGATGCCTGCGGAACGCATCAGAAGGAGATCGTCGAATCCGCGCACGCCGCCGCCTGCGGTCAACTCGATCCTCGGGTTCTCGCGTCTGATTCGAGCGCACAAATCCAGTGTCGTGACGCCTTGTCCGACTCCCACGCTCGCCAGGTCGAGCACGATCAGCCTGCGGATTCCCAGATTTACGATCGCGTGCTCGGCGATGCGATAAGGCTCCCGGCTTGGCCAGGCGTCGTCGTCCACGATCGATTGGCCTGCCTTCATGTCCAGAGACAAGACAATGCGGTCGGCTCCGACACGCCGGGCGATCCGCGCGACCTCGGTGGGGCCGGCGACGCTCTCCAGACCGACGACCACGTTGGCGATGTTGGCGACGACCAGCATTTTCGTGATCACGTCCCGCGCGGTGCGCAGGCCCGCATCAATCCAGAGTCGAAAGCCGTCGGATTGCAACGCATGATAAACGGAAAGCGCTGGCTCATCGCCCCGGATTGCGTCAAGGTCCGCGAGGTAAAGTTCGCTGAGCCCGAAATGCTCGCGAAAGGCTCGCGCGACGGCAAGCGGTTCGGCGGACGTCGTCAGCTGGCTGACGACGGGCCGATATTCGTCGCGCCGCCCCGCCACGCCGCGAACGATCTCGCCGCCCATCAGGTCAAGAACCGGCAGTAGGGTCATTGCAAGGTGTCCACGGGCGGACCATTTGCATTTTTGTTTTTCTTGACCTATGTTTTATTGGCTTCCCGTCCGGATAGCACCGAGGCGAAAATGAATACTTCCAATGCACCTGTAGACGATAGCGCTTTCCCGGCGATCTTTGTCGTGGTCTCCACGTTCATCAGTGTTTTGATCTGGTTGTGCATCATGCTCACCAGTCTGCCGCAGTATTAGCGTACTCAAGTTGCCCGCATCTTGGCGTCGCGCAGCTTTTGCTCGCACCAGGCGACTTCTTCGGGCGCCCAGTTTCCTGGCGGTGGTGCGTAATAATTCAGCAACTCGGGGTAGGGCCCTTCATCCCAGGTGCGGTTAAAGGCCGCCTGCAGATCCAGAACCACATCCTTGTCGTCCGGCGTTAATGGAATTGCGATCCTCGGCAACGGCTTTTGCAGCAGGATTTCGTAAACCTCGTGCCGTGATGGCCGGCGCCGAGTCACGGCCGTCAGATAATGCCAAGGCCGCAACTTCTCACGCTGTTCTTGCGTCACCCAGACAATGGGATTGCCCAGACGCAGCAAATCGATCTCGATGATATTGACACCGGCACGCCAGAGCTCGTCGCGTTTGGCGATATATTCGCGATGCCCGTCGCCCGTGTTCTTATTGGTCGGGCTGAGCACCTCGATCGTTGAAACGACGCGATTATTTGCAGATGGTTCGACGATCTCGATATATGGCTCGCGAATATCCTCTCGCCAGAACTCGAAAACCGAGGGAGTAGCCACGTCCAGGACAGCGGTCGCAGCACCACCGTCATTCGTAATCGGGCGGCCGGTATTAATGACCGTAACATCAGGAAATATCGGTCGCTTCGATTCAACAACGTAGAGACGGTCCTGGGTCAAGGCCGCATACTTGGGCCGTAGAGCGGGCTGCAGCTGGCTACAGATGAACGTGATGAATCGATCATGAAAGTCCGGCCATGGCTCGGGGCGTTCCAGATACGGATCCATGCCGGGAAAAGGTGACGGCATCTTTGGTGACCTCCGATTTCGTCGCGGCGGCGCGAGCGAGTCTCGTTATTTATTATGCACGCCGGCGAGGCATTTCACCAGATGAAATCACGGCGGCGACTCCTGCGACTCGCGCCATTCCTCGGCCATGCGGATGCGTTCAACCGTCGTCGGGTGGCTGGAAAACAGCCAAACGTTCCACGGCGTCGGCGTGACGTTGGATTTGTTCGTGACTGCCAACACACGTTCGCTGCTGATGAACGCGTCGGCCTGCCCCGCCAGGTCGAGCGAGGCCTGATCCGCCTGACGCTCGAAATGCCGGCTGACGTAGTTCTGGACCGGCATCTCGATCCAGGAGCCAAAGTAGGAGATCAGCAAAACGAGGTACAATCCAGCCGGATCGTTGAGACTGCGGATTCTCCAGGGTTCACGTCCAATCGCGGCACGCAGGAGTCGATCGAGCACGCACAACCCAAGGATCGCCGCGAGGGTTGCCAACAGGATCCCTTTGACGATGTGATCATGCCGCCAGTGGCCCAGTTCGTGCGCGAGGATCGATTCGATTTCCGCAGACGTGTGCTTGCGCAGCAGCGTGTCGTAGAGCACAATGCGGCGCGACGATCCGAATCCGGTGAAGTAGGCGTTCGAGTGGTTGCTCTGCCGGCTCGCGTCCATGACCAGGATCTCGCCGACTGGCATGTCGGCTTTTTCGATCATCCGTCTCACGAGCGATTCGTATTCGCGAAACTCCGACTCCGCCAGCGGCGTGAATTTATTGAACAGCGGATCGATGACGATCGGCGAAAGGAACGCATACGCCACGCCCAGGCCGCTGGCGCCGATCGCGCCCCACAACCACCAGGTACGCGGGAACAGCGTGAGAATCGAGTAGAACCCGACGACTAGCACAGCTCGCCAGACCATCGATACGCCAAACGCGAGATAGTGCTCGCGCAACCAGTCGGTCAGTACAAGATTCGACATGCCCCAAGCGCAGGAGTGGTACCAGCGTCCAATGCCGATGGGGAGGTAAAGCGCTTCGTGAATAAGCAAATAGATCAATCCAAGCCCGAGCACGGTAACATAGCGATTCTGCTGGCATTTCGCAAGCAACGTGTCAGCCCATCGTCGTGCGACGCCTGAGGCAGCGAGAAACGCGAGAAGCGCGAACTCGACGAACGTCGAAGCCCAGAAAAAAAAACGCCGTTCAAATGAATACTGAAGATTCTCGTCGATTGTTGCTTCGTTGAAACCAGCAGCGAGGGCTTGCTCGCGCGCGGCAGGAAAAGGAATAAACGTGGTGACGACGAAGAGTGCGAGCAATCCTAAACCGGCGAGGCCGAACCATGTTTTCATGATAGGCTCCATTGCAGTCTTGTCGCCGGCGGAGTCTGCTAGATTTTCGTTTCCAGTTGTGCATCGGCTGGCACATCAGCCGTTGGCACGGCCGCAGGCGTAGGTTCGCTTGGCGTCTCGGCGACGAAGAACGAGTGAACCATGAGCGTGCTCGCGCCGCACACGAGGCAGACGTCGGCGATGTTGAAATCGGGCCAGATGAACCACAGGTGCCAATGCAGGAAATCACGCACGCCGCTGAAGACGATACGATCGTAGAGATTGCCAAGCGTCCCGCCGAGAATGAGGCCCAGTGCGATGCAAAGAAACCGATCGCGCGCGACGGCGGATCGAGCGACCCAAACAACAATGAAGCACGCGGCGGCGAAGCTGACGATCGTGAAGAAGAGGTTCATGCCGCTGCCATCGTTGCCAATTCCAAACAGCGCGCCCTTGTTGACATGGGGCATTCGGTCACCGCCCATCCAGCGCAGGAACGCCAGTGGATGATTGGCGTTTTTGGGATTTTCGTACTCCCACCCGCAGTGAAGATCGAAGGCGCCGGGAATGATCGGCGTGCGGACATCGACCTGGTTTTCCGCAGGTGGATAATGGTAAGTGAAGACGATATATTTGGTCGCCTGATCCGCCGCCAAACCGACTGCCGCCAGGATGCCAAAGAGCAAGAGATACGTTCGTTCTGGCTTGGTATTCATCAAACCCTCGCGGAGGATGGACGGCTTCGGAAAGATGGCGAGACTCGGCAACATATGCAGAGCCAGCCGATTAATACGATAACGCCTCCGCAGAACCACGTCAAGAACAGGTCGCCTTGACATAGGAGTCGGAAATGAGGCAGGATATTCCCGAAACTTCGATTTTTTTCGGTGGCGAGCCTAGCCGCGTGAGCGGCAGGTTGAACAACACAGCTGCCGATTCAACCTGCCGCTCACGCGGCAAGGCTCGCCGACACGCAAGGACGCGCGATGAACGAACGTGGCCGATGGATTCCGCTGTCGCCTGCCCGCAAGATGGTGATGGAAATTCTGCACCACGCGAAAAAAGTGCCGTCGCTGCCGCTCTCGCGAAAAACGGATGTCTCCCGTCTCGCCTTGGTGCGTGAACATGGCGCCGATGCGTCCTGGACTGCCATTTTCATGAAGGCCTACGGACTGGTTGCCCAGCGCCATCCTTGCCTGCGTCAAGCTTACCTTCCTCTGCCGTGGCCGCATCTTTACGAGCATCCATTCAGCCTGTGTGCGTTGATGGTTGAACGCGAACACTATGGCGAGAAGATTTTGCTAGGATCGAAGATTCGCGCTCCCGAATGCCAGTCGCTCGCCGCCATCGATGAGCATCTCCGCCATTTTCGCGAAGCGCCGATTCACGACATCAGCGACTTTCGGCAATGGCTGCGCGTCGGCAGAATGGCCGGGTTCGTGCGGCGATTTCTCTTCTGGCATACGCTCAACCTCTCCGGCTACAAACGCGCGAAACGGTTCGGCACTTTCTCTATCTCCAGTCTGGGGAATCTCGGCGTCGAACAGCACCATCCGCTATCGCCGTTGACGACGTATCTCACGTTCGGCCCGATCTCGTCCGCAGGAATCGTGGACGTGAAAGTCATCTACGATCACCGCGTCATGGATGGTCGAACCGTCGCACGGGTGCTCAGCGACCTCGAGGAAACTTTGAATACGCAAATCCTGGAAGAACTGCTCGACTGGCCAGAAAAACTACACGAATCACGGACGGCGGTCCCGGTCGAACGAATTGTTCGAGCGAAGTAAGCCGCGAGCGAAAACTCGCTCGTTCACTTCGGCCCGATTTCGTCGCTGGTCGGGCGATGGTGCAGCCAGTGGTCAAGCCAACGGTACGAATGGCGTCGGCCTTCCTGGGGATAGGAGTGTTTGCCTCGGTGATTGATGAGCCCGATGCGATCTTCCGCGCCGAGCATGCGATAAACAGGCAGCGCGGCATGAACGAACGGCCAGCTGGCGTCGCCGTCGGCACTATCGCCGCCGAGCAACAGGATCGGTCGCGGCGCACAGAGGGCGAGCACCTGGTGGTTTTCCATGGCGGGGATGTGATTCTTCATATTCTCGGTGAGATACCAGGGATCGGTCCAGTTGCTCATCTTCAGGCCGATGCCGCCTTCGTTGAACACGCCAGCCGAATAGCGTGTGTCGAAAGCCATGGCATAGAGCACTTCCTTGGCGCCGAGCGAGAAGCCGATGCAGCCAATGCGTTGGGCATCCACAAACGGCAGCGATTCGAGGAAATCGACGCAGCGCATCGCATCAAAGACCATCTTGCCCATGCCGGTCAGGCCAGGCCATTGTTCACCGACGGCCACGGCTTGCTTACGAGGCCCGCCAGCCTTCATAATGTAGCATTCTGGCGACAGGACCACATAGCCGCGTTTTACGAGGTGAACACCAAGCGCAAGCGCCGGCTTCTTGCCAAGCCCGGCGGGTTCTTTGAGCGTGTCGGCCGTGGTCTGATGAAAGACGACGACCGCGGCACGTTTCTCGCCTTTCTTGATGCCATCGGGTATCAGCAGGTAAGCCGAAATGCGATCGCCCTGAGCGCTGAGGAATGACAGCCGTTGACGCTGGTAGCCATCGCACTGCTCGGTCGATTCGATCTGCAGGTCCAAGTTGGCAGGCTTCTTCGGAAACGTGCCGAGCTTGGCCTGCCAGAGATCTGCGAGTTCCTTGCGTTTCGCCGGCCAGGCTTCTTTTGTCGTGATCGGCTTGCCATTCCGGATGAGTAAAGGCTGGAGACCGAGATCGGGAATCTTGGCGTTCGCATAGGGTTTCTGCGTCGCCTCGCGCCAATCGATCGTGGGCTGCGCGGGCACGACGAGTGCAACCGCGAGCCAATAAATCAAGCAGAGCAGGTAGCGCATGAGAATTCTCCATGTAGATCTCAAGCCCGAAGTTGAGCGTACCGAACCTCTGGAATCGACTTCCCAAATTCCTGCGATTTGGAAATCCTTGCCGATGATAGCGATTTTTCTGGTTTTGCGTTACAATATAGGCCAATAAGAAGTTGGCACGCCGGTTTTTCCTAAAGTTTGTGCGGCATAATGTCGCATCGGGGCGAAAGTGTTGTAAAATTTACAGTACCCTGGTTCCATCGTTTCCCCGTCCAAGTGGAGTGCGCATGCCGTCCACGTTATCACCTTCATTGACGAAGCCTGAAATCTTCGGCGAATCACGCTTGCAGACCGACAGCGAGGTCTTGCTCGTGACGTTCGGCAAAGAGGGCTGGCTGTACACCCTGGAGGAATCGGGCGTTCTACGCAAATGGAGCCCCGAAACCGGCCAAACGATGGCGTGGTACAATCTGAGCGAATTCGAAACCCACTGGGCGTTCAGCCAGGACGGCCGAATCCTCGCGTCCGCAAGCGACGATCTCGCCATCTGGGATACCTCCTCCGGCCAACTGCTGACCACCATCGATCAGCCGACCTGGGTGACGGCTCTCGCGCTGCATCCCGATCCGAGTTTCGTGGCCGTCGGGTATGACGATGGCACGATCGGCTACTGGGATGCTCCAGGCCATCATCCGATCTTTGGCAAGAACTTGTCCTTCCACAAGAAAACGATCTCTGCCATCGCCATCAGCCCAGACGGCAAACGCCTTGCCGCCGCCAGCGAAGATAAAACGATCAGCATATGGGACACAGCAACAGGAAAATATATCGGCTGCCTTTCGGGCCATACCGACCGCATTCCCGCCTTGGCATGGCACCCCAGCAGCGCCTTCCTTGTTTCCGCAGGTTGGGACACGACCGCGCGCGTTTGGGACGCGAGCACACTGGAACCTGCCGTCCTGCTCAATTCCCATGCCGCTCAAGTAACCGCGATTGCGTTTAGCCGCGATGGCAAATATTTGGCCTGCGCCGACTCGGCAAATACCGTTCACGTTTGGGACTTCGCCGCTCGCAGGACGCTTCACAAACTAAAGATTGCCGAGGCCGAGATTCGCACGCTGGCGTTCAGCGCCGATGGAAAGTATCTCGCGGCCAACGGCGACCGGATCGTTCACCTGTGGAATCCGCAAACGGGGCGAACGTACGGCAACGTCGGGCCGCGACCACATGCCAAGACCACGGTATCGCTCAATCCCGATGGCTCGCGGCTCGCCACCAACGCGGGCGGAGCGCAGCCTGGACTTTGGGACACCACCGCCACGCAGATCGCTGTCCCGCTCGAATCCGACGGCCCGGTCCAAGCTCTCGCCTTCAGCCCGGATGGCAAGTGGATCGCCGGCGCGCTCGACAATCGCATTCGCCTATGGGACTCCGCTGGCAAGACTGTTGCCGACTGGGATGGACCGGAGGAACCGATCACGGCCCTTGCTTTCAGTCCCGATTCCCAGGCGCTCGCATCGGGCAGCGATAAGGGCACGACCGTGTGGATTTGGCGAGTCGCCGACGGCGAGCCTACACTGCTAATTCCCGACGCGCTGGACGGTTGTACGATCGAAGCGCTGGCGTTCCATCCCGATGGTGTTTATCTCGCGGTCGGCGGCATCGATTGGATGGCGACCGGCGGAAGCAATGGAGCCGTCTCCCTCTGGAACCTGAACGATCGATGCGAGGTCGCCACCTTTCCGGAAGGCGCCACGGCTCTTGCGTTTCACCCCGCTGGTCAGATTTTGGCGTCAACGACGCTCGATCATTCGATCTGTCTCTGGGATATCGACCAAAAACAGCTCGCGCAGGAGCTTGTAGGCCACGACGATACTGTCACGTGTCTCGCCTTCAATTTGCGAGGCGACCGCCTCGTTTCAGGCGGCGCGGATAACACGCTGCGCTTCTGGGACGCCCGGGGCGTGGAAATATCCAGCGAAGATGTTGACAGCATCCCCACCGCCGTCGTTTTCTCTCCCGACGGCAAATATCTATACGCCGGCCACGCCAACACCACGTGCAGCCGACGTCCGCTTTCCTAAATCGCGACTTTGCGATATATTAAAATCGTTTGTGCAAAATGGTGCCCGCTTGAGTAAGGCTCTTGCGAACGTATTCCACGTCAGGATTTCCTGGCCGGAGTCCGCTTGCGCTGAATCGAAACGCGGCTGACCGAAGAAACACCATGGATACCTCCACCCCAGCCACGAACCCCGAACTCGAATCGGTGGCGCCGCCTCCCGCGAAGCCACTGGATCCGGCTGAAATCGATTGGGCGGGTCAAATTCTGGGCGACTTCCGCATCATGCATCGCCTTGGCAAAGGCGGCATGGGGCAAGTCTATCTCGCGGAACAAACCTCTCTCAAACGCAAAGTCGCTCTCAAGCTGTTGCACCCCGAACTCGCTGACAACGATCGCTCGCTCCAGCGCTTCAAAGCGGAAGCACAGAACGCAGCGCGCGCCACGCATGCCAATATCGTACAGATCTACACCATTGACCGCGCCAACGGCGTCAACTACATCGCCCTGGAGTATGTCGAAGGCAAAAATCTTCGCGAGTTCGTCGAGAAGAAAGGTCCGCCAGAGCTTTCTCTCGGCTTGCACATCATGAATCAGGTCGCAGCTGCACTGCAGCGGGCGTGCGAACTCGGCATCATCCACCGCGACATCAAGCCCGAAAACATCATGCTGACTCGCAAGGGCGAAGTCAAGGTCGCCGACTTCGGCCTGTCGCGCAACTTCTCCGAGGCCAACTCTCAGCCATCGATCACGCAAAGCCAGGTGACGATGGGCACGCCCCTTTACATGAGCCCCGAGCAGGTGGAGCGGCGGCCTGTCGATGTTCGCACCGACATTTACTCGTTCGGCGTGACAAGCTACCACATGTTCGCCGGGCATCCGCCGTTTCGTGGCACGTCGCCGATCGACGTGGCATATCACCACGTTCACAGTACGCCTCAGCCGTTGTCTGAAATCCGCCCCGATCTGCCCGCGGAACTCTGTGCCATTATCCACAAGATGATGGCGAAAAAACCCGAGGATCGCTATCAGTCGCCGCGCGAAATCGTTCGCGATATCAACAAACTTCAGGAAGCGATGAACCTGGGTTCTGTTGCGTCCATTTCATTCTCTTCGTCGTTTCTCGGCAGCAATTCGGATGGGCTTCGTTCCTCGCAATGGATCGAACCGCCGCCGCGATCTCCCTGGGTGTTCCGCTTCGCGATCGCGGTAAGCGTCGTCTTGGCGCTTGGCGCGGGTGGAGGAATTGCCTGGTACCGCAATTACGATCCCTCGGCCGTTCGGGAGGTCATCCCGCCGAACCCCAATGGACCGCTTGAAGATCCGCTGGTCGCGAAGAAAACCGGGAATGAAAAATCGGACGAGAAGGAAATGCGTCGGCTTGTGGAAGATTATCTCAATCCCGAAACCCGTCTCGACGTGCTCACCGGCATCAATCACGCTTCCAAACTCGGGCTCTATTTCGTTCGTGAGCATCGTTTGGAGGACGCCGACACGCTGTTCGCCAAGCTCCGCAATACCGACCGCAAACAACCCGCGTATCAATTCCTCGGGCGTCTAGGCCAGGCGATGGTCTTGGCGTTCAAAAACGAACCGGCAGCTTCGAACCAGGCTTTTCTCTTGTTGATCAAAGATATCGAGAAATGGGATTCCCGCGTGCCCTCCGGGTTTCTCAAGAAGCTGCCTCCCGTGGGCAAAAAGAATTCGGGCACGCTTGAGGAGGAACTGGAGGCATACAACCACCTTTGGCGGCTCAATCCGCAAATGCGCGAAGTGGCTGCCAAGGCGCTGCAGTACAATTTTCTCAATGCGCCAGGAGAATTTCCCGCGAGGCTTGAACCATATCGCCATCCGCCGCGTCCTACATTGAAGGCCGCGCCGCCACCCGCCGGGATGCTGCCGTAGCGTGGTCAAATGGCATCAGGTTCAAAGCGAGGTTTGGAAGCCTTGCGAGATTTTTTTCACATAGGCGTTGACACCCTGTGAAATACGCCTATAATTTCAAAAGCTAGTTGATTGTGCCGATTTATTCCCAAGAGCTACCCTATGCTGAGCCAAGTAGCGATTATTATGACGGGTTGACGCTTTGTCCGAGTTTGATTCGGATAGAGCCAAGCCAGTTGATGGTTTGGCTTTTTTGTTTGCCAAAGGGTGCATAGCTCAGCTGGCTAGAGCGCAGCCCTGATAAGGCTGAGGTCCATGGTTCGAATCCATGTGCACCCAGTTAATAAAATAAGCCGGAAGCGTAGGCGGCCGGAGTTGGTTACACGGGGACGTAGCTCAATTGGGAGAGCGCCAGCTTTGCAAGCTGGATGTTGAGGGTTCGATCCCCTTCGTCTCCACAAATTGCTCAAAGTTGGGCGGTGAAAGAGTCGAAGATTAGTTGTCGAGTTTGGGAGAGTCGTTGAGGCCTGGCTGCGAACAGGCGCATCCTAATCTGTGCGTCCGTTCCTGGTCAGTCCCATCCGTGGCAATCCCCAAAGATTGTTGCTGAATCGATTGCAAGGGATTTCTCTGAAATCCTGCCAGGTAGTTCTTTGACAATTAGGTAGCGGAAAGAGTTGTATCTTCACAAGAGACAACT
>CAZAFH010000060.1:0-30674 GCA_964484265.1 uncultured Singulisphaera sp.
GGTGAGGGTAGTGTTTCCTTTCACCATCCCCGCCATCGCATTGGCGGCGTTCGTGAGCACAGTTCGGCTAATGCGATTGATGCCGCTGATATCGACAACGGAATACAGCATGGCAATATCGCGCACGCCAACGAACGACTTGACCTGCCCACTGGCGAGCGTCGAGACCATAAGCTTGGGCACGCCGAAGGGCAGGGCTCGCATCGCCGCGGTGCCAATGGTCGTGCCTGCGGATCCGCCGAGGCCGAGGACGCCATCAACTTTGCCCTGAGCGTGCAGTTCGCTGACGAGCTTGGCCGCCCCGAGCGCGGCAGCTTCGACGGCTTTACCGCGATCGTTCGCCTTGACGATGGCGTCGAGCGTCGTGCCGGCGGCGGCGAAGACGCGCTCGCGCGCGATGTCGGGCGTGAACGTCGGCGGCCCGGTGACGCCGGCGTCGATGACGAGCGTCGTCAGGCCCAGCGCGGTCAAGTGATCGCGCACAAACTGAAACTCGACGCCCTTGGTGTCGAGTGTTCCGAGAAGAATGATCGGCATGAAGTTTCCTTATCTCGTTTAGCCGCGACGCGCCAGCGGAGCGCGGTATACAAATCGCGCTCCGCTGGCGCGTCGCGTCTAAACACTCCTTATGCAACTCGACCCGCCGACGCGAAGAATTCCTTAACCTTGCACGCAAAGTCTGGCAACACGCCGAAACCGGTGATCTCGTCTTCACCCATCAGCTTGATCGGCTCATGGTTCGGCAAAAAGACAATAATCGATTCCTCCTCAGGATCGATCAGCCATACCATCGCAACGCCTTTCGACAAGAAAAGCTCTATGCGTATCTTCATTACTGGCATGCGGTCGTTTGGCGAGAGCACCTCGACGATATGCGTTGGCAATTCCTCGGAGTATTTCGTTTCTTGTTCATTGAACGGAGTTGTCTCAAGGTAGACGGCAACATCTCCGCCACGAACGGTGTCGGGATCGCGATCAAGGACGATGCCCATGTCATTGCTAAAGACGTTCCCGTTTTTCTTGCTGTGCGTGTAGTTGCCAAGAATCCGCACGGTATTGGAGCATACGAGGCAATGCTTTTTGCCGGGCCGAGACATCTCCACTACCTCGCCTTCTTCGAGTTCAAATTGCCGATCGCGGTTCTCCGGGCGGTGCACCCAATCGTAGAACTCCTCAGCGGTCATCGTTTTCGTCAACACGCTCGCCATGTCAAATACCTCCTAAACTCATCGGATCACCATCATTCGTCCGTCGGCATCTCGAAAAACTCCGACGCCTTGCAACTGAAATCGGGCAGCACGCCGAAGCCGGTGACTTCCTCGTCGCCTTCCAGGACGACGGGTGTCTGGTTTGGCAAATAGACTGTAACCGTCTGTTCTTCTGGGTCGATCAGCCACGCCATGGCGACGCCCTTTTGAAGGAACTTATTAACACGCCGCAACATCTTCGAATGCCGATCATTTGGCGATCGCACATCGACGGTGAGATTCGGGAGCAGGGAGGAGTATTTCGCCTCGAGCGCATCATACTTCTTCGACTCCAGATAAAGCGCGACATCTGGCCCGCGAACGCTGTCCGGATCACGGTCAAGAATTAGCCCGGTGTCATTGGAGCAGACGTAGCCTTTTTTTCGTTTGCGTGTGTAGTTCCAGAGAATCCCATTCGCGTTTCCACACACTACACCGTGTCGTTCCCCTGGTCGAGACATCTCAACTACCTCGCCTTCTTCGAGTTCGAAATGCCGATCACGGTTTTCCGGGCGGTGCACCCAATCATAGAACTCCTCAGCGGTCATCAGGTTGGTCAGCACACTCGACATGGCGTTGCCCTCGATGTTTCTCATAACGCGCTCGCCAGAGGCGAGCGTCTAAACATTACGTCATTATCGCATTCACCACTTATTTTTACACGACCTTGGCGGGTTGATGTCATAAAATTTGAAAAATGAAGCAAGCCCAACGGGTGAGCGCAGCGAACCCTTGGGATACGGAGCGTACAAATTCCCAAGGGTTCGCTGCGCTCACCCGTTGGGCTTGAGGTTGATGATGAGTATTTTTTCGCGTGACGATATTCTCCAGCGTTTGCGTGCCCAGGTCGCGGCGGGCAAGCCGATCGTCGGCGGCGGGGCGGGGACGGGCATCTCCGCCAAGTGTGCCGAGGCGGGCGGGATCGATCTGCTCATCATCTACAACTCAGGCCGATTTCGCATGGCGGGCCGCGGTTCGCTCTCCGGCATGATGCCCTATGGCGACGCCAATCAGATCGTCATGGACATGGCCCGCGAGGTGCTGCCGGTGCTCAAACGCACTCCGGTGCTGGCCGGCGTGTGCGGGACCGATCCGTTTCGCATCATGAAGTTCTTCCTGCGCGATGTCATCACCGCTGGCTTTTCCGGCGTGCAGAATTTCCCCACGGTCGGCCTGATCGACGGGCAGTTTCGCCAAAACCTCGAAGAGACGGACATGGGCTACGGCCTGGAAGTTGACATGATCCGCCAGGCTCACGAACTCGGCCTGCTGACGACGCCCTACGCCTTCAATCCCGACGAGGCGGCGGCCATGGCCAACGCGGGCGCGGATATCCTCATCCCGCACATGGGCCTGACCACCAAAGGCTCCATCGGCGCCAAGACAGCCATGACGCTCGACGATGCAGCCAAGCGCGTGCAAGCGATGCACGATGCCGCCAAGAAAGTGAATAAGGACATTCTCGTACTATGCCACGGCGGCCCGATTTCCGAACCCGAAGACGCGCAGTACATCCTGGACCACACCGAGGGCATCGTCGGCTTTTATGGCGCATCAAGTGTCGAGCGGTTGCCGACGGAAATCGCGATCACGAATTGCGTGAAGAAATTCAAGGAATTGACGTTCTGACAATAAATTGAGCGCTCGCCATAGCGCGAGCGCCTTTTGATGGTGAAAACGATCCGTTAGTTCCGCCTTCGCAGCACGCCGCCGATGCAGATGCTATTGTCTATCGAGTCGTAAAGACGCATCTCGATGACATAATCCTGAACGCGGTCCGGCTGGAAAGTCACCGCCGCCGTCCTTGCTGTCGCAACATCCGCCACAACGACTCTCCCGTTCGGATCGACGACGCGAACGTCGAGATCCTTGACGTCATTGTCGCCAGCGGCGATGACACGGTACTGCATGTTGGGGTCGAGGTTCTTCAGCACGATCATCGGGATCCATTTCTCGGAACCCGTGCCAGCGCCCTTGGGCAGCCAACCGCCGAACAGGGTCGTGTTCCTTGGTTCCATGGTAAAGCCGGCCTTGGCTGCGCCTTCGAGCAGCGGAACGAGGTTGTCCATCGCCTCTTTGCTGTAAGTGGCGATCGATCGCTGCGCGAACGCCTCGCCGCCGTGTAGGAGGCACCCGCCAAGGACCAATGCCAGCACGAATTTCACTGTCTTCACGGAATTCTCCTGACCACTCCAAGAATAAAGAACGCCATTCGCCGGAGTGAAGCGGGGTTGACACGGATCGTGTCATGGAGTTCTCATGATTGGTTTCAGTACTTTTATACAAATTTGCGATTATATCTTCAATTATCGCGGCGGCTCTTCGGAGGCCTGCTCGGTGATTGGAAAGGTCACGCGATAGTAGACGTCCGCCAATTTCAGCGTGCAGTCGATCGATGCAATCGCGTCGATTGCTTCCATCCCCGCGTGCCGGGAATACAGCCAGCGGTTGTCGTCTTGTTTCTCGAAATGCTCGATGCAAGCCGAATCCTGGGCGATGAGCACGTAATCGGTGAGCGTGGGATTGAATTCTTGCAGGCGATGAAATTTTTCGCCGCGGTCGAATAGCTCAGTGTGCTCCGAGAGCACTTCGAAGATTGCTTTGGGATTGAGAACGATTACCTTGTGAGGAATCGTGGTACTCCGGTTCGCCGCAGATGTCGGCGACATCAGGATACGAGAACATGCCGCGCGTGCCTCGGCTCGTTTCGGGAATCGACCCGCTGCGGACCTTGGTGTCCTTTGTGAATGCCTCGCACGTGGTTCCCTTCAGATGCGCGACAAGAAGGTGGACGACATTGACGGAGATTAGTCCGTGCGATAGACGCTAGCCTGCCATGGTAAAGATCTCGCCATCGAGATAGATGTGGCGCTCGAACGCCGCGCGTTCACTCGCGAGGTATTCGTCAACGTTCGGACGCCGCTTCAATTTCGGTACGCCCATGTTGGTCAACTCTTTATTGACAGTGCCAAGCCCAGGCCTTTACTCTCATTTCCACCAGTCGATTCCCTTCGTCGTGGTGCGAATCATGCCGATGCGGTGGTTGACGCAGATGAAGAGTGTTTGGCCATCTTCGCCGCCGAAGCACAGGTTGGCGGTGCGGTCGCCAGTTAGCAGTCGGCCGAGCAACGTGCCGTCAGGGGCGATGACGCAGACGCCGCCCGGACCGGTGGCGAACAGGTTGCCGTCGGCATCGCATTTCAATCCGTCCACGCCGCCGCCTTTGGCGGGCGCGGCTTTCCAATCTTTCGGATTCACGAAGAGTTTGCCTTCGCCAGTCGAGCCGTCTTCATTGACAGGAAAGACCATCCATGTGCCGGCGTTGGTCACGTAGAGCTTCTTGAGGTCGGGCGACAGGGCGATGCCGTTGGGGCGTAGCTTGTCGGACACGAGCGATAGCTTGCCGTCTTTGCCGTTGATGCGATAGACGCCGGTGAAATCGAGTTCGCGTTTGTCCCACTTCGCCAGGCCGTAGGGCGGATCGGTGAAGTAGATATCGCCATTGGGATGCAGGGCGAGGTCGTTGGGGCTGTTGAGTTTTTTGCCCAGGTAGTTGTCGGCGAGTACGGTCTTCTTGCCATCCTTCTCGATGCGCGTGACTCGGCGGTCGCCGTGCTCGCAGAGGTGGAGTCGGCCCTTGGCGTCAACGAACAGGCCGTTGGACCCGGGTTCGTCGCCGGGTTTGCCTCCGCGCGGCTTCGAGCCGGTATAGCCGGACGGTTTGAGAAACTCGGAGACGCCTTTGCCTGGCTGCCATTGAATGACGACGTTATTGGGGATGTCAGAAAACAATAGCGACCTGGCGGGCTTGTACCAGACGGCGCCTTCGGTCCAGATGAATCCCTCGGCAATCTTTTCGAGCTGGGCGTCTTTTGGTATCAGCTTGTCGAACCGCGGATCCAGTCGTTCGATCGTGCCGATGATCGCCTTGGCTGGCTCGCTCTTCTTGGCCTTTGGCTGTTCCTTGGACAAGCCAATTGGAGTGCCGAACCCAGCAATCAGAGCCGTGATGACGAGTAGTTTTTTAAGCATGTTGAATTCTCCAGGGCACTTTGCGTTATCCGTGGTTAGATTATGAACCTTATCAGGGAAGCACGAATAATAACTTCCGCGTGCTGCCGCAAGCCAGGCGAATGCAGTTTTTTTTGGACGATTTTTTTTCACCCTGCGGAGGAGAGAATGATTGAGCGACGCAACGACTCAGTCAACGAGAAAAAATCCTCAAACACCTTGAAAGGGAGAAAAAAATGAAAACGCGACGTGACTTTATTGCTGCATGCCTGGCTGCCTCCGCCCTGCTGATCCCCGCCGCCAGCTTACCGGTTGCCGAGGCGACTCCGGTGCCCGGGAACCAACAAGGCCAACATCGAGTCTACTGGGTTTACTATCGAACGTCGGTACACTCGCAATGGGTCAACTACGGCGGCTACTACAATCAAAGCCATGCCGTCCAGGCTGTGAACTACTTTCGCTCCCGCGGCTGTGACGCCTATTATCGGTAAATGTGCCACATTCACGCCAGCGAGTGCGCGAATCTGGGTCTGGCGAACGAGGAGCGTGAGCGACTGGAGGAAATAATCCATTTCGTTTGGTTCCCCCAGTCACTCATGGTCTCGGCTCGCCTGAACTGAAAATGGAGTTAGGGCGGGCGTTGGTTCGATTTTCGATTGATGCTATAATGGGCGGGGATCACTTTTGCGCCCGGAAAATGTGAGCATTCCCGCCATGGTAGACTCTCCGAAATCCGCCGATTCGTGCCGTCATGCCGACGAAGCAGATCCGGTAGAAGCACGCCGGTTGCTGCAGGAACTTCGGCTTCAGCAAGTAGAGTTGGAGGCCGAGAACGCCAAACTGCGTGAATCACGTCGCGAACTGGAGTCGGCGTTGGCCCGTTCTGCCGACCTCTATGAAACTGCGCCGGCGGCTTATGTTACGCTGGATGCAAGCGGCGTGATTGTCGAGATGAATATCGCTGCCGCTCAGGTTCTGGGGCTTGACCGATCCGAGGCGATGCACCAGCGTTTGAGGCAGTTCGTCGAACCAGGCGATCGCCCCTGGCTCGATGAATTTCTCGCTCGAACTTTTGCGTCTACCGTAAAGCAGACCTACGAAGTGTCTCTGCGGTTGCCGTCCGAGGCGACGCGCGTTGTCCAGATCGATGCCGCGCGCACGCCTGACTCGCGCGAATGTCGCGCCGTGCTGCACGACGTCACCGAATGCAAGCGTGCCGAGAATGCACTCTGGGAGATCGTGGAGCGTTTTCGGCTCGCGGTGCGCGCTTTCAACATCGGAATCCTGGATTGGGATCTGCAGACCGACCGCATCGTCTTTTCGCGGGAATGGCAGAACCTTCTTGGCCAGGAGGGTCGCGAGATCGCAAACGATTTCAGCGAATGGAAACGCCGCGTTCACCCAGAGGATCTGGCGCCGATGGCGGATCGCCTGCAATGCTACCTCGCCTGCCCGGAGGTTGGCTATGAAGTCGAATTTCGCATGCGCCACAATGACGGTTCGTGGCGTTGGATCCATGCCCGCGGCGAGGTGATCAACGACGGCGCCGGCAAGCCGCTGCGGATACTCGGGTGCCATGTCGATATCACCGAACGCAAACAGGCCGAGGCAGCCCTGCGCGCCAGCGATTTGAAATTCCGCGCCATCTGCGAAGTCTCACCTATCGGAATTTTTCTGATTCAGCCGAATGGTCACACGACCTATGGCAACCCCGCGGGCCTGCGATTAACGGGACTTTCCCGGGAAGAAGTGATTGGACTGAATTGGATCAAAGCCATTCATCCCGACGACCGCGCCAGAGTGATGGCGGATTGGAAGGAATGCGTCGCGACAGGCTCGCCCTACTCGGGTACCGGACGTTATCTGCATGCCGATGGAGGCATCTTCTGGTGGGACGTGACCACGGCGCCGATGTACGATGGCGATGCGCTGCTTGGTCATGTCGGCCTGGTTGTCGATATCACGGAGCAGAAACGCGACGAAGCAATGATCCTTGCCAGCCGAGAGCGCCTGGCGCAGCTGTCGCGGCAGTTGATTGCCTCGCAGGAAAACGAGAGGCGCCACATTGCGCGCGAACTTCACGACGAGATCGGCCAGGTTCTGACGGCAGTCTTCTATAACCTGAACATCCTGAAAAGCCGAGCCGATTCGCAAGCTCGTGCCGACCTCGAGGAATCGCTGGCCGCGGTCGATCGCGCCATCCAGCAAGTACGGGCGATGTCGCTCGATCTGCGCCCCTCGATGCTCGACGATCTCGGTTTGGCATCGACCGTCAGGTGGTATGCCGACCGCCTCGGGCAGCGCACCGGGTTGAAAATCCACGTGACAGCCCCGCCCGCCGGTGTCGATCTTCCAGCCGAGGTCAAGATTGCCTGTTTTCGCGTCGCTCAGGAAGCGATGACCAATATCGTAAAACACGCACGGGCGACACACGCGTGGATTGAATTACAGCAAAGTGAAGAGCTGATTCAACTCATCCTTCGCGATGACGGTGTCGGCTTCGACCTGAATGCCGCCCGCCGACGCGCGGTTCGTGGCGAGAGCGTCGGACTCCTGGGCATGCAGGAGCGCGTCGAGCTAATTGGCGGCAGGTTCGCCGTGGAATCGACCCCTGGAATGGGAACCACCGTTCGCATCCAGTTCGAACTGCCCGGATCGTCGGACGAACCGGTTCGTGTCATCGCTGCCGAGGAGGGTCAATGACCAAGCCGATCCGAATATTGTTGGCGGATGACCATGACCTGGTGCGCTCGGGCCTGAAGGCACTATTGCAACCGATCGCCGATTTTGAGGTCGTCGCCGAGACAGGCAATGGGCGGGAGGCTATTCAACTCGTCGAATCGCACCATCCCGACGTGGTCTTGATGGATTTCATGATGCCCGAACTCAACGGACTTGACGCAACAGCACGCGTGACGGCGAAGTCTCCCAATACACGCGTCATCATGCTCTCGATGAACGCCGGCGAGGAGTACGTTCTACCCGCGCTGCGTGCCGGGGCGGTCGGCTACTTGCTCAAGAATGTCAGCCCCGTGGAACTCGAGCACGCCATCCGCGTCGTTGCAAAGGGCGAGACCTATCTCTGTCCCACGGTCGCCAAGCATGTCGTAACTGCGTATCTGAACAAGTCCGGCGAGGAATCGACGTCCCTGGAACGCCTTACGCCGCGCCAGCGGGAAGTGCTGCAACTCGTCGCGGAAGGTCACTCGGCCAAGGAGATCGCCCAGAAGCTGAACCTGAGCGTTCGCTCTGTGGAGGCCCATCGCACGCAGATCATGGAAACCCTCGATATTCACGACATTGCCAGCCTCACACGTTATGCCATTCGCATGGGATTGATAACGCCCGACGCATGAATCCCTTCGCCGCCATTCAATCAGAGCGTAAGCGGACGATTCGCACCACCGCACTTTTTCATTTCGAACCTGCGCTTTCCGCAATTGCAAGAAAACAGCACCTCCCAGATACTTGATGTAAGCGAACGCGCCCGGTGTGCGATTGAGGCATTGCACCTGGCGCGTTTCAGACCTCTCCACCCAGTTTGAGGAGGTAATTGAGAAATAACGGCCGTGGATACACGTGTGGAATCGTGTGGGACGGTTGCCACGGCCAAGCCGCGTTTCGCTCTCGGGCGGAGTTATAGTTCGGTCCGGGAGAAACAAAGTCAGTCAGGGATTGTCATGGCTTCGATACGTGTATTGCTTGTGGATGACAGCGAATTTTTTCTCGCCGCCGCCGCAAAACTATTGGCCCTTCAGGCGGAGATCGAGATCATCGGGAGGGCAACCTCCGGCGAAGATGCCGTCGCGAAGGCGCGAGCCTGGAAACCCCAGCTGGTACTCATGGACTGGGAGATGCCAGGTATGAACGGATTGCAAGCAATGAAGATCATGAAGAAGTTCTCCAATCCGCCGCGCGTGGTTTTGATGAGCCTGCATGATTTCGCCGAGTATCGCGCGGCCGCACTTGCGCAAGGCGCGGATGGATTTTGGAGCAAGATGGAACTCTGCGAGAGGGCGTCCGTCTTTTTGACTCGGACGCACTTGTCAGGAATGCAACATGATCGGTGAAGAAGACAGTGCTGAAGACAAGACTTCGGAACTCCACGAATTGCGCAAGCGGGTCGAGTTTCTCGAGACGGAACTTCAAAAATGCAAGGCAGCCGAGACTCGCCTTAGACAGGTCGTGGAGTCGGCGCCGGTGGGAATCGTAATGGTCGCATCGAACGGCACGATCATCTCCGTGAACTTGCAGGCCGAGCATCAATTCGGTTACCCGCGTGAGGAATTAGTCAATGAGCCCGTGGAGAAGCTGATTCCGATAAAGCTCCGCTCGATACATGCGGCCGATCGTTCCAATTACATCGAGCGACCCGAGGCGCGGGCAATGGGCGCCGGGCGCGATCTGCGCGGACGGCGCAGGGACGGGAGCGAGTTCCCTGTTGAGATCGGATTGACTCCGATTCCTACGCCCGAAGGGATTTGCATTCTTAGCGCAATCGTCGATATTTCCGAGCGCAAGCGAATCGAGGCCGCCCTGGTCCGTAATACCGAGGATCTGGTGCGGTCCCAGGAGAAGCTTCAGGAACGCACATCGTTGTTGCAAGCTGTTTTCGACACAATGCAGGAGGGCCTGGTCGTTTCCGACGCGGAAGGAAAGGCACTCTACCTCAATCCCGCAGCGGTGCAGACGATCGGCATCGATGCCCAGGTTCTTGGCCGGGGACGATGGGACGAATCCGTTCCTTTTTTCTTGCCTGATCGAGAGACGTGTTGTGCCCCACAGGACCTGCCTCTGACGCGCACGCTCCGTGGAGAGAAGATTAGCATCTCCGAGTATTTCGTATATCGTGCGGAGCGTTCCGTCGGCAGCTGGATCCAGGTTCAAGGCCAACCGCTGCGGGATGAGAAGGGAACGATTCGCGGCAGCGTCATTCTCATTCGCGATATGACGGAGAGCAAGCGAGTAGGTCAAATGAACGCCCAACTCGCCGCTCTTGTTGAGTCTTCCAGCGACATCATCATTGGTGAATCATTGAACGGAACCATCACGAGCTGGAATCGAGGCGCCGAGAAATTACTCGGTTACACCGCCGAGGAGATGATCGGCAATTCTATGACGAACCTGGTCCCGCCGGATCGAGCTGGCGAACTCCTGGGCCTTCTGGAAAAAGTCAACCGGGGCGAACCCGTTGAGAATTTCGAGTCCGTTCGCCGGCGAAAGAACGGGCAGAATATCGATGTCTCAATTACGATTTCACCTATCCGCGACTCTGCGGGAGTTCTCGTCGGCGTTTCCAAGATCGCCAAGGACATCACCGAGCGAAATCGAACGCGAGCCGAAATTCTCCAGAGCCGTGAGACTCTACGGCGCACACTGGACGCTGCTCGAATTGGCTACTGGGACCTTAATCTTTCCACGCTTGTCGCCACGCGCTCGCACTGGCATGATCGAATCTTTGGGTACGAGCAGATGTTGCCGGAGTGGAACTACGAGACATTCCTGTCGCATGTTCATCCGGACGATCGATCCCGAGTGGATCAACAATTCCAGCTTGCACTGGCCACGGAATCCGAGTGGGATTTTGAATGCCAGATTACCCGCCCGAACGGCGCGCTCGCCTGGATTTGGGCCCACGGGAAGCCTTTTACCGACGCCACAAGCGCCGCCAGGCAGATGGTCGGCATGGTGTGCGATATCACGGATCGAAAAAACATGGAGTTGGCTCTTCGCTCCAGCGAAGAGCGCTTCCGCTTGATGGTCAATTCCATTCCGCAGCTTGCGTGGATCGCGCACCCCGATGGATCGATCTATTGGTACAACCAGCGCTGGTACGACTTCACGGGCGCCACGCCTGACCAGATGCGGAACTGGGGTTGGCAGAGCGTGCTCAATCCCGAGGCGTCCCTGACGATAGAGAAACGGTGGCAGGACGCCATTCTCGCGGGACAGCCATTTGACATGGAATTTTCCCTGCGCGGAGCGGACGGAAAATATCGAGCCTTTCTTACCAGAGTGGAGCCCCTGAAGGATCCCGGCGGACGCGTTCTTCAATGGTTTGGAACGAATACCGATGTCGAGACGCTCAAGCAAGCGGAAAAAGCTATCCGTGAGAGCAAAGACTGCTTCGTATTTCTCAATGACCTCTTCGAAGCGACTCGAGGCCTGAATGATCCCGCAACGATCATGGCGGTAACGGCAAACATGCTTGGCAGGCATCTACGCGCTTCCCGTTGTGCCTACGCGGACATGGATCCAGACGGCGAGCGATTCACGATCTTGCACGACTACACGGACGATTGCGCAAGCACGTCGGGGCATTACCGGTTGTCAGACTTCGGCACGCACGCCACGGAGGTCCTCAAGGCAGGACAAACACTTGTTATCCGAGACGTGGAAGCAGAGATCGCGCCCAATTCCGGCGCCAGCATGTTTACTTCCATCGGAATCCGAGCAATCATCTCATGTCCGTTAGTCAAGGACGGAACGCTTCGCGCGTTGATGGCCGTGCTCCAAACGACTCCGCGTCATTGGACGCCTGGAGAAATCACTATCGTCAACGACGTCGTCGAGCGTTGCTGGTCCACTATTGAGCGCCGGACGGCGGAGGAACAAGTCCAGCGGATGAATGCAGAACTGGAACAGAAGATCGCCGAGCGAACGGCACAGCTCGAAGCCTCCAACCATGAACTGCGCGCTAGCCGCGCTGAGCTCAACAGTTTATTCGAATCGCTGCCGGGCCTCTACCTTGTAATTAGCCCCGAACTTACGATTGTCGCCGCCAGCGACGAATACCTGAAGGCCACCATGACGACTCGGCCGTCGATTATCGGGCGAAATCTATTTGAAGTTTTTCCTGGAAATCCGGATGATGCCGGCGCCACGGGCGTCGCCAATCTACGAGCTTCGCTCAATCGAGTGCTGACGCAGCGCGCCCCGGATACCATGGCCATTCAAAAATACGACATCCGCCGACCGGATGGCGCGTACGAGGTTCGGTACTGGAGCCCCATCAATTCGCCTGTGTTAGGGCCAGACCGCCGGGTCACCTATATCGTCCATCGCGTGGAGGACGTCACGGATTTCGTGTGCCAAAAATCCCAATCGCCAGGGATCACGTCCGTGCTGAACGACCGCGTACAGCAGATGGAGGCCGAGGTTTTTCAAAGTTCACGAAAACTTGAAATTGCAAATCAGCGGCTTGAAGAATCCAACAATGAGCTAGAGGCTTTCACGTACTCCGTCTCGCACGATTTGCGTTCGCCGCTCCGGGCGATCGATGGCTTCTCGCGCATTCTTTTAGAAGACTACGCCGAGCACCTGCCCGAGGACGGCCGGCGTTACCTCAAGCTGGCCCGCGAGAATACGCAGCGCATGGGCCAGCTGATTGACGACCTGCTGGCGTTTTCCCGCCTGAATCGCCAGGCGCTGACCAAACGATCGGTCGCTCCCGCCGCTCTACTTCAATCGGTACTGGCCGAGCTAAGAGAGGAGCATGCCGGACGCGACGTCGAGGTTGCCGTGGGCGATTTGCCCATCTGTCAGGCCGATCCAGCTCTGCTCAAGCAGGTATTCTTCAATCTGGTCGGCAACGCCTTCAAGTACACGCGTGGCCAGCCGGCTGCCCGGATCGAGATCGGCTGCCGCCCGGTCGGCGATTTTGGAGCGAAGGCCTATTTCGTCAAGGACAACGGCGCCGGGTTCGATCTGAAATACGCCGACAAATTGTTCGGCGTGTTTCAACGCCTGCATCGGGCCGAGGACTACCCAGGCACCGGCGTCGGGCTGGCCATCGTGAAGCGCATCATTCTTCGGCACGGCGGGCGCGTCTGGGCCGACGCGGCCGTCAACGAGGGCGCAACCTTCTACTTCACTCTGACGGAGGGCACGAATCATGGTTGAGAACGGAATCGAAATTCTACTGGTCGAAGACAATCCCAACGACGTCGAATTGACGCTCCATGCGTTTCGCAAGCACAAGGTGACGAACCGCATTCACGTCGCGCGCGACGGAGCCGAGGCGCTCGATTTTCTATTCGGCACCGGAGCCTATGCTGGGCGAGACGTCAATCACGTGCCCAAGCTGGTGCTTCTGGATTTGAAGCTGCCGAAGGTGGATGGGCTTGAAGTCCTGCGCCGCATTCGAGGCGATGCGCGCACGCACCTTATTCCGGTGACGATCCTGACATCGTCGCGCGAAGAGCGCGACATCGCTGACGGGTACAACCTCGGCGTCAACAGCTATATCGTCAAACCGGTCGATTTCGAGCAGTTTACCGAGGCGACGCGCACGCTAGGCATGTATTGGCTCCTCCTGAATCAACCGCCTGTGCCTTTTGTGAAATAGGATGGTGTCCCATGCCTACGCCCTTGCGAGTCCTCTTTGTCGAAGATCAGCAATCCGATACCGAGTTGTTGCTTCACGAACTGCGGCGTGCCGGTTATGCGCCGCATTGGCAGCGCGTGGAATGCGAAGCCGATTTCGTGGCAGCGCTCGATCCGGCGCCAGATATTGTGCTGTCCGATTTCAATCTGCCCGGCTGGAACGGTCTGCAGGCTCTTGAGCAACTCGTGAAGAGGGATCTGGAGATTCCCTTCATCCTCGTCTCGGGCACGATCGGCGAAGAAGTAGCGGTCACGGCCATGAAGGCCGGCGCCTGCGATTATCTGCTCAAAGATCGCCTTGCACGCCTGGGCTCGGCAATCGCCAAGGCGCTGGAAGGCCGATCGATACGTCAGGCCAGGCGGCTTGCGGAAAGCCGTCTACAGCGCGTCGTCGCGTCAAGCCCCGCGGTGACCTATGCTCTTGGCATGGTGGATAACAGGCTCGCCAGCACCTGGATTAGCGAAAACCTATTTGACATGATGGGTTACTCGGCCGACGAAGCCCTCGGATCGGTCTGGTTCGAGTCGCACCTTCACCCCGATGACGCGCCTAGAGTCCTGGCCGGGTTCAAGGACATATTGACCCGTGGCCACCTGCTGCAGGAGTACCGCTTTCGCCACAAGGATGGCACGTTCCACTGGGTGCGCGACGAAAAGAAACTCGTATCCAAGCCGGGCGAACCGGTCGAGATCGTCGGCTCGTGGTCCGACATCTCGCCGCTCAAGCGAGTGGAGGAACAACTCCGCAACGCGCAGAGGATGGAAGCGATCGGCCAACTCGCCGGCGGCGTCGCGCATGACTTCAACATCCTGCTTACCGTCATCCTCGGCTACAGTGAAATGATGCTTCAGCAACTGCCCTCGGAGGCGCCTCATCGCAGCCTGGTCGCCGAGATTCGAAAAGCCGGCGAGCGAGCCACGTCGCTAACTCGCCAGCTGCTCGCCTTCAGCCGCAAGCAAGTGCTGGCGCCGGAGATACTTGACCTCAACGCCTTGGTCACTGATACCAGCAACATGCTTCGTCGCCTGATCGGCGAGGACATCGAATTGGCCGCCGCATTGGCCGCCGATCTCGGCGCGGTAAAAGCCGACCCAGGTCAAATCGAACAAATCTTGCTGAATCTGGCGGTCAATGCACGCGATGCCATGCCCCACGGCGGCAAGCTGACCATCGAGACTGCCAACGTCAAACTCGACCAGTCCTACGCCGCCAGTCACGCCGAGGTCGTACCCGGTTCCTACGTCATGCTGGCGGTGACTGACACCGGCTGCGGCATGAACAAGGCCACGCAAGCGCGTATTTTCGAGCCGTTCTTCACCACGAAAGGGCCGGACAAAGGCACAGGTCTCGGCCTGGCCACTGTCTACGGAATCGTCAAGCAGAGCAACGGCTTTGTCTACGTCTACAGCGAACTCGGCCAGGGCACGACGTTCAAGATCTATCTGCCGGAGGTGGATCAGATCCCCAATTCCACCACACGACCAGCATCGGATTCGTTCCACGGCATCAACACCGTCGCGACCATTCTTCTCGTGGAAGACGACGACAGCGTCCGCACCGTGGCTTCGCTGACTTTGTCATCATGCGGCTATTTCGTTTTGGAAGCAAATTCCGGTGAGGCGGCGCTCGATCTCTTGAAACATCATCCGGCGCCGATCCATCTGGTCATCTCGGATATCGTCATGGCAAGCATGAACGGGCCGACGTTAGCCAAGCACGTCGCGCAGATTCGGCCGTTGGCCAAGGTCCTGTTCGTTTCGGGCTACACCGACGATGCCGTGATTCGCCATGGCGTATTGAGCGCGGAGATGAATTTCTTGCAAAAGCCCTTCTCGCCGCGCGGCCTGGCAAAGAAAGTTCGCGAATTATTGGGGGCTTCCCGGTGAATACACAAGCGCAGCCCTCCAATCCGGAATTCGGCCGAGCGCTAAAGTGCCTGATCGGCATCTGGGCGCTCGCCGTTGGCGTCGGCTTCTACACGTTGGTGGATCACGCAAACACCCCGGGCGCTGTGGGAAGTCCCGGCTCTAATTGGCCAGCGGAGAGCCGAATTGTCCGCGATCGGATTCGGGCGAATCTGATCCTGGCGGTGCATCCGCATTGCCCTTGCAGCCGCGCGACGATGGACGCACTGGCGCGATACATGAGCCGCCATCAATTTCGAACGGTTGCGACGATTCTTTTCTTCAAGCCGGTCGATGCTCCCGAAGCATGGGAAATAACCGACCTCTGGTACGCGGCGGCACGGATTCCTGGCGTAACGAGTATCTGCGACGAGAATGGCGATGAAGCGAAGAAATTTGGCGCCGAGACTTCCGGACATGTCGCGCTCTTTGCGCCCGACGGATCGTTGCGCTTCACCGGCGGAATCACTAGCTCTCGCGGCCACGAAGGCGACAATCCCGGTCTCGACGCCTTGATCTCCTGTGCGGATCACGGAAGCCCGCGCTCTTTGTCCTGGCCCGTGTTCGGCTGCCCGCTGCGAAATCCGGAGGCCATTCAACGATGACTCCCATCATACAAACTCCTGAGGAAACACCACGAGCGGATGAAATCTTTCGTCAGCACCAGTGGGAGATTTTTCGCCGAACCGATCGACTCTTTGCCGGCTTGCTCGCCTTTCAATGGGTGGCGAGCATTGCGGTCGCCCTTTGGCTTTCGCCGTTTACCTGGATTGGCGAAGAGAGCCGAACGCACCTTCACGTCTGGGTCGCAATCTTTTTGGGCGGGATAATCGTGGCGATGCCGACCATCCTGGCGTTGATTCGCCCGGGGCGAACGGCAACCCGGCATGTCATCGCGGCAGCACAAATGCTGATGGGAGCGCTCCTGATCCACCTGACTGGCGGGCGCATTGAAACGCATTTCCATGTGTTTGGTTCACTGGCATTCCTCGCGTTCTATCGAGATTGGCGCGTCCTGCTGACTGGCTCGATCGTCGTTGCCGTCGATCATCTCGTCCGCGGCCTTTATTGGCCCCAATCCATTTTCGGCGTTCTAACGGCCAGTAACTGGCGCTGGCTGGAGCACGCCGGCTGGGTGGTGTTTGAAGACATCTTTCTCATCCGCGCCTGCGTCCAGGCTGTCAAGGAAATGCACGTGATAGCGTCGCGGCAGGCCGAGGCGGAAGCGACCAATTCGCGAATCGAGCGCGAAGTCGCCGAGCGCACCGCCCAGTTGCTGAACAGCGAAAATCGGATGCGCGCGATCTTCAACTCGACGGCCGATAGCCTGATCACGATCGATGAAAGCGGACAAATCGATTCGTGCAATGACACCACGAGGCTTTTGTTCGGATACTCTCCGGACGAAATTCTTGGCAAGAATGTCAACATCCTCATGCCAGAGCCTTTCAACCAGGAGCATGACGGCTACCTTGCCAGTTACTTGCGCACCGGCGTGAAGAAGATCATCGGCCTCCGCCGCGAGATCACAGGCAGGCGCAAAGATGGAACGACCTTTCCCATCGAACTGGCAGTCAACGAATTCGTGGCGAACGGCAAGCGCGTCTTTCTCGGCATCGTCCGCGACATCAGCGAACGCCACCGGGCCGAGCAAGCCCTGCGGAAAGCCCACGACGAAATAAACGCCGTCATCCGGGCCGTGCCCGAAGTGTTTTATCGGATGGACCCGGCCGGCAATCTCCAGTGGTGGAACACGAACCTGGAGACGATCACCGGCCTGTCGGCGGCGCAGCTCAAGAACCGGCACGCTCTGGAGTTCTTCGTCGCCGCCGATCATCCGAAAGTGCTCGCCGCGATCAAGCAGGTGCTCTCGACGGGTTTCGGAACTGTGGACGCGTTGTTCCATACCGTGAACGGGCCGACTTCGTTCGAAGTGAATGGCGTGCTGCTCAAGGACCACGCCGGCGAGCCGCTGGGAATCATCGGCATCGGCCGAGACATCACGGAACGGATCCGCACGACGAAGGCGTTGCAAGACGCCGCCGACGCCGCCGAATCCGCCAATCAAGCCAAGAGCGAATTCCTCGCCAACATGAGCCACGAAATCCGCACGCCGATGAACGGAATCCTCGGCATGACGGAGCTGGCACTGGACACCGAACTCACGTCGGAACAGCGAGAGTACCTCGCAGCCGTCAAAATGTCGGGCGACGCTCTGCTGACGATCATCAACGACATCCTCGATTTTTCGAAGATCGAGGCCGGCAAATTCGAGCTGGATTCGACGACCTTCAGCCTGCAGCAGACGCTCGCAAACACCATGAAAACGCTTGCGGTCCGCGCCCACGCCAAGGGACTGGAACTCGCCTACCACGTGGAAGAAAATGTAGACGATGACCTCGTCGGCGATCCGATCCGCCTCAGGCAGGTACTCGTCAACCTCGTGGGCAATGCCCTGAAGTTCACCGAGTTCGGCGAAGTCGTCGTGGACGTCAATAAAGAATCCCGGTCCGACAGCGAAACCTTTCTGCACTTCGCCGTCAGGGACACCGGCATCGGCATCCCCGAAAATAAACAAAAATCGATCTTCGAAGCCTTCTCCCAGGCCGACGGTTCCACGACGCGCAAGTACGGCGGCACGGGGCTGGGGCTGTCCATCTCCTCGAAATTCGTCGAAATGATGGGCGGCAGAATCTGGGTCGAAAGCGAAGTCGGCCAGGGCAGCACTTTTCACTTCACCGCCCGGTTCGGACTGCACAAGGAGGTCGGCATTCAAGGCCTAGCCAGTGTTCCCGTCAAGCTTCACGACATGCCCACCCTGATCGTGGATGACAACGCGACGAATCGCAGAATCCTCATGGACTTTCTCAAACGCTGGCATATGAAACCTACCGCCGTCGCCAGCGGCCCGGAAGCCCTCGCGGCCATGCAGAAGGCCGTTGACGCCAGGCAGCCGTTCGAGCTGGTCATTCTCGATTTCATGATGCCAGAAATGGACGGATTCGAGGTCGCCGAGCGGATCAAGCAAAACCGAGCATTCGCGCGAGCCACCATCATGATGCTGACCTCGGGTAATCCGCACGGCGAGCGGATCCGCTTTCGCGAACTGGGCGTGCAGGGATACCTCGTCAAGCCCGTGCAGAAAGATGAGCTGCTGGAAGCCATCATCAAAGCCCTACGAATTTCCATGTTCCAGCAACAGCGGCCTGCGGGGCCGAGCGCGAAACCCGAGGCGGTCAACGGCGTCCAGGTCTGGAAGATTCTGCTCGCGGAAGACAATCTCGTCAACCAGAAGCTTGCCGTCCGCATGGTGGAGAAACTCGGCCACCAGGTGACGGTCGTGGGCGACGGGAAATCCGCACTGGCCGTGCTCGATCGCCAGGCGATTGATTTGGTGCTCATGGACGTGCAGATGCCTGAAATGGGCGGATTTCAAGCCACCGAGATCATTCGCCAAAAAGAGAAGGGAACAGGCAGACGCCTGCCGATCATCGCCATGACCGCTCATGCCATGAAGGGCGATCGCGAGCGCTGTTTGCAAGCGGGCATGGACGGCTATCTCGCCAAACCGGTGCAGGCCAGCCAGCTGCAAGACGCCATCGCCGAGGTCATGTCCGGCGCGGCCCGGGCGCATGTGTCGTCCGGCGTCGGCAGATCGGCAGCGCACATCGTGGACAAGGCGGCGATCATGGAGCGCATGAACAACGATCTCGCGTTTCTGAAGGAAATCGTTTCGCTCTTCCACGCGGAATGCCCGGGCCAGCTGAACACGATCCGCGAGGCCATTGCTGCCAATGACGCCCGGCGACTGCAAAGCGCGAGCCACATTCTCAAAGGATCCGTCAGTAACTTCTTCGCCCCGGCCGCCGTGACCGCCGCCCTGCGACTGGAGATCGCCGGCCAATCGGGCAACCTCGACGGTGCGCGCGAGGACTTCGCGAATCTCGAGAGCGCCATCGACGCCGTCCGCACAGCTCTGGACGCACTGGTGCATGAGCGCGAAGCCCAGGCCGAGGCCGAACCATCGATTTATCGATGAATAATCAATCACCCGCTTCGTTACCAATATCGTTGCTGTCAATGATCCGCGGTAAAGAAAAGAGCCACGGATGAAACACGGATAAACGAATTGGATTCTAGAGAATCGACGAATCGTTCTTTTCCGTGTTTCATCTGTGGCTAAATTTGGGAGTAACCGACTTTGGTAACGAAGCGGGTGATTGTGAATAATACTTTGAGCGTGCCGAAATGGGACATCTTGGAATAGCGGCACAGACAGCCCTGTCTGTGCTAACTCGCGCACTGACAGGAATGTCTGTGCCACTGATGTCTCAATCCATGCCGCGCAATGTGTTGCATTCCCAAGCGAAAGGCACTACGATGAAGATCCTAATTGCCGAAGACGATCCGATTTCCCGCCGAATGCTGGAAGCGACATTGCGGAAATGGAATCACGAGGTCGTGGTCACGTCCGATGGCCGCGCCGCGTTGGCTGCCCTTCAGGGGAAGGACGCTCCGCCGCTGGTGATCCTCGACTGGATGATGCCGGAAATGGACGGTCCGGAGGTCTGCCGTCGGCTTCGCGCTCGGCCTGGGGGCGACGTCCATTACGTCATCCTCCTGACGGCGAAGGGGACCAAGCAGGACATCGTCGTCGGCCTGCATGCGGGAGCCGACGATTACCTCACGAAGCCGTTCGATCATCATGAGTTGCACGCGCGCCTTCTGGTCGGGCAGCGGATACTGACTCTGCAGGCGAAACTGACCGACCGCGTGGCAGAGCTGGAATTGGCCCTGGCGCGCGTCAAGCAGTTGCAGAAGATGCTGCCCATTTGCAGCTATTGCAAGAAAGTCCGCAACGACAGGAATTATTGGCAAGACGTGGAGTTCTACATCGCCGAACACTCCGAGGCTCGCTTCAGCCACGGAATCTGCCCCGAGTGCATGGACACTGTCGTGAAGAATGAGCTGGCGGCGTTCAACGCAGAACAAGCTGCAGCGGAAACTCGCTAGCGCGATCTCGCCCCTCAGAAAGTGCAGGTGACGCCATGAAAAGTCTCCCTCGCCTGGAACCAACGTTATATCTGCCCGGCATTCGAGGAGCCGCCATGCTGGAAATCTCGTCGCAGCGATTGGATTTGGATTCCAACACGCTCTTCGAAGAGTTGCTGAGTTCATCGATCGTCTTTGCCGAGGATTTCCAGAACCTCTCCACGGAGACGAAGGAGCGCATTAGCCGCTGCTCCGATCGAAAAGAGCTCTGGCGGCTACTTCTGGATTTCCACCTGATTACGGAGTACCAGGTGGACCGCATCGAGGCCGGGAAGACCTACGGGTTAGTGCTGGGCCAATATCGCGTGCTCGATCGCATCGGCGCCGGCGGCATGGGCGTGGTGTTTCGTGCCGAACATGTGGATATGCGCCGGCAGGTGGCCATCAAGGTTCTGCCGTTGTACGCCGAGCAAGATCCGCGCATTCATAGCCGATTTCTGACAGAGATCCGTGTTGTCGCGCAGCTTCAGCATCCGAATATCGTCACGGCGATGGATTCGGGAACCGTGTCGGCGCCAAACGAGGTTTCGCTCCGCTATTTCGTCATGGAACTCGTTCAGGGCGAAGACCTGGAGGAATCGGTCAACCTCAAGGGGCCGCTCTCTCCCGCGAAAGCGTGCGACATCATCCATCAAATCGCGGCTGCGCTTGGCGAAGCGCACAAACACAACCTGGTCCATCGGGACATCAAGCCGTCCAACATCCGCCTGACTCTGGAAGGGCAGGCGAAGCTGCTCGATTTCGGCCTGACGCGCAGGTTCTCACACCGCATGACTGAACAGGGAATGATCCTGGGCACGCTCGATTTCATGGCCCCGGAGCAAACGTGCGACGCCGGCGCGGTGGACATCCGTGCCGACATTTATGCGCTGGGCGGAACCCTGTTCTGGTGCCTGACCGGTAAGACGCCGTTCGACCAGAAAGAGAATCTGATCGCCCAGATCACGCAGCGCCAGACTCAGCCGCCACCGTCCGTGCGAGTGCATCGGCCTGAGATCTCCCTCGAACTCGATGAAAACATTCGTCGCATGATGGCCGTCAACCCCGCCGAGCGTTACGCCACGCCCCAACAGGTGATGCGGGCGCTGCTCCCGTTTCTCAGGCCTGAGATGGGCGAGGTGCTACTCCCCGCACCGGCTCGTTCCAGTCATGATTTCAATCAAGCTGGCGAGCAACAAGTTCTCATCGTGGACGACCAGGCCCAGGTCGCCAAGTTCTGCCGATTAGCGTTGGAAGGCGCCGGACTCCGCTGCGACGAGGCGCCGGACGGTCCCACGGCTCTGAAAATGGCACGGGAGAAACGGTACGATCTTGTTCTTCTCGATGTCCAGCTTCCCGGTATGGAGGGTCCAATCGTCTGCCAGAACCTGCGCGAGAATGCGCCGTCATCAAACATGAAGATCATCATGATGTCAGGCCAGGCGACGCCCGACGAAATGGCCAGGATGTTGCTAAAAGGCTCTGATGATTACCTGAGCAAGCCGATCAGCATGGTGCAGCTGCATGGCAAGGTCAAAGCCGCTCTGCGACTGAAAGAGGCCCAGGATCGAGCCGAGTTCCTGCGAGCACGCCTGCTGGAAGTCAACGGCAAGCTGGAACAATCGCTCGGCGCGCGCGACGGCGACCTGATCCGAATTCGCAACGGGCTTGTTCAGGCCCTGGCCAAACTCGTGCAGCGCCGCGAAGGAGAGTACGGCGATCATCTCGCTCGAATGGAACGCTACGCCCGCTGCCTCGCCGAAGAGGCGGCGAAGACCTCGGTGTTTGCCGGCCAAATCGACCCCGCCTTCATCGATCTGCTGGCATGCTGCGCGCCGCTGCACGACATCGGCAAGGTCGGTCTGCCCGACCACATTCTTCTCAAGCCAGGAAAGCTCGACTCCAACGAGCGAATCCTGATGCAGACTCACACCACGATCGGCTCGGACATGCTGAAATCCGTCATGCAGCAGCACGGCGAATCGATGGCCTTCCTGCAAATGGCTGCCGACATCGCTCGCCACCATCACGAACACTACGACGGCAACGGCTACCCCGACAAACTGGTCGGGGCCAGCATTCCCCTGTCCGCCCGAATCGTCGCCATCCTCGACGTTTACGACGCCTTGCGGTCAAGACGTTCCTACAAGCCGGCTCTCTCTCCATCGTCCGCGCTCGAAGTGATGTCGAAGGTGTGTGCAGGTCAATTCGACCCAGAATTGCTGCATATCTTCGTCCGCAACGCCAGCCAAATCGAGCGAATCTTTCGAGAGTCGCCGGATTAGTTTTCTTCCTTCCAACATCGCCGCGCCACGCGACGACGTTAAGCCTCGCGTTTTGCGTGATGCCTACGAAAGGCCACCGTAGCCATCTCGCTCCGCGAGATGGATTGCGCTGGATCATAACGGAGCGTGAGGGCTTCGGTGAGCCCCTTTCGAATTCCCCGCCATTTGCCGACGGGCTTCGTTCCTGTAAAATAGGCGAAATTCTTGCTCCCCGGGGTTATTCAATGTCTCAATCGATCGCGAAGCTTGCCCTTGAAGACGGGGCCGTATTCACCGGCCTGAGTTTCGGCGCCGCCGGCGAAACGTTTGGCGAAGTCGTCTTCAATACCAGCATGACCGGCTATCAGGAGGTTCTGACCGATCCGTCCTACACCGGTCAAATCGTCACGATGACTTATCCGCTCATTGGCAATTACGGCATCAATCTCGAAGATCGCGAATCGAAAATTCCGCAGGTCGAAGGTTTCGTCGTCCGCGAGTGCGCGCGCCAGCCCAGCAATTTCCGCTCGACGATTTCGCTCTCCGATTACCTTGCCGAACATAACGTCATCGGCATCGAGCGGATCGACACGCGGTCGCTGGTTCGCCGAATCCGTGTCCGCGGGGCGATGACGGGCGTCCTCAGCACGACCGATCTCGACGACGCCTCGCTGGTTCGCAAGGCGCGATCGAAGCCGTCGATCGTGGGCATCGATCTCGCGAAAACAGTCATGCCCGACAATGCGTTTTCCTGGAAGGATGGATTCAACAGCCCGTTTCAGACGCAGGAACTGCATCCGGGCAAGAAGAAGCATCGCGTCGTCGCGCTCGATTTTGGCATGAAGTGGAATATCCCGCGCTGCCTCGTCCAGATGGGGTGCGACGTCACCGTCGTGCCAGGCACGACGTCGGCGAAGGAAATCCTCGCGCTGAATCCCGATGGCGTGTTCATCTCGAACGGCCCCGGCGATCCCGAACCGTTGACCTACGCCATCAACAACATTCGCGAACTCATCGGCAAGAAGCCAATCTTCGGCATCTGCCTGGGGCATCAGCTGCTGGGTTTGGCGCTCGGAGGCAAGACCTTCAAACTCAAGTTCGGCCATCGCGGCGGCAATCAGCCGGTCCTGAACAAACGGAGCGGCCGCGTTGAAATCACCTCGCAAAATCACGGCTTCGCAGTCGACCCTGAATCGCTGCCCGCGGACGTGGAAGCAACCCACATCAACCTCAACGACAATACCCTCGAAGGCCTACGCCACAAGCGATATCCGCTTTTCAGCGTGCAGTATCACCCGGAGGCATCAGCCGGCCCTCACGACAGCACCTACCTGTTCGATGAATTCCGCGCCCTGATGGAGGCCTGACCGCTTGCTAATCGCGAATTCGTGGCCTACCCTTGGATGGACGAACCTACCGAGGATTTCACGATGACCCGATTCAGCACCAAACAGATCGCGGCAACCGTTTTCGGCGCTATCGCCGCGGGGTTTCTTCTGTTCTGGTTCTTCGGTGGAATCTGCTGGCGCTACGAATCCTACGAAGTGCAGCAAGAAAGCGTGTTCTCCGGCTCGCGGTATGGCGTGTCGCTTGGCCCGAAGCAATTTTATCTTCGCAAGGGCCAAACACTCGCGCTCTCTTACTCCGCGAAAATCAAACACGGTTCGGTCGACTTCTTCTTCGCCAAACCTTTCAAGTCCGCATTGAACACGAAGGGCGGCAAAATGGACCGCGTCACCGCCAGCGGGTCCGGCGAATTCCGCTACCCCATCCCCGAAAGCGGTTTCTACCGCATCTCAACATGGACCATGCTCGACCGCGGCAAAACCGACCTCTCCTACACCGCCCACTGGACCGCGCGGAATTAATGCATTACGCATTTGGCGAGCTGGGAGCGTGAGCGACCGGAAAAAGCCGGCGATAATCCCAGATGACCTCCAGTCGCTGACGCTCCCGGCTCGCCAGAATCACGCCTGCCATTGCCAGTCTTTCATCTTTTCCAGCATCACGGCATCGGTAAGGTTGAAGTGCAGCGGCGTGACCGTGATGAAGCCGTCACGCAGGGCCGTCTCGTCCGTGTCAGGATGCGGGTCGGGGCAGCCGAAGTCCGGACCGGTCCAGAAATAAGTTCGGCCGCGCGGATCGGTCCGGCGATCGTACTTTTCCGTGTACGGCGCGACATTCTGCCTTACAACGCGCACACCCTGGATCGAAGTCTTATCCACGTTGGGAATATTGACGTTGAACAAGCTGCCTCGGCTTAGAGGATGGCGGATGAGTTGTTCGATGACGCTCCGTGCGTAGCCCGCCGCCTTGGGGAAGTTCGGTGCTTCCGGTTTGTTGGTGACGAGGCTGACGGCGATGCTGGTGATCTGGAAAAACGCGCCCTCGACCGCCGCCGCGACGGTTCCGGAATAGAGGACGTTGATCCCCGCGTTCGAGCCGGCGTTCAAGCCGCTGACGATCAGATCCGGCGGTTCCTTCAGCAGTTCCAGAAGCGCGAGCTTGACGCAATCCGCGGGCCTGCCTTCCACGGCCCAGCCCATCGGCTTTTGCTCTTCGTCAACGACCTGCTGCGTGATGAGCGGCGCGAGAAGCGTGATCGAATGACCGACCGCGCTCTGCTCGCCGGCCGGCGAGACGACGATGACATCGCCGAGCTTTTGCAGTTCTTTCCGCATGGCCCGAATGCCGGGAGCGTACACGCCGTCGTCATTGGTGAGCAGGATGCGCATGAGACACCTGAACGCCCAGGGGTGAGCGCAGCAAACCCCTGGAATCCTGAATCAATATCCCAGGGGTTCGCTGCGCTCACCCCTGGGCTTGTTATTCTTCGTATTTTTTCTTCCGCAGCAAGTGATGATAATGTTGCGCAAACCGGTGTGCTTCGTCACGCACGTATTGCAGTAGACGCAGTGCCGCGGAATGACGGCTTAGCCGAAGCGGCTCGGCATCGCCCGGGCGGTAGATCTCCTCTTGCTGCTTGGCGAGCGAGATGAGGCACGGCGGCTCCTTGCCGAGCATGCGAAACACTTCGAGCGCGGCATTCAGCTGTCCCTTGCCGCCGTCGATCAGCAAAATGTCCGGGAAGACCTGCTCTTCCTCGCCTGGCGACGTCGCATTGCGAAAGCGCCGGCCGATGACTTCGCGGATCGACGCAAAATCGTCGATACCTTCGACCGACTTGATCTTGTACCGGCGATAATGCGGCTTGAACGGCAGGCCGTCAATAAACGACACCAGCGAGGCCACCATCTCCTGCCCACTCAGGTGCGCGATGTCCACTCCTTCGATCGTGCGCGGCGTCTCGGCAAGGCCTAGCACTTTGCGCAGGCCCACCGATCCCTTCCGCGGCTCGATCTGGAACACCTCCGGTTGCACGTCCTTGTCCACCTCGCCGCGAAGGCCGAGGCTTTTCAGCGCGGCAATCTCGTCGCGCAGCCGGGCGGCTTTTTCAAACTCGAGCTTGAGGCTCGCTTCCTGCATCTGCCCGGCCAATTCGGCGAGCAGCTTGTCCTTCTTGCCTTCCAGCACCATGCACAGCCGGCGTATCTGCTTGCGATAGTCCTCTCGGCTCACACGAAAGTTGCACGGCGCGGTGCACTGGCGGATGCTGTGCAAGATGCAGGGCCGAAACCAGCGCCATTGATCGTTGGATGATTGAATCTTGAGGCCGCAGGTGCGGAATTGGAAGACGCGCTGCAGGACCTGGATCGCCGCCCGCAGGCTCTTTGCGCTCGTGAACGGTCCGTACAGTCGAACGCCCCTGGTGCGGGGCGACCTTGTGAATTCGACACGCGGGAATTCCTCGCGGATGCGGATTTGCAGATAGGGAAAAGTCTTGTTGTCCTTGAGCTCGACATTGAAACGCGGCTGGATGTCCTTGATGAGCCTCGCCTCCATCAAGAGCGCATCGACCTCGGAATCGGCAGGAACGAAGTCGATATCGGCGATCACCTTTACCAGGTCCGCGGTGCGGGCTTCCTCGGCAGCGGCCTTGGTGAAATAATGCGACGCCCGGCTGCGCAGCGACTTCGCCTTGCCGACGTAGATCACTCGACCCTCGGCGTCTTTCATCAAGTACACGCCCGGCGCGGCGGGAAACTGCTTGACTTTCTCGCTCGGCGGCAACCGCTCATTTTCGGACAAGGCCCGTATCTCCGAGGTCCATCAGATCGCGACGAATGAATTGGACGCTCTTTATTATACTCCTTGCGACAGAGTGACGCTCGTGGCATGGTGCTATGCTGAGCAGCAAGCCGCACGCGGAAAAAGGTAATTCAGTAAGTAGAATTTCGAATGTTACTAACCGATTCAGTCGCTCGTGCCTCGATACGTTGCGCGGTTTCACTGTCGGGAACGAAGCCCACGGCCGCCCATGCAGCCCGAACTGCGGCTACCGCGACGGTCCAGGGCCGAATGACGCTTTCAGGGTGATCTGGATTGTGGAGAGCGATGATCACACACCGTCCTGGCGCGCCGGCAGACTCCAAGCCCAGAGCGGCTCCGGTCACGGCGGCTTCAATCCACTCGGGTGCCCAGCCTTTCCTGGCATACACCTCAGGAGCGGCCACCGCGCGGACGCCCGTTTCCTCGGCGGATTCCTCGTACCGGACGCGGACATTCCCATATCGGCATCGTCCACCCGATTGGATCACCAACCGCCCTTCCGCTTCCATTGATAATTCTCCAGGTGCGCTCTATGAATCGTTGGCCGTCATGGAGGATTCAGTCCTTGATCACCTTCTTGATGAAGCCGACGAAATCCGGCGCATATTTTTTCCACAACATGGGACGATCGTCCGGCTCCTCGGAATATTCGTGATTCCAGTAGAGGACGGGATAGCCCTTCGGCGTCGCGGCCTTGCGCAGATCATAGCAGAAGTAGCTTCCGCCCCAGTCGCTCGCGAATGGCAACACCGGGCCATCTGCCATTCCTTCGATATCGGCTCGCATTTCAGCCAGCTGCCGAGCGAGATCAAGATGGTCGTCGCGGCCAATCCCAAACAATCGGACAATTCCAACGACACCGCCGTTGCCCTTTAGCAGGAATTCTCGATTCGCATCAGGTAGTTTGAGTTTGTGATTGGCCTCAAACGCATCCATGGCATCCGGGGTCACCGGCTTGTCGAGTTTCGTGTCTTCATGTTTCAGGACGGCTGCCCAGGCCTTATCATCGAAGTGGGGCATTAGGATCTCCATTCGCTGAAAAGGAGTTTTGTCGGAATAATATTATACAGTCGCCCAAGGATCGCGCGCAGCCTGTTCAAACCGGCGGCCGAAAGATGCCGAGCAGCGCCAGCACGAAGATACCGGCGAAGGTCATCAGCGCCATGTTCGCCCAGGCTCGCAGAGCGCCGCGCTGAAAGAGGAAGCTCCACATGCCTACAAACATTGCCTCGCGAAAACTCGGTTCGATTCGCCCGCCTGACACGCCGATTCCGAGCTTGGCCGCCTCCACTTCCCGTTCCTTCGCTTCGCGTGCCGCTCGTTCCTCGTAGTACGACGTAACGGACGACACCGCAGGTTGGCCGGGCGTGGATTCCGGCGTGTTGATTTCTGGCTCCATCGCATAGGGCGCTTTGTCTTTGGACCATTCGTCTTCCTCGGCGAACGCAGTCTCGTTTGGCGCAGGCGGTTCGTCCGTTACCACTTCGACGTCGATTTCCATCATAGCATCGGCAGATTGATCCGCGCGGGGCTTTCGCCGTTTTTTGCGCTTGCGGCGCGGCGGAGTGTGATTCAACGTCACCCAGGCCAGACGGCCCCAGTAGCGTGCCCACATCAACAATGCCATCGGCAACATCATCGAAAACATGACGAGCGAAAGCCAGTTTCTCTGAGCGGCGACGAGCAGCAGGGCCGCACAGACGAATGTCAGGACCGATGAAAAGATAAGCACGCCAAGGAACAAGCGAAAATGGCGCACCATTCGCCAGATGACGAGAAGGTCGATCAGGATCAGCCAGTTTTGCTGGAAAAGGACTGATGCCAGGCTAAGAGGATAGATCGTGCCGAGCAGCGCCAGAAATGCAATGGCGAATGGCCAAGTCCCGAGAGACGCCAGGGGCAGGCAGGCGATCGAGATCGGGATGCTCCAGGCGGCCAGCACCCAGGCGCAGAGGATCGGTTTCCACCACCACGATATAAAACTCTCGGTGGGAAACTCAACCTCGTTCGCCCCGGCACTGGTCGATGTGAGCGTGGTAAGAACATAATGGGCAACGAAAGTGGTGTACACCACGACCCAGACGCCAAAGGCCGCCAGCGACATGACGAACACAATTACGGTGCCCGCGGAACCGATCATCGCGCAGAATCCCCGAACGAAGCGACGGCGGCCGAAATGGCGTTTCCGTCGCCTTCCTATTCGCTCGACGTACACCGCAATTTAGCATTCCGGGAATTTTTTCCGATCTATTTCGCCAGCCTCGCGATTGCGTCCCGTGCGGCGATCGTTGGCAGGGCGTCGCTTTCGCCGCCGGCGATGGTCTGTAGGATCGCGCGTGCTTCGGGAGTGGCCAGGTGTTCGAGCAGCGTGACGGCGCGCGTGGCGCGGCGCCAGCCTGCCGGCGGACCGGGCGGGGCGGGCGGTGGGGGCGGAGCCATCTTCGAGAAGTCGAGAGGCACGCCGTCCACGATAATCGTTATCTGCCCGTTGACGTTCGACACGCTGATGCTGCGCGCGCCGCCCAGATTCGGCGCCGCCTTCGGTGTTGCCGCCTTCTTCGCACTCGGGTCGGGCGGCATCTTGTCGATGAGTTGCTGGAGGCGCGATTTCGTCTCGGCGCTGGTCGCGTCCTTCGCTGCTGACTCCAGTTCCTTCTTGACATACTTGCCAAGGTATTCCAGCTCAGCCGAGGCGCGATTGCGAACGACGAAGTTGGCGCTCTCCATATTCTTCACTAACTGCGCGACCAGCTTCGGGTCGGCCTTCACGGGCTTGAGGTGGTCCTTCAGAAAGGCGATAGTTTCCTTGGGCGTGGCCGAGAGCGCGAGGGCCGCCAGCAACGCCTTCCCCTCGTCGGCGCTGCCCAGGTCCGCCCAGCGGGCATCGAGGCTTTGAGCCTGCCCGAACAAAGGACCAGTCAGTACGGAAGCGCAGATCACGGTGAGTGCGTATTTCATGGTGAGATCCTCCTGATAAATTGACTGTCAACAGCCAACTTTCCAACCGACACCTTTTTACAATGTGTACAACACGACGGCGCCATCAGCGGTGCCGACGGCGAGGCGCTTATCATCGGCAGCCCAGGCGAGTTGGGATACCGGGGCTTCGTGCTTGGCGAGCGCGACGGCCCCCTTCTGTCGGCCTGGATGCCACAACGCTAGCAAGCCGTCTTCTCCGCCCGATGCCAGGTAAGCTCCGCGGCGCTGAAACGCCAGGCAGGTGAGGTTGTCTTCGTGGGCGTCGAATTGCAGCGGCGTTGAGCCGGCCGGGCCTTTGCCCGTAAAGTCCCACACGCACGGCGTCGGCCCGCCGCCCGTGGCGAGCCAGCGTCCGCTCGCGTCCCACGAGAGTTCGCGTACTTTGGTCGGGTAGCCGGACATTTGCAGGTCTTCGCCGCTCGCCATCTCCCAGAAGTGGACGGTGCAATCCTGCGCGCCGGCGGCGATGAACCGCGCCTTCGGGTGCCATTCGACAACGAGCAACGAGCTTTGCCAGGTAAACTCGCGGATGAGGGCAGGGTCGGCTGATTTTTTTTCGTCGGCTGGTTCCCCCTCACCCCCAACCCCTCTCCCAGAGGGAGAGGGGGGAAGAATGCTGGCCGCTCTCCCAGAGGGAGAGGGGAGCGAAGATGAAGCCTCACTCCCAGAGGGAGAGGGGAGC
>CAZAFH010000060.1:30774-44016 GCA_964484265.1 uncultured Singulisphaera sp.
CCCAGAGGGAGAGGGGAGCGAAGATGAAGCCTCACTCCCAGAGGGAGAGGGGAGCGAAGATGAAGCCTCACTCCCAGAGGGAGAGGGGAGCATGGTCGTGTTCCAGAGCGAGAGCTTCGCGTATGCTGCCGAGGCGAGGATCGGCTCGCCGGGTTTCCAGCGGATGTCGGCGATCGTGCTCGTGTGGTCGGGGAACTCGCGGACAAGATCGCCGGCGATATTCCAGAGTCGTAGCTTCCTGCCGGCGGCACTCGCCAGCAGATTCGCGGTCGGGCACCAGGCGACACGCTCGGCCCAGGCGGCGCCGGCAGGAAGCTCGCGCGTCGCCTTGCCAGTGGCGGGATCCCACATCCGAATCTTGCCGTCCTGGCCTGCCGACGCGAGGTGTTTGCCATCGACCGACCAGGCGATGCATGACGTGCCGAATCCATGCCCCGAAAGGACGTGACGAACCTGCCCCGACTTCGCGTCGAATACCGAGATCGGACCGTCGGCCGATGCCGCTGCGATAAGATCCAGCGAATCCGACCACGCCAGCGACACGACGTGGCCGTCGATTCGGCCTTCACCTTTCTTCGTCAGACTCGTCCGCCCCGAGGCGAATGGATTCAAGCGAGGCATTTGCGGAACCCCTCCTCAAGACGCTCGCGGTTCAGGTTTCGGCCAATGAAGATCATCTTGTTGTCGCGTTCCTCACCTTTCTTCCAGGGTCGATCGGCTTGCCCGTCGAATAGCATGTGAATGCCCTGAAACACGAATCGCCGCGGATCGTTGCGGATGCTCAGCACGCCCTTCATGCGGAAGATGTCCTTGCCTTCCTGCATGAGCAGTTCGCGCAGCCATTCGTTGAGCTTTTTCTCGTCAAGATCGCCAGGGATCGTGATGCCGACGGAATAGACTTCCTCGCTGTGCTCGTGATCGTGCTCGGTAAGGTCGAGGAAGTTCGGGTTGAGATCGAGCACGCGGTCCAGATCGAAGCCGTTGACGTCGAGAATCTTGTCCATTTCGACGAGCGACTTTTGGCAGCGATACATGGGAGCCGTGGCGTTGATCGCTCGCAGGCGCTTCTCGAGCGCATCGACATCGGCAGGCGGGACGAGATCGGTCTTGTTGAGCAAAATCACGTCGGCGAAGGCGACCTGTTCTTCTGGCTCGCGCATCACATCGAGGTGTTCGGTCACGTGTTTGGAATCGACGACGGTGACGATCGCATCCAGGCGGAAGCGAGCTTTCATCTCCTCGTCGGAGAAAAACGTCTGCGCGACGGGCGCGGGGTCGGCCAGGCCGGTGGTTTCGATGAGGACGTAGTCGAACTTGTCTTTGCGTTTGAGCAGTTTGCCGAGGATGCGAATGAGATCGCCTCGCACGGTGCAGCAAATGCAGCCGTTGTTCATCTCGAAGATTTCTTCTTCGGTCTGGATGACGAGGTCCTGATCGACGCCGATCTCGCCGAATTCGTTTTCGATGACCGCCACGCGTTTACCGTGCTTGGCGGTGAGAATATGGTTGAGCAGCGTGGTCTTGCCGGCGCCGAGAAAGCCGGTGAGCACGGTGACGGGAATACGCGGGTCGGACATTGGTTTTGCTCCTGAGATTGCGTGCGTTGATATTGTATGCTTGGCCGCTCGCGTTCGGCACCCAGACCACGCTCGCTTGGGACGCTATTGTTCTCCCCTCTCCCACCGGGAGAGGGGCTGGGGGTGAGGGCCGTAGGTTGCTTGCAATGCTGATATTTTCCTGGCATTGCCATGGTCAAGCGGCCCTCACCCCAACCCTCTCCCGGTGGGAGAGGGAGCGCTTCGCGCAACGACTTCTTGCGTCGGATACTATCTCTTCAGTACGAATTTTCAATGATTTTCTTCAGCCCGCCCCCGACCCCTCTCTCAGAGGGAGAGGGAAGCTAATCCGATTCGCGGCAGCGCAATTGCAACACGCCGCCAACGTGGCGGACGTGCACGCCAGCGGGGAAGTCGCACGCCGAGGCGGGGCCGCGCGCGATCGTGACGAGGCGCTGCCAGTGTTTGGCGTCCATCGCGGCGGCGGGCCAGCCTTCGCGCCGCCATACTGCGCGAAAAAGCTCGCGCATCTGATTGTCGCTCGCCGAACGCAACGGCTCGACCGCAAGCACCACCATGGTCCCGGCACGCGGTCGCTCGGCTCGCGCTAACAATTTCGCCGACTCGGCATCGATGTCGGCTTGCAACTCCGCGGCCTGTTCCGCCAGCCGGCAAAGCACCATGTCGATTTCCGGATTGCATTCTTCGCGCAACATCGGCAGCAATTTCGCCCGCAGCCAATTGCGGCGAAAACGCAAATCCGCATTCGACGAATCGACGCGATACGATAATTCTCGTTGTTGCAGGTACTCCAGCAAATCAGCACGGCGAACCGACAGCAGGGGCCGAATGATCGACACATTCGCGGCGTCGGTTCCCCGTCGCTCGGCGATTCCTCCCAAGCCGAGCACGCCCGTGCCTCGCAAGAGACGAAACAGCACGGTTTCCGCCTGATCGTCGGCGGTGTGCCCGGTCGCGATCCAGGCGGCGCCATCTTCCTTGGCAAGACGCGTCAGCCAGTCGTAGCGAGCGCGGCGGCCTGTGCTTTCCAGATTCTCGTGCTCCGCCTCGGCAATGGCCGACACGTCGATTCGACACGTCCGGCATGCGAAGCGCGGGTCGTCATGTATCGCCCAGAGGCCCGACAGACTGCTCACAAACGCTTCGTCGGCATCGCTTTCATTGCCGCGCAGTTGATGGTTGATATGGGCCAGGACGAGTCCCGCCAGCGATCCGCGCCGGACCTGCTCGAGGCACAGGTGCGCCAGCGCGACACTGTCTGGCCCGCCCGAGACGGCGACGATTCCCTTCGTGCCCTCCAATCGGCTCGCGCGGAACCAATCGCCGAGATGTTCTGCAAGGTTCACGGCACGCCTCGCAATTCGCGCAGCTTGGCGCCGATGTCCGGCGCACGCATAAACGTCTCGCCGATGAGCACCGCCGACACACCTGCGGACTTGAGATGTTCCATATCCGCGCGCGTGCGAATGCCGCTCTCGCTGACGACGCAAACATCGCGCGGAATCATCGGCAACAGCTCCAGCGTGTGATCGAGGCTAGTGACAAACGTTCGCAGGTTGCGATTGTTGATGCCGACGAGCCGGGCGCCGGCCTCGAGCACGCGCGGCAAATTGTCGCGATCGTACAACTCGACCAGCGCTTCCATGCCCAGGCCGTGGATCTGTTTCAGCAGCGCGGGCAGTTCGGCTTCACCAAGAATTTCCGCGATGAGCAGCACGGCATCGGCGCCGGCGACTCGTGCTTGCACGACCTGGTACGGATCGAGGATAAAGTCCTTGCGCAACACCGGCGGAGAAACCGCGAGACGGATTGCCGAGAGATATTCGAGCTTTCCCTGGAAATACGGTTCATCGGTCAACACGCTGATGCACGCCGCGCCGTTTGCCTCGTAGGTCTGGGCAATCGCAAGCGGATCGAAGTCGGCACGCAAGACGCCGGCCGAGGGCGACGCCTTCTTGACCTCGGCGATGACGCTCGGCAGAGGGCGGCGCATCAACGCGGCGCGAAAATCGCGGACGGGCGGTGCATCAGCGAGGCGCGATTCTAGCGACGACAACGACCTTGCCGACCGATCGCGCTCGATTTCCAGCCGTTTCGTCGTTACGATGCGCTGCAAAATATCGCTCATCCGAATCTTCCCGTATACTCTTGTTGAGGCATTCGTCTTGACCATGGTACGATACCATATCGTGCTCGCCTTGTTTATTATGCGAAACAAAGGAAGCTTGTGGACCGCCTGAACGAACTCGCCTGGTACGGCATCGCCTACGCATGGGTCGCGGGCGGCGCCGTCCTCGTCGCCGCGATGATCTGGTTGTTCGCTCCCAGCTATCGGCGCGGGTGGTTGCCGATTCCGCGCCTGCGACCCGGAGCGTGGACGGGCCGAGACACGATTTTCGCCTACTGCGTCTATCTCGGTCTGCCGTTGGTGGTGACGGCGACGCTATTTCAGATGGGCTTTTTCACGCCGTTGATCGGCCCTGCGCCGGATCGAGAGGCGGCTGTCGATACTGCGGTCTATATCAGCCGATGCCAAAATATCGCCAGCCCGCTCAGCTTTACGATTACCCTCGGCACGATCTTTTTCATTCTCTTCGCTCGCAGCGGAACCAGGCCGAACCACTTTGGGCTTTCGTGGGCCAGGTTTTGGCCCAACGTCGGCCTCGGCCTGGGGTCGGCGATTTTCGCTATTCCGCTTGTCATCGGCTTTCACTATCTCGTGCAGCTGGTTCTGCCGGGCCGAGAGCATTCGCTGACGCTTTTGAGCCGACTGGTGGAACACGACTGGGAATGGTGGTTCATCGGGTTTCAGCTCATCGTCGTCGCATCGTCACTCGAGGAAGTGGTATTCCGCGGCCTGATCCAGGGTTGGTTACGGCGGGCCTCGGTCAGCGGACACCTCGTCGTGTGCACGGCCGTTTTGCTCTGTGGAGTCATGGTAATCGCAGAGAAGGCCGCCGTAGCCGCCGGCGTTGGCGCTACCGACGACGCGAAGGCGCCCGCGCGGCCGGCCGTGACGGCGATCGACTTCATTGGCCCAGGCGTCTTCGTGGCGATTCTTGTTGGCGTCCACATCTGGTTGATGGTGCGCATCCTTCGCCAATTCGAACTTCGTGAAAGCGAGATACAGAACTGGCAAATCGAGCCGATCGAGGAACCGCTCGAGCCTCGTGGCGACCTGTCCGAGGAGGAGCAACGCGAGCTCCGCCGGATCGCCCGTGAACAGGACGAATTGCGGCAGCGCGATTGGGCCAAGGCGAACGCCCAGCTGGCATGGTACGGGACGGCCATGCTGTTTGCGATGGTGCACTACGCCGCCTGGCCCGCGCCGATTCCGCTGATGCTGCTCGCGTTGCTGTTCGGCTGGCTGGCCTGGCGCACGCAGAGCCTCGTGCCATCGATCGTGCTCCACGCCGCGTTCAATCTCACGTCGTTCATCGCTCTCTACGGAACGGTAACGCAGGGGCGTTAGGCCGAATTTCCCACCACGGAGAACACAGAGAACACGGAGTAGTGCAGAGGAATTGAGGAGAGACAACGAACGACATTGAGCCTCTGATCGAGAAAATGATTGAGTGTTTTTCATCGCCCCTTCCTATTTCCTTTGAATTCCTCACTCCGTGCTCTCGGTGATCTCTGTGGTGGGAAATTCGGTTTACGCCTAGCTCACATCGGGAGCGAGGATACGGTTCCCAGATGCCCGTCCAGCACCACATCGGTACCAGGATCCCACGCGCCGCGGCGGATGTAGGCCAGCGCGATCGCGCAGCCGCGGCGAGGCGAATACGTCGCCGAGGTGACGACGCCTACTTCCTCCGAGCCTTTCAAGACCTTCGCGCCAACCGCTGGCACGCCGGGGGCGTGCATCACGATGCCGCGCAGCACGCGGTTAAGCTGCCCGCGGTCGCGCGCCATGACAATGGTCTCCTGGCCGAGGAAGCAGCCCTTCGTGTAGCAGATCGCCTGCGGCGTGCGATCGACTTCCATGGCGAAGCGCTGATCGTCGATCTCGGCGCCGAGCGCGGGTAGGCCGGCCTCGATGCGGAGGATCTCGTGCGTCGCAGTTGTGCTTTCGGCGATCTCCGCGAATTTTGCCCGAACCGCCTCGACGTTTCCGATCGGGCATATCCAGTCGAAGCCGTCCAGCGCAAGCAAGTTGTGCCGGCGGATGAAGCCGAGTTCACCGAGCATCCGCACGCGGTTGACGTGCAGGTCCGCAAGCTTCAATGCCGAGGCTGCGCCGGGTCCGACGATGCGGAACATGGCGAAATCGCTGGACCGGTCGGCCAGTTCGACCTGCTCGCTGATGAGGTAATGATTGAGGTGAGCCAGCGTTTTCTTTGCTAGACCTGGCGCAAGGTCGAGCAGGAGAACATCCTCGCGCATGTGGTAGACCCACGCATGCGCGACGATCCTGGCCTTGTTCGTTGTCAGGAACGTTTCCGCCGAGGCGAGGACCGCGAGATTCTTTACGTCCTGCGTGGCGAGATTGTGCAGAAAGGCGCAAGCCTCCGGCCCGGCAAGTTCGATCTTGCCGCGAGCGCTCAGGTCAAACCAGGCTGAATCGTTGACGGCGGCGGAATAATCGCCAGAGGGTAGCGTCGTCGTCATGAGGTTTCTCCGGTCCGATTTCGGTGGAATGCGCGAGGCGCACAGCCCGCCATATAATGACACAATATACCGCCTTGAATAACTCTCGCAATACAACGGGCGATCTGCCATGACGTTCCTCCGCTTGCTTCTTCGCAATTTGATCTACCACTGGCGAGGCAATGCCGCGGTGCTGCTCGGTGTCGCGCTGGGTGGGGCCGTGCTCACCGGAGCGCTGCTGGTCGGCGATTCGCTTCGCGGCAGCATGCGCGCCTTGACGCTCGATCAACTCGCCTGGGTCGATCACGCCATGCTTCCGGGACGCTTTTTTCGCGACACCCTGGCCTCGCACCTTTCCGCCAAACACAAGGCTGGCGTGCTCCTGCTTCAGGGGCGCGCCTCGGCGGGGCCCAAGGAAGATGCCGCCACCGCCGGCAAGGTCAACGTGCTCGGCGTCGATGCCGCGTTTTGGAATGATGGCGCGATTCCCGATTCTGCCGAGCTCTGGGCGTCGGATGACCGTGCCGTCGTGCTCAATGCGGCTCTCGCCGAGCTTCTCAAAGTCAAGGCAGGCGACACGATCACGCTTCGGCTCGAGAAAGCCGACCACGCGCCGCGTGAATCGCTCCTGGGCCAGCGGAAGAGCGAGAACGTCATCGTGCCGTTGATCGTCACGGTCAAACAGATTCTGCCCGATGTCGGCATCGCCCGCTTTAACCTGAAGCCGGCGCCGACACCCGTGCGCAATGCCTTCGTGCCGATCCGCTTCTTGCAGCGTTCGCTCGGGTTGGCCGACCAGGCGAACATTATCCTCGCCGCCGGCGCCGACCAGGCTGTCCTGTCCCAAGATCTGCGCAAGCATCTGACGCTCGAGGATTGGGGTCTGCGCTATCGTTCGCCGCGCGATCGGGCGCTGGCTTTTTTGAAGTACCTCGGCGTGCGCGACGATGTCGAGGATGCAAAGCTCAAGGAATTCAAATGGCGAGGCCACATCCCCGAGGAACTCGCCAAGGCGACAAAAAATAACCGTGGCGTGCTGACGACGAAGATGGTCGCCGATTATTATGAACGTGCTCGCGACTACTGGTCGCTCGAAAGCCGGCGGATGCTGCTCGATCCGCGCGTCGTTCGCGCGATCGAAAAGATCAGTCCGAAGCCCAGGCCTGATTCCGACAAGAATCCGCCGTGGAAATGGTCGCCGAGCCTCGTCTATCTCGCCGACGCGATCCACGTCAACAAGGTCGAGACGCCTTACGCCATTATCGCGGGCGATGATTCCGCGTTTCTCAAGGATGACGACATCGTTCTGGTGAAGTGGCCCGGGCTGCCGTTGAAGGAGAACCTCAAACAGAAGCCGGATATCGAGGTCGCTTATTACACCCCGAATGCGAAAAATCGGCTGGAACTGCGGAAGGCGGACTTCCATCTGCATTCCGTGCCGAAGCTGGAAGGCGTGCTCGACGACCCGGACCTGACGCCGGAGTTTCCCGGCATCACCGACAGCGTGCGCATGGACAACTGGCAGAATCCGCCGTTTCCTTACGACAAGAAGCGCATCAAACCGATCGACGAGGAATATTGGAATCGCTACCGCACGACCCCGAAGGCGTACATCAGTTTGAAAAAGGCGCGCGAGCTTTGGCCTAGCCGATTCGGCGACACGACGATGATCCAGGTTCGGCCAGGGACGGAGCAGCCCACGACGTTGCCCGCGAAAGTGCTGGCGGAATTGTCGCCGGAGGAGGGCGGGTTCACGTTTCAGCCGATCCGCCAGCAGGCCGTCGCCGCCAGCGCCGGAGCGACCGATTTCGGGGTGTTGTTCATCGCGTTCAGCTTTTTCCTGATCGTGTCGGCTCTGCTGCTTGTCGGCTTGCTTGTTCGGCTCAATCTCGATCGCCGTGCCGCGGAGATCGGCCTGCTGCTCTCCGTCGGCTGGGGGCCTGCCACGGTCCGCCGGCTGCTGTTGGGCGAAGGCACGCTGATCGCGCTTGTCGGGTCGCTGCTCGGCCTGGGCGGCGCGCTGCTGTATGCGGACGGGATGTTGAAGCTCTTGGCGGCATCCTGGCCGGGGACGGACGGACTGCCGTTCTTGCGTACGCACATCGGCCCGGTAAGTTTGGCAACGGGGTATGCCGCGTCATTCGCCGTCAGCGTGTTGACATTGTGGTGGGCGAATCGCTCGCTCGGTCAGCGGTCGCCGCGCTCGCTATTGCACGGTGAGAGCAGCGAATCGCTGATGGTGCGAAACGAGGGTGGCGGCTGGCTGACGCCAACGGCGATCGCGCTCATCGTCGGCGCGCTTGGTTTGGGCATTGTGGGTTCGTTCGTGAATAGCCAGGAGGCGAAAGCGGGAATGTTCTTTGGCAGCGGAGCGCTCGTGCTGACGGCGTCACTCATGCTCGTCGCCGTCGGTCTGCGCCGGCTGCGCCGCGACGCCGTCGTGCAGCCAACGCTTGCACGGCTTGGAATGCGTAACGCGGGCCGAAACCCATCGCGCAGCCTGCTCACGGTCGGGCTGCTGGCGTCGGCAGCGTTTCTGATCGTCGCGGTCGAATCCTTTCACAAGGAGGCCGATCATACTTTCTACCTTAAATCGCATGGCAGCGGCGGATTCGCGTTCTTTGCCGAGGGCAGCCTGCCCGTGTTCGAGGATGTCAACGACGAGCAGATCCGCGGCGACTACGGATTGGCGACGCCGGAACTTCGTCGGGCAGTGTTCTATCCATGCCGGGTGCAGGCGGGCGACGACGCCAGCTGCCTGAACCTGTACAAGCCGCTCAAGCCGCGCGTCATGGGCGTGTCGAGCGAGTTCATCCGCCGCGGCGGTTTCGCCTTCGCCGCTTCCGCCGCCGAATCGGACGACGAAAAAGCCAACCCCTGGCACTTGCTCGAGAAGCGAGACGGCGAATCAATACCGGCAATCGTGGACAAAAACACCGCGATGTGGATCCTCAAGGTCGGCCTGGGCGACACGATCGACGTCAAAAACGATCGCGGCGAAAAGGTGACGCTCCGTGTCGTTGGATTGCTGAACGAGAGCATCTTCCAGAGCGAGATCCTCATTGCCGAGTCGCGCTTCCTTGAGATGTATCCTCGGCAGGAAGGTTTTTCGTTCTTCCTGATCGACACCAACGATCCCGATCTGACAAAGCTGCCGGCGTGGGAAAAACAACTGAGCGCTGGATTCGCGAAGCTGAATCTGGACGTTCAGACGACAGGCAGCCGATTGGATAGCTACGTCGCCGTGGAGAACATGTACCTGGCGACGTTCCAGGCGCTCGGCGGACTCGGTCTCGTGCTTGGCGCGGTGGGCCTGGCGATCGTGCTCTTGCGCGGTGTCTGGGAACGGCGGGCGGAATTGGCGCTATTGTCGGCGCTGGGCTTTCGCGCTGGGCAGCTAGCATGGTTGGTTTTGGCGGAAAACTTATTCTTGCTGATCGTAGGACTGACGGCCGGGACGGTGTCGGCGCTTGTCGCCGTCGCGCCGCATTTGGCGGGCGCGGGCGGGAAAGTGTTGTGGCTGCGAATCGCGGCGCTGCTCGGCCTCGTCGCGCTCACGGGACTGACGACCGCGACGCTCGCAGTCTGGTCCGCCGTGCGGACGCCTGTGCTGACGGCCCTGCGGCGCGAATAGCAGTTGGCGTTTAGGTGATTGGCGAGCGAAGCCGCGTGAGCAGCAGTTTGAACATATACTATACGTGATGGAGATTGTCGCAATTGCCGACGGACCGAAACATTTCCGAGCCGCGACCGTGAGGGAGCGGCCAGCCGGATACCTTGCCGGAACAGATTTTGTCGGCCGCTCCCTCACGGTCGCGGCTCGGAAAAGCGGCAATGTCAGCCGTCGAAGGTATACGATCGCAGAGTCAACCTGCCGCTCACGCGGCTTGGCTCGCCGTTATCCAAAAATTCCGATTCGCCTACAGAAGATTACCGCGGCTTCTTCTTCGGCTCGTCCTTGAGTACTTCGATCGAAAACGGCGGCGGTTCGACCATCGGGACCACGCCGACGCCTTTCTCCTTCGGATTCGGCTGAATCGCGCCGCCATCGTTGTTCCGGGCGGTGTGGTGGTACAGTTTTTTCCCTATCCATTTATCGAACAGATCGTACCCCGGTTGGCCCCAGTGGACGTCGTTCTCGTGGTCGTGGCACTTGGAGCACATGTCGGCCATCTGGCGCTTGGCGGGGTTGTTCTGGTAGAGCTTTTTCAGCGCCGCCTCGATCTGCGGATTGCCTGGGTTCTTCTCGAGGAGCGCGACCCACTTCCGTTCTTCCTGAGTGATCTTGAACGGATTCATGAGGGCATGGATGGCCTTGTCGTCGGTTTTTTTGACATGAGCGCTGCCTGGCCCATGGCACGATTCGCAGCCGACGCCGCGCAGCGATTCGTTGTGTGCGGTGATCTTTTTCGGGTTGATCGGATTGGCCGGCTTCTTGGGCCAATCTGCCAGACTGACGACGAGATCGTTGTACCCTCCGGGATGACTGAAACCCGTCGTGTGGCACTTCATGCATTCGGGGTCATACTGCCGGCCAGCGGGGAACTTCAGGTTTTCGAGCGTCTCCGTCGCTTTAGCGTGGGCAGGGAGTTTGCCCGTCTCCTGCGTCCAGGCCTTGGCGGCTTCCTGGTGGCATTCCATGCATCGTTCGGAGCCGACGAAGGTCGCCTTCAGCCCCGCATCGCCTTGGTTGGGCAGCTGGTTGTAGTGCGGCGTGCGCGGATATTTCGCGAGCATGTTTTGCCGTTTCAACTCGTTGTTGTAATTCTCCATCAGCGCCAGGATCTGGTTGTTATTCTCCTCGCCTTTCTTCGATTCCCATTCCGGCCCCATGCGAACGGTCTGGTACTGCAAGCGGTAGCCCTTGCGATCGCGATAAACACCTACGAGGCCTACGTATTTCCCCTTATGCCCGATCTCTACAACCTGCGACGGCAGATTCCCGCCGATCGGCCGCATCAGGCTCGGCGCCTCGGGCTCGTCCGTCAGTACCATCATCAGCATGATCGGAGGCACCTTCGGATTTTTGCGGCGCTCGGCCTCGCAGAACTCGGCGCACTTCTTAGCCTGTGCCAGCCGCGCCGCCTCCACTTTTTTCATCCGCTCAAAACCACTCAGGTCCTTTGACACGTTCGGATGCTCATGATGCAAAATGATGCCGATCTCGACGCCAGCGTCGGCGAACGCCTTCAACGCTTTTGGAAGTTCCTTGAGGTTGCTGAGAACGTTGGCATGATTCTTGAGCTGATCGACCATGTCCGGCCCCATCAGGCTGGTGACGCCGATCTTTGGAGTCGTCGTCGTGATGATCTCCCACTGACGCAAGTTGAGCTCGTCGTGAAAGAGAGCGCCGGGTTCCGCCTCGGTGAGCGACAGAGCGATCGGCCGCGGATGGAGGCGGTTCTTGTCGTACGCCTGCGCCAGCGCCTCGCCGAGCGGCGAGAGAATCTCGTTTTTGCCCATGGCGACAGCGCGGTAGTTCATCAGGCCAAGCGACTTGAGCGCGAGGTCGAATTTCAGCAGATTCTGCGCGTGTATGCCCTGAGTCTTCGCCACCTCGCCGAGGTCGATGCCGACGACGTCCCACTTCATTTCTTTCAGTGTCTGAACAAAGTTGTAACGGCGCGGCAACCCGCCATACTGCGGATCCGAGCAGCCGCACTTGTCGATGAACCCGTGCATCTGCCCTGTGAGCACGATCGCGACTTCCGGCTTTTCCCATTTCCTGAAATCCGGAACGAAATCCTGCGATTGCAGTTCCTGTTCCTCGAAGCAATCACCCGGGCGCGGACTATTGAAAACGAAATACCCGCCGGCGATAAACAGGACTGACAGCAGCGAAAGCCCAACAATCGCAGGAGTTCGGCCCTGAATCGGCTTGGGAAAATTCGACTCGGGCTGTTTGAGTTCGTTCGAGACCATTCGCGGCATCCTTTGCGGCAAAAACGCAGCGTAATACGCCCGGACTGGCGAAAATCCGGCGGAGAACAATCTACTTCACTTACCTTGTCGCTTTTTCCGCCCAAAATGTCAACGCCGATTGCCCGGAAGTCGGTACATCTGCCACTCCGGGCCGGCGAGCCTAGCCGCGTAAGCGGCAGGTTAAATTTGCGATCGTACGGTCAACCTGCCGCTTACGCGGCTAGGCTCGCCAGATTTCTATACGCCGTCGAGCAACTGCCGCACCTTGCTGGCGATCAGGTCGCGGACAGCGTCGAATTCTTCGCTCGGGAGATGCTTCGGGTCGGGGATGCCCCAGTCCGCGCGATTACGTGCTTTGAGGAATGGGCATTCGTCGCCGCAGCCCATGGTGATCGCCCAGTCGAATTCGACCGTCGGCAGTTCGTCGAGACCCTTGGAACGATGCGTCGATAGATCGTAGCCGACGCGATGCATCGATTCGATCGCCTTTGGATTGACCTGGCCCGATGGACGCGAACCGGAGCTATGGGCCTCGACGTCCGCACGGCCTGCCATTCGGGCGAATGCCTCGGCGATCTGGCTCCGGCACGAGTTCTCGACGCAGACGAATACAATTCGCATGGCAGCTCCGGCTTCCAAACGACGTGGCGATTCCCGAGTCATTGTATTCGTCGCGGCCTTAAAGCGATCGTCCGCCTGGCACGTCGGCCATGTGTGGATTCTCCCAGAGCATGCCGATGAGCAGAAACCCCGAAAGCAGCCCGATCGGCGCCAGACCGTCCACGTGCGCGACGGCTGCCACCAGCGCCATCACGCCCAGGCCGAGCAGCGTCAGCACGAACAGCCAGCGACCGATACGCGCTCGCCGAACGCACGGCTTCATCTTCACCCAGTAGATGCACAAGCAACCGCAGAGCAGCCCGAGAATCGTCACCACCAGAAGCGTGAGTTCCACCATCGACGACATGAACGGCATCCTCCATGAACGCAAGAGAGGAAGCGAGACTGCAATCCATGCAGCGGCTCGCGCGGTAGGAAGAACCGAGAATTAACGAACTGCCTTCGAAATGTAAAGACCAATGAAAGTGCTCTCGCCTATTAGTACTACAGCGCTAACTCAAATAACGATCAATCCATAACCGCAGCAATAGCC
>CAZAFH010000061.1:0-43331 GCA_964484265.1 uncultured Singulisphaera sp.
CCCCTAAAAGTGCGAAAAAAGGCCGAAAAAGTGTAAAAGCGCTTGGCCAACAGCAGATGGCCAAGCGCCCCCTGGCCAGCATCCCAGGGGTTCGCTGCGCTCGCCTTTGGGCCTGGTGCGGTCATGTCGGCGGGTTTTCCAGCAGCCAGTCTTCGAGGATGACGTGCTTCAGGAACGGCGCCCGGAGCAACACCGATGACGACGGCAGCAGGCGCGTCAGCCATGGTCGCCGCGCGAGACGCGACATCGCCCGTTTGCCGAAACCTCTCAATCCCCCGCTCTCCAGCTGCCCGGCGACATTGTTGCTGAGTCGGCGGAATGTCGCCACGACGAGGTTTGGCGCGGGGCCGACGTGCACCACCGTCTCCACGCCCTCGGCCAGCACCGAGTACACATTCTCCCACAACCGCTGCGGCTGATACACCCAGCGATGAAACAGCTCTCGACTATTCAACGCGTTGTAACTTGCCGCGCCGGTCACCATCGACAGCACGGGAATCGATGGTCGGGTGAATCCGCCCGGCGTCGTCTGGAGCAGCAGGGCCGTGCGGTCTGGAATGCTCTTTTGCCACATGATCGGCGTGTGCAACGGCGGGAATCGATTCGATTGAGGCCGAATCGAGACATTGAGCGGATAGATCTCCGCGACGCGCGACTCGAATTCCGCCAACGTGTTTTTCTGCCCCATCAGCAGCAGGCTATTGGGCGAGAGATGGGTCGAAATATCGACAACGCCTTTTCCCTTTTGGCTGATCGTCATGCAAAGCTGGCGAACGACATCGACATCGAGCACCGGCCCGCGCGAGATCATGATGCCCAGCTTGACGCCTTCGGCAAGTGCCGCGCAGTCGTCGGCCAATGCGAGCGGCACGCGCATGAGGTCCACTGTCTCGTAGACGCCTGCCGCCATCAGCGCCGTGCATTCACCGAGACTGTATCCCAGAGCGAACTTGGCGTCCTTCAACGCGATCCCGTGAAACTCCTGCAAGAGCTGCATCTGCGCCATCTCGACGGCGATAATCATCGCGACATCTTCGGCGAACTCATGCACTCCAGCGGTCTCACGCCCCGCGCGGACCCGTTCGACAAGATCGACGGAGCGATGCGTGCTCTCGCTGCACAGAATCGACGCTTGCCGAAGCTGCGATTCCACGATCGATCCGTAAATCGGATGAGTGAACAGTTCCGGCGTTCGGCCGAGATTGACAACGTTGTAACCGCGAAACGCAAACGCGGCGCGCGAAAGTATTTTGCGAAGATTGTTTTGGTGCTCCGACATACGGCACCTCTTCTACGGCAAGACGTGCGAGCGGACGCGGGATGCCTCGCCGTCTACACTAATTCTAGCACAGGAACGCAATGCACGCACCATGCTTGCGCCCTTTGGCCATTTTGCCAAATGCTTGGCGCCAGCGATCGAGTGCTTTACACTTCTGCAGGAATAGGCATTGCTTTAGTGCGTGAGAAAAACCATGGAGACGAAGATGGACCCAGCCAACGCTTCGGAAATTCCAGAGTTCAATGCAAATCCCGAATTGGAGGCGGTATCGCGCCAAACGTCGGCGCCGTCCGGAGGAGAGACGGGAGTGACGGCATCATGTCGTACTTCCGAGGAGGCGTCGAAGAGAGCGGCCGCCGCCGAGGAGTTGCCCGTCGTGCCGGGTTATGAATTGCTTGAGGTGCTAGGTCGAGGCGGCATGGGCGTGGTGTACAAAGCGCGAGACGTGCAATTGAACCGATTGGTGGCGCTCAAGATGATCTTGGCCGGGGAACACGCCGGGCCGGAAGATCGCGTGCGTTTCTTCAGTGAAGCGGAAGCCGTGGCGCGATTGCAGCATCCCAACATCGTGCAAATTTACGAAGTGGGCCGGCAGGGCGATCTGCCCTATTTTGCGCTGGAGTATGTCGAAGGTGGAACGTTGTCCCAGGCTCTTCGCAACCAATCGTTGTCGCCTGAAGATGCCGCCAGAATCGTGGAAAGACTGGCTCGCGCCATCCATTACGCGCATCAGCGCGATGTCGTGCATCGGGACCTGAAACCGGCGAATATTTTGTTGAAGGAGTCGGGGACCAGGGGGCAGGAGCCGGAAGCCTGGAGTCAGGGAGTCGATTCCTGGATTCCCATGATCACGGATTTTGGCCTGGCCAAACGTCTGGAAGGAGGACACGGTCTAACGCAAACGGGGCAGGTGCTTGGCACGCCCGCTTACATGGCGCCGGAACAGGCGAGCGGCAGAACCAAGGAAATCGGGCCGCTCAGCGATGTCTATGCCCTGGGCGTGATCCTCTACGAGATGCTGACGGGTAAGCCGCCTTTCCGGGCCGCCAGCTTTTTGGAAACATTGGAACAAGTGCTGCACGCCGATCCGCAGCCGCCGTCGCGCGTTCGAGCGGGAGTGCCGAACCACCTGGAAGTTATCTGTCTGAAAGCCTTGGCCAAGGAACCCGCCCACCGGTACTCCTCGGCCCTGGCGATGGCGCAAGACCTGGAACGATTTCTCGCCGGCGAATCGATCGTCGCGCAACGCGAAGGGCAAGCCCGCAAACTTTGGCGAAAGATTCGCCGTCGACCTACGCTGGTCGGCCTCTCGCTGCTTGCCATCGTCACCCTGGTCGTTGCAGGTGTGCTGGCGCTGTCCGGACTTGGCAACCGCCGACTTGCCAGCCTGCACGGCCAAATCGAAGCACGCCTGGATGCCGACGCCTGGACCGCTGCCGAGAGCCAAAACACGCTCAACGACCATTTGAAAGTGACCGAGGAACTGGTAGACGAACTGAACGATCTTGCCCCGGAAGTAGCCGCCAACCAGCGCCAACGGCTACATCAGCGATTGACCGAATGGATCCAGAGCATGATCCGCAGGCCTACCATGCCGCCCGAACAAATGGCACGCATAGAGCAGGCATTTGAGCTCTTGGCGACACGTGAACCGACGGCAGTCGGCGCTCTGCGCGAGGCCTATAAGGAACGCTTGCTTTCATGGGAAAAGGTGTTCGAACTAAACTCACCATTTGCCAATCTCAAGGAGATTCTCGATCCGGCGGTTGTCAAATCTGACGAAGGCGTGATTCAAACGGTTCCCGGCGCAGCCTCATCCAAAACACCTCCGGAAATCCATGTCGTATCGCGCGTCCTCTGCCAGGGCAACGTCGAAATCGAGGCGATCCTTGATCCATCGTGGCGCCACGCTCAGGAATTCGGCGTGTGGCTGAATACCCAACCCATCGGCGAAGTGCCGAAGCGTTCTGGGTACGGATTTCTGGTCCGGGCAGAGCCGTTCGTCAGCGAGCTCGTATCGAAAAATTCCGCTAAGAAACCAAGGTCCCAACCGCCGACTGCGCGAACTGGCGCTTTCCTCTGCCTGATGCGTGATGAGACTCGCCTGATCGAACGCGAAGTGAAAATTCCGGCGGGCCCGTTGCGCATTCGCGCTCGCCGTGAGGGCGATCGGCTCACATTCCAGGTCAACGACCTGCCGGCATTGGTTTTTCAGGAAGTTTTTCCGCTAACCGCTTCAAACTCGGGTTACTTCGGCTTAAGCCTGCCGCTGAATGTCAACCTGAAAAGCTTGTCCGCGAATCGGCAGGCGTTACCGCTCGCACCTAGTACGCTAGAACGAGGCGACGATTTCTTCGCACGCAATCTCTTCGCGGACGCATTAGCCGCCTACCGCCAGCAGGCCATCGAATCGGGACCTACCAGTGCCGTCGGCCGCGAGGCTCGTTATAAAGAGGCGCTATGCCTGTTGGCCCTTCATCGGCGTGCGGACATGCTTCCACTGCTGGAGCGGCTTGCCAACGAGGACGACAAACGCTGGACTCCGCTTTCGCTGTGCCAGCTGTGGTTGTTCCATCTTCAAGACCAACGTTCTGAGGAGGCCGAAAAAATCTTCAGTAGGCTGTCCGCACAGTATAATTTTACCGAGCTGGCAACGCTGCTTCCTGAGGATGATCGTGAACGAATTCTTAAGCAATACAGCCTGCTCGGCTGGAATGTCAACCTGTACAAACCTGATCTGAATCGCATTCCCGCACTCGAGCGTGCCGTCGAAGCCGAGAAATTCTTGCGTGGTCCAGGTGCCTCGCCTTCTAAATCCATGTGGAATCTCTTCCGCGCTTATGCCGTTCTCGGCCGTACCCAGGACGCGGTGCGCATGGCGGAGAGCCAAATATTGTCTGTGGATCCCGACAATTTCAGTGCGTATTACGGAGACATAAGAACTCACTGGGTCGAAGAGTTTTGCTGGCTAATGCGCGTCAGCGGCGACGACAATCGCGCCCTGAAAGAACTCGATCGCTGGCTTTTCGCCAAGCCCGGCGTTTATCGGTCAGGCAACGCGCATCTCGCATTGCTGCACGAGCGTGCTCGCATCCATGCGTCACGCCAAGACTGGGCCGCCGCCGACAAAGATATCGAAGACTATTTTCGTCTCGTCCCCGCGGGGCAACGCAATTTCACCCATGCTTCCTCGTGCTTGCTTCGCGGTTTCATTCGTGAAAACCTGGGAGATCCCGCCGGCGCCATGCAGGCGTGGAAGGATGGTTATCGGCTCCGCAAAAACACCGGCTTCGGCCTGGAGTGGATCTATAATCTCGTCCTGGGTTCATTAACCAACGAAATGACTGATGCCCATGCGGAGCAATACTGGCATGACCTCTTGTACGCCATGTCGGGCAATGACGATGTGAAGACTTTCGCCAACCTCGTGCGAATTCCGCCGGCAACGCTGCGCGACATGTGGCGTTCGCCGCGTGGGCGAGACTACGCACGCAAATTCGCTTCCCGATCCGTGTCGATGGAGGAACACGTGCGAGTACCGCCAATGCTGCTGGCGACCGAGGCGATGCGCCAGGGAGCATTCACCAAGCCCACAACCGAGCAGGATGAGGTCATGTGGGATATGGTGAACTTGGTTGGCAAAGCCTATTTTGAGAAGAAGTTCCAGTTCACGCAGATTGTCCTTGCCGGCTCGACATGGAAAGGCAACGCCAATTTTCTCGGCTGGGGCTCATTCTCAAGCCAGCTGGATCCTACGATTCGCGCTCCTGCCGCGTACGTTTTCGGCCACCGATATCTCCGTCTCAATCGGCCCGCTGACGCCGTCAATTTCTTCCGCACCGCGCTGGCGGATGCCCCGCCAGATTCCGTGCTGGCAAAGTTAGCCCGCACAGACCTTGATCGACTGAGGGCAAAATAATACGCCGACTCAGGCTTTTGACGAATAGGTCGGGCAGCCGAATTACAAGGAGCGAACTTTTTTCTCGGCGATGGGGTCGTAATAGGATAGGACTCTGAGGTGTGCGTAAGTTTTTTCCCGATTTTCGCCGGTCAATCTTGCAGAAAAACGGGTAGTTCGCTATGAAGAAAGTGAAGCAAGTCGTCGAAATCCATTCCCCGATAGCTCAATCGGTAGAGCAACCGGCTGTTAACCGGTTTGTTGTAGGTTCGAGTCCTACTCGGGGAGCTTTTTCGGTTTTCTACGAGTTGGCGAGCCAGATGAGTTAACACGCGACGCCGAGAGGTTGCCTCTCGGCGTCGTGCGTTTCCTCCGCGAAAATTGCGGCCTCCCGTATTCCGCGACCTGGGGTCGGCGCTCTCTGTTTCGACGGAGAGCATTCGGGGTGCGAGTGTAAACCCGGGGTTTACGCTCGCACCCCGAATGAAACGGCCACAAACTCTCGGCCTCTCCGGCGACCATGTTCCCGCCAGTTACCATCACTCTTACGTTCGAGAGTTCGAACTCGACGGCCACCGCGAGCTCAACGCTGACAATACCGGCCTGGGCACTTCCGACTCCACGCTGCACGCGCTACAAGTTTATTTTCCTCGAATTTAGCTTCTGACGTAAGCGTTTCCGCGCGAATTCGAGTGACGCGGGCTCGGCCAGGTGAACTGAAAGCGAGGCCATGTTCAGGGCCTCCTCCCAAGCTCGGTCTTCCCAGTGTGTTTTCCCCTTGAATAGCCACGCGAGGATCACAAATTTCCCTGCGTTGAAGCAGTATTCCTCGTCAAACAAGTGCTTTGCGAGCGACCGTCGATCCGCACCGGGGCCGACGTCCCCAAATATCTTGTCGAGGTCTTCCTTATATTTGAAATGGCGAGGGTTCAGCAAAACGACGTTTTCCTCCCGCTTATACATGCCGGCTCGGCCGACCATTTCTTCCAGGATTGCGGGATCCTCGGCGAATGAGATTTGTGGGATTCCGGGGCATTCCAAGAATGACCGCTGTCCGTTCCCTGGTCGAGTCTGACGTGGCGATCCGTCAATCGGGTAGGGGGTATCGGAGGCCGTACCCATGCCCCTTCTTGTCCTCCGAGGGACTTCGCCTTGGTCCACCCCACTTCCCACTTCGACTTGAAAGCGTTTTTCGGCTGGCGCACTGAGGTCATCCAGGAGTGCCTTCAGTCGCTTCGTCACGTCGCCTTGGCTTGTGTTCTTGCGAGCTTCCCTCTCGATGTAGTCCACGAGCCACTTGGGTCGGTTACGGCGCACCAAATCGGCAAAATCCTCTACCCGGATGAGTTGATGATTCCCACTGCGTTCGATGATGGCATCCCGATAGGTGTTGTTCTTCACGGGGGCGTGGTCGGGAAGCAGAATTTCGATTGCGACGTTGCTACTTCCGAATGTGACGCCAAATGCCCCGCTGATCCGGGCCCACCCCGCATGAACGTCGTAACATTCGTTCTTCCACACAAGGCAAATGTGGTCACCACGCGTTCCGAGGCCATAGGCTTCCATGGTCTTGGCGCGGCTCTGACCTGCATCGTCTTCACCATATCGTCCGCGCAATCTGCAGTAACGAATGGTCAAGGGCCCGACTCGGGCATCATGCGCGGTCACGTCGGTTTGCTTCTCCGAGTGATTTGCCGCTAGTTGCTCCAAACCAACGGCGTTTCGATTCGATTGGGATCCTGTCGTGAGGTTGACCGCATGGACAACCACCCCCTCCCGAAAGCGAAAAAACCTGGTATTGTGCAGGCGCATTAGCCAGTTCTTTACACCCATATTCGGGAGGAGTTCGCCAACGGTATTGTGGGTAGCGTCCATTCCAAGCAAGACCACTTCGGTCCAATCACGATCGAGCGGTCGGTCTCGCGAGACAAAGCCGTCTAACGCATCGGCAACTACAGAGCGCCATTGGCCCGCATCTTCTCCTTCTTGGAAAGGACCTTTCTTGACGTAAATTGGGAAATCAAGGTCTGGCCGATTCTCCGCAGCAAGGACGATTTGGGAAACGCGACCATCTTTGCATGAACGATATACCACTCCGTGCGGGCTGGCCTTGAGGGCGCTAATTTTTCCCCCTTGTCCGAAGTTGTTATCGATTCCGAGTTTCTTGCCCGTACTTGCTAAATCCATGAGTCGGGAAAGATCCTCCGCCCCCATTCCTGGTCCCTCGTTGAACAATCCAAGTTTTGGAACTCCTTGAACTTCCCGAATGAACCATTCGATTCTTCCCGGCGGCTGGAGAATGGAAGCATTTTCCTCGGCATTTTTCACCAACTCCCGAATCACCGTTTGTGGCGGACAATCGTCGATCAAGTGATTGATGGCAAATTCCTGGTTTCGGTAGCGAAGAGGTTCGTTTCGTGACGTCTGGCTCATGTTGCACCTCGTTACATTTCTCTCTTGCCCACCAAATGATATTTTCCTATGATAGTGTTGTCAATGCGTTTAACCGTTATATATCTGTTTTTTCGTTATTTATGTTCGAACGGAGGAAAGCGATGATTGGCGAAGTCTCCACGCTTCGATGGCATGTTTTTTCGGGCGGGTATTTGTGCGAAGATCACCTCATTGATGGTAAGAAAACTCGGTCACTCGCACCTGATATGGAATCGCGCGATTTTTCCTTGAGGGAGCGTTTTCCGCTCGATGAAGATCCCGCACTCTTCCGGAAATTTGCGGCCACCGAGTTGACAGAAAAGGGGCTTATTGCTTTTGCGAACGAATGGGGACCTCTTTGGGACGCCCACGACTTCGGAGACGACTTTCTTGATCCTGACTGGGAGGAAGAGAATATCACCGACTTTACCTGGACCTGGGTTCCTATCGACCGCGTGTTCAAGGAAATCAGGATCATGAAGTCCCTTGTTGACTTGTGGGACGTTCTCGAAGGTGACCATGAAAAAAAACTATCTGACGTCATTGACGTAAAGAGAGAAGGCGATCGGAACTTCGTGCATGGAGAACTTACTTTCAAGGATGTGCCCGACCTGAGGTGGAGTTTCTTTTTCGAAGAGGGGGAACGACCAGGCGGCATTCGTGAACTGGCGCGAATGTGCTTGTTGTACCACATCAATTCTGCGCTTTGGGGCACCTGCTCCCCCTGGCTTCGGATGGGCGAGCGGCCCCAAAACGCCACTTTTTGCCTTATTCCACACAGCCTAGATGCTGCTTTGTGGCTGATGTTCGCCCAAGAAGTTCTGGGAGAAAAGGAGCTTAAGCAATGCGTGTACTGCAAGGCCCATTTTGAGATCTCCAAAGTGAAAAACGACAGGCGCCAACGGAGCGACAAGAAGTACTGCAGCGCCAAATGCCGTGCATCGGCCTTTAGGGAACGAGCTAACGACTTGGCGCATGCGCCGAAGGAAACACAACCCAAACGCAAGGGGACCGGGAAAAAATAGACTGTCGGTGCGAGCTGAAAGGCGGCTACAGCAAGATTCAACGTTGCGTTGATCGTCGCCCGTATCCGCTTCGCGGCTTCGGCCGCTTGAGTATCCCGACTGATGGCGATGTCGAAGAAGTGGGTGTAAAGCAGAGGGCTTACCGTCTCATAGTCACTTCTGCTGGGAAGCCACTCACCCACTCACGTTATCAGCCAGAGAGATATTCGAGTACAGATGCGACGACGGCATTCATCATCTGACGCGATCGGATGGGGCCGATGTAAGGCACTTGCTGAAGTTGTAGTTCTGTAACACCGAGGGCGGCTCCGATGGTGTTGAGCCCGAGACGGTGAAGACTAGATTTTTGAAAAGCAGTGACGTCTAGTACATCGACTGTTTTCCCAAGCTGCTGCATCAAGATCGCTGACATGTCCGGCTCGTCAAACTGTCCAACGGCTTCCACAAGCGGCTTATAAGCAGCGGCATTCGCGCCATACTCGGTAAAGCGTCGAACTGTGAGTTGACGCACGAGCGATGTCATTGCAGCAACCGGCGTGGCCTCAGGCGCTACGAGACATCCGAGGTTCAAGGAATATCGTGTGCCGGTTTCGGCGCGCGTAGCGACAACGCCAGAGTCCCGCTTGATGACGATACCGGTATATGCCAGCAGTCGCAAGGCTTCCCTTACTACAACGGGAATATCTCGATGTATCCAAAAGGTGGCGGTCGATTCATTCCGTCCTTCGCCTGCCCATTGCGCATTCTTAGCACGCGTGTCCGGAATTACAGTATTCTCAATGAAAGTGCGTCCCCAATCGATCAAAGCCCTGTGACCAGCGTATCTCTCAGCGAGACCCGAATGCTCGCGCCATATGTCGACGCGGTAAAAGTCCTTCAGTACGGCATTCACATCCCTAGCACTTATACTTGGAGCAAGCTGTACAGTTTTAAGCAACAGGCGAGGATTACCACTTACCGCATACGCGAGAGCGTTGAAGTTCTCGCCATGTCGCTCGATCGCCGACATAAGGTCGGAATCAGCTTGCTTCGCCACGATCTCCCTCATGTACTCTCGATACTGCGCATCCTGAACATCGCGATTCAATTCAACCATGGTTGCGTCGTGAGCCACATCGAATGACGTTCCAAACGATGTGACGCCCGGATAGACCGCAGCATTACAGCTAATGTAGGGTGATCGTAAATCACGAAAGAGAGTGAAAAACTCTCGCTGTTGGCCGGGCCGAAAAATATGTGCTGCTTCATCGAAAAGCAGGCTGAAGCGTCTGATGTTCAAGGCATCGCAGATGTCTTCAATCGCATCCTTTAAGGCCTCAATGTCAGGTATCGCAGACGGATCTATTGCGATACCGGGCTGCTTCCACGACGCCTCATAAGCGGCCGTAATCTGCTCCATTTTGAAATCTGTCCCGCTGATAGGCGCAGCCCCTCCTCCAAGAATTGATAAGCTGGATTCGACCTTTGCGAGAAGGCCAGTCTTGTACAGCGTTCGGAGGATTCGAGAGCATATCTTTGCCAGCATCCAGTGATAGAACTGGCGAGCATCGTTGGTATGCACAAGACTGCTTTGAGCAAATGAGACGTAGACGGGGAGGATTCGGATTCTCTCAAACGCGTCGAGCAATTGAGCTTCTGCGACCCGCATCAAGAACGACTTGCCCGTACCTCGACTGCCTTCAAGCACAATCGGATTCGGAGACTTGAGTGCGTCAACGATTGCGCTGTCACGCGGAGTTTCCACATAGACGCCCAGAATCTCATCAGGGCGAAGGTCTTCGGTGCGTACCCTGAAATCGCTCACGCTTCACCTCCGACAGCACCATAGTGAGCTCTCACTTCTGGCAAATGACCCAACCGGTCGAGTAAAATCGCCTCAAGCGAAGTTTTGCCCCCATGGCCAAGCTCACGGAAATATCGAAGGCACAGCCCGAACGTGACTACGAGCGCCGCGACATCTGCCTTTTGGTGCCAGAGTCTGAAGACAGCGTCCGAAAACTCAAAGGTCTCAGGCAATGCGATTTGCTGAGGGACGTTGCCATGAACACACTCCGAACACTCGCGATACAATTTCGTAGCAAGGCCACCGTAATGCTTTCGATGGGCTTCCAATTCTGGCCCAAAAGCGCGAGCAAACCGCGCTGAAAAAACGCCATTGTCGGCGTCAGTTATTTCTCCCCACACTGTGTCCTTTCGGTTTTCCAACCATTCGTGAAGCTCTACCGCGCGCGTGGAAAGGTAGATCGCTTGAAGATCAAGTTCGAGTACAAGTCGAAGCCCACGGAAGGCCTGTGAATATTGCCCTTGAGCCAGAGCCAGGAGCGAGTGTTGCCATTCCTTCGCGGACGACTTCAACAAGAATGTCTCCGGACGGCTACCTATGGCATCCAGCCATGTGGTTATCTCCGTGAGAAACGCGTGACTCTTCCCGTGCCTTATGGCGCGATCGGCGACTAGGCTCTGAACCAGGATCATGCCACAGGTTCCGTTCAACGCTCGGTAAAACGCAGTGCTTGCCGCATCGGGAGGCACCGCAGGCGCAGGTTCGGCGGCGGGGACTTGCTCGATAGCTGCCTGCGGAGCTTCGGCGGCCGGAACCGGGATGGCTATTCCGCCCGCCGGAACTTCTGAGTTTTCGTTCCCAGTATCTGCCATGGCGATCTTTCCAAAGAGACGCATGCAAAAAAAGAAATCTGGTTTTCGGAAAGCCGTTTTAAGTCAACTTAAGCTCATACTATTCAGCGGGAGGGCGCAAACAAGCACGAAAACCGAGGTACGCTCTTGCAAGGACCGACGCGCGCTGTCGAACCCGGCTTCGTAGAATCGGCCGATTCGACCAACGGAGATCATGTGGGAAGCCAAATCAGTCTGGACGGTCTGTCCAAAATGCGCCGATGACCACATATTTCTTAATGATTTGTTTCACGGCGGTATCAACAAACCTGATGCATGCACAATGCTCATAGGGTTGGTGGCAATGGGAGCATTCCGATTCCTTGATCAGGATGCACGGCCGTACGCCGTGCGTGCCGGTATCGATGAGAGACCGGACTCGGTGCTCAATGCCGCGCGGCACAACGAGGTCGGTGACTAGGCCCGAGTCATCCGCCCTTACGTCGAATGCCTCAGGATCCAGGAACTTTCTCTTGAACCGCAATACGCCAGAGGTTTCGACCATATCGGCGAGCGCGGGGAATTTGGTTGGGGTCGGGTAAGCTCCGTTCAATTCTGCATATATGTCGTCCAGCCATGCATTCCATTGCTCGGCGTTTGCAGGCAACCCGTCTGCTCGGTTCGACAGCCAGGTGCAAACGTCAGCAATGTGTCCAGCGACCGAGAGGAGGACGTCGCGGTCGCCCGCGTCTATGCGAAGCGAAAAGGAAACCAGTCTGTCTGTATTCCGTCGCACGCGCAGCCACGTATCGCACAAGTCACCGATCGCGGCGAGGATTCTGCCGGCAAATTCGGGCGCATTTTTCCCCCTGAAACCAATAAGCGGAAAGTTGACAATGCGGTCCTCGAACACAAGGCGCGCAATGTCGTCGCGCATAACCACGGTCAGACCGGATCGCCGCAGTAATTTGATCAGGTCAATGCTGTCGGATTCGATATACTCGTGGCGTTCGCTCCCTTGCTCTATCCAATCAAGAACCACCACTTCCAATGGTTCACGGGGTTCCTCGGGCCGGTCAAGATAACAAACATGGATACAAATACCGTCTCCGCGTTGCATGCTAGTCGGAACCTCTATCCACTCATCCACGGGCTCCGTCTGTTCCGACGCCTCGGGCACTTCGGTTCGCGTGTCAACGCCCCCGAAATATTCACCGATCAGCATGTTGTCGCGATAGTAGTGGGTGATCAATTCTTTCCAAGTCGAGACCGACAGCGGACCGTCCAATCGCCAGAGTTTCGTGTACTGCGAATGGCGACCGGCACGATACATATCCAATTCCAAGCGGTTGACCATGGCTTCTTCGCCATACATCCGGATGGCACCATCAAGGTGAACCGGCACCCCGCTATCTGGATTCAGACGGGAATGGACATATCGGCAGCCGTAGGTGCTTTCACCTTCGACCGGATTGGGAAAGTCTCGAATCTCTTCGCATTCGAACGTTTTTCCATCGCGCGCATGCCACCAGAATTCAGTGCGCGAGATTCCGTGAAAACGTCGATCCGTTTCCGTTGCTTCGTGGCGAGTAATCCCCAAAGGAATTCCTTCCAAGTCCTCGGTGAACTTCGGCCCCCACCAATAGTCCAGTTCGAAATGTTCGTGGAAGGTAGATGCCAGGCCGATCATGTCCTCATCGAGTGCAATACTGCAATTGAGATTTGTATCGTGTCGGCGATCTTGCAAAGTCGTTAGGAACGGCGTGTTGAGACCGTTTCGTCTGGACAAGGAGCGGCGGAGATACGGGTGGGCGAACAGGAGCAAGCCATCCTTCTCGAAAACACCGCCCGCAATGGGTATTAGACCCGAAAGCGGAACTAATCCGTCTTTGTCCCGTGAAGCAAACACTTCCGGAAACACTCGAACGGCAAGCCCCGCATCCACGACAGCCGCGCAGTCAGCGTCGCAAAGTTTCTGGTTGCCGGACAGGTGCTGTCGGATCAGGCCTTCCAGTGCAGGTGCATGCGGCAAAACCGCGCGCGCCACTATGCGATTCCAGTGTCGATTTGCGAGGGCTGAAAGCTGGGACTCTTCCTGCTTGTTCTCGGGAACATAGGACAAGCCGGTGAGACGAGCCAGCCCTGGCTGCATGTGAATGCCAAATGCGCGGGACCAGCCGATCAAACGGTGCATGTCGTGACTCAAGTGCATCGGCACACCGTCATCCCATGTTAAGTCAAGCGCCGATCGAAGCGACGGAAACGAAAAATGCATGTTGTAGCGATTGACCCGGTCGCTATTTTGCACTTGCAAGAATTGTTTCATGGCGTGCCTTTTTAGTCGTCCATCTTGGGCGAACGACCTGGTTAAACTACGTCTTTTGCCGGTGCCCTTGGCAGGGGCCAGCACAATTCATGTCGGGTCGTTTTCGTCGGCTTGGTCCGTTGAGGCATCAGGTGCTGGCAGCATCATTACGCAGAGGCGTAGACATAGCCCCCACAAGTACAGGGCTGGTTGAGACTGAAGCTGTTCGTCGTTCAAAAGGCCGTGCGCCATCATGTTTCGCAGGTTCGAGCCGTGATGTTCCACCAATAGACCGCGGAGATCAAAAACAGTGTCCTCGTCGAACAGACGGTTGATCCCGTCCAAGTAGAGCGTGACATTGAGGTCGTATTCGTTCTGAAGGTTTTGTCTGTTGAAGCCGGACGTAATGATCCCGCGGACAGCGAGATGCGTCCGGATCGATTCTTCGACCTGTGGGATGAGCAGGTGCGTCGACACAATCAAATCACCGGTGAATCCGGCAAATAGGCCCTTCGCGAACGTCATTTCACGGCCACGCGGTACGAATGAACTGGATGCGGCGAGAGCGAGAAAGTCCGTGAGCCGAACATTGTGTTCTGCGCGCAACTTCTGAATAGCAGCTACAAGATATCCCTGAGCCACCAGGGCGCGATGATGATTCGCCTGACCGTGCATTTCTGCGATGGTTGCGAGTTCCTTCGCTTCCTCTGTTGACTCGAACTGCGGCCGCTCGGCGGCGATCTTGCCCGTCGGCCCCAGCGTCGTGCACGAAAACAATCCGTTCAAGGGGTGTGCCCCGAATTGACGTTCAACCTGCTCGCGCAGTGTGGCTTTGGGCGCAGGCGCAACAAAGTATGCGACACGTTGAAGCGCCTCATCGAGAGTCAGGCCTGCCAGCGCGTCCTCGATGCATTCAAAATACTGTGTCAGGTCGACGGACTGTTCGACGCGAATCAGTTCTGTCACGGATTTGCTTTGGAACTCGACCAAACGGAGGTAGACGGCATTGGCCCTGTGGACCGCTGCGGGCGTGCCGATCTTTCGCAGCGCATGCACCGCCCTTTCCAAATGCCCTGCCGCAATTAAGTTCGGAGTGCATTCGCGAGGCTTGGCAGCCGCTTCTTGAGCCCGCATCACGTGTGTCTCGGCAGCGGCGATAAGGCTGGCCTCTCGCAGCTCGGCATTCTTGGCGATACCGTGCCAATCGGCTGCGCAGAGCCAATACTGATTAGCCCGAAAAAGCGCGTTGCCGCCTTCTGCCTCCGCCCGCTTTGCGGCCTTGGTCGCCAGCGCCGCGTACTTTGCGGGATCGCCTCTCTTCACACTTTGAAGGATTTCCATGAGTTGAGATGACATGAAGCCCGGATCTTCGCCGTTGAGTCTGGTCAAAAGCTCCTCGGCATAAGCAACGGCCTTTTCAAATTCCGAGATTCCGCCGTTCCCGAGCGATCTCGCGAGCCGAACGGCACGTTTGATGCGATCAATGCACGTGACCCAGTTCACTGGATCTTCCCATGTCCGTGCCGATTCCAAGTAGGCCTCAACGGCCTTCCTTGCCAGATGGTGGTTGCGCTTCACAACCCAGACAAGATCACACAAGCGGGCACGCATCTCAGGATCGGCGACAATGCCGACAAATTCCGCGAGAAGACCATATTGATCATCCGTAAGGTCGCCGGGCAGCACCCCGCGCGCAGAACGGGCTATAAAGCGCGGCCCAAACGGTTCGTCGACGTTGTCCGGTCGAAGTTCAACATCGGTGACGACAACAAGGACGGTGAACACCGCTGCTCCGACGACGTCACCGCTCTCCACCGCCTTCCGAAGCCGCTTATTGAACTGAATGCAGTAGCTGAATGTTTCTTTTTTGTCGGCTTCCGCAAGGGAGGTTTCCCAGTTGCAACGGGCGAAGTCGGCAAGCGTCAGCTTTACGTCAGTGGCAGCCATGTGCCCTCCTAAAAAACGCGAATCCCCCGCTCGACAGTATAGACGTGGGCCGGATCGCCGGGGTTCGTGTCAAATAGCATGTCGCGCTTAGAAATGCACCAAGAGGCCGCGCGTCTGTTTCATCGACGTTTCATCGACCGACGCGCCAAAGCGCGTGCTCGTATTCAGCCGTTCGAGTTCGATCAGCCATCCGGCGCGAGGACGAATGCCGTCTGCCAGCCCTTGCCATCATCGGTTGTCACAATTGGCTCCCCTTCGATGCGGAAAATGGCTTTCAGATCACGCGCGAGGAGTTCCCGCCGTTTCTTGTTCTTGCGATTGGCGTCCGAGCTCTTCCAGGTCAAGACGCCGTTGTTCCTGGCGAAGGCCCCGAGCAATTCCCACTGTTTTGTCGGCTTGGCATTTCGGCCGTCGGCCATGCCAAGTTGGGCATAGTGGTAGGTTCCGTACTCTGTCCCCACGCGGATGGCTACGGTGTGGCCATCGACGAAACGAATTATGAGGTCGCCCCAGGTTGCATTTGCCGGAGTCGGGACGAAAATGCTCTTCCCATCCGGAGGGGCGGGCCCTGGAACATGGATTTCGGCGAATGTCTGAAGGGCTCGCTGGACGGACTCCGTGGAAATCCACTGTCCTGGCTTCATTGCGAACATTGATTCCGAAAGGGACAAGCTGCAGGATTTTTTCCATTCAATGACCCTCCGGCCTTCGGGCTGCAAGGTCGTGTTCGTGGGCAAAAGAAGAATGAACGGGGCGTCTTCAATCGTCCCCAGCGCCCGAATCGCGTTGGTGGTATCGATTGATCGCGTTGGCACGAACAGATAGGTCGGAAACGAAAAGCCAGCCAAAGGACGAAAGTAACCAACGAGGTACAAGCCCGATGGCCCTTTCTCGTCGCCGCCGCCCGCGTGATCGAAACCCAAGGCGAGCGCGATATCGCGCAGCAGCCGCGACCATTGGATCTCATAGATCACCAATTCTTGGCGCGTCAGACTAATCCGTTCCTGGGTATCGTCGCAGATGCCGACGATGTCGTTTGGACCGTGCTCGACGACCCGGAATGCCTGCCAGGCCTTGCCACCATCCAAACGCGGATAAGACGTCGCAAACTTCGCGCGCGGTTGCAGGTAGGGCATCAGGAAGGGCAGCTCGTCGCCAACCTCCTTCTGCCACTCCGCAAGGACGGCGGCGGGGCCGACGAGCGATTCAAGCGTTTGCCAAATGCGCATAGAGCGTCCCCCGCCGGTCGCTTGCGGTCATTTCGACGAAACCGCGCAGCCGGAGCCATCGTTCGACGAGATCGCAGTCCTCGTCGCGCGTGTATTGAGCGATGTTGGAAGGGCGAATCGTGACCAGACGCGGCTTGCGCGAGTCGGCGAATTTGACGGCGAACGTGGCCCGAATCAGCCGCGTTGGAGTGGGGAATTGAGCATGTCGGTCTTTCAGCGCATCGAAGACGTCGTCGGCCTTGTGGACTTCGACCTCCCTGGATGGACCACCCCAGTATAGATGAACTTCGCGGAGCCTGATCCAGTCGATGCCGGGAACGTCAGTGCAGATCAACGATGCTTCGCCAAGCAGGCGCAAAGGTTCGAGCGTGTACTTGCAGTCACCGGGAAAAAAATCGCAGCTGCCAAAGATGTGCCGTCCGAACTGGCGGCGGTATTGTTGCTTCTGTGCGGGCGAGCGGGCGTTGATTCGCAATTCGCCGATCTTGGGCTGGTAGGCGACGATGTCGTATTTGAGCGGCCGGAAGCAGACGCTACTGGTATCCTCGCCATCGACGCTCTCTTCTCGCCGGAACGGTTCGCCGTGTCGGACCAGGAAGAAAACCTCTTCGTCCCGAGGATAGGCGAAGACCTTGGTGATGTTGCCACGCTTCTTTCGTGCGAACCATTCCGCCAGATCGCGCTCCAGGCTCGCCAGGATCGATGGCGCCGGGAACATGAATGGCGGTGGAGATGGCTGGTCGGTGTGATAGTAATCGAAGGAGCGCGGCTTGCTCAGGTAAAGCTGGGCGTGTTCGCGCTCGAGCAGGTTTCGATCGGCCAGCCACACTTCGACGGCCACGTCGGCAGGAGTGAGGTCAAGGCTGCATTCGAGATGCAGACCGCGAAGTTCGGCGGTGCCAAGGAGCACGTCCATGCCCTGTGGCGTGGCCATCTCATCGACGAAATAGAGCGCATCGAGCAGTTCGGTGGGCGGTCTCTGATCGGGCGACATGAAGAGTCGGATGAGGCCGTTGTAGTCAACGCGCGTCGAACTGCCTCGCCGTGGGAGGGGCAGCCCGCGTTCCTGAAAAAATGCGCGAAATGGTTCGAGAAATTGCAATAGGCGACCGGGCGCGATTGCCCGGAGCGTCGCGGGATTTGAGAAGCGGCGCAGGCGGAAGTTGGGCATGGCGTGCAACCTCGTTGCGAAGGCCTGAACAAACTTCTGACATGGCTTGCCGCATCCTTTCCGCCAACCTATATAATGTACACCAGTTCATATTGCGTGTTCCATGTCCGTAGTGATGAATTGCCCAGATTTCCCCTTCGTCACATTCGGACCTGCGTCGTAAGATTATGTTTTTCAATTGGTTAAGGATATTGTCCGCGAGATTGTGTCCCACATTTTTCTTTGCACGCGCCAATCCAAAAGAGCGGCGAGCGATTGCAGCTGACGCAGCTGCAACCGGTCCCGCCCCTTGATGATCTTGGGAAGAAAGAGGATCTTCTCCTGAATGTCAGGCGCCAGCTGCAGCAAGTTCATGATCTGGCTGATTCGCGGCCGCGACACGTGCCCCAACGTGGCGAGGTCGGCGTAACTGCGAATGGCGCCGTCGCGGAGCAAGGACTCGAAGCGGATCGCCAATGCCATCAATCGAGCCACGCGCGGGATCCTTCCCGGCTCGCGTGGCGGCATTGGCTCGTCCCCTGGGCACAGTTGTTTGCGCCTGCCGCATCCGCCGCGCTGGAAATGTACCTTGCATTCGATGGTCAATGGGATGGTCATTAGTGTTTCTCCTGGTTGGTCGTGGTCATTTGCTGGCCAAGCGCCTGGATGCCGGCGGGATGGAACGTGATGGCAACCTTGCCGTCGCCGCCGTGAAAGTCGATTCGTTCAACGAGAATATGAATCGCACGCGCCTGTTCGTGCGGGGTCAGCGCATTCCAGACAGGGTGGAATGCCGCCAACGCCTGTTCCACTTCGTCATCGGATAGCAGTGGTTGGCGCGTGGCCTCGATCTGGCGTTGCAGGTGGGCAATGCGAGCCTCGGCAGAGCCGATTCGCTCCTGAAGATCGGCCACGCGCGCCAGGGCGGTGCCGTTCTCGCATCCTGGTTGAATCTGCGACGATTGCTTTCGCAGTTCGCCGTGCCAGCGGGCCAAGTCCTTCTCCAGCCCGCGACGTTCGATGGTTAGCTCACTGGTGCGTGCTTCCTCCTGTCGCCGGGCCTGGTTCATCACATCCTCGAGCAACGCGCGATCGCGCCCGATGCACTGGATCTGCTGAACCACGAAACCTTCGATCTGGCCCGCGGGGATCGACTTGGAAGGGCACGTGTCCCATCCGCGTTTTTGAGCGCTGGAGCAAACGTAGTAGCGATAGCGCTTGGTGCCGTTGCGCGTCGTATGGGAAGGCGTCATGGCGCAATCGCACGCCGAGCATCGCAGCAGGCCCTTGAGCAGGGCGCCAAACTTGTTGCGAACCATCGCGCCCGCAGTCTGGCCGTTCCGCGCGAGGAGGCGCTGAACCTTCTCGAAAACGCCGGCATCGACGATGGCTGGGTGCTCGCCGTTGTGGATCTCGTCCTTGTAGCGGACCTTTCCGAGGTAAGCGACATTGGTAAGCAGGCGATACAGACTGGTTCGCTCAAAAGGCTTGCCGCCGCGCCTGTGCCCCTTGCGGGTTTGCCAGTGCTTGTTGCACCAGCCGCGTTTTTCCAGTTCCTGGACGACCGGAAGAAGCGACTCGAGTTCCAGGTAGAGCTCGAAAATAGCCCGGACCCGAAAGGCCTCGTTTTCATTGACGACGAGCCGAAAGCCCTGCGGGTCCACATCGTAACCCAAGAGCGGGTGCCCGCCAGCCCACTTCCCTTTTCGCCGCGTAGCGGCGATCTTGTCGCGCGTGCGTTCGCTGATGATCTCGCGCTCAAATTGGGCGAATGACAGGAGCACATTGAGAACCAGCCGCCCCATCGACGTCGCGGTGTTGAACTGCTGCGTGACGCTGACGAACGAGACGCGGTGTTTCTCGAAGACTTGCATCATGCGTGCGAAGTCGAGCAGCGATCGGCTGAGGCGATCTACCTTGTAGACAACGACGACATCGAGCTTGCCGGCCTCGATGTCGTCGAGCAACTGTTTGAGCGCCGGGCGCTCCATGTTGCCACCAGTGAAACCGCCGTCGTCGTACCGGTCTGGTAGGCATGTCCAGCCTTCCTGGCGCTGGCTGGCAATGAAGTTCTCGCCCGCTTCCCGCTGCGCATCGAGCGAGTTGAACTCCTGCTCCAGTCCCTCCTCGGTGGACTTTCGCGTGTAGATGGCGCAGCGCATCGACTGCGGCTCCGAAGGCTTTGCAGTCCGGGCTTTCGCGGTCATGCGTCACCTCCTTGCTTGGCCAGCTTGAAGAACAGGAAACCGTTGCAATGCGAGCCGGTGATGACTTTCGCGACGGCGCTGAGGGAGCCGTAAACGTTGCCCTGGTACTCGAAACCCTCGGGCAACACCATGACTTGCAGAACTTCGCCCTTGTATTTGCGAGTCAGCACGGTGCCGGGAGGCGGTACGCGACCGTCCGCCTTCGTAGCCAACGTTCCCGTCGCGACGGGTTCCCGACTCACGGCGAGCGCGATCTTCGGCGGGTTCAGGCGCACGTCGGCATCGTTAGCCAACTCGGCTGCGCGCTGGCGAGCGCGCTCACTGAGGTCGCCCTCGGCCAACGATTGCATACGCCAGGCGATCCGCTTGATGAGCCAGGCGCGGTTGTTGGCGTTCGTCGGCTCGCCGAACAGTTCGGCGTATCGCCCCCGCAGATCCTTAACGCTCAGGCGCTGCAAGGCTGCCAGTTCCATTTCCACATTGAGGTCCATCGGTTCTCTCCTTTCTTGAGGTCTCGGGACCGTTAACTCGTGTGGACACTGAGCACGGTTTTCCGGGGAACCTCAAGGACTTCTTCCGAGAAATCTGGAGAAACTTCTGACGGGGCCGGCGCGCTGGGTTCGGGAGGAGATGAAGGCCTGTCGCGGAGTCGAAGCAGACCGATCGCGAGAAGCCGAGCCACTTCGAGACGACGATCATCGGGAGTCAACTGATCGCAGAAGCTGATTGGCGGCATGAACACTCCTTCCGAGCTGTTACGGCGGCCGGCGCTGGACGTCGGGTAGATTAAGTGACGTGGGAAATGATCAACGTCGCTTGTTGGATTGTATCTTGGCGAAGCTGACGCGCTCGCGCCTTGCGACCGGCGATCCATGGGTGTTGGGAAGAACCACTCCCTGCATCGACGCCGCGACAGCGCAGCCGACCAAGCAATCGAACCAATGGTTGTCACCGCGTTCCGGGCGCAATTTCCATTCGTCCACGGTCCGGCCTCGCCCCTCCGTTTTCACTCGGTATTCCGCGGTGAGGTGGTCGGCGAGCAGGCGATGGAGCTCGGGGCGGTCACCGAAGAATGACAGACAGCCGCGTTCGCCCATCGCAACGGCGAGACGGGCGTGGATAAACGACTTCCAGTGATTGGTGTCGAAGAGAACATGGCGCACGGCGCGTTTTCCCTGGACGTTCGGCACGCGCCAGTTGTGTCCAACGCGGTCGCCCGGCCTACGCTTGTACTCGGAGAAGGGCTGGCTTGATGCGCCGACGAACCGCCCGTGGCTGGGTAACACGATGCCAGCATGCGCCGACTGCCGGCAGAACTGGTAAACGATGTCCGTGGACGAACCCCAGTTCGCATCGATCAGGCAACGCTCGATGCGCAGGCCGGCGCCATCGTCGCGGCGCCATTCGCGGGCCAGGTAGTCGCCGGTCAATGCTTCGAGGCCGGCATAGAGGGAACTCTCCAGACCGCTGGCGCCGGTCGCGGCAGCCAGCGTCAAGCGAGCGTCGCGCAGCGTGAAGTACAGCCGCTGCTGATCGGGGAAGGCGCCGTAATCGAGGACGTACCCCGTGAAATCATCCTCCCACGCCGTGATCACGAAGAATAGTAAGTTGGCCTGCACGTCGATGAAGATGGTGACGTGATTGCAGCCGATCGGCACCTCGCCCCGCCTCATGCGATTGAACTTGGCGGCGATCTGCTCGGCAGTCAGTTCATCGGCATCGACGGTTTCTTCAGAAAGCGGTTCGTTCTGGTACTCGGCAAAGAATGCTGCTTCGTCCTGAAGCTTGAGATTCATGGCGTGCTGGATCGCCGACAGCTCGTCGTGATTGAATCGCTCCGGCCAGGCGATAAGGGCGCCCGCGTCCATCGCTGCCTGGTTTTGCCGATAGAACTCGGTTGCCTCGTCGCCGCCATTGCCTTGCCGCATGCTCTCCGCGCGAATCTCGGCATAGCGCTGCCAGAGCTTCTCCTCCGACGGGAAGGCATAGACCATCTTGGTTCTTTCGCCATTCCATTCCGGATGCTTGTCGCGGTCGAGGATGCTGTCGGCCATGTCGCCTGGCCGGATCACGGTGCAGGGCATGATTCCGGAGATCTTCTTACCAGGACCGGATAGCCCCAGAACGGCGCCGGCCAGGATGCTCTCGCGCGTGGCACACTGCGATAGCGACCGTGCGGATTCATCGGTCTGCGGGTCATCAAGGACAACGAGCGTGGGCCGCACCGTCTTTCCGTCGGCCCGCTTGTACTTCATGCCGCGTATGCGGCCCGTGATCCCCGCTACCTTGATGATCGCGCCGCTTGCGTTGCTACCGGCCAGCGTCGGCAAAACGATCTCGCGGGCGGTCCAACCGATGTGGGTGCGCTCGCCCTGGTAGAGCTGGCCATTGCACCGGTTGGCGATTCCGTCGAGACACTGAATCGGGTAAACGACCTCGGGGAAGTCTTCGAGCAAGAGATCATTGCCGTCGAGCTCCATCTTGATCGAGTCGAGCATGTCCATCGAATGGCCTTCGTCGCTGCCGATCAAGCAGACGAATTCACGATGGCCGAACAGCACGGCCCAGATACAGGCGCATTCGCAAATCGTGCTCTTTCCGGAGCCACGCGGCATGGCCATCGCGAAGAGGCCACCGCGCAGCACGGCCTGCTCGATCTTGGCGATGACTTTCAGGTGGTCGGGCGACCAGGCCAGATGAAACGTCAGCGGAAAGTACTGCTCGCAAAAGAAGCGGAAATCCGACGACGCCTTTTCTTTGCGCTGCGGACTCACGACTTGCGGCAGCTCGCCGATGTCGCGGCCCGCCAGCGACAGCGCGATGTTGCGAGCGCGGGCGCGCTGCTTCAGCGTCTCGTAGGAATCGTTCGCCGGTTCATTTTTCGGGGCGTGCCGGATCTGCACGAGCCAGGCGACGTAGCGAATGAGGTCCACATGCCTGGCGTCGCCAATACGCAAACCGGCGCGCACGCGATGACGATGAAGTTGCCGCTCGCTGATCACCTCGCCCAGCGGTGTCGAGTTGAGCAGCCGGCAAAGATCGCTCGGTCGCAGCTTGCGCGGATCAATCACGGCTTGCCATCTCCCGTAGTATCCACGCGGCGTAATGCACGAGGTTGATCGAGCCGTCCGCGTTGACGGGAGCGCCGGCAGCGACATCGGCCTCGATCATTTCGACGGTCACCGATTGGCCGCCCACCCGCGTAAGCAGTCGGGCGGCATTCGCCGGCGTCAGCGCGGTTGGATTCAACCCGCCTGGCTCGTGGCTTTCCGCCATGACGTGGCCCCCGGAAAAATCTTCAGAATTCTGGCCAAGCTGCGCTTGAACCCTCCCCGCGCGCGAGGTAAGTCACTGACCCTGCGTTGCATCGCGATGTCCGCGACGCCGCATTCCGAAACCCCGAACGGGAGAATCATCATGGCCAAGAAGAACACCACCAAGCTGAATGTCGTCGCTGCGCCGGACGCCACGCCTGCCAAGAAGGCCAAGGCGAAGCCGAACGCGGAGGCCAAGCCGAAGCGGGTGAGCGCGATCGACGCCGCCGCGAAGCTGCTGGCCGACGCGGGCGCACCGATGACGACCAAGGAGATGATCGAGGCGATGGCCGCGAGAAAGCTCTGGACCAGCCCCGGCGGCAAGACGCCCCACGCCACGCTCTACTCAGCGATCCTGCGCGAGATCAACACGAAGGGGAAGGACGCCCGGTTCAAGAAGACCGAGCGCGGCAAGTTCGCCGCCAAGGCGTAGCCCGCCTACGCCACCATTCGCCCACGACGCCGCACGACGCGGCGTTTTGTCGTTGGTCGCGTCGTTCGTCACCTCGCCACCTCCGTCGCGACGGACGCCAACCTGGGCGTTCCGGGCTCGTCCAAGAGCGTCGGCTCCAGGAACAGCAAAGGCTTGCCTAACTCGCGGGCCAGCGCGATCTCCGCCTGGACGCCAACGCTGTCGATCCACCCGTCGAGTTGCAACACGACTGCCTCGTCGCATCGCGCCAGCAGCTCGCTTCCCCAGCGCCGCCAGAACGACCAGTCGCCCGGCACGCCATGCTCAACGAGCGGATGGCCATGAACGATGGGCGAGATAACCAGAAATCCGGCCCACGCGAGCGCCGCCGTCGCGATGCAAGCGGCACGAAATCGCTGTTCGCGGACGGCGGGGTCGGGGTCCGAGTACGGCGAAATGACGTAGATCATGCCGACACCTCCGCAGGCACGGCGCTGATCCGTTCCGCCTTCCGCCCGGTGAACTTTTCGAACCGTTGGACGATGACGTCGCAATAGAGCGGATCGAGCTCCATCAAAAACGCCTTGCGGCCAGTCTGCTCGGCGGCGATCAGCGTGGAGCCGGAACCGCCGAACAGATCGATTACGTTCTCGCCTGGCCGGGACGAATACTGAATCGCCCGCGCGGCTAGCTCGACCGGCTTCTCCGTGAGGTGAATCATGCTCTGCGGGTTGACCTTCTTGATCGACCAGACATCGACGGCGTTGTTGGGGCCGAGGAAGACGTGGGCGGCGCCCTCGCGCCAGCCGTAAAAGCACCATTCGTGGTTGCCCATGAAGTCTTTCCGAGTGAGGACGGGATGCTCCTTCACCCAGATGATGGCCTGCGAAAAGTAGAGCTGGCACGCTTTCAGGACCGGCGGATAGTTGGCGCAGTTGGCATAGCCGCCCCAGATGTAGAAGCCGCGTCCCGGCAAGAGAACGCGTGCCAAGTTGCCGAACCAAGCGTCGAGCATCTGTTCGAATGCCTCGTCCGACACGAAGTCGTTCGCAAGCGGTCGGTCCTTGGGCCGCAGCTTCTTCTGCGTGGGCTTCGATTTTTCCGGGTGCCGAGCCAGGTCCAGTCCTTGATGATGCTTGGTCCCTTCGAACGACGACAAGCCGGCGGCGATGGCGTTGTTGGAACGGGGCTCCACCTTCACGTTGTAGGGCGGATCCGTGTTGACCAGATGGATTGGGGCGCCGTCAAGCAGCCGGTCCACATCTTCGGCCTTGCCGCTGTCGCCACAGAGCAAGCGGTGGTTGCCAAGAATCCACAAGTCCCCAGGCTGCGTGGTCGCTTCGTCCGGTGGCGCCGGCACCTCGTCGGGGTCGCACATTCCGTCCTTGAGACCTGGGTTCAGCAACTTCGCAAGCTCGTCCTGGTCGAAGCCGAGCAGGCCGAGGTCGTAATTCATGCTTTGCAGGTCGCCAAGTTCGATCGGCAGCAAGTCGTAGTTCCAGTCCGACAATTCGTTGGTCTTGTTGTCCGCGATGCGGTAGGCCTTGATCTGTTCCGGTGTCATATCCTTGGCAACGTGGACCGGAACTTTCTCCAGGCCCAGCTTGTGTGCGGCCTTGAACCGCGTGTGGCCGGCGATGATGACGCCGTCGCCATCGACGACAATCGGTTGACGGAAACCGAATTCGCGAATCGACTGGGCGACCGCGTCCACCGCATCATCATTCAATCGAGGATTGTTCTCGTACGGCTTGATCTCGGACAACTTGCGCAGCTCGATCTTCATGCGTTCCTCCAAAAAGGTGATCTTCAACTGTGACTACACACTGCCGCCTTTCAGTCGCCTGGCCAGGGCGCGGCCCCACTTCGTTCTTTGGAGGCCTTCCCGCAACGCCGAACGATCGGCTTTCTTGCCCACGAGGGCCAGCGCACGAGCCAGGCCAGTCGGCGTTAGGACCAAGCAACGTACACGGTCCCGCAATCGTTCGGTCACGCGGACCACCTCGCCACGCTGCGCCAGCCGGTGAGCCGCGCGAGAGAATGCCACGCGCCGCGCGGACGGGAGCCGCGAGCCGGACCAGACCGCTGGCGTGAACGGCACGCCCTCGCGGCACATCGTGACAGCGAACGGTTCACCCGCATCGATGGCGTCGTCGGGCATCTCCGCGAATAGCTCGATCTCCGCGAGGACGGCCGACAGAATGAACCTGGAATTGCGTTCGATGGCAGTCATGGCGACTCGGACAACGATGTTGCAGAAAACAAACTCTGTCTAATTTCGCGACTCTTCCGCGGGACGTCATTTGGACGGGTACCCCGCCAAGTACCTATTCAGATCAGGGTCCAGCGCGCCAGGGTCCAGCGCGCGCGCTTGACCCTGGGAGTGTGCCGCCAGGGTGCGGCACACTCCCCTGGGGGGTATGGGGGGTGCGCGCGCTTGACCCTGACACCCAAAAGCAGGGTGCAGCGCGCAGCAAAATCGCATGTTTTGCGCGCGCGACCCTGAACAATGCGCACAGGGTACGGCGCGCAGGAGACGTGTTTTTGCGTGCGCGACCCTGGATGGAAACTTCAGGGTCGTGCGCGCACAAGATGTGATTTTGCGCGCCGTACCCTGACTCGAGGGTGGATCGATGGTCAGCCATTGTGTTGCTCCCTGGGTCGCGTGGAGTACACGACCGGCTCATACCGGCCTTCCTGCCAGCGGTGGATCAGGCCCCTGAATAACGCGTCCTGTAAGAAGAGCTCGGCGCGGCGCTTGGATAGCCCGAGTTCCTTGGTGCAATCGAGAATCGCGACCTTCGTTTTGGGGTCCTCGGCAATGCACGCCTCGACGAACCGCTCGGTGGACCAATCGATTTCGGGTTTCTCATCGGCCGGCGCTACTCGTTCGCGTCTCTTTGGCTTCTCGATACGAAGGAGTGCCGGGTCAAGGTCATCGGCTGGGGTCCACACCGGAAATGTCCAGCGAAGGCAGCGTGGCGTCGCTGGCGGCCAGGAGCGTACCGCAGCGTCGAGAACGACCACGTCCTCTTCCTCGTGAGGCCGCAAGATCAGGTGCGTGTCGGTCGCCCGGCTCTGGCTGCCGGCGCCGGCGCCCACGTCGGTCACGGCCTTGCTGGATTGGTTGCCCTTGCTGGTGTGGTGGATCAGCACGAAGCAGCACCCCAGCTGATCGGCGTAGCGGTCGATGGCGTTGTAAACGTTCGCCATCGTGCCGTTGTCGTTCTCGTCCATCTCGCGCGGCATGAAGCGATACATCGCATCCAGGATAATCACGCGGAATCGCCCCGGATCGAGCGAGCGGAAGTAGGGGCCGAGCGAGAAAATGTCCTGCCAGTGCCCGCGCAGATTCTGCACGAACAGGTGCTTGCCCGCGACGTCGAGCTCGATGTTCCTTGCCGCCGCGACCTTGGGGATGCGATTGGCCGAGGTCTCGGCGTGCAATTCGTTGTCGATGATCAGCACGTCGCCGACTTCGCACGCGAAGGCGTCGAGCCAGGCCCGGCCCGTGGCGACAGCCAGAGCCAGGTCGGTGACCAGCCAGCTCTTGCCGGCTTTCGGCGCGGAGATGACATTCATCGTCTCGCCCCGGCGCAACAGTCCGTGGATGACGGGCGGTCGCAACTCCGGATATCGCGTCCTCAGGTCATCAAGGCTGACCGGAGCAATCTGCGGTGGCTTGGATTGCGCCCAATGGTTTTCTGCCAGGGCGACCGACACTTCATCCGGGGGATACCGGGCAATGCTGTGGGCGATCCGGTCGACCTCGATCGGCGGCAACGGCGGGATACACCGGTCTTGGTTGGTCTGGTGCAGCGCGGCGGCGATCTCGGCGGCGGTCATCCCGACTCGCCGCATGTTCCCGCCCAGGCGCGCCAGGGTCGCGTTTCGTTGGCCGTCCGGGATCTCGTTCGCCTCGGCCGCGCCGGTCGCCACGTTGGCCAACGTGGGCGATCCGTTGCCGTTCTGGACCAGCCGGTCGAGTTCCTGGACCAGCCAGACGGGCGGCTGGGGAAGGCGATCGGCGGGATCGTCGAGTTCGAGACCCGGGGCCCACCGGTATGGAGTGCCTTCGATCACGGACGGCGCCACGACGATATAGCCGCCGTCGGTGCGGGTGTCGACCTGGTTGGCCAGCCGCCCTTCCGTGCAGCGCCAGGCCTTGTCGGCGGGGCGGCGAAAGACGTAGTGCTTGCCTCCGCGCGGCGTCAGAGCTATCGCTCCCGCCTGGGCGAGATCGGCGCAGCGGTTCGGATCGATCGGCCAGGGGTTCGATTCCCCGTCAATATCGATGACGAGTAGGCCCTCGGCCGGCAGCCCGATGTTGGCGCAGGGGTGCTGTGCCCACCAGCATTCAATCTGATCGGCCTCAGCGCTGGCATCATGAAAGCCGTGCTCCGTGAACGGGGCCTTCCCGCTCGGTACGCATGGGAACACGCGATAGCCGAGCTCGGCATAGCGAAGCGCGGCGGCCAGCAGCTCGCCCGACGTCACCACGGAATCTCCTCCTCCGTGGCTGGTGCGTTGAATCCAAACGGAAAATCCAGGGCGTCCGCAGGAAGTTCTTCGGCTTGCAGCCGTTGCGGAATATCTCCGAGCGCATAACCGATGATCCGGTCAAAATCGTCACCCGACACACTGCGAACGGTGATCTCGTGTGTGCGCGCAAGCCGTCCCTGCTGTGCCGTGGCGACCGCTTCCTCGGCAGTCTCCGGCACCGGCTCATGCGATCGGCGTTTCCACCATTGCACGGCCTTCTGCCGCGCGAAGCCGTCATGTTCGAAGCAGATCCATTCGGACTTGTAGTCGTGCCAGCCCACCTTGTAGTCGACGCGCATGCTCTTGGGCGCATCGGGGCCGGCGCCGCGCTTGATGTGGACGCTGAAAAACACGTTGTCCACGGGGACGGTCGTCGTGGTCACCTCGCCAGAAAGAATGCCGGCCTCGCTTGCCTTCGCATCGTGGCGACCGCGCTCGGGGGGCGGAAATTCAAATCCGCAGTCGGGGCAGCGTGAATAACCCGTCGCGATGACCGAATGGCACTGCGGGCATTCCTTCGCCGACGGCTGCCCGTTGCCGGCTCGCATGTTGGCCTTGATCTGGTCCACTGGCCCGTGGCGCAGGACGTTGCCGCCAAAGTCGAGGACGAGGCAATTCTCTTTGCCGGGATGAAGCCGGAACCCGCGCCCGACCATCTGGTAGAAAAGGCCCGGCGATAACGTCGGCCGCACGAGCGCCACGCAGTCGATGTGCGGAGCATCGAAGCCGGTAGTCAGCACGTTGACGTTTGCCAGGTACTTCAGGTCCCCGGCGCGGAAACGCGTCAGGATGGTGTCGCGTTCGCGCGGCAGCGTTTCTCCGGTCACGAAGCCGCACTCGATTCCGTGTCTCGCCTTCAAGACGGCGACGACGTGCTCGCCATGCTTGACTCCGCTCGTGAAGATCAGCACGGCATTGCGTGTACGGGACTGTTCAACGATCTCATCGCAGACGGCATCGACCAGCGCGTCCTGATCCATGAGGCCTTCGACCTCGCCGGCGATATACTCGCCGCCGCGTTCATGTAACCCGCTGGTATCCACCTTCGTTTTGCCGGCCTTGGTGATGAGCGGAGACAGATAACCCTGGACGATCAACTCGCGGATGCCAACCTCGTAACAGATGTGATTGAGGAATCCCTTCGGCGTGCAAATGGCGCCGGTCTTCAAACGAAACGGTGTAGCCGTGAAGCCAATGATCCGCAGATAGGGATTGGCGGCCTTTGCTTCGGCCAGAAATTGCCGGTACATCCCGTCGCCGTCGTCGGGAATCATGTGCGCCTCGTCGATCACGACGAGGTCGAATGGATCCAGGTCGCGCGCTCGCCGGTAGATCGATTGGACGCCGGCCACGATGACCGGGTGCGCTGTGTCGCGACGTTTCAGGCCGGCTGAGTAGATGCCGAATCGGACCTCCGGACACACCTTGCCGAGCTTGTCGGCGGTTTGCTCGAGGAGTTCTTTCACGTGCGCCAGAATCAGTACGCGGCCGTTCCACAGTCCGACCGCCTCTTTGCAGACCGTGGCCATGACCGGCGTTTTACCACCGGCCGTCGGAATGACGATGCACGGATTGTCGTCCCGCGTGCGAAGATGCGCGTACAGGGCCGCAATGGCCTCATGCTGGTACGGTCGCAACTCCATCACGCCGTCTCCCTTCGCTGATTGGAATGCACTGTCTTTCACCTGCGTCGTCTTCCGGAGTGTCAGCGACTTTCAGCGTTGCCTTGACCAGGCGAAAGCCGGCGATTAGTTGTTGCCCGCCAAGCAAGCGGAGGATTTGCCATGCCGCGTTTGCGGCGTCGTCCTGGTTCTCGCGAAATGTGCCCAGGATCAGTCCGAACTTGCTGACCGCGACCCAGCCTTCAATCGTCATCGGCGTTCCCCGCAATGGCTCGACCCGATCAGGCGCTACTTGCCGCACATGCCTTCGTCGCACATCATGTCGAACAGCGGCCGTCGTTTTCGCTCGCGGTCCTTATTCGCTTCAGCTTCGAGATCGACAAGGGGAAGAGGGATGGCTGAACGATGGAGATAAAGGGTTTGATTCAGAGCGCGGGTCGCCATGACGCCTGGTTGCCGAAGTCCGGCGTCCACCTCGACAGCTCGAGCCCATGCTTCGGGATCTCGCTTGAGCTGCAGCCACGACTCGGCATCATGGAAGGGGCAAAATACGCAGCTCGACTCGGGTGTTTGATGCGGCACGCGCGTCTTCAACCACTCCAGACAATCATCGCGACTCATCTTGAGATCCAGTAACGGAAACTCGGCAGTGGCCCAGCCGGTTTCATTCACACGCCTCGAGATTCGAACGGCGCGATCCTTTTCGTCGGTTGATATGCCAAATAGCTGCGTGACTCTGCTTCCTTTCGGAAATCGTTGGCGAGCTCTTAGCTTGAAGATGTTGTGACGAATCAGCCGTTCGATTACTTGCGTCTTGTATTCCGTGGTGCATTGACGACGGAGCATTCCAACTTTGCGTCTCTCCTTCTCGCAACCAACCATGAGCGTCTTTGTTACCTCATCAGGCTCCCCCGGTGCGGTGTATGCAGGAATGCTCGCGCAACGTTCATGTGAGTCGTCGGTGCGGAGCAAATCATCGCCAATCCGGCCGGCAGTGCCAATCAGGATGATCGACGCAGGCTGAGAAACAGTCTGCAACCAGGCAAGATGAGAATAAACGGCCCTTGTTTCCTCTTGCGTGTCTGCGAACCCGGAATAATCAATCGGTTCGATCAGCCGTTCGTGATCCATCAGAAAGATGGTCGTACTTTGAACACCGCAACCCAGATTCAGAAAACGAATTTGCATAGCCAGCACCTCGCGGTAGAACGGCAACTGATCCGCATCTCGGCTATCCCAAGACGCCATCTTCTTCGAATGGTTCGATACTGACACGCACACAACCACCTGGTATGGGGTCGCGTTTGCGAGTATGCAGGTCGATGATTTGGCTGTCGTCCAAATACACGCCGCCATGTTGAAGCGCATCGAGCAACGCCTTCTGCACGTTGTCGATGTCGCGACGGCGCTTGTCGGGCGGGTAGACTTCCAGGTCAACCTTGAGTGGTCCTGCCATTGGCCCGTCGCGAAAGGTGAGGATTGCAACGACTCGCTCGCGAAATCGTCGGCCCTCGCGGCTGATTAATGTGCGAGAGCCCACCCGCCGCCAGTAATGATTGATTGACGGCGGATAGGGCAATTCCACCTCGAACATGGTGTTGCTCTCCGAAATGAAAGGTGAAGGCATGCGTCTCCTCGTGGAGTCGCGGGGACGATCACTCGTCGTAGCCTTTCGGCTTTGCCGGGACGCAGACCTGTCGTCGCCGCTCGAACGCGCCGGCGCACACGCATGCCTTCACCTTGTTCTCAGCGGCGCCAGGGCGGCGTGCTGTTGCCCTGCGGCGGCGCTGGCGCCGCCTGCGCTGTGGCGGGAGATTCCTTCTTCGAGAACCCCTTGACCTCGTTGGTGATCTCACCCGTATCGGTCCGCTTCTTGCACTTGACGTGGATCACCAGCGGCAGATTGTGCAGGTCGGTCGAGTCCTTGGGTGCCAGCACGCCGACCGCGCGGCATATGGCGGAAAGCTCGGCCCTGGCGATCTGCACGGTGATTGCGTTGGGATTCTCGAGGTTCAAGCGTGCCCACACGAGCCGGTTCTTGTGAGGCCCGTCGAGGATCTGAAACGTGAACTGGAGATAGTTGCCGGTGCCGGCCTTGTTCGGCTTCATCTCCGACTCGGTGATGAGTGCCAGATACTTGCCGGCCGGGATCGGCTCGAAGTCGTTCGACGGTTCCACCTGGTTGGCATCGAAGCCGCGCAGATCAGCCATGTTGGTTTGCTCCTTGGTTGTTGGGGTGGTTGGAAAGGGCCGCGATGAACGAATGCCACGACAGGGGCAGATCGTCGGTGATGCCGAAGCGGTTCTTGGCGATGCACGACGGGCCGCCGACGCAGCGGACGATGCGCTCGCCGCCATCCTTGCCAATGGCATGGGCTGTCGTTCGCTTGCGGTTGAAACCGGCATCCTCGGACTGCGTTCGCATGCGGCGGGTCGCGAACAAGACTGCGTCGACCCATTCGCCCACGAGGGCGCTGGCGTGCTTGTTCAGACGCGGCGAGTAGCGGTCGTACGGCGAGGACTCCGGATCTTCGAATTTCTCGACCTTGGCGTGGGCGATGAGCAGGACGACCATGCGGTTCCCAGAGCGAAGCTGATTGAGCTGGTCGACGATTTCGCGCCAGTAGGTCAAGGCATGCATGTAGCCGCGGGCATAGCCGCCGTCGGCCTTCTCGATGTTCTTGGCGCCCGTGTCCTGGCACACCTTGTCCCAGATCATTCGTTCGAGCCAGTCGAGGCTATCGATGACGACAGTCTCGTAGTCGTGCTGCTGCGTCCGCAACTCGGCCAGGGCCAGGGCGACGTCGTCGTAGGTCTTGGCGAGCGGGAACTTGTCGCAGGCGACTTCGTCGAGGCCGTCTTCAGTCTGCACGAAGATGGGCTTGGGGGCTTGGGAGCCGAAGGTGCTTTTGCCGATGCCTTCGACGCCGTAGAGCAGGATGCGCGGCGGCTTCGGCGTCCGCCCGCGTTCGATCTGTGCCAACAGACTCATAGCGTTCCTCCAGGAGGTTTGGTTGTGCGATTCGTTGATTGAATTCGTGGGGAAACCGGCTCGCCGAAGTCGTGCCGGCGAGCCTGGCGATCCGAGAGATCAAATTGTCCCTCTACTACTAAAGGTCGCGCTGGCGCGGCGAAGTGCCGGATTATTTCTCAAAATCTTCGCCAAGGCCTGTGTCTTCAAATTGACTCCGCAGCCGCTGGATTGCGTCCTGCAAGGTCTGGCGCGGCATGTCGAGTTGGCGCGCAACCTCGGCGACCGAATGGCGCTTGAGCCGTTCGCACAGATCGCGGAGGTCGGGCGGTAACTTGGTCAGGACCGTAGCCACATCGTCGGCTCGTACCCGAACTTCGACGCGATCACGTGGGGTGATACCCCGATGTGCACGGCCGTCGGCTTCGAGAATCATCTGCGCCATTTCGGCAGGCAGGCCGTCTTCGTCGGCGACCTGTTCGCTCAGAGAGCATTCGCGCCAGTGATCGCATTTTTCCCTTTCGCGGCGGCGCATCAGCGTGATGGCATGGCACGCAATGAGTCGCCGGAAAAATCCCTGTCGATCCCGAATCGGCGTCTTGAGTCGCTTCAGGCATTCCAGGAGATGGAGCGCGAAGTCCTGCACAAGGTCTTCGCGGTCGGAGGCCTTGAAACCTTCCTTGGCAATCATCTGCTTGACCCGCTCCTTGATGAATTTCATGGCCAGGTCGTCGAATGGTTCTTGCATGGCGAATTCCTCGGAAAGAATTCGGGCCGATGGCTGTAACCGCCGATGGTTGCTTCTCAACCGGCCCGTCGCCCCCGACTGGCGAAAATTCGCCAGAGCCGCGAGAATTCGCCGCCTGGTGCCAATGAGGTGCAACACAACCATCTGTCAGTAAAGGGGTTATGAAGAACTGTGTTTTTTGGGATTTTCTGCATGAGGCCGTGCGAAAATTCGCAGCGACTGAGGGGGCGGTTTGTTTTCACCAACATTCCGACAAAAAAAATCCGGCACTTCGCCGCGCCAGCGCGACCTTTAGTAGTAGAGGGACATTTCGGGAGCATTCATGGCTGACGAACTCGACGACACCATCAAGAAGAACGCCCAGGGGCCTGCCAAGGCCACCAGCGACGCCGGCAGCGTCGAGCAACATCCGCTCCCCGATCAGATCGAGGCCGACAAGTACCTCGCCTCCAAAGAAGCCGCGAAATCCAAGAATCGCGGCCTGCGTTTCAACAAGCTGGTCCCACCAGGAGCCGACTGAGTGCTTCACTGGTTGCAGAACCTGTTCGCCCGGCGCACGCTCCGCGCGCCGCGCCGCGTCGTCACGGTCATTCGTGCCCGCTACGACGCAGCATCGACGTCGGCGGAGAACCGCCGCCACTGGGCCAACGCCGACGGCCTGTCGGCGAACGCGGCCAACAGCGCCGAGGTTCGCCGCATCCTCCGAAATCGCGCCCGCTACGAGGTCGCCAACAACAGCTACGCCAAGGGGATTGTCCTCACGCTGGCCAACGACGTGATCGGCACGGGCCCACGGCTGCAGATGTTGACAGACGACGCCGAGGTGAATCGGCTGATCGAGCAGCAGTTCGGCGTGTGGGCGCAAGCCGTTGGTCTCGCCGCCAAGCTCAGGACGCTGCGGATGGCGCGAGCATCTGACGGCGAAGGATTCGGCATCCTGACCTCCAACCCCAAGCTCACAACTCAGGTGTTGCTCGATTTGCGGCTGGTCGAGGCCGACCTGATCACGACTCCGGACGGCACAAGCTCGAGCGTCGACGGCATTGTGTTCGACGCCGCTGGCAACCCGGTCGAATACCACGTGCTCAAGGCTTATCCCGGCGAGGGCACGTTCCGGATGACACCGGATTTCGACCGCGTTCCGGCCGCGTCAGTCGTGCATTGGTTTCGGGCGGATCGGCCGGGCCAGGCACGCGGCATTCCCGACATCACGCCGGCGCTCCCGCTGTTCGCTCAGTTGCGGCGCTACACCCTGGCCGTCCTCGCCGCCGCCGAGACGGCAGCCGACTTTGCCGCGTTCCTGAAGACGGACGCGCCAGCCAATGGCGAAGCGGAGTCGGCGGAACCATTCGAATCGCTCGAAATCGAAAAACGCATGCTCACGACGCTGCCCGCAGGATGGGACGTGAGTCAGTTACGGGCCGAGCAGCCGACGACGTCCCACTCGGATTTCGCCCGCACGATCCTCAACGAGATCGCCCGCTGCCTCAACATGCCATTCGGCGTCGCGGCGGGAAACAGCTCGGGCTACAACTACGCTTCCGGCCGCCTTGACCATCAGATCTATTTCAAGTCGATCCGTGTCGAACAGGCAGATCTCGAAGAAGTCGTACTCGATCGGCTCCTCACCTCCTGGCTTCGCGAAGCGGCGCTCATTCGCGGTTACCTTCCCACGACGTTTGACCCATCTGCTGAATTGCCGCACCAGTGGTTCTGGGACGGCCAAGAGCACGTCGATCCTGCCAAGGAGGCGAGCGCGCAGGCCACGCGCCTTGCCAATTACACAACCACGCTGGCCGACGAGTACGCTCGTCGCGGCCAGGACTGGGAAATGCAACTTCGCCAGCGCGCCAAAGAGGTCGCGCTCATGAACGAGCTCGGGCTGAGTCCTGCCCAAGCGCAACCGTCCACTCCTCAGGAGAATCCAGATGCAACCGACCAGCCTCCCGACCAGCGCCCCTAGCGAAGGCCAGCGCATGCTTCAGTTTTCCGCGACGGCCAGCCTGGAGCTCCTGGCCGCTGACGGCAGCGATGCACGGGCGCTGCCTCGCTTTCGCATGGTCGCGTATACCGGGGGTCCGATGCGCGTCGCCGGCTGGCGGCACCCGGTTGTCCTCGATCTCGCGGGCCTGGCCGTTCCCGCCCAGGCTCGCCCGATCCGCTTCGGCCACGATCCGCTGGCCGGCGTCGGGCATACCGACACGATCCGCATCGACGACGGGCAACTCATCGCCACAGGCGTCGTGTCTCGTGATACACCAGCGGCCCGCGAAGTTGTCGCCTCGGCCAAGAACGGCTTTCCGTGGCAGGCCTCGGTCGGCGCCGGCGTCGAGGAATTCGAGTTCGTAAAGGAAAACCAGAAAGTGCTGGTGAACGGCCAGTCGCTCAGCGGACCGCTCAACGTGGTTCGCAAGGCCACATTGGGTGAGATCAGCTTCGTCGACCTTGGCGCCGATGGTCGCACCAGCGCCACCGTCGCCGCCACGCAAACAGGAGACACGACCGTGACCAATCCGGAAACGAACACGACGCCGGCCGTGGAGCATGGCGCGACGGCGGAGCAGGTCCGTGCGGAAGCACTGGCTGAATCCCAGCGAATCGCCGCGATTCGCCGCGTCTGCGATGATCGGCACCCCGAGATCGAGGCACAGGCGATCCGAGAAGGCTGGGATGCAACGCGCACCGAGCTCGAAGTCCTGCGCACGACCAGGCCGCGCATTCCCGCTGTTCATGCCGTTGGACATCTGGTCACCGCAGATGTGCTCCGGGCCGCGTGCATGTTGACCGGGCGGCATGCCGAGGCGCAAGAGATGTTCGACGCGCAAACGCTCGAGATCGCCGACCGGCGATTTCGGGGCGGCATCGGGTTGCAGGAATTGCTGCTCGAGGCGGCATGGGCCAATGGCTACACCGGCCGCAACTTCCGCGATCACCGCGCCGTGCTCGAGTACGCTTTCGGGCATCGAATCGAGGCTGGTTTCTCCTCCATCGACATCAGCGGCATCCTCTCGAACGTCGCCAACAAGTTTCTGCTCGAAGGGTTCTTCTCGGTCGAACGGACCTGGCGCAACATCTGCGCCGTGCGCAACGTCAGCGACTTCAAGACGGTCACCAGCTACCGGCTAATCGGCAAGGACCAGTACGAACCAATCGCCCCGGGGGGCGAGATCAAGCACGGCACGCTCGGCAACGAGACCTACTCGAACAAGGCCGACAGCTACGGCTTGATGCTGTCCATCGACCGCCGCGACATCATCAACGACGATCTGGGCGCCATCACCACGGTGCCCCGCAAGCTTGGCCGCGGATCGGGCCTGAAAATCAACGACGTCTTCTGGTTGATGTTCATGAACAACGCGGCGTTCTTCGCCGCCGGCAACAACAACTACCTTTCCGGCGCGACCACCGCGCTGAGCATCGACGGCCTGACCGCCGCCGAGGTTGCATTTCTCAACCAGGTGGATGCCGACGGCAAGCCGATCGGGATCATGCCGGCCATCCTCCTCGTTCCCACGGCATTGTCCGCCATTGGCTCCCAGCTTTACAAGTCGATGGAATTGCGCGACACAACTGCCAGCACGAAATTCCCGGTTGCCAACCCACACCAGGGGCGATTCCGCGTCGAGGTCAGCCGCTACCTGAGCAACACGACCTACACCGGCAATTCGTCCAAGGCCTGGTATCTCCTAGCCGAGCCGGCCGATTTGCCGGTGATCGAGGTCGCGTTCCTCAACGGTCAGGAATCCCCAACCATCGAAACGGCCGACGCGGACTTCAACGTACTCGGCATCCAGATGCGCGGCTACCACGACTTTGGCGTGGCGTTGCAGGACTATCGCGGCGGTGTGAAGTCCAAGGGTGAGGCGTAGGCCCCTCGCCTCTCCGGTGCACGCAGAGGTCAAAGCATAACCACGAGGAGGTCGGCTCATGGCTCAAGCAGTTTTCGTTCAAGAGGGATGCGCCGTCGACTACACGCCTGGTGCGGATGTCGCCGTGGGTGAGGTGGTCGTGCAGGGCGACCTCGTCGGCGTCGCCAAGCAGGCCATAGCGGCCAACCAGCTTGGCGCCCTTGTTGTCGAGGGGGTCTTCGACTTCGCGAAGGCCACGGGCGGCGGGTCGGGGATCGCCGCCGGCACGACAGTGTACTGGGATGACACGAACAACGTCGCCACGGCCACGGCCTCCGGCAACAAGCTGATCGGCAAGGTCATCCTGGCGGCGGCGGACGCCGACGAGACCGTGCGCGTCCGCCTCATGCAGTAGCGAGAGGTCGCACATGGCGAATCTTCTGGCGACAGGCATGGCCTGGCTCAATGAGCAGCTCGCCGAACATGCCGCGGTGACGATGCGCTTTCATCGCAAGGCCCAGAGCGTCGAGGTCCAGGTGATCGCGCGCAGGCCCGCGACGCCGCCGATCTCACCGGGAGGCGCGCCGCTCAATCCGAGCATCTACGAGCGCGACCTTGACGTGCGCCTGGCGGACCTGGCGAGTGTGCTCGGCACGACGATGCCGTCGTCGTCCGACTACTTCAGCGAGCAGGTCGATGGCCGGCTGGTCGTTTACAAGATCACGCAGCCGCTTGGCGGCGGGCCGCGCTTCGATTGGGTGTCCGGGGATCGCGGGCCGGAGGCGAGGATCCGGATTCACGCCAAGCAGACCGGCGCCGCGACCGGCGAGGGAGATCTAAATCTCGGCAAGCAGGCGCTCGCCGGTAATGGGACGCTGACATGATCGGCTCCGGTTTGGTGACGCTCGGAACGATCAAGGCGACCGCCGCGGGCTACCGCCGTCCGCCGCCGCCTCCGCCGCCGCCCAAGATCACCGTGCTGCGCGACGCTCTCGTGGCCGACATCAACGCCACGGTAAAGCCGAGCTCGCCGATCGCGTTCGTGGCCGAGCCAGCGTACATGGTGGTTGATTCGGAAGCCCTGAAGGTTTGCGTCCTCGGCGTGGATCTGACTGAAGAGCACGACGCGGCCAAGGAGACCGACACGCATCACCTGCAAGTTCACGTTGTCGTGCGGCAAAAGGTCGAGCCTGAAAACGTCGAGGAGTGCGATCGGCTTCTGGCGCTCGTGAATGCCATCGCCGTCCGCTACAAGCTCGACGCAGACGTGAGCGAGTTGAGCACAGAACTGGCCGGTATCGGGCAGATGGTGCTCGTCGAAAAACGGTGGTTCCCGCTCTATCACCGCTACCTGATGGACACCACGGGCTTCTTTCACAGTGAGTTGGTACTGACATTCCGCGAATGGGTGGACCGACCATGAGCGCGATCAAGGCAAAGTTCTCCGGCAATTTCGACGGCAAGCCGATCCTGTCGGCTGCCGAGCGGGCCGAGCGAAAGCTCCTGATGCAGTTCGGCGCCTACGTGATGCGGACGGCGAAGCGCTCGATCAAGAAGGGAGGCCCGAAGGAAACGTCGGTTCCCGGCGAACCGCCCGTGGGGCACGGCCAGGAGTTGTACGCGAACTTCATCGCCTTCGCCCACGATCCGGCGCGGCACGAAGTGGTGATCGGCAGCGCCCTCTTGAGCGGCACGCTTGGCGACGTGGCCCCGGAGAAGATCGAATACGGCGGTATCGAGGCCATCATCGTCGGCAAGTGGCCGTTGCGCCGGCGGAAGGTCGTGCACTACTTGCCTCGCCCGGCGATGCGCCTCGCTTACGACGTCGCGGTGAAGAAGTTTCTGCCCACGCTGATCAAACACAGCATCACGCCGTGATCGCACGAGGACACGACAATGGGAAGGCCGCTGGGGACCGAACTGACGATCAACCGCAACACCGGCGCGGATTGGGCGACGCCGGCGTGGACGCGCGTTCGCGGCATTCAGGACGCGAAGCTCAACATCCAGCCCGCGGGCATGATCAAGTCCAGTGACCGGTCCGTCTCCGTCGATACCGAGGTTCCCACGCGCTACAAGGTCGAAGTCGAGGCGACGGCATTCTGGAATGGCGGCACCGGGTTGATCGCCTTGCGGACCGCGTTCCTCAATGGCACGCCGCTCGAACTGGCGGTGCTCTATGGTCCGGCGGCGACGAGCAAGAAGGGCGTGCGTGCGGAGTGGGCGGTCACCCAGTTCCCGCTCGAGTTCCCACTCGGCGACAACCAGAAGATCGCCATCAAGCTGCAGCCGCATGCGGATTATGCGAACGAACCACTGTTCTACACCGATGCGACAAGCACCCTCGGCACGGCGGAAGCCATCTCGACCAAGAAGGTCGGTTCGTCCGCTTCGGTCTGCGTGACGGGCGGCACGCCCATCGGCGCGGCGATGGACATCAAACTCGGCTTGCAGCCTGGCGCGCTCATCGATTCCAGCGACCGGGACACGCTCTTTGACGTGGTGAAGCCGACGCGCTTCAAGTTCGAGCCGGAGTTTTCCTTCCTGTGGAACCCGGCCAACGCGCAGCTCATGTCGCTCTACACGGCGGCGACGACCAACGCACCGATCGAGTTGTTCATTCTCGACGGCGCCTACACCGAGGTCGGGGCCTGGGGCGTTCACTCGGATTGGGCGATAAACGGCTTTCCCGTCGATGCCAAGCTCAAAGACGGCCAGCAGGTAACGGTCAAGCTGACGCCGCACGGCGACGGGACGATCGCGCCCGATTTCTACACCGTTCCGGCGCCTTGATGATTGGGAGTGAATTGCATGAAGTCGTTCATCGACATCGCCTCGCGAACCTTCGTCGATCTGCGCGGGCGGACCTGGGAGATCAATCTCACCTGGTCGATGTTCGAGCGCGTCAAGCGCGAGGCTGGTTTCGACCTCGAGCAACTGATCCCGCACGAAGGGACCGCCAAAGAAGCGCTGCTCAAGACGCTGCAAGGCTTGCTCTTTAACGTGCGGCAGTTCTACGGTGTGCTCTGGGCGATCTTCCGGCCGCAGTGCGAGGCGGCCAACATCACGCAGGACGATTTCGGCGACGCCTTCAGCGGCGAGACGTTCGAGAAGGCGTTCGCCGCCCTGATCGGAGGGCTGGTCTATTTTTTCCCGACCCAGGCCCAGAAGGAAGCGCTGACGGGCGTGATCGAGATGATGCTGCGGATGTCGCAGGCGGCGACGAAGCGGGCGAAAGCGGAGATCGAGAAGATCGACTACGACCAGGCGGCGAGCGAGTACATCGCTCACTTGAAGAAATCGTTTGGCGTGCCGCCGGAGCCGTCGGCGTCCCCGACCCCGGCCCCTACAGCTTGAGACGGTTGGTCTGGATGGCCCGCGGGCGCGAAGAGTTGGAATGGGAGCGGGCGTCGCATTTGATGGCCATCGTGTTCAACGGCAACGCGGCCATCGCCTCGGCATTCGATGGCGTGCGACGGTCGATCTTGGAGCCACGCGAGTTCAACCCGTTCATGCAGGACGGGACCAAGAGTAACGCAGAACGTGACGACGGGCACGACGAGGCCCGCGAGATTGTCGAACGGGAGACGGCGAAGACGCATGGCGAGCAGCAAGGCGAGCATTGAAGCCGGTCGTGGACACGTCACGTTGTCTACCGACAAAAGTCAGCTCGAGAAGGGGCTGGACGAGGCGGCGGCGCGTTTTCGGTCCTGGGGCACGGCGATCATGGCGATTGGCGCTTCGGTCACCGCGATGGGCAGCCTGGTAGTCGGGCCGATTCTGGCGTTCGCGGGAATCTTCGCCCAAGTCGGCGACGACATGGCGAAGATGGCGACCCGCACCGGCGTCACGGTCGAGGCGCTGTCTGAACTGCGCCATGCCGCCGGCCAGAGCGGCGCGACGGCGGAAGACCTGGAGAAGGGCTTCGTCGGCCTGGCGAAGTTCATGGACGAGGCCGGACAAGGTAGCGCCTCGGCTACTCGGCGACTGAACGACCTTGGGCTTTCGTTCGGCCAACTGGGAGGAATGTCGCGGGATCAGCAGATCGAAGCATTGGCTGACTCGATCAGCAGGATCGAAGATCCCGCGCAGCGTACCGCCGCCGCAATGGACATCTTTGGCAAGTCGGGCAACAGGCTGATGCCGATGTTGATGGGCGGGTCCACCGGAATACGCCAGCTTCGCGAGGAGGCAAGGCGGCTCGGCCTGACGATGAGCACCGAGGACGCCCAGGCGGCCGAGGCGTTCGGCGACGCCGTGTCGAACCTGAAAAGCCAATCGACGATGCTCATGTTCCACATCGGCGCGGCGTTGGCCCCGACCCTCACGAGTTTGATGCGGAATGTCTCGGAAGTCATCGGGTTCGTGATCGCCTGGACACGCGAGAATCGCGGCCTGTTCCTGGCCATCTTTGGCGTCGGCGTCGGCATCATGGCCCTCGGCGCGGCGATCACCTTTATCGGCGGGATGGTCTACGCGGCTTCGTTCGCGTTCACGTTCATGAGCGGAGCGATCGGCATCGTTGGCGGCGTCATCTCGACGTTCATCTCCCTTGCGTCGGGCGGCTTCGGTCTCTTGACCGTGCTGTCGTGGGGCTGGGGAGCGGTGACCTTCACCGCCGGCATGCTCGCGACGGGCGCGCTGCTCATCTACAAGGTCGGGCTGCTGGCGCTCACGGCGGTGTCGTGGGCCTGGAACGCCGCGGGCGTCGCGATTGCCGCCGTCATGGGCATTTTCTCCGGAGCGGCCACACTCGCGTCGGGGGCGACCGGGGGTTACACCTTGGCCCTCATCGGGGCGTGGATCTGGGAGAACATCGCTTCGGTCGGCATCACGCTGCTCATCACCGCACTGGGCGCATTGGTGATCGCCATCGGTGCCGTAGTGCTGGCTCTTGCAGGATTCCTGATCTTCGGCGTGGCCGTGGCATTCTTGCCTGCCGCGATCAGCGTCCTGGCCGATTCATTCCACGAGCTTTGGGGCGCCATCGCCGACAGTACGTGGTTCGCGAACCTCACGAACATGTTCGGCGCGGTCATTAGCACAGCCCAGACCGCGTGGGCCGGCATCAAGGCGGCGTTCGACGCCGGCGAGTGGGGGTTGATCTGGGAAATCCTGAAAGTAACCGCACTGTTGCAATGGCAGCACATCAGCACGTATCTGCTCGGAGTCTTCTACTACTGGAAGGATCTGCTCAGCGACGTGTTCGACGAGGCCTGGACCTACATCAAGGTCAGCTTCATTTCGATCTGGGGCGAAATCAAGGCGCTCTTCTTTCTGGGCGTCGCGGCCATCGCCAGCGGCTTCACCGGGATGGTCAACGTAATCATCATCGCTCTCAACGGGATGCTCGGGGCCGTGGCGCAGGGAATGAACGTCGTCATCGACATGATCAACAGCGCTATTGAGCGCTTGCCGCAGTCGGTGCGCAACACGATTGGCATCTCGACGCTGGCGCGTGTGGGGACCGGCGCGCAACTTCAGCAGGTTGCCGATGGCGGGCAGCGCTTCCGTGACATGGCCCAGGCCGAGCGGCAGAGCACGCGCGAGCAGGTGGAGGCCATCGAGAACCAGGCGATGGAGGATTGGTTCGCCGAGCAGGCGCTGCGCGTCGAACGCGACACAGCCTTGGCGGAAGGCAACCAGGCCCGCGTCGCGGAATTGACCACCGAGCTTGAGGACCTGACGGCCTATGCCGAGTTCCTGCGCGACGCCCAGCCCGCTCTGGCCGGTGCGGGCCAGGCGATGCGCGAGGGGCCGGGCATGGCAAATCAGACGACGCGCGTCG
>CAZAFH010000062.1:0-43245 GCA_964484265.1 uncultured Singulisphaera sp.
TCGCCGGCATGGCCAAGGCGGGCGTTCCGCTCGATCAGGGCCTGGCCGCCCTGGCCAGTGAGATCGGTTCCGGCCGATTGAGCACGGTGACACTGGCCCTCGCCAACGACCTTCGCGCTGGCTTCACGCTCGAGCAAGCGGTGGAACGGCAGAAGGGCCGCGTGCCGGCATACTATGCGGCGCTGCTTGTCGCGGGGGTTCGCAGCGGGCGAATCTCCGAGGTGCTGGCCACGCTGACAAACTATGCGCGTACGCTCTCGGATTTTCGCGGGAGCGTCGCCAATGCGCTGATCTATCCGGCCCTCATCATCCTGATCGGCGTCGGCTTGCTGGTATTTTTGGGGTCGATGATTCTGCCCACCTACGCCCAGGTCTTGGCCGACTTTCGCATGCGGGTGCCTTTCGCTACCACGGTGGTGATGTTCCTGGCTCGTAATGCCGTCTGGATTTTCACGCCGCCTCTGGTGGCGTTCGTTGTCACGATCGCCGTCGAGCGTTGGTGGCTGCGACGCACGGCCGCGGGACGCATCTTGTGGGCGCGCACCATCTACGCCTTGCCGGTTCTCGGAACTCTGGTCCGCTCGGCTCGTTTGGCGGCGTTTCTTGATTTGCTCGCGATTCTCGTGGACCAGGCGATCCCGCTTCCCGAGGCGATACTCGTGGCGGGGCAGGCGTCGAGCGATCCGTTGCTTGCGGAGGGGACAGTGCGCGTCGAGCAGCGGCTGCGGCAGGGGGTGCCGTTCGGTGTCGCGCTGCGTGAGGAGCGTCTCGTGCCGGACCTCGTCGTCTGGATGATCGGGTTCGGCGAGAAACAGAATACTCTTGGCACGTCGCTGCGCCAGGTCGCGGGAATGTATCGCCGGCATGCCGAGGTACGGGCATCGCTGATACGCACGCTGCTGCCGCCGCTTTTGATATTGCTGGTGGCGGGCACGCTTGGGCTGCTCTTCGCGCTCGGCCTGTTTGCGCCTTTGCTCACCCTTCTGGATGGCCTGAGCGGAGGCTTCAAATAATGAAGAATTGGCAGAAGCTTTTGCTGTTGCAATTCTGGTTCTTCATCGCGCTGCCGATCTGCGGAGGCGTTTTGGGCGGCGTTCTCGGGCCGGCCGGCGCATTGCTGTATGCGTTCCTGTTCTGGTTTTGGTGCTGGGAGATCGTTGCCTATCTCAATTATCGCGCAGGGCGGCAGCAAGAATTTGTTTGCCTACTCCAGGCCGCCGGGGCGAATAACCTGCCGCTCGAATCGTTTCTGCAGGCCTATCTCGACGATCGACCGCATCGTGATCTCTATCGATTTTGGTCCGGCTTTCTTTTGTTCTTCGTGTTTCCCGGCTACTACTGGATCCATCGCCAGCGCAGTTTCGACAGGCGACTTCAGCGGCTCGTGGCATTGCTTCAAAGCGGACTACCGCTGGATCGCGCGCTGAGTGCCGTGCCCGGCATCGTATCGCGCGAGACCGCGCTCGCCGTCGCCGTCGGGCAGTTCACGGATAACCTGCCGGATAGCCTGCGCCGTCTGCCGGAACGCCAGCTCACCAGTGCCTGGCTTGACCTGATCGTCCGGATGGGATATCCGTTGTTCATCATGATTCAGCTGATCAGCACGATGAGTTTCTTGACCATATTTATCATTCCGAAGTTCGAGAAGATATTCATCGACTTCAAGCTTCGCCTGCCTTTTATCACGATCGTGATGGTAGACATTAGCCGATTCGGAACGCGGTATTGGTTCCTATTCGTGTTTCTTTTGTTCTACGGGTTGGTGATATTGAACCTGTTTCTGTTTATATCTCACGTGCGGTGGTACACACCGGTGTTCGGCGGATTCTATCGGGCGTACTTGCGAGGCGAATTCATGATTCTTCTGGGGCAGATGCTTGAATCGCGCCGGCCGCTGCCCGACATTCTCGATCGAGTGCTGGACGCCAGGCTCTTGCCAGGGATCATGCAGTTGCGCGTGCGCGGACTGCGCGATGACATCGAGCAAGGTGTCGCCCTGTCTGAGGCGCTGTACCGCCGAGGGTTGGCAACGCGGCCGATGCAAGGTCTTATAATGTCGGCGGAGAAGGCGGTCAATCTTCCGTGGGCGCTTCGCGAGATCGGCGAGGCGCAATCGCGCCAGGCGATGCGGGCGCTGCATCGGCTGGGATTGATCGTGCTGCCGATCGCGATTCTGATCTGCGGCGGCATCGTGGGATCGGTCTGCGTGAGCGTCTTCTCGCCGCTGTTGTCGTTGCTGAATACCCTCGTCACGATGCGCTAGCCCGGATTTCTCACCACAGAGAGCACTGAGAGCACAGAGAGAGGTATACCCAGAAAATTGGGAGGATCGATGAAAAACACATCGTCCCTTTCTCGATCCGAGGTTCAATGTTGCTAGTTGCCGCGTGTCAATTACTTCGCATTCCTCCGTGTTCTCTGTGGTGAGAAATGCAGGCTAGGCCCACGTGGGCATTGCATCGGAATCTGCGTGCGATGGATTTCAGAGGTAGGTCCGGCAAGCCGAGCCGGACCGGTGAAACGCCGAGAGTCCTGGCGCTCCTGGTCCCGTTCGGCTAGCGGGACCTACTTGGTAGCGGCACTTCCGCGTTGGGGCTTGCCGATTGCTTCATAAAGGCATATCCTATCCGAAAGGGCAAAAGAAGATAATTTTGTCCAATTTAGCGTCCTCGCAGATTGGCAAGCGATGGAGGCGAGATCATGGATCGCGAAGCAAAGACGCGTGAGCTGGAGTCGTTGCGGACTCGCGTTCGCCAGCTGGAATCCGAATTGAGGGAGCCGGGAGCGGTACCTGAGGAGCCTGTTTGGCCGCCGCGCGAGTTTTACACGGCGTACTACATCCTCGCCGGTTTTCTGCTTGGCGGGGTCGCGGCGCTGGCGAGCCTGCTGTTCAATGTCGTCGGTTCGGTGATCGTTGGAAAGCCGCCGCTCTATCTCATCCAGGTCTACCTGACGTTCCCACTCGGAGAACGGGCGGCGGAGAATCTCGATAGCGGCCTGGCTCTCGCCGTCGGCGTCACGCTCTATCTCTTGACAGGCATGGTGCTCGGCATGCCGTTTCATCTCATCCTCTCCCGCTGGTTCGAAGCGACCGGCGCTCCCGTAAAGTTTGCCGTGGCGACTGTTCTTGGCCTGGTGCTCTGGGCCATTAACTTCTACGTGCTTCTGCCCTGGCTGCAGCCTGCGTTGTTCGGCGGCAACTGGATCGTGGAGAAAATACCCTGGTGGGTCGCCTGCTCCACGCACCTCGTGTTCGGCTGGACGATGTTCGCCATGCAGCCGCTGGGCAAGTTTGTCGTGGCGCGCCAGTGACCGTATTGCCCGCCATCCTTTGGCGGGAATCCTGCACCCCGTCGTAGCTGGCGGGCTTACTGAGGGATCCCATGTCCGTACAAGAATCGACCCCGACGGCGAATGTTCCCTCTCCCCATTCGCTCGTCATGGAACGGCTGATTCGTCTCTACTTTCTCGCATCGCTCACCTACCTGGCGATCTCGCTGCTGGGCGGGCTGTTGATGGCGTTCCAGCTGATTAACCATAATCCGCTGCGAGGCATTGAAATATTCTCGCCGGGCCGATGGCGCATGCTGCATACGAATGCCATCGCCTACGGATTCATCGCCAATGCGTTTCTCGGCATTCTGCACTGGGTCGTGCCGCGTTTGACTTTGAAGCCCGTGGCCAGCGAAAAACTCTCGTGGTTCATCTTCGGCGCCTGGCAGGTCGTAGTGCTCTCGACTGCGGGCGGCATCTTGCTCGGGCAGGCCCAAGGCCTTGAATGGGGCGAGACGCCGGTATGGATCGATCCGCTCGCGCTGGCGGGTTTGTTGCTGGTGGCCGTCAACTTCATGATGCCGATCTTCCAACGCCAAGGGCCGCTTTACGTGTCGCTCTGGTATTTCCTGGCGGCGCTCGTGTGGACGCCGTTGACGTACGCGATGGGCAACTTCTTGCCCGAGTATGCGATCGGCGGAACGGGCGCCGGCGCGATAGGTGGCTTGTTCATCCACGATCTTGTCGGCCTGTTCGTGACGCCGATCGGCTGGGGCATGATGTATTATTTCGTGCCGATCATTTTGAAGAAGCCGATCTGGAGCCATGGCCTCTCACTCGTGGGTTTTTGGGGCCTGGCGTTCTTCTATCCGTTGACGGGAATCCATCATTTTCTGTACACGCCGATACCGATGTTCCTGCAATATGGCGCCGTCATTTCGACCATTGCTGTGGAATTTGTGGTGACGACGGTAATCATCAATTTTCTCGGCACGGTGTGGGGCAACGGCACGTTCTCGATTCGCCATATCTCGCTGCGCTGGTATTACACGGGCATTATTTTCTATTTCATCACCTGCTTTCAGTGCGCGTTGCAAACGACGCTGACGTTCCAGGAAATCATTCACTTCACCGACTGGGTGGTCGCCCATGCCCATTTCGTGATGTTCGGCGTGTTCAGCTTCTGGATCTTCGGAACGATGACGTATCTCTTCCCTCGCCTGCTCAACCGCGCCTGGTACAGCGATCAGCTCTGCGAGGCCCATTACTGGTTCTCGACCATTGGCTTGCTCGTGATGTTCGTCGATCTCACCATCGTTGGCGTGCTCCAGGGATTCTCCTGGGCGACGCTGGAGACGTGGGATATTTCGGTGCTAAAGAGCATTCCCTATTGGGTCGTGCGTCTGATTGCGGGGTTGGGCATCATCGCGGGGCAGGTTTGCTTTGGCATCAATATTCTGATGACGTATCGCTTGCCCGCGATGGCGGAGACGCCTGCTGTCGAGACGGCGTCGACAACCACCGCTTAGCAACGAATACTACCGTAGGCATCACGCTCCCCGTGATGCATCTGCCGCAAAACACGAGTCGTAGGAAGTAGCCATGTTTGAATCGAAATCCGGAATATTGTCGATCGCGGGAATCGGCTTCTTCGTGTTGGCGTTTCTCTCCAACGGCGTCGTGCCCTGGCTGATGTACGCCAAGGCGCCTGAGGACACTGTCGAGCAATCGATCGAGAAACAGCTCAAGCCGAAGGCAGCGGCGGAAGGCGCGACGGTGGAGGAGATGAAGGTCCATCGCGTGAATGTGTTGACCTATTTCAAGCAGATGGCCGAGTTTTATCCGGAATCGTTTCAAAAGCACTATGGCGCCGATGGCAAGGCCTGGTCAACCGAGGAGTGGGTGAAGAATGCCGCCAACACGATTCGCCGTGGGCATAAGGTCTACGTCGGCGAGGGATGCTGGCATTGCCACAGCCAGTTTATCCGTCCCGTGGCCAATGAGGAAAAACGCTGGGGCCCGGTATCGAAGAGCTGGGAATACCAAAACGAACTGCAGCGGCCGGTCATGTTCGGCACGCGGCGCGTCGGCCCGGATCTGACGCGCGAGGGAGGCCGACGCTCCAACGACTGGCATGCCGTGCATTTCTTTCGCCCGCGCGACATGTCGCCGCGCTCCGTGATGCCCGAGTATCCGTGGTTCTTTGATGGCGACCCCGGCAGGCCGAACGAGCGCGGTTTTGGGATCATCCTGTACATGCAATGGCTTGGTTCGTGGCATCCGACGTATCCGGATTACGGACAATACTAGATAAAATACTCCTTGACTTGCATTTGCCGCTTGCGGCTTAGCGCTCAACAGGGCGCCAAGCCGCACGTGGGAGAAAACGAGGGCCAATCATGGCAACTACCGCATCGCCGCCGGTCTCGTTTCGCTGGCGCGTGTTTCAAGTGCTCGCGATCGCCTTTTTCATCGTGCCGGCGTCGTTTGGATTTTTGAACAAATACTTCGACCTGTTGGTCATCTTCAACGCCGGCGAGGACGGCGCATTCGCCATCGCGCCGATCATGAATTATCTGCTGTCGAGCCTGGGATTCTTCATGCTCTTCTTCTGGGCCGTCAAACATGGTATGTTTCATGATGTCGAAAAGATCAAGCACTCGATGCTCGAACAAGAGAACGCGCTCGACGCCGTCGAGCAGGATGAGAAACACGCGGAATATGTGGAAAGCTTGAAATAAGAGACGGAGGCTGGCATGAAACCCGAAAATACTTCGCCAGAAGAAGAGAACAAGAATCACACGTACATCACGAATCGCATTCCGTGGTATGTGCATTTGATCTGGGTGTCGTTCTGGGTGATGGCGATTCGCTACGTCCTTGTCTATCAGCTTCCCGTGATTCGCACCGAATTTCTCAATCCGCCGTGATGCATGACCAATGGCGTGCGAGCGATCTGTGCCTACTGCGGCCTGCCGGTGCCGCGAGCGTTCTGGTCTCGAGATGCCGAGGCTTGCCCGCTCTACTGCTGTGGCGGTTGCCGATTCGCGGCACGTGTGGCGTCGTCAACGGGCGATCCGTCCGCGTCGACGTGGATGTTCGCTCACCTCGCGCTCGCGATCTTCTGCACCATGAACGTCATGGCGTTCACCATGGCGCTCTGGAGCGGGGACATTTACGTAAGAGAATCGTCCGATCTGGAAAACACCCTTCACGGTTTATTTCGTTACCTCTGCCTGTTCTTTTCGCTTCCAGTCCTTTGGCTTCTCGGCCTGCCACTCCTTGAAAATGCCTGGGAGTGCCTTCGCCGCGGGATTCCCACGACTGACTTCCTCCTCGCGCTGGGCGTGGCGGCGGCGTTCGGCTACTCGGCGTGGTCAGTCTTCTCCGACTCGGGGGCGGTCTATTTTGAAATCGCCTGCATGGTTCTGGTGCTTGTCACGCTGGGCCGTTGGCTGGAGGCGACAGGCAAAGCCCGGGCGACGCATGCGCTTGACGCGCTCGAAAAACTCCTGCCCGAGACGGTATGCATCGTCGAGGGCGCTGCCGAGACCATGAAGCCTCGCCGCGAAGTGCAAGTCGGGAACACATTGCGCATTCGCGCTGGCGAGCGCATTCCATGCGACAGCGAGCTGATCGCGGGTTCCGCGCTTATCGACGAACAGATGCTGACCGGCGAGAATGCGCCAAAGTTCGCGCAGCCCGGCTCATCACTCCATGCGGGAACGCTCAACCTGGACGGCGACCTGTTGCTGCACGTCCATCGCGCCCCGGACGACGGCGCACTTGCCCGGCTTGTGCGTCTCGTTCGACAAGCGCAGGACGCCAAGAGCCGGCATGAGCAGATCGCCGATCGGCTCTCCACGTGGTTTCTTTTTGTCGTCGCCGCACTCGCAGTTGCAGCTTCGATTTACCACGGAGCCGAGAGCGGCGCTGGCGCCGGCATCCTGGTCGGTCTGTCGGTCGTGCTCATTGCATGCCCGTGCGCGCTTGGTATTGCGACTCCGCTCGCCGTTTGGACGGCGCTTGCCGCGGCGGCCCGGCATCGCGTCGTGTTTCAGGGCGGCGACACCATCGAACGTCTCGCGCAGGTTCGGCATTTTTGCTTCGACAAGACCGGAACGCTGACCACCGGCACTCCGTCAGTTGCGAGAATCCATTTCGCGGCGGGCGAAGACGAGGACGAGGTCCGTCGCCGTGCTTTCACTTTGGCGTCGTCTTCGCGCCACGTCTTCTCGGCGGCGATCGCCTCGGCTCTATGCGAAGAGCCGTCTGCTTCGGAGGTCGGCGGTCGAGCCGAACATTTAGCAGGCCGTGGCGTTCGCATGATTTGGTCCAGCGGTGACACGGTGTGCCTCGGCAGCGCCGTATGGATGAGAGAGCAGGGCATTGCGATCCCAGCCGAATTGGCTTCCATCGACACGGACTCGCGGGTATTGCTTGCCTGGGCGGGTTGCGTGCGTGGGGTGTTTGTCCTCACGGAGAGCCTGAGACCCGAGGCCATCGAAGTGCTGGAACAACTCAAACGCGATGGCTTCGAGATCACCGTCTTGACCGGGGATCACGCCGTCGCGGCATGGTGGAAATCGCTGAGTGTGCCGATTCATGCTGGACTGCTGCCCGAACAGAAATGGCAATTCGTGCAGTCCCTGCGCGAGCGAGGCTGCGTTGTCGCAATGGTGGGCGACGGTGTCAATGATAGTCCGGCTCTCGCCGCGGGCGATGTCGGCATCGCGCTGGGGCACGGCGCTGATGTCGCCAGAGATGCCGCCGGCGTCTGTCTGTTTGACAGCGACCTGCGGAGCATTCCCTGGGCGATCCGCCTGGCTCGGCGAACGGTTGCCGTGATTCGCCAAAATCTCTGCTGGGCGTTCCTGTACAATGGAATTGGCATCGGCCTGGCGTGTACCGGTCGGCTCAACCCGGTCATCGCCGCCGTCGCCATGGTGGCGAGCAGCTTTTTTGTACTGGGCAACTCCTTGCGGTTGCGCAGCGACAACGTAAGCTCCGCTGAAAGTCACACGAACACTCTTGAGGAACCCAGGAAGCAATCATGAAAATCACGAACCTCGCTCTGGGCTTCATCGTTCTTGCCGTTTCTTTTGTCTCGGCTCAGGAGCCGCCGGCGAAGAAGAAGGAAGCAAGTCGCTATGAGTTCCGCCAGCGCCGCGATCCGAATGGGACGGGCAAATACTACATGGGCCGAGAGATCGCTTTCGTCATGGGCTGGCAGGGCGCGGGATGGTTGGAAAGGCCGGAACGGGAGCGGGAGGAAAACGTATCCAAGCTCATGCCGGCGCTTGAAGTGAAAGCTGGCGCCGTCGTCGCCGATCTCGGCGCGGGCAGCGGGCATCATACCGTTCGGCTCTCCAAGCTTGTCGGAGAAAAAGGAAAAGTCTACGCCGTGGACATTCAGAAGGAGATGATTTCCATCCTCGCGAACCGCCTCAAGAAAGAAAAGATCGACAATGTTACCCTCATTCGCAATTCGGAGAAAGACCCGAAACTGCCCGCTAATGCAATCGATCTCGTGCTGATGGTCGATGTCTATCACGAGCTGTCTTATCCCTACGAAATCATGCGCGAGCTGGTCAAGTCGCTCAAAGTCGGCGGCCGAGTGGCGTTCGTCGAGTATCGGCTCGAAGACCCGAATGTGCCGATCCTGACATTGCATCGCATGTCGATCAAGCAAGTGATGAAAGAGATGGAAGTGCACAAAGAAATGAAGCACCAGAAGACGCTGGATCATCTGCCCTGGCAGCACGTGATCATCTTCGAGAAATCGGCGGAAAAGAAGAACGACAAGTAGATGTAAAGTCCTCAGCGGTAGGTCCGGCGAGCCGAGCGGGACCGTTGAAACACCGTAGGTTCCGGCGTTTCTGGTCCCGCTCGGCTCGCGGGGCCTACTCGGCCGCGGTTCAGGCGCGTTCCATTGGTTAGAATCGAATGCCCATCAGTTTTTCGAGCGCGATGACAAAGAACCGCGCGTTTCCGATGTCGGCATACATGATCTGATGGATGCCGGAATTGACGAACCAGCCTTCCTTGGCGCCGACCTCCCAGATGGAAAGGACGCCGTTGCCCATGGTCATTTTTTCGATCTTACTCCCCGGAAACCGCATCGTTTGGCCGCCTTTGACGAGCACGAGCAGGTTCTCGCCGAGCTGGATGTAATCGCCGGACTTTAGGCCGAAGAATAGCAGACCGTCGTTTGCGGTGACCTGATCGATATCGCGGAAAAGATGCTGTGTCCACGCCAGCTCGGCCATGATCGCGTAATGAAACGGATCCTTGGCGACGGGGTTGCCGATCTCGCTGCTGTAGCGGCCTGAGAGCGTATGCACGGCTCGGCCTTTTTCGTCGGACCAGGTGAAGTTGTAGTCGGTCCCCGTGTATACGCCGTTGTAGTAGTGACGCGTTTGGCCGGTGCGGAGTTCGATGGCGTCTTCGAAGAGGAATATTTCGCTACTGACGTTGTCGCGGTTTCCCGAACAGGTGAACTTCGCGATGCCTTTGCTTCCCACGTACGAGCAGGTGTGGCTGAACCCCGTCCACCAAAGAATGATCGCGACAACGATGAGCCCCGAAAAGAAAGGTATGCCTAACAGAAGGAAGAGATTCTCCGGCCGAAAGGGCCGCGACTGCAGCGCGCCGATGAGGATGCCGAGGATGAAAGCCGTGAAGACAAACGCCATGAAGGAGAAGGCGATGCGGATACCCCAGTTGGTCGGTTCCACGCCTTTTTGAAGCGTGGAGTGTACGCTGAAAAGTCGGCCGATATTGGGAGGCGCGTCGGCGAAAAAATCGTCGTTCGGCGAGATCACTCCACCGGCGTGCGTCGTCAACGGCGGCAGATCGTCAACGCGCACGTCGCGCTCGTCATCGTCCGGCGGAAGAGGCGGCGGCGTGGTCCTCGGCGCGGCAATCGCCCACGGTTCGGCGCTGCTTTTCAACGCGGGCTCTTGCTCGGTAAACTGCCCGGCATCGGCTTCCGGAATTCGAATTGGCTTCTTGCAATTCGGACATTCCCCATCCTGGCCGGCATACTCATCAGCAACGCGCAACGTCTTGCCGCACTCGCAGGTGAAGGTGATTGGCATGGATTAATTCCTGCTGAGGATTCACGAAGTCGCTCGCTTTCAGTTTAGCCGCCAATCCGGCGTCTGGCACGGGAGGGAATGAAAACAGCGGAGATCTTATGTTGACGCGACGACGGAGAGTTTCGCCTTGGCCGCGAGAAACGTCCGTTCGCCGCCGACGCTGAAGCGGATCTTTACCTTGCGCAGGACGCCATGGCCGGAAATATCGGTGACGCGGCCCACGCCGTAGACATCATGATGAACCAGCGTGCCAACGCTGTAATCCGTCGACGATTCCTTGACGGGTTCGCTAAAGTCGTCTTTCCGTTTGGTCGAGGTTCGAGCGAAGCCCGTGTCGTACCAGCCCTTGCTGGCATCGGTAGTGCTCTTCCGCCAGCTTTCGACCGCCTTGGCCGAGCTTGCACTGAAATCGATCGATTCGATACACTCCGGCGGCATTTCGTCGAGAAACATGCTGGGGATCGTGTAGAGAGTTTGGCCGCGAAACTCGCGCATGCGGGCGTAGGAGAGATTCAGTTCCTCCTGCGCGCGTGTGATGCCGACGAACGCCAGCCGGCGTTCTTCTTCAAGCTGGGCGTTCTCGCCCATGCTTCGCTCGTGTGGCAGGATACCCTGTTCGCACGCCATCATGTAGACGACGGGAAACTCCAGTCCCTTGGCAGCATGCAGCGTCATGACCGCCACGCAATCTTGTTTTTCGTCCCACCCATCGACGTCGCTGGCGAGGGTAATGTTCTCCAGGAAGTCGCTGATGGTTCGGCTATTATCCTCGGCATGAAATTGATGAGCAGCGGTGATCAATTCCTCCACGTTCGCGAGGCGTTCCTGATCGTCGGGATCGCCGCTATTTTTGAGCATTTGCCGATAGCCGGAACGTTCGATTACCTGGCGCATGATTTCGTCCGGCGAGGCTTCGAGGCCAGCACGTAGGTCGGCCATGAGCTTGGCGAAATGCTTCAATCCGGTGCTGGCCTTGCCTTTGATCGCAGGGATCTTGTCGACTTGTTCCGCGGCGCTGAGCAGGCACATCTCGCGCGGCTCGGCATAGTCTTTGAGGTATTCGAGCGACGTCTTGCCAATGCCGCGTGCCGGTTCATTGACGGCGCGAAGAAACGACAGATCGTCGCGCGGATTGAGCAGGAGGCGAAGGTAGGCGAGCACGTCCTTGTTTTCCTTGCGTTCGAAAAACGCCAGACCGCGAACGATCTGATAGGGCACGCGCTTTCGGTTAAACGCCAATTCCAGCCCTCGCGAGAGCGCGTTGATGCGCAACAGAATCGCGAAATCCCGATAATGCCGGCCGCCCCGGCTGACGGCATCGGCGATCTGCTGGGCCACCTGCTCGGCTTCATCCTGCCCCGATTCGAAGAGCAAGACGCCTGCCTTTACTCCGTCTTCTTTTGCCGTGAAGAGTGTTTTTTCCTTACGCTCGGAATTGTTGGCAATCAGCTGATCGGCGATGCGCAGAATCGTCTTCGTGCTGCGAAAATTCTCCTCGAGGCGAATGACTCTGGCGTTCGGAAAGTCGCGTTCGAAGTCGAGGATGTTTTTGATGTCGGAGCCGCGCCAGCGGTAGATCGATTGATCCGGATCGCCGACGACGCAGAGGTTGGGGTAGTCGACGGAAAGCCCGCGGGCGATGTTGTACTGTGCCTTGTTGGTGTCCTGGTATTCATCGATGAGCACGTAGCGAAACCGCGCGTCGAGTTCGGCGCGAATCTCGGCGTTGTTCTTGATGGCCAGTGCGGGCCAAAGGAGCAGATCGTCGAAGTCAAGCGCGTTGACCTCGCGCATGCGTTTCTCGTAAATCTCGTACACCTGAGCGACAACCTGGTCGAAATAGTCGCTCGCCTTGTTCGCGTAGGCCGGCGGCGAAAGCAGGTAATTCTTCGCTTTCGAGATCGCTCCCTGAATTGTTTCCGGCGTGAAACGCGACGCATCGATCTGGGCTGCCTCCAGCGACAACTTCACCATTCGGACCCGATCGGCCTGGTCGTAGATGGTAAAGTTCCGGTCCAGCCCGAGCCGATCCGCGTATTGCCGAAGCAGGCGAACACCCAGACTGTGGAACGTGCTAATGAGAACGCCGCGGCCTGGCAGCATCGCCTCGACGCGTTGTTTCATCTCGCCGGCGGCTTTATTGGTGAATGTGATCGCGAGAATTTGCTGCGGCTTGATGCCCTGGCTGAGCATATGAGCGATTCGGCATGTGATGACGCGCGTCTTGCCGCTGCCCGGCCCGGCCAGGACCAGAAGCGGGCCTTCGATATGATGCACCGCTTCGCGCTGCGGCGGCGTCAGCTTGGCGAGGACATCCTCATATGCAGAACCGCTCACGCAGGGCCTCCTTCCGAATCCTCAAATAGCGCGACCAGGCCATTATACGAATCGATGCGTGTTGCCGTAGCCATCTTCAATCAGGCGAGCCGGGAGCGCGAGTGACCGGAGGATAATGTTCCTCCAGTCGCTCACGCTCCTGGCTCGCCGAGCACGAGCGGATTATTGAAATACGGTCTTGACACGAGCAGCTAGGAAATGACAATATCGTAATTATTACAATCGCTACAGAAACAAGGCGACGCGCCTTGAATTTGCCGCTAATGCGGAAACTCGCCGAATTGTGATTTTGCCGGAAAGGATTCGTCGTGGTTGGCAACGGCTTGTCTCCGATTCAAGAGACTGCAAAAAACGACATTTTCATTTGCGGTTATCCCCGTTCGGGGCACACCTGGGTGCAGTATCTCGTCGCCGGCGCGGCCTTTGGTCTCGACCCCGAGATGGCGCACGATTCCCTGGTGCAAGACCTGGTGCCTGATATCGCCTACAAAACCCACTACAAGCGCTACGGCCCCATGGCGTTCTTCAAGTCGCATGCGCTTCCGACGCAAAAGTATCGCCGAGTCGTGTATCTCTTGAGGCACGGCTGCGATGTAATGGTTTCCTATTACCATTTTCTGAAAGCCCTGCGTGGGCAGGTTGATTTTCGCGGCCTCATCAATGGCAAAGGGCTGACTCCATGCCATTGGCATGAACACGTCGAAGGCTGGCGGCAGAATCCCTTCGGTGCGGAAGTTCTCGTGGTTCGCTACGAGGATCTCAAGGCGGACGCGCTGCGTGAACTTCGGCGAATCTGCGCCTTTGCCGGGATTGTTCGCGATGATGCCGATCTCGCCAGAATCGCCTGCCAGGCGCAATTCGCGAAGGCACAGAGCCGGGAACGCCGACTGGGCTGGGATAATACGGGCTGGCCGAGGGAACACGCGTTCATTCGGCGCGGCGAGGTCGGCAGCTTCCGGGACGAAATGTCGGCTGACGTGCTGAAAGCTTTTCTGACGCACGCGGCGCCGACGCTGCAACGATGCGGCTATTCGGTCTGACGGCAACGTCACGAGTTTCCCGTCCTATTCCGCGTACCTATGCTGGTCGCGGGCAGGATTGACACATTCTCCGAGCCGCGCACGCAGCGCAGCGGAGTAAGCGACTTGCACGTTCACCGCTTACTCCGCTGCGCTGCGTGCGCGGCTCGGATTCATCATTCCTGCCCGCATGCAGTATAACCAGGTTAACTTGATATTGCATGGTCTCGGCAGGATCGTCATACTAACGCGTCAAAGGGGTATTCCGCGCCCGGCACGGAGGTTTGGCGTCCGAATTCACCGCCGTTTCGTAATTCTTAAGGACAACCGATGACCGCAATCCTAAAAATGGTTCCGCCGATGGAAGACAGCGACATCGAAGCGATCGCCCGGCGTCTTGCAGTGCAGCCTGAGAAACGCCACGCAGTGCTTCAGCAACTTCTGGGCGAGCAGCAATGCCGACAGCTGGGCATCTATCCGATTCCGGAAGGCTTCAAGTTGTCTGTCGTCATTCCCGTGTACAACGAAAAACAATGGGTGCGCGAACTGGTTCGCCGCGTTTGCGACGTACCGATCCCGAAGGAACTGATCCTCGTGGACGATTTCAGCACCGACGGCACGCGCGACATTTTGCGCGAGATGGAACAGGAAGGGCACCGGGTCGTTTTTCACGAGAAAAATCAGGGGAAAGGCGCGGCTCTGCGCACGGGATTCGCTCATGCAACGGGCGACGTCATCATCGTGCAAGATGCCGATCTCGAATACGATCCAGCCGAGTATCCGCGTTTGATTCAGCCGATTATCGAGGGCAAGGCCGATGTCGTTTACGGATCGCGCTTCATCGGCGATTGCCATCGCGTGCTCTATTTTTGGCACATGATCGCCAACAAGATGCTGACGCTTGCTTCAAATGTGTTCTCGAATCTCAATCTCACCGACATGGAAACCTGCTACAAGGTCTTCCGGCGTGATGTCCTCAAGGACATCGTGTTGAAGTCGAATCGCTTTGGATTCGAGCCTGAGTTCACGGTGAAGATCGCCAAGGTCACGCCGAAATTGCGCATCTTCGAAGTGCCGATCAGCTACTCGGGCCGAACCTACGAAGAGGGCAAAAAGATCGGCCTGAAGGACGCGTTCCAGGCACTCTGGTGCATCGTGCGGTATCGGATTGCGAACTGAGATTTTTTTCGGACGAGATAGGATCGAAGGATTCCCGGCACACGGAGGTGCGGATCATGCGGTTGGCTCAGCGCGTACTCTTTGCGTTCCTGCTTCTATTCGTGATCGGCGGCCGCGCGTCGGCCCAGGACCTTCGGCATCTCGAAGACGCTAGCCTGCGTTCCGTCCACTTCATCGACACCAAGGAAGGCTGGGTCTGCGGCGACGAAGGCGTCATCCTTCACACCCTGGATGGCGGCAGGACCTGGCATCGCCAGCCGACCGGCGTAACGGCTTCGCTGCGTTCGATTCAATTTCTCACTGCCGAGGTCGGCTGGGCGGTTGGCCGCGCGGAACTGCCCCACGGAATGGGCAGTGTCGGCGTTGTCCTGTTCACCAATGACGGTGGGCTGGAATGGAAGAAGCAGCTTCCCGATAGACTTCCCGGAATCAATCAAATTCGCTTCGTCAGTCTCAAGACCGGCTTCCTGGTGGGTGATGCAACCGACGCCTTTCCGACGGGGGTCTTTCGCACGACCGATTCGGGCCGAAGCTGGGAGCCAATGCCGGGTTCACGATCGGTCGGCTGGCTGGGCGCCGACTTTTTCGATGACAGGGCCGGGGTTCTAACCGGGGCATGGAGTCGGCTGGCGACGATTCGCGGCGACCGTGTCACGATGGCGGAACATTCCCAGACGCTTGCGAGCCGAGACGTGAACGGCGTTCAGATTCTCGGCAAGAAGGCGATTGCCGTCGCGCAGGGCGGATTGATCCTGACCAGTGCCAGCGGCGGATCGGCTTGGGATTTCGCCAAGACCAACCTGCCGACTCGGATTCTCGCCAACTGCGAGTTTCACGCGATCCACGCCGTCAAGGGCAACGTCTGGGTCGTCGGTCGGCCGGGTTCAGTCGTCATGCACAGCAGCGATGGCGGCGCTAACTGGTCGATTCAGAAAACCGGGCAGGCGTTGCCCCTGAATGGCGTCTTCTTTTTCGATGAAAAAAATGGCTGGGCAGTCGGCGACGCTGGCACGATTCTGCACACGCGCGATGGCGGAAAATCGTGGACCACGCAGCACCAGGGCGCGCCTCGGCTGGCGGCACTCTGCGTGCAGGCGCGCGGAGATGTCACGCCGGTGGATCTCTTCACGCATCTCGGCATCACCGAGGCATACCATGTCGGCGCTTTGCGAATCACCGCACCGGATCCCGCTGCGGCCGTCTGGGGCGGGTCGCTCAACGCTCGACGCTATGCTGCGGCGATTCGCCTCGCGGGCGGCCTGACAGGCGAATCGCTTTGGCATTTTCCCTTGCCCCAGTATCTGGAACGATCCGACAAAAAAACGATCCTCGCACACTGGAATCGTGCTCATGACTCGCAGGCCGAGGAGGAACTACTTCGTCAACTCGTGCTGACGCTGCGCGTGTGGCGGCCCGGCATCGTGCTCGGTGATAATCCCGCCAGCGACCGTGCAATCGACGCGCTCGCGGGGGAAGCGTTGCAGGAAGCCGTTCGCCGCGCCGCCGATCCGAATGCCTATCCGGAACAGATCACGGAACTCGGCCTGTCAGCCTGGCAGGTCGCTGGTGCTTTCTGTCTAGGTGACGCCAAGGGCGCGACGCAGACCATCGACGTCGATTCTCCACGTGCCGTGCTAAATGGCAGCGCTCGCCTGGCTGCGGGGCCTGCCCATGCGATCCTCACGCCGCGCTATGCTTCGCTGCCGCGCGAACGGTACCTGCATCGCGTCGGCGAGTCAGCCAATGACACGCTCGCTGCGCTGATAAAGGCTGCTGATGCTCGCAGCGAAAAGACCCAGCGTCATCGGCACGTGGAGGAAACCGCCAACGCACCGACTTCACCCGCGCTCGGCCTGGCCAAGCAGGTCGTCGCGTTGTCCGAGAACCTTGACGATGCAAACCGCACTATGGCGCTCGTCACCCAGATGCTCGATAAGTTGCCCGACGAGAACGTCGCCGTCTCGGCTCACGCCATCGCAGGCCAATACGCCGAACGCGGACAGTGGTTCCTGGCACAGGAGGTCTACCTCTATCTCGTCGATCGCTGCCCGGCCCATCCGCTGTCGGCTGACGCCTACCGGTGGCTGCTTCGTCTCAACACCAGCGGCGAGGCACGTCGTCGGCATGACCTGAAGAACTTCACGACGACGGACCTGATCCGCTCGACGCGAAAATCGACGACGGAGTCGGAAGGCAAGATCCTCCGAGTGGATTATGTGGAACCGAAACACGGAGCCATCTCTTTGCTCAATCGGCTTGATATTCGCGACTGGAACAAGGCCAGCGGCGAATGGGCCAGGCGTCTTTCGAGTTATGGAGCAGTGCATGGCTTCGATCCAAAAGTGCAATTCAGTCTGCAGGCGGGAAAACGCAAGACCGGCGATGCAATCGCGTCGGCGGCGTGGATGCAGCAGTACCGCAAGATCGTTTCCGCGGGGCCATTCGCCGAGGCGGCCGGCGCCGAGATTTGGCTAAGCAATCGCACCGCGGCGGCGCCGCGCAAACTCGCCTGGGCACGACAAACCGAGGTTCGGCCCTACCTCGACGGTAAATTCGACGATCCGTGCTGGCAGAACGTCAAGCCGATGATCCTCGAGAATGCCGTGGGCGATTCCGCCAAGCAAAGTACCACCGAAGTGATGTTCGCGTTCGATCCTGAATTTCTCTACGTCGCCCTGCGCTGCAAGCATCCGAAAGGGCATGCGGTCGCGCCGGTGAAGCCGAGAACGACCGATGCCGACCTTGAGAGTTTCGACCGCGTGCAGTTTCTGTTCGACGTCGATCGAGATTATTCCACGTTCTACAACCTGGAAGTGGATCAGCGCGGCTGCGTGCGCGATAGCTGCTGGCATGACAAGAACTGGAACCCGCGCTGGTTTGTCGCCGTGAATTCCACGGAGACCGCCTGGCAGATCGAAGCCGCCATCCCGCTGGGAGAGCTGACGGCTGACCCGATTGGCCAAAATACCGCCTGGGCATTCAATGCGGTCCGCGTGATTCCGGGGCGCGGCGTGCAAGCCTGGTCACTGCCGGCTGACGTCGAACCTCGCCCCGAAGGCATGAGCGTGTTGCTATTCGCAACAGGAAACGCGCGACCAATGGCGAAGGAACCGTAAATACAAATTCTCACCACAGAGATCACTGAGCACACAGAGAGTGGAATCCAGAGTTAATTCGGAAAGACGAAGAAAGGCATTCCAGATTTTCGTCGATCAGAATTCAATGTCATTCTTGGTATCTTTCCAATTCCTTCGTATTGCTCCGTGTTCTCAGTGTCCTCTGTGGTGAAAAATGCGGGGAAGGTCGTCAAGCGCCCGCGAATTCCGTTCTGCAGTTTGCGCAATTTGCCCCGCTTTGCCGATCCGCCAGTGCTTCGCGGAAATCACTCATGTCCTCTTGATTGGCTGGTCGATTTCGTTATAAGCGTTGGCGGAATCGTTCGCCTTCGTCCGAATCCCCTCGCGGAGAATACGATCATGCAGCTACGACGATCCCTTCTTGCTTCAGTGGCACTCCTCGCCCTGGGATTGCCGTGTCAGGCGCAATCGTACCCGGCAAAGGCGCCGATCGTGCTCGCCGACGTGGAAGTGCGCAGCGGCCCGACGAAGAATTTCTACCCGACGTCAAAGCTCTATCGCAATCAGGAAGTCATTATCCTGAGCGAATCGAAAGAAGCGCCTGGCTGGCTGGAGATCGTGCCGCCGGCGGGTTCGTTTAGCTGGATCAACTCGAAGTACGTGAAGCAACTCGATGGCCGGCTTGGGTACGTGGATGCCGACGCGAGCAGGCCGGTGTCTGTGTTGCCTGGCAGCACGCTGGTGAACCAACAGCCGCAACGTGAGAGCATGAAGCTGACCGCGGGCACGTGCGTCGTCATCGTTGATCGGCCGCTTCAGGTGGAAAACGAGACCTGGCTGCCGATTCAGCCCCATCCGAGCGAGCGGCGTTATCTGCCCGTGGAAGCAGTGCGAACGGCCCAACCCGTTTCGCCGACGACGACCTCGGCGCCCGCCTGGAACTTGATGCCTGGCGGCTTTGCTGCAAACAATTACATCGCCGAGGCCGAGGATGCGATCAAGAAGAACGACTACAATCGTGCGCGATACCTCCTGCAACAAGTCGCCAACAACGCGACCGATCAAAATCAGAAACAATACGCCTTGAATCGCCTCACGGCTCTTCCGCAGGCGCCGGTGACGGCTCCGATTCAGACGGCATCGAATCCTGGCGATACACGGACCGCATTCTCGCCGACGAACCCCGTGCCAGGCGCAGCCACCAATCTGGTAACGCTCGAAGCGCCGAAGTGGAGCACCTATGGTCGTTTGCGCGATCTAAAGATAACCCGTGAAGATGGGCAACCGATTTATGCGTTGGAAGACACCCAGGGCCGCGTGCTCAGCTACGTTTCCAACGACGCAGGGAAATCGCTGCAATCGTATCTTGGCCGCACCATTGCGGTTTACGGGCCAACGGTTTACGGCGCGAACAGTGCGGTGCGATTGCAGTACATGCTCGCCACGCACGTCGCGGTTCCGTAGAAGATTTGTGTCTGTGTCACTCCATAAAAAGCAATAGAGCCTGAGTACCAGCGACTAATTCGCGAGTACTCAGGCTCTGATGCTTTTTTGCGTAAAGGTTATTTCGACACGCTCGCCAATTCGTTGAGCCAGGCCGACGGAATCGGGCGATCGAGTTCCTCGTCCGCGAAGCGCCAGGTGCGCAGGTCTTTCTCGGCTGCGGTCCATGAAAAGAAAGCCCGGCGATTGTTGACCAGCGTCGGGAAACCGATTCGACCGGCAGCTTCGTCAAGACAGACCAATCCCAGCTCGCGCAACTCCGCGAACAGGATCTCGAGTTCCTTCTCTGCGTTGGCGATCTCTTCCTTAACCTGATAGCGCCGCTGGCGCCCCGGCCAGGCGAGCGAGTGGCGTTGCCTATCGAGAGTGTCTTCCTCGGGTTGCATCTTGATTAGGGTGGCGTGCCCTGTCACGATGTCGCCAGCGATTCGGCGTACGAGCGGCAGCATTTTGTGGACCGTCTTCAGGCTCAGGACGGTGTCGCCATGATTCGAGGCCTCGGAGGCGTCAGAGGCGGGATAGCTTTTGGATTCACTCATCGGATTCCCCCCGATTTGGCGGAAGGTGGAAATTACAATTCTGGTTCTCCGCCAACTTGGCGGATTTATTGGTTCGTAGTGCGGGCTTTAGCCCGTCCATTCCAAGGAGCGGGCTAAAGCCCGCACTACGAATCCACAAACTTGGCGGAGAGTCACAATTCTCTAATTACATCATACGTCCAAATTTGCCAGAGAGAGCACGAAATTGACCGACTTTTTTCAACACCCGATTCGCTGTCACATGAAAAGTTTTACGAACGAATTAGTCTGCCAAAAAGCGGCATCTTCGCGCGCACGATCGTGACCAATTTCACAAGGATTCAGTTCGAGCCGAAAGGATTCCAGCTCGAAAATGATCCTCCCAATCAAAAAACTCCACGCAAACCTCGTCGTCCAAGTGCCCTCGCACGGCCAGTGCGCCGCAATGCCGATCGCTCAACTCGAATTGCCGAAACCGCCAGTCCGTCGCGACAAAATCCGCGAGCGGTCGAAACGCTAGCAGGCGATGCGCATCCAGATCGAAGCAAAAAGCGTCGAGCGGAAACGAGAGCCCGCGGCCTATTCCCTTGACGTACGCCTCTTTCAATGTCCAGATCGCGAAAAAAGCCTCGCGCACCGAATCACCCAAGAGGCCGCGTAGATGCGTCGTTTCGGAAGGCGCGAAGAACCTTTCCGCAAGTGCCATGTATTCCACGGTTCGCCGGCGATCTTCGATATCGATCCCAACCTCGCGGTTCAAACTCACCGCTAGCGCGACGGCGCCTCGGCTATGCGTCAGATTGAAATGGACACTTGGTGGATCGCTCACTTTCAGAACCGGCTTGCCGTAATCGTTCGCGCCGAAAGCAATATTTTCGCACGAGCAATCCAGATAACGCGCGAGCACCGTGCGCATCATGAGCCGAGACACGTAATAGATCGCACGATCGGCATCGCGCCGAATCTGGGCCAGCCTCGTCTGCTCGCTGGGCGACAGCACCTCTCGCAATGGATCAGCAAAGGCCCAGTCTCCTAGCGACTCGGTCCGCTGCTGCCAAACATGGACGACGTTCTCCCTGAGCGGCGGAGAATTGCAGTGCGAAAGCATGGCGAAACCTCGGATGCGGGCAATGTTGTTATACGTGGAGCCGATCACCGGGTGACGGTTTGTATCACAATCGCCGAATCGCGGCGGAGCATTTGGATTAATCGTCACAGTTTTACTGGCCTCATGCGTCAGAGGAGCGGAACTCCAGTCTACTGCCGAGAGGTTGTGCCGATTGTGTCGATGTTGAAGATAGGCAACCGTTATTGGAAACGCGTCATGGCTACCGAAACTAAACCCGCTGCGACGAATCGCTGGAAGAAACGACTGCTGATCTTCTTGGCCCTATTGATCGCGCTCGTCTGGGCGGCGCCGCGAATCGTCTCGGTGTCGCCGCTCCTCGGCTGGGCGAGCGGCAAAGCCTCGGAACATCTGAACGGCAGCATTGAAATCGGCAGCGCGTCGCTCGGTTGGTTCGCGCCGGTCGTTCTGGACAATGTCATCGTGCGCGATGCCGACAATCAAATCGTCGCTCGCATCGAACGCATCGAGACCGATCATCGCTTGGTGTCATTCCTCCTCGAGCGAGAAGACCTCGGCGGCATCCGCATGGAAAAGCCGCACCTCGACTGGACGGTCGGGAAGACCTCGTCCAATCTCGAAACGATCTTCGCGAAGCTGATCGCGCCGGCGAAGAAGGACGACCAGCCAGTGAAGCCGCCCGTGTTGCCGCGCGTGCACCTGGAGATTGCGAACGGCTCCATCGACATCCGCGACGCCGACTCGCCGCGTGTTTGGCAGGTCACCGAGTTTTCGCTGAATGCCCGCATTCAAGACGACGGCAAGTCGGTGCAAATCTTGACTCAGGGCTCGACGAGCGATACCGGCGAGAATGGCTCGTTCAAGGCCGAAGTGCTTCTCACCAATGCGCTCACGGCCGAGCCCAAGGTGTCGATCAAGAGCAATTTCAGCACGCTGCCGATCGGCCCCGTGGGGCTATTCGCGCGGCGTTCGCACCCGAACACGGAACTCGCAGGCACGCTGCGCGGCGAAATTCTCGCGACGGCATCCCTGCAAGGCGGGCAGCCAAAGTGCGAACTGGTCGCGGACGTCGTCGGCGCCAATCTCGGTATCCGCACGCCACTGCTTGCCGACCATCTCGTGATCGACCGACTCTCCGCGCCGTGCAGCATTCGGCTGGAGGATCAACGCCTTACGTCAGAGCGAATCGAGATCGTTGGCGATTTCGGCAAAGTCAACGCGCGCGGCAGCATCAACCTCGCCCGCTCCGGCCTGGCGATGTTCGATCGGCCCGATACCGATCTCAGCGTCGAACTGGACGTTGCGAAGCTGACCGAACGATTGCCCAAGACGATTCATCTGCATGACGATGTCAAGCTGATCTCGGGCAACTTCAAGGCTCGCCTTGTCAGTCAGGCCAGCGGCGGCGAACTTGTCTGGCAGGGCAATGTCAACGCTTCGGACATCCGCGGCATCCGCGGCAAGCAGGCGCTCGCCTGGAACGACCCGATCGCCGTCGATATCCAACTGCGCAACCTTCAGCAAGGCATGCCCACCATTGATCGGCTGAAGTGCAATTCGCGTTTTCTTAAAATCGAAGCGAGCCACGCCGCCGATCGCTTCACGCTATCGGCCGAGGCCGATTTGCAGCAACTGGCGGAGCCGCTGGCGCAGTTCGTCGATCTCGCGGGGATTCAGTTCTCGGGCAAGGCGGATGCGACGGTCAACGTTCGACGGCTTGCCGACGATCGCTTTGCCGCCGACGGGCAGGTGCAGTTTCGCCAACTGGTGGTGGCCGGCTTTACGAAATCGAACTGGCGTGAGGACAGCGTGACCGTGACGATCGGCGGCGCGGGGCGACGCGCCAGCGCTGGCGGACAGAGCCTGGATTCTGGCGAGGTGAACGTCAATCTCGGACCAGATCGCGCCACGATGAAACTCACCGAGGCGATTGCCGATCTCACCAACGGTCCCTGGGGTGCGTGGCAAGCTCGCATCGAAGGCGATCTGGCTCGCTGGCAGGCACGCGTTCGTGCCGTCACCACGGCAAGCGATGACTGGAAGCTCGCAGGCCAGGCGAAGCTCGACGCCCTGGTCCGCCCGGCGCGTGGCAGTATCGATTGCAATGCGATGCAGCTACAAACAGCCGGGTTTCGTTGCTCTGGAGCGAAACTATGGATTGATGAACCGACACTGAGCGTGAATGCCGATGCCGTGTGGAATATCCGCGCTGGCGACATCGCGCTGGCGAAGGTTCATGTCGCCTGTCCGAGTGCTGTCGTGCGGTCCGACAAACTCGCGCTCAATATTTCCACGTTCCAGTTGCACGGCGGGGCCGACCTTACCGGCGACCTGGCCCGGCTTCGTCAGTGGACGCACAAACCCGGCGCAAAACCGAGCGAGCCGATGGCCGGCGCCATAGGGGGCCGACTCGACTTTCAATCATCGAAGGGACGTCATGGAGCCGAGTTCAATGTCGCTATCAAGCAATTCACCTACGGCCCAGCGGCCAAACCTACTTGGCGCGAACCCGAACTGCGCTGCCAGGGGCGAGGCGTGATCGACACGGCCAAGGACGGCTTCCAGATCGACAAGTTGACGCTCACCACCTCCGTGCTCAATGCGGAGATGCTGGGCACGATCGCCAATCTCTCGGCGACGCGCGACCTGAATCTCACGGGGTCGCTGATGTACGATCTGGAGAAGCTCGAACCGCAGCTCAAGCCGTTCCTCGGCCAAGACGCCAAGATCACGGGCAAAGACACACGCCCATTCAGGCTGGCGGGGCCGCTCTACCCTCGCACACGGCCTGCGGTGATCGCTGTCGCCGGCAGCGGAGCTGGACTGGCGGATCCGGTGTTGCGGTTCAACGAACTTAAAGGCGATGCTGCCCTTTCGTGGAAATCGCTGAAAGCGTATGGATGCGATGTCGGCCCGGCGGAAGTGAAAGCCGTGATGCAGCAGGGTTGGCTGCAGTCGTACCCGATCGAGACCACGATCAACTCGGGCAAGCTGCGGCTTCAGCCTAACCTGCGTCTCGACCCTGACCCGATGGAGATCGTTCTGCTTGCGGGCCCGGTGGTCGAACGCGCACAGATCACGCCGGCGATGTGCGCGAGCGCCTTGGGCTATGCGTTGCCGATCCTCGCGAATGTGACCGAGGCACAGGGCGCGGTGTCGCTATCGGTGGTCAGCGGACGCATACCGCTGGCGAATCCCACGGGCGGCGAGGTCAAGGGCACCTTCGTGCTTCATGCCGCGAAGATTGGGCCGAGCGCGATCGTCCGTGAACTGAGCGGTTTGTTGAAGGTTCCGCCGCCCGCGAGTCTCGTGAAGGAGACGCAGGTTGCTTTTCATATGGTTCAGGGAAAGGTGCATCACCAGAACCTGGAACTGGTGTTTCCGGATTTCACGATGAAATCGTCCGGCGCCGTCGGGCTTGATGGTTCACTGGCGCTAGTGTTGGAGATGTCTATCCCAACCAGGTTGGCCGAGGCTGCCCGTCTCACGCCGGCTCAGGCGAAACAGCTTATCCGCATCCCCGTGGGCGGCACGCTCGACCGGCCTCGCCTCGATCCGCGTGCTCTCGAATCGTTGACCTCGATCCTGGGAAGATCGTTTCTGGAGAATCAGCTCAACCGATTGCTCCAGCCGAAACGGTGATCGCGAGAGATTGAGCCGTTCGTTTCATCGCTCGGTCAGTATCGCGATCGCTAGAGGCGTGGTCCAGTGTTTGCGTTCGCCGGCGTAGTACAGATACGCCCGACTTGCGGGGCCGGTGTAGGCGCCGGGGATTCGGCAGATCAGATCGAGTTCGACGGTGATGTCGGCCTGCGGGCCGAGTTCGCGCCAGTACAGCACGAGTTCGCGCCCGCGCAGTTCCCACGCGCTGATGATGCCAGGCTTGGCGCCATCGTTCTTCCAGCGTTCAAGATCCTTGAGTTGCTGGAAATCATCGGGAAGCGCGAGTCCGCCAGGCAGGCCAATGACCGCGACGGCCATGCCCTGGCCCTTGCCCGAGACGTTCTTCAGATTCGCGCGAAGCTTGACGGTGTCGCCTTCGCGCGCTTCCTTCTTGCTCAAGGCGGTCGTCAGCCTCACTGCCGTCGCGGGGTCGTTCGCCGGCTTGAGCGTACGATACGACCAGGCCAAGGTATACGGCATCGCGGTTCGCCCGGAGTTGACGATCGTCACCGTGTTCTTGCCTGGTTGAAGGCTGCGGACGTCCTTTAAGCGAAGCGTGACCGGATCTGTCGAGCGAGGCAAAATCGTGGCGCGGGCGCTGTCACGCGGGCGCGGGTCTTGGAAAGGCTCGGCATCAAATCCGATCGGCGGCGGTGCTCCTTCGAAACCGATGTCCGCAGGCTTTTTCTCTGGATTCGTCAGCATTTCGACGTCGCATTGTTGCACGATCAGAGGATGCTCTTCGGCATAGGCGAGCATCGCCTTGAGTGCGAGGATCGTCGCCTGTGTGCCGCCGAACCCGCCTGTTCCTTGACGCTGCTCCGCGACCCAGCCGATGGCGCGGTGAATGTTCGGGTTGAACAGGTCCGGCCGACCTGCCTTGAGCCAGCCGATCGTCAGCAGGGCCGTCGTTTCGACGGCGCGATCGCGGCCTTGCGAGCCGGTGATCGTCGTCTCGGCTGCATCGAGCCGGCCTGATTTTTCTTGCAACGACCTGGCTCTACTGAGGATGCTGATGCCATTTTCCCGTTCCCCGCTGTTGAGATGCGCGAGCGCGGCGAGCGCGAGGAAATAGGGATCCTTGCTCGTTTTGGAGCGAGCATGAATGGCCGCCAATTCGATCTCCAGATTCGCCTTGACACCGCTCTCGGTTAACGCCCAGAGAATGTAGGCGTCGGTGATGTGCGCCGGCGCTTGGCCGAACTGGTCGAGCGCTCGCGGGTTGCGGCGAAATCCGCCTTTGCCATCGCGCTGACCTAATAGATATTTTTCGGTCCGGGTCATCATGTCGGTATCGACAGGCGCGACCTTGGCCATATCGCGAAATTGCAGCAGGCCGTAGGCGGTCAGTGCTTCGTGGGGCGGAGCGGTGTATCCGAACCACTCGTAGCCTTGCTTCTGGGCGGCGTTCTTGGGGTCGATGCACTCGAAGCTGGTTAGCTGCCGGTAGCCGATCTGCAGCAACTCGCGCGCACGTTGTTCGACGGCTGGATCGGGCCGGCCGGCTTTTTGTAGAAAACGCAGTGCTAGAACGTTGGGATAGTTGCGCGACGAGCTTTGCTCGAAACAGCCGCCCGGCTCGGCGAAGAGCGAATCGAGCCCCGATTGCAAGTCGGCGAGCGGCGAGGGGAAGAATGTAGCCTCGACCTTGAGCGAACCGGCTATCCACTTTTCTGGCAGCACGATGGTGTGCGTGGTCTTGTTGTCGGCGAGCAAGCCGCTGGCGGAGCCGTGGATCGGGAAACCATCGCGCACGATCTTGAAGGTCCGCTCGACGCCGTCGGAGTACGCCCCGCTCGCGCCGATCACGCGAAGCACGGCTTCACCTTCTGGGATCGATGGCTTGAAGCGAGCGCTCGCACGCTTTGTCTCGTTCGGTTTGACCTTCACCGTCGGGATTCCGGCTTCGAGCGCTTCGAGATTCTTCATCGTCGTGGTCACGTTGACCGCCAACGTCTTGGCGAGATCGTTGCTGATCGCGATCGGCACGTTGATCGTATCGGATTCCGTTACCTCAATCGGCACGCGCGGATCGATCCGGAACGGCAAGCGCGACGAAAATTCGGCGCGATGCGCTCCGATGCGCCCATCCAGCGTGTGCGTGAGTACAACGACATCGAAGCGGGTGATGGCATCGTTGAGGTCGAACGTGACCTCGGCCTGGCCATCGGGCATCACCAGCACGGGATGCCAGTAGAGCGTCTCGGTAAAATCCCGGCGGATGCCATCGGGAGAAGGCGCGTGCCGATGGGCATATTCGCGCACCACGCACGGATCGTTCACCGGCGGAAGCTGCACGCGGCGGCCCAGACGCGCAATCACGGCTGCGTGATAGTCGCCCTGGTGGCGGAGCATCACTTCGTCCGGAGGTTCGCCAAAGCCGCCGGGAGCGGGTAACATCGGGGCGGGAATCGCCAGAGCCTGGGGGCCAGGCTTGCCTTCTTGTTTCGCGTCCGCCAACTGCATTGGAACAGGCTGCCGTCCCATCAGGAGTTCGTTTCTTTCCTGCACGGGAATGGCATCCGCCATTTGTTTGTTCGCAATAAATGCGCGTTCTTCTGCCTTCCGCCTTTCGAAAGCTCGCTTTTCATGCCAGGCCACGTTGTCGTCGAACATCCGCTCGCCCATGAAGGCGAAGGTGCCGATGATACTCGAGAAGAACAGAAGCGCCAACAGCACGAACCCGGCGACAATCGGGCGGCGGCCTTCGCCTTCGCCGTCGGACATGCGGCGAAGACCCAGCGAGATCAGGAAAAAGCCCACAAATAGCAGCGTGAGCATCACGCCGCCGAGCATGAACTGCATGAGGTAGGCGCGAATCGAGGCCGCATTGCGCCGTGCATTGGCGATTTCACTCTCAATCACTTGCAGTTCGTTCTGCTTCCGATTGAAATCGCGTTCGATATTTTCCGGTAGAACCTCTAGTTTCTTTTCGGTGGCAGCAAGTTCTTTTTCGAGCGTGATGGCCTTGTTGACGAACCCCTTGTCGAGTTCCACGATTTGCTTTTGTTCGGAGTCGAGAAACTGGTCGACATTGGCGGCGTTGGCGACGAAGATCGGTCTCTCACGCGGCGTCAGCTTCTGTTTGAACGCCTGCGGATCCTGTTCGGCGAATCGCCGCCAGCCCTGGCAGCCGAGCAGAAGGTCGAGCGCCGTTTTCGCCTGGGGGTGGCTGCCGAGCAATACGTCGGCGTTTTCGATGTCCTCCGGATTGCGTATTTCCGTCGTCAGCAGAAAATGCGTCGGCATGGTGCGGGCCGTCTTTTCGTTAGCCAAATTCCGCACGCTTTGATCGACCACCGCCACCAGCGCGATTGCTGGGAGCGGTTTCTTTGTTTCGTCGAAGGTGCGTAGACCAAGCCCGACGGAGTTCGCCGGCTGATACGACGCGCGATTTGGCTGGACGGCCACATCGATCATGCGCGAGTTCGCGCGATAGATCAGTCGCTCGGCGACAGGCTGAAAGCGTTCGTCCTTTCCGTCGCGAATCTTCTCGAACACCGTGATGCGATAGACGCCGCCGACGTCCAGCGCCGGCTTCAGCGTGGTTTGCAGCGGCTTGCCCGGCATTGCCTTCGCCAGCCTGTAGTCGAGCAGACGCCCGCGGCAGTAAGCGCCGATGAAAAGCTCGCGCGGCTGCTGAGCCGTGTTCAGCGTGACGGCGATTTCTTTGTGCACGGCCTCCGGCGGAATGTGGAGCACGACGCCGTCACGCTTCACTTCGGGCAGATTGTGGACTTGCAAAATGCCGATCGGCGCTTCCACCGTGAAGGTGTACCGCTGGCCAAATTTTGGGGTGAACGTGAAGCTGCCCAGGCCCTGGTTGATGCCAGGCTCTTTGTCGTCTCGCAGGGTTTCGATGCGTGCGACCACCTTTCTAAGATTGTCGCGCACGCTGCCTTGAATGTCGGCGGGTTTGCCTGCGGGCGTGCGAGCCTGGAAGTAGACGCGGTTCGGCACGCCGGCGATCAGATCGCCGCCCTCGGGGTAGAATGCGATGTCCAGCTCGCGCGTGACGATGGGGATCGCGCGCTGAAATGTCTCGATGGAGCCGCCGTCGTTACATTCGATCGTCACGGTTCCGACGCCCTTCGCAATGATGCCCGGCAGGTCGAACTCCATTTCGCAGTTGCCCTCGGCATCGACGGTCCCGTCCGCGAATCCGTTGTTTTTTTGACGCACATCCACGGGTTGGCCATCCACGACCGCGCGCCCGTTCAGGCGTAGATTGTTGGCAAAGCCCGGCACGATTCCTTGCACGGGAACGACGCGGAGTTTCATGATGACGCGATCGCCCGCGCCGTAGGACGTGCGGTGGAAATGCAGGTCCTTGCTGAATCGCGGCTGCTGCCAGCGATGGACGATGAACTTGCGTTTCTCTTCGCGGAAGCGTTCGTTGACTTCGTTGACGCTGACCGAGTATTCGCCGCCGGGCAGATTCGCGGGCAGCGTGAATTCGCCGACGCCCAGACCGGCGAGCGGTTGGCCATCGGGACCGAGTAGCGGGGCCTTCTTTCCGTCAGCGATGACCTGTGCAGCCGCATCATGGCGATAGATCTCTGCGCCAGTCGGCCCGACGATACGAAAACGCAGGTGAAACTTGTCCTTCGCTGGCTGCAGGCTGAATCGCTCGACCGTGAGCGAGCGGAAGCGCACGGTCTCGCCAGGGCGATACATCGGCCGATCGGTGGTGATGTGCGTCATGTACTCGGGAAAGCTGAGCTTGAACTGATCGCGCAGCTCGACGAATTTTCCATCGTCCGTTTGGCCGCGAAACTGAAGGGCGATTTCGTCGCCCGGTTTGATCGGCATGTTGGCGGGCAGATCGAAGTTGGCGTTATTGTTTTTCAGGCGCAGATTTTGGCGAAACAACACCTCTTTGTTGCGCTGATTCACGGCTTCGACCTGCAAGTCGGAGAACTGGCCTGGCGCCGGCGGCGCATTATTGACGCCTTTCTTTGCATCGGGATTATTGGGCAGAGGATTTTTCGTGTTCCTGGCCAACTCGTCCAAATTCTGACGCAATTCGACCTTGTAGTTGTTCTTTGCACCTGCGAGGGCGACCTGCGGGCCATTGATAATGAGCTGAACACGTTTGTCTTCGAGGACTTTGCGAGTCTTGGTTTCCTCGGTCTTCCAGGTCGTGAACAGTTCATCGATCTGTTTCTGAATGGCGTCGATCTCTTTCTTCTGCTCGGCTTTCGTTTTGTCGAGCGCATTCTCAACTTGTTGAACGTCCGCCTTTGCCGAGGCGAGCCGAGCCCTGGCAGCGTCAGCGGCGCGATTTTCATTGCCGATGAAAACCCAGCCAATGACCCCTCCGCCCGTGAAGAAGACGAACAATAGCGCCGCCGCGATCGACCAGCTATTGATCCACGCCAGGCGCCGCCTCGGTCGCGGCGGAAACGCGAGCGTCGGGGCGGAGGATTCCGGCGTCTGGCGCGGCGGCGCCTTGAACGTGATCTCCGGATGCGACTCCTTCACGGCGTCCTTGAGAAGTCCGCCCTGTTCGCGTGCCGTGCTCATCGCCTCTCGGCACTCGGCGCATGCGTCGAGGTGAAGCTCGATGGCGGTCCGCTCCGATTCATCGAGCAGGTCAAAGAGCAACGGCAGAAGCTGCTGTCGGCAATCGTCACAATTCATCGGCGTTCACCTGATTCGGATTCACGAGATCGTCAAACCAATTCCACGGGATTCAGGGTGCGGCGCAGCTTTTCGAGGGCGGCGCGCATCTGCGTTTTGATCGTGCTGACCGGGCAGCCGCGCAGGTCGGCGATTTGCTCGTAGGTCATGTCGCCGTTCTGCCGCAGGAGGAAGACCTCTTTCTCTTCCTCGCGCAGGTCGAGGATGGCCCGTCGCAGGCGTTCGATCGATTCCTTGCGTTCCAGATTTTGGCCGGGGCCGGCGTCCTTTGCCAACATGGTGTATTGCTCCGCTTGCAGGGGTTTGGCTTTGCGATTCCAGGCGCTGCGCTGCATATCCTTGGCCGTATTGAAGCACACGCGAAAAATCCACGCCCGCAGATTGATGACCGTCGGCAATTGTTCCCGGGCGTTCCAGCACTTGATGAAGGCATCCTGAGCGGCGTCCCTGGCGTCCTCGCGATTTCCGAGCACGAAGATCAGCGTGCTGATCAGTTCGTCTTTGAGTTCGTTGAACGCGCGCTCAAGGGCATCCCCCGAGGGATCGCGCGAGGGTTCCGTCACGGACACGGAGACAACCGCATCATGGTTCGCCATAGTTCACCGAAAAAGACGAGAACCGCGCCCGCGTGGTTTGCCGAGATGCATGAATTTTTCAATCCGCGCGGTTAAAGCCGACGAAAATATTGTGCCGGAAATGTGTGAATCGCCAAGTCATCCGCGTCGATTATCGTAGGCATCACGCTCTGCGTAATGCATTTATTCACGAAGAGCCTACCGTCACCCCTGAGCGTCACGTAGCAGTTGCTGTGCTTTCCGCGCCCAGCGCCAGTTTTTGAGCCGAGTGCCAAATGGGGCGAAGGCGTGATCTTCGAGGGCCTGTTCGAGCATGACGGCTGCTTCTTGCGCGAGGTCGTTGTCGATGAGAAGCTCCGCGAGAAGGCATTTGTGCTCCCAGGTCGGGGCGCGTTTTTGGAGTTGCCGGCACGATTCGAGTGCGTCCATGGCATTCCCGGCTGCGAGTTGCGCGTCGATCAACGTTCGCCAACCGCGATAATTCGACCAGCGATAGTCGCGCTCTAGCAATCGACGCAGAAGATGCACGGCTTCCAGCGGCTGGCCGGACTCAAGCCGGCAGAGCGCGAGGGCATACATCGCTCCGCAGTGAATCTGATCGGTGGCGAGCACGGCTTCGAGCAGCGGTATCGCGTCGCGGTGTCGGCCCAGGTCCATCATCTTCTGCGCCAGCGCGAGCCGATTGTTGACGGTGGGCGTGCGTTCCGCGCGGTGCTCCAGTTCGGCGAGTGAGGCTTTACGTTCCCATCCCGCCGGCCAGCCGCCGCCGTCCGTCGGACGTAAACTGCGGAGGAACACGAGAAAGAAATAGGCCCAGGCGCCAAACGGCTGTATGACGAGGATGATCCAGAACCAATAGTGCTCGGCGCCCGAGCGAAAGGAATGGATGAGCATCGCAATCGTGAGAAGCGATTGCAGATAAAACCACCACGATGTGCCGATCAGATCCCACAGATGCTCCATCGGCGTTTACTCCGTGACGAGCACCTTGGGTCGGCGGAGGATGAATTCCGGTTGCTGGCTGGCGAACCCGGGCGCTTTGGTCTCGGCTATTAGCAGGGCTGGCAGGCCTTCGACGCGCATGCTCCCCACGCGCTCGTGCAATGCCGGATTGTACGGCGTGCCGACCGGCGCTTCATACGTCTGAATGCCGAACTTGCGGATGTCGTCCCAGATCTTGCGATTTTGCACTTCCAGCGATTTGATCCACGCAGCGATCTCCTCGCCTTCGATCCCTGCGGGCAGATGGCGCGGCCTCGAATCGAGGATGTGCTGCAATTCGATGCCCTGATCGAGAAGGACGTTAAGCAGCGATAGGCTGAATTTCTTTTCACCGAGAATGTCCTGCCGCAGCTGCTGATACGCCTTTTGCGTGTCGGCCGCGAAGGAATTGAAGCTCGATTGCAGCGCGTCGCGCGCTCGGCTCTGGGTTTGCTCGAAGAGCTTGTGCTGTCGCTCGTTCTTCTCGCGCATGGCGATGAACGCCTCGAACAGCCGGTAAAGCGACGACATGCCCACGGCCGACAGTTCCTCGTTGGCCGCGTTGCTGAAAGAGGTCATCTTGAAATCATCGTTCATGGCGAGATACCTTAGTTGGTCGGTGGTCACACTTTCTTGGCCAGCCGCGGCGGTTGTAGAATCCACTAATACTACAGCGCCACTTTCTCCCCTCTCCCTCCGGGAGAGGGGCCGGGGGTGAGCGACGCTTGACCCGAGGCGATAGCGTTATTTTGCACGCGAGAATCTTCACGGAATCTTCGGCAACTCAGCAAAGGCCGGGCGGCCCTCACCCCCAACCCCTCTCCCGGTGGGAGAGGGGGAGCAAATGCATTCCAGACCAGCGTTTACAGAGTACATGCTTACCAATCTAGCGCTGTAGAATTAAGGAGAACCACCGAGGAAAAAACTAATCCCATTTCACCTTGTTCTCGGTAACCAATTCTTGATTCGGCCTTGTCTACCTTACGCGTCGAGGTCGATTTTCCAGGGGTCGATTGTTTCCTTGGCGAAATTTTCGAGAATCACCTGGACCATCGGCACGTCGCGCGGGATCTCGGGAAGCTGCACATTCGCCCGGCATTGCTCGATCGTCGGCACGGGCGTGGCGGGCGCGTATCCCGCAAGCCATTTCTCCGTGTCGATCGGCCGACAGCGAATCTCGGCTTGCTTGCGGCCCTGGTAGCGGTCCTTGAGTTTCTTGAGCACGCCATCCGTGGTGTCGATATTCAAAGAGATGGCGTCGGCCTTGGTTCGCGGTTCCTTGTTCATCAGGATTTCGCGTGCCCAATTGATATCCTCAAGCGGCGTTTTTAGCTGGCCTCGCCGCGCCTGCTTGATCTTTTCCGCCCAGGCCGCCTCGATCTCTTCGCGCGAAGCATCCTTGTCAACGCCCAGAATCAAAAACGGGCCGATCTGCGTGCGCGGCAACGGCGCGAGCTGCAATACGATGGGTCCGCCTTGCGACATTCTTCACTCCGTGTTGAGACAATCTTACAAATTCTTCGGCACCGAATGAGTAGATCCAACAAACCGAGCGGTGCGTTATTCATCACTCGCCGAGCGAATGACACTGGTCGATTTTCCGATCGCAATGACTGATTAGTTTGTGCAGCTCTTTTCGCACCTCGTCACTGGTCACGTGCGCCAGGCACTTCTGCGCCACTCTGCGAAGGAAGAGATACTTGTCCTCCATGTCGCGCATGATATCGCGCACCGTTGGCCAATTAATCTGGTAGCTCGGCAAGCGACGCATCTGATCGACCACCTTGTTCACTTGGGCGGCATACTGATCGGCGATGCGCTCCAGCGTCGGCATCACGTTGTTCACGATCGTGGCGCCGCGTTCCTCCACCCGTGCGTCGTTCGGGAAGCGCTGAGCGATCCGGCGCAGGTCGGCGACCAGCGTATCGACTTCGTCGAGTTTGCGAACCTCGCGAACCTCCAGTTCGAACAATTCCGCTTGCGGATCGTTCGGTTTCACCTCGCGCAGGCGGCGCAAGATCTTTCGCGCGTCTTCCGTGCGCTTGAGTTGCGTATAAAGGTGAAACAGGCGTTCGAGCGTCTCATAGTCGGCAGGCCGGATGCGATGCGCACGCTGCAGGAAATGGGCGGCGGAGGTCCACTTCTCTTTGCGTGAGAAGAAATCGGCCAGCCGGCTCGAACACTCAAAAGCGAGATTCCCGAGATAGTCCGGCGGCAGCGAGCGGGGGATGTAATGCTCGAGGTAGTCGAGATGGCGGTTCCAGTGCGACTCGGCGACTTCCATGCGATTCAGCCATTCGTTGCCCAGCGCCAGATTTTGCTCAAGCCACGCGCCGAGGTAGATTCCCTGGCCATTTACGTAGCGGTCGGTTTTCGTCTGCTGGCTGGGCGCCGAGAAGTCACGCTGAAAGGCATCGGCGGCGGCGCGGAAATGGCCAAGACCGCGATCGAATTCCTGCGACATCATCGAGCAGACGCCGAGCATGTTCAGTATCGCGACCATGTGCATCGGATCGCTGCGGATGTTGCTGGCGTCGAGCCGGCGCTTGAGAGGCGCGAGTAGAAGTTCGGCGTCACTCCATTGACAACGATCCATGAGGAGCTTGGCCTGCAGCATCGCCACGCCGATGTAGGATCGGAAGGCCGCCTCGCTATTGGGACGAGCCGACACGAGTTTCGCCAGCAGGCGGTAGACGACGTCGAACTGGTGCAGACCGACGATCATGTCGAGCAGCCGCTGCTCCTCGTCGAGCGTGATGCCGCCCAGCAAGAGCACCTGCTCGGCTCCCGACGAGGCGCTGCCAGGACCGAGCAAGCTGCGCAAGAGCCCAAGGAAGCGTTTCTCGCCGGCGGAAGGCGCGAGGTTGACGAGGCTTTCGAGCGCCGCCACCGCTCCGTCGAGCTGCCCCTGGCAGAGCCTCGCAAGCATCAGATTGTAAGCCGCGGCGTAGGAGGTTGCGTCTTTCTGTACCGCTTTCTCGAATTCGCTGGCGGCGGCGGCCCATTCCTTCTCGTTGAACGCAAGCACGCCGCGCTGCAGCAGCACATTAGCGTCGGGGTCGTTGATCCTCATCAAGGTCTGGCGCGAATCGGCAGGCCGGCCCTGGTGCTTGTACGCCATGGCGAGCAGATAAAGCGCCTGCGGATCCTGGTTGCCTGCCTTCACGGCTTGCTCGAGCATACGGATCGCCTCGCCCCAGTTAGGCTCGGCGACTGGAGCGACTGATATTATTTCATCAACTGCCATGAACGTCTTCCATCAAAAACGCTTGGTCGAATTTTCTCGTTTCAATGCCTGAACCGATTCAGGTCGCGGCGGTGATCCCGGTAACGGGCGCCGTTTCATTGGCGTAAATCGCCTGCTGGCCGGCCTTGAATAGCGATAACAGCAGCAATGGTCCTAGCTGGCGGTCGCGGCAACCAAGCCGGCCCGCCTGTCGGAACTTTTCCGCCGCCTGCTCATATTGACCACGCGCCAGCGATTCGAGCGCGCTGACGAACGTCGTGCCCGCCAGCGGTTCGTCGAGTTTCCAGGTCTTGCGTTTGGCGGCATCGAGAACCTGCCAAACGCCGATCGCCTCGTCATGCCGCGATTCTTGAAACAGGATCTTGCCGAGGATCGCCTGGGCATGACTCAAGGTAGGGCTGGCGGGGTTGTAGGTAATCGGCCTGAGCGCATCGATTGCTGCAGTGGATTGTCCCAGTTCGAGATGACTCAGCGCGGCGATGTATCCGGCTTCGACGGCGAGAGTTTTCATCTCGCCTACGGGATTGGAACCACCCACGCGTTTCGTCGCGGCGATGGCGCCGTCCTTGTCCCCGGCAATCAAATGCGCGAGTGCGGAGAGGAAGTGATACCGCGAGTCGGCGACGCTGGCGTCGACCATCGCCGACGCCTGGCGTGCGAGATTGGTGTTGTCGCCTTGGATCCAACGCAATGCCGCCAGGCACCATAGCGCGTGTGGATGGGTTGGATCGCTCGCCAGGCATTCGGCGAGAAACGCATTTGCGACATTGAGATGACCGGGATCGGCGTTGCCATTTGCCGGGGGCGCGAGATAAAGCTGCAAAGCGGCCCGAGCGCCGACGAACGCGATGTTGGCGCGGCGACGTCCGCTCGCCAGCGACATCGCCTGCATGAGCTTTTGGTTGCACGCGGGCGCGTCGCCTTGCTGGTGGTGCAACATTGCCTGGCGGACGATCGGCATCGGCTCGTTGGGTGCGGCGGTACGCCATTGCTCAAGTAGCGCGAGTGCCGGCGCCAGGCGGCCGGCGCGATAGTGCAACGCTGCGGCGCGATCCATGGCGCTGGTGTTGTTTGGTGATAGCTTGACCAGAATCTCGATCGTTTGCAGCGCCGCTTCGCGCTGGCCCGCATCCTCCTGCGACTGCACCTTGGCAAGCAGCAAGGACTCGCCGCGCGGCTGGTAATCCTCCCCGAGCACTTCCGGGAACCGCCCTGGCGCGTATTCGGCGGCGCGGCGAAGGAACGTGCGCTCGACGTCGTCGAGGCTCCAGCCCTGCTGCGTGAAATAGGCGCTTGCCGCTTCGCGCCTGGCAAACGTCTGATAGTAGAGTCCGAGCGAATGCTCGCCGGCCACATCGTGTTGCGTGTCCGCGTGGCAGTAGAGCCAGGCGTATTCAGGCAACACGAGTCTCGGCTGCGTCGCCATCAGGTGGTGGAACGCCTGCGCCGACGGTTTGTCGCACGCCTTCACGCTTACAAGGTGCTCGCACAGGTAAAGCTGATCGTCGCCCGTGAGCGGAATCTGATGCTGCCGGGCCTCGGCGAATATTCGGTTGAGGATGCCCACCCATTCCGCATCGCCCGGGCTGTTGAATGCGGTGACGAGGCGAATCGCCCAGGCGGTGTTTTGGATTTTGTCTTCCGGGGTCGCGGGTTTGCCGGCCGCGCCGCACAGCGCGAGATAGCCGACGGTGAGGCGATCTTTGACCTGTTCCATCTCGTGGGCAGTGCGCAGGTGAACGAAGGCATCGTCGAATCGGCCGAGCTTCGCGAGAGACAGTCCAAGGCCGCGGAGCACTTGCAGCGACGGAGCGCCTTCCTTGAGCACGCGGTCGAATTGCTCGGCGGCCTCCTTGTAGTTTTCGAGTTTGAACAGCCCGAGCGCGAGCGACAAGTTGCCCTGGCGAATTAGAAACTTGAGGTCATCGCCGAACAGCGGGCACGAAAACGGATGCTCGCTCGCCAGTTTACGCACGTAGGAGCGGTTTTCGGGAAAGCCTTCGACCCAGGCCTTTTTGGGATCGTCGAGCCACATGCCCAGGCCTTTCGGCCCAAGCGCGCGTTGCAGGGCACGGACGGCCATGTTTGTGTCGCCGCCGGCGGTGACGATGGCGGCGCCAAGCTGAAGCGTGATGAACGGGCAGTTGCCGTCCTGGCGATTGGCCTCGGTGAGAAACCGTAATGCCTCCTTGGCTTGCCCTTTGCGGACGAGCAAGGCGCCGAGGTATAGCGACGGATCGATGAACGGCGTCGGCGCCCCCGCGCCGGCCTCGCCGAATCCGGTGTCCAGCGTGACGCCTTCCGTCTGACCGGTTCGCGAGATTTGCAGGTTCGTCAGCGCCTTGTCGTATTGCCCATTGCGCAGGTCGCACAGCGCCTGCCAAAACGAGGCTTCGCGGCAGGGCGATTGCACTTTCAACGCGAGCGAGACCAGATCGGACGTCGCTCGGGTCTCTCCGTGCTTGGAAAAGAGCCGGCGAATCTCGCGAACCATTGCCGCCTGGATGTTGGCGCGGATATCATTGCCCGGTTCGCCTTGCAATTTCGCCGCCTGCAGGCCGAGATCGAGCGCTTCCTCGAATTTCTTGGCTTCCATCAAGCTTGCGCTGCCGGCTTTAAGGCATTCGGCTTCGAATTTGTCGAAGGTCGAATTCCACGACGACGACGGCACGCCGATGGCGCGGACCTTTGTCAGTTGTTCGAGAGCGAACTGCCAATCGCCGGTTTGCAGCGACTTGCGTGCCGCATTCATGCCGCGGCGGCGGCGCGGCCCCCACCCCCACAGGAGCCAGAGCGCGACCAGCAGCGCAATAACAAAGAGCACGAATACGCCGATGATGCTGGCGATCGTCTTTGGGTATTGTTCGATCAGTTCTCTTAGTGGGAAACCTTCCATCAACGGCGAGTCTCACGGAGACGTTGGAACAGTTCGGACTTCGCAAGCCAAGCTACCGGTTGAGCAAGCCTCGGCCCTTCATCCAGGCGATGCAGCGGTCCGGCCAGGCGGAGAACGGCAACTCGGGCGGGCCCATGCCCAGTCCATGCCGGCCTTTTTCAAACACGTGAAGCTCGGCTGGCACGCGGTGTTTATTCAATGCCATGTAGAACAAAAGACTATTCTCGGGCGGGACACCTGTGTCCTCGGTCGTGTGTGCGAGGAATGTGGGCGGGGTTTCTTTCGTCACCTGTTTGTCGTTGCTCAGGTATTCGACGAGTTTCGCGTCGGCGTCCTTGCCCAGCAGGTTATTCCGCGAGCCATTATGCGCGAACGGGCCAGAGAAGGTAATGACGGGATACAGCAGCACCATGAAATCAGGCCGGCAGCTCTGTGTGTCGATCGGATCTTTGGCGGCTTTCATTCCCAGGTCGAAATGAGTTCCGGCGGTGGAGGCGAGATGCCCTCCCGCTGAGAAACCGAGGATGCCTACGCGCTTCGCATCAATCTTGAGCGACTCGGCATTCGCGCGGGCATAGCGGATCGCCCGCTGGGCATCGCCCAGTTCGACAGGATGGCGGTATTTGGGACCGAGCCGATACTTGAGCACCAGAGCCGTGATGCCGTGCGAATTGAGCCAGTCGGCGATCTGCACGCCTTCGTGGTTCATAGCGAGATTGACGTACCCGCCGCCCGGACAGACCACGACGGCCGCGCCGTTTGGGTTTTTGGCCGGGTATATGTAGACGCCGGGAATGTCCGCCGGATCATTGCCTTTGGCGCCGGGAGCTGGGTTGGTCTTGTCATCACCGGGCCAAAGCGGCGTGAAGGGAACCCGCATATCGACGGGGCCGGCCTTCGGCTTGGTTTTTGGCTTGGTTTTCTCGCCGCCGGTCTGCCCAAGCGACGCAAGCCCAAGCCATGCAGCCGCGCATAGTAGCAATACAAGTGTTGGTTTCATGCGAGTGCTCGGTGGTTGGATGTCAGGGCGGTGCCTCATGAATAATATACGGTCCGAGGACGAATGGAGGAATCGACGGTACGAACAAAACAAGCAATTTGGCGAGCCCGGACTAAGCGGTTTCGTTTCTCCGGTCGCTGACGCTCCCGGCTCGCTGCAAAAATCACGCGTGTCGAGCGGCCTAAATTTTCCCCTCCAGGCCCTGCTGATGGAAATAGTGCGACACCTTGTCCTGGTTTTCGAGCAGCCAATCGATGCCGGGTTCGCTCTTCACGGCTTTGCGTATAACTTTGGCGGTCGCCTCGCGATGGACGTTGAATAGGCTGGCATGGTCGAGTTTTTTCTTCGGCACCTTCAGGACGGCCGGGTCGAGCCAGACCGAGTAGATGATGCCCAGTTCGTTGGCCTTGCTCTTCGGAATATCGCCGGCGCGAACCGCGTCGAGCACGCCATGCGCGATCGCGGCCTGGACCGTTCCCATCAGGATGTTGGTGTAGCGGGAATCGCTGACGGTCACCTTGCTGACCATCAGCGTGATGGGCCGAACTTGCACGTCGCTGTTTAGCAGGGCGAAGACACGGGTGTGCCCCTTGACCTGGTCGCCGACGAGCGTCGCGAGAGCCTGCCCGACGGGGCCGTCGAGTTCGCCAAGCACGATTTCGGGTTCGGCGCAAAGATAGTCGGCGTCGCCTTCGACGAGCGCCTCTCCAGAGCGGAAAACGATGCGTTGTGCCATGAGAATATTCCTGAATGAAATTGTCAGCGAATCGCAGGGGTTTGCGGATCGGGCGCCGCGCCGTTGGTTCGGCCGAAATACCAGAACATTGCCGAGGAGATAACGATTCCGGTGAAGCCGAGGTTTAGCCAAAGCCAGGGAATACCGTGCAGTTGCCCCTCGAAGTAATAAAGGACGAACATCAAGATCGTGTTATGCGTGACATGTTGGATCAGGCTCGGCCAGATGCTTCCCGAACGCCAACAGACCACACCGAGGATTAGGCCGAGCATCGTGCTGGGGCCGAGCCTTTCGAGTCCGAGCGCGCCGCCAAAGATGACGTGGGTCAGGCCGAACAGGATTCCGCTGATGCCGATCGTGACGAACGTCCCCGCTCGCCGCTCCATGGCGCGAAACAGCAGACCACGGAAAAACAGTTCTTCGAGTATCGCCGGGACGATGACGATCGCCAAGATGAACCAACCAACCTGTTGACGCATCACGCGTAGGCTCTCTGCAACTGCCTCGGCCTGGCCGTACACGTCGATCATTCGCTCTGCGGTTCGGATCTCTTGCAAATATAAAACGATTGGCCACAGCGAGGCGCCGAGGATCAAGCCTGCAACGATCAACGCGGGATGCGGGCGATTCAGGCCCAACCCAGTCGTGGCGCGTATGCGTCCGAAATGCATGAAGACCAGCGGCACGCAGCCAAATAGCAGGACGTTTGCCAGAATATTCACGGCGATACCGGCATAGCCTCCGATCGGCCCAGCCGAGACCAGGACAGCGTTGATCGCGAACTGCACGGGGACCATGACGGCAAGACACCAGAGAGCCGTGGGAATGGATGCTCTGTCCTGATCGCTCGTGGGCCGACGGAGCAGATCGCTCCATCCGGATTGTTCGCTATAGAGAACGCTCTCCGCGCCGAAGATACGAGCAGCAAGACTCAGCGCCGCCAGGGCGTACACCAACGTCGTGAAAATCACGATCGCACCGGTAATCGGTTCGACGCCGCCTTCGAAAACGTCGCGTGCCATCAGCACGATGTTCACGAGCGGAAGCACGGAGAAAAGTCCCTTGAGCTTCAATCCTGGCAACATCGCCATGACGCCCGGCGCGAGCGATGCAAGCATCAAGGGAATCAGGTACGCCTGCGCCTCCTTGAAACTGCGTGCAAAGCTGGTCAGACTTAGAAGCACGGCCGAGAAGAAACCGGCGAATACCATCAAGAGCGCGAATATCTGAAATAGTGAAACAAGCGACAAACCTGCACCGCCGAACAGGGCCGCGCCCAGGTTGCTCCAGGTGATCGTGATCGTCATGCAGACGAGATTCACGACGGCGGTCAGGACGGCGACGGTGAGCACCGAGAGGTATTTCGCCGTCAGGAGTTCGAAGCGAGGCACTGGCGCCGCCACCAGAACCTCAAGCGTCCCTCGTTCACGCTCTCCGGCGGTCAAGTCGATGGCGGGATAGACGGCGCCGGTGATCGTCATCAAAATAAGGATCAGGGGAACAAGAGCCGCCAGCGACACCATGCCGGTTCGTCCGCCCGTATCGACGGCGACGCGCTCGGTCGTCAACATCGTGATTCTGCGATCCACGCCCGCCAGGCCCAGACGCTTCTGCAGATCCCGCCGATCTGCCTCGGCAAGCATGCGCTCCACCCACGTCAACGCTGCCAGACTGGTTGACGCATTTGGCGAAAAAAGCAGCTTGCAGTTGAATAGGCGATCTATTTTCGGCGGCCTCGCCCGCGCATCCCGACTGATCACGGGGTTGGGAAAAACGATGATCAGGTCCAGCTTGCCCTCGGCTACCTCCGATTCGTATTCCTCGAGAAGTTCCACTCGTTCCTCGTCGGTTTCCGGGTCTCTCGGCGGACTGAATCGCCAGCGGATCACGGGAGAGACGCCTGGCTTTTCGTCCTCAGATTTTTTCGGCTCTCCTTCGCCGGTTGTCGCAGGACCTTTGAATACTGGACGTGCACCGAGACGTTGCACAAACACTTCACGTTCAAGTGCCGTCAAGGCGGCGAAATGAAACACAGGCCCAGTATCGCGATCCATGGAGCGTGCCAGGGTGACTTGCTGGAACACCACGCTCATAATGGGGTAAAGCATGAGCGGCATGGCGATCAACGTGATAATCGTTCGGCGATCGCGCAGGATCTCGCGCAATTCCTTGCGAACCAGGCGAAAGACGCGCTGGATACGGAAATGTGCCGTGACATGGTCCGGAGAGGCCGGTTCTTGAGTGTCGGTCATGCCGGGCATGCCTCGTCGTTTTTGCGGCGTAGAAGCATCGGTCCAACGTTGGAGAGTTTCAAGAACATCTCGATCAGACTGGCGCACCCCGTTCGTTCGCGAAGGTCAGCCAGCGTGCCTTCGCTGACAAGCCGGCCCTGATGCATCAACCCCAACCGGGAACATAGCCGTTCCGCGTCGTCGAGGTGGTGCGTCGTCAGTATCACGGCCTTTCCCTCTTCGCGTAAGTGATTAATGTATTCGTTAATCACCTGGCAGCCCAGAACGTCGAGTCCCAGCGTCGGTTCGTCAAGCAGCATCACCGGCGGCCGATGGATCAACGCGCGGGCCAATATCACGCGTTGCCTTTGGCCCGTGCTCAGGTTGGCGCAGCGACGATCGAGCAATTCCGAGAGACCAAGCAATTCCGTCAGGTGCTGCACTTCCGCCAGTGCTTCGTCGTCAGGCACTCCATAAAGATCGGCAAAAAAAAGCAACAGCTCGCGCACGGTAAGAGCAGGATAAAGTCCTGCGTTCGCCGAAACCAGGCCGACTCGGCGTTTCACTTCGTCAGGGTGGCGGTTCGAGCCGAATCCCGCGATCGACGCTTGGCCGCTCGTCGCCTGGAGAAGCCCCAGGATGATTCGCAGGGTCGTCGTCTTGCCGGCGCCGTTGGAACCGAGGAGTCCATATACTTCGCCGGGTTCTACCCGAAAGGACAGCCGATCGACGGCAAGTATTTCACCGCCGCCCGGGAGATTGAATCGCTTGGTCAGTTCCTCGACAACGATCATATTTGCAAACTCGAATCGAGAATATCCAATGCATCGACCTGGTCGCACCGCCGATTGCGCGGAGCGAAGGCAGGTTGCAGTTCACGGCGCGGAGACGTGCGCTCGCGCTATCGCCGAACCGGTATCGGAAAACTGTGGAGTTTACTTTCGCATTTCCTTATTAGAATAGTTTTCCGGAGAATTGCAACGGTCCGCGCGCAAGCAGGTCGAAAAAGGTCGTTCTCTCATTGTCATGCATGACAAAGCCCCACAACAGCCCTGAGACAAGGCCAGGCCCTGGGCTGATGAAAACCAAACGCTGCGTTCATCCGAGAAGTATTGCGCCTTTTCCCCCCTCTCCCCCTGAGTCTGCGAGTTCCCCACATTTTTTTTGGGAGCGAGGCTTG
>CAZAFH010000063.1:0-43146 GCA_964484265.1 uncultured Singulisphaera sp.
ACAGCACGCCGTCAAAAGTGCTTGAGTACGACGCGGATTACAAGTATAATGCGTTCGGTTTGCGCGTCCGGAAGATCGAAGACAAAGACGGCGCGGGCGGCAGCTACTCGGCTGAGACCACCGGATATGTTTACGATGGCTGGAACCCGAAGAAGCCAGGCGTCGTGGGCAAGAAAGGTTTCGATGTCATCGCACATGTCGATGGCGGCAACTCTTTGACAACTCGCTACACCTACGCCGACAAAATCGATTCCCCGCTGGGCCGAGTCGATGTCGTAGGCGTTTCCACCTATACGCGCTGGACGTTGACCGATTACCAAAACTCCGTCCGCACCATCCTGGACGGCACAGGAACCGTAGTCGGCGAGTTAGCCTACGACGGCTTCGGCAACGTCACATTAGAAACCAACGCCCGCGAAAGCGGTGCCTACGCCTGGACCGGAAGAGAACGCGAGATCGAGACGGACCTGCAATACAACCGAGCGCGGTGGTACGACCCTAGCACGGGCCGTTGGCTGACGCAGGACCCGCTAGGCTTTGATGCGGGGGATTCGAATCTGTATCGGTATGTGAGTAACAGAGCCACAATGAGTGTAGACCCGAGTGGACTCACTGATGACGATGAGCTCTACAGACAGTGGCAAGAAATCGGAAGGCGACGAGCAAAAGAACCCGCCTATCAACATCCGGCATTTCCAATATGGAAGGCGAGCCTTGAGCGCCCGTATAAGCTGACAATTCCTTCCTATGGTTTCCCAGGCGAGCAGTCAAACGTCGTCCCATTTGAACAAGCCAATCCTCTCTACGACGGAAATTCTCCCGCAAGTTCAATTAATCTTACTAAGGCATTCATTGCCGAGCAAAAAAGTCTTAGGGACGCATTACGATTCTCACCGGCTGCGCCCTTTGTTTCCATCGCGGATGGAGGCATCGCTCTTACGAAGCACGGCGTTAACACATTTAATCAGCTCGCTACGGCAGACCTTTCTGGAACAGCCAGTTCGCAAGCAGCATTCATGATGGGCGCGGCGTGGAATCAGCCTGCCCTTGCTGGCATCTATGCACCATTCATTTATTCCGCTCAATTCCTTGGATTCGGACGAAACGTTGAGGAGGTGATAGGTAATCTTGACGCCGTGGCTGGGAAGCATGGCGGCGAAGTTGCGGAAGGAGTAGCCGCTGGAATTTCGATGGTGGTTGCCGTTCCGTTCCCGGCGTCGAATAAAAATCCCAATGTTGTTTCGACCTATTTTGAGGTAAGGTTGCCGCGGGATCTGTGGCGTAACCGCCGGCAAGTTCACACAGATTTTGCGAATCGAGCACTCCTAAATGCAATGGATTCTGATCCAATATTTTCCAAAGCAATGGAGACGATTATTCCTGGTGTGCGTGGTGCACTTATTGCCGGCAAGAACCCACCCACAATGCACTGGCACCACGCTCTTCGCGCCCAGCGTGGAAACAAGAGTGGTTATTTGTGGTTGGTCGAGGCTGCAGACAATACGAGAGGAAGTGCAGGGTTTAGAATATTACATCCGAATGGATCTGGTGGATTTTCAGAATGGGGGAGACCATAGCATGAGAGAACTCCACGAATTAGAAATTAAGGACTATGGTTACGGCTTTCCCACGGAACGCCCGACCGATTCAGACATATCTCAATTTGAAAGTGAGATTGGCTGTAAGTTGCCTCAACAGTATCTAGCATTGTTATGCTTTCGAAATGGGGGCAACCCGGGGCATAGCTTAATTGTGCCAAAATATCCTCAACCCGATGACTTTCTCGTATTTGAGGTTTACTTCTGCCTTAATAATGACAGAGAATCTCTAAACGGCTTGTGGAAGAACTATTTTGTTCTTAGGGAGATTCTCCCAAAGAACTCGTTTCCTTTTGGTAGCGATCAAAGCGGAGATTATTTTTTTTTAACGTGCCTAAATGATAATTGTAGCGTTTGGCATGGGACAGGTGACCGAGGATTCCTCCCAGAAACTCTTGTCGCGGATACATTTGAAGAATTCATCGACCAACTCCGCCCCTATCGAGACTTACCTGCTATTTGCAGTCTATACGAGCCTGGACCAGATGGAAATCCAAGATTTCGCCAGGACTATCTGGTATCAAATTCGGGTAGTATTGAAGAGGATGATTAGGTTCCGGCCAGACTTGTGAATTTCCATTACATACAGCGTTTGGATTCATTCCGATGATCGGAACGGCAACGTCACCTCGGCCGAGAACCTCACCACCAGCGTCGTGTGGGAATACCATTACGATGCCGCCAATCACATGACCGAAGTGCAGCGCTGGTCCGACAACACGCCGTCAAAAGTGCTTGAGTACGACGCGGATTACAAGTATAATGCGTTTGGTTTGCTGGTGCAGAAAGTCATCGATTCCGATGGCGACACAGTGACGGACGAGACGTCGCGCTATGCCCTCGATGGCTGGAATCCCGCGAAAGCCAACGGCTTGGTAGGCCGCGAGAATTTCGCCGTCACGGCGAAGTTGGATGGCAGCAACGCCGTGGTGACGAAGTACCTGTGGAGCGACCGCATCGACGACGGCCTGGGGCGAATCGATGTTGGTTCGCCAACGGAAGTGCGCTGGACGCTGACCGACTTCCAGAAATCGGTCCGCACGATCCTGAACAGCACCGGCGGCGTGATCGACAGCCTCGCCTACGACGCCTTCGGCAACATCCTCCCCGGCGAAACCGACGCCACCAAACGCGGCGACTACGCCTGGACCGGCCGCGAGTACGACGTCGAAACGGGGCTGCAATATAACAGGGCGAGGTGGTACGACCCGACGACGGGCCGCTGGCTGACGCAAGACCCGCTCGGATTCGATGCCGGGGATACGAATCTGTACCGGTATGTAAATAATGCGCCGACGATGGCAGTGGATCCGAGCGGGTTAGAGTTGCTTACTACTAACGTAGAGTCGGCCGAAAAAGCAAAAAAAATACTCGAAAAGGCGACGGGCGTTAAGATAAAAATAATTCCATTGCCAAATCCTAAAAAAGACTGGAACGGGCCTCGTGTATCGTTTTATCTAGTTCCGGCATCAAAAGATTCCTTTGAGAAATCCCAGGAAAAAGCCGGTTTGCTTCCATTTTTTACAACTGAGAGATTTCTATGGGGTGCATTTTCCTCACAAAAAAATCCAATCGTATATGGAAACGGTGGTTTCTTTGACAGTCAAGAGATATGCCCGTATGGCGACCTTTCAGAAAATCAGAGGGCAAGGATATTTGAGGCCAATAGTGAAATATTTGGAGTAGCGATAGCACGTAATGGGATTACATCTATTCGAAGTATGGGGCCGCCGGAGACTTCCTTAAAGGGTGATTGGGCGGTTAGCATCGTAGTCAACACTGAAATGCGAGTCCTTGGGGGCCACGTTTTTGTTAAATATGAAAGAAATGGAAATATAATTACCGCTGGTATTTCAGGCCTCTCGGGAACCGCGTTTCAGTGGTGCATTGACATCAACTCGACGCCGGAGATTATTTCTAGTGGATTTCGATCCCGAGTGACAAATCCACGCATCTATATCGATCAAACCTATTTACTTGGAATTCATCATTGCGGCGACTATGCGGTTCAGACATTTGCGAAAAATACGGGATATACATTTGTTTCTCCAAGAACAGCTCTTGTGCCAGGGCCCGGGGGCGCGAATTATGGCCTGGATATTCGATTGGGAGCAATTGATGAAGGGCTTAGGCAGGGACAATATCCATGGCTTTTCTTGGTTCAAACTGCCGCGAGTCCGTACGGTCGGATGGTCAAAACAGGGGCTGATCATTCGATTGCAAATACCAACCTTAATGCTTTAGTGCCGCGACCGGTACTTAAGCTACCTTGATGATCGAGGCGAACATTTAAATCTTACTATAGTTCCGGTTGTAGATTAAGCTAATTGCCAATTTTACTTTGCTACGACAAATAATTGCACTTGCGTTGCTAAGCAATTCCGGTTTCAATAGTCGGTAATGTAACGTTTGAATGGAAGCACTGGAATCAATGAAAGGCTCGTTTTTTTGTATAATGAATCTTATTTTATAGTATAGCGACGATAACTTTCTAGGTTCAAAATCTTGCGTCATTCGCTAGCACATTTATCGAATACAACAAGGCATGTTTCGCGGCATGCATAATTCGCAGTAAGGAAATTTCGAATGAAAATTTCGATATTGGTAATTTGGGCGATCTTTGCATCCCTGCTTCTCTGTGGAACGGCATATTTTTTTTTATTGCCGTACTTTAATTCAAATTTCGACAGGGTAATATGGGAAGGCAGTGACGAAACAGGATATATGATAGCGACCGCGCCAGATCAAATGGAGTTTTGCGCATGTTTTGGATGTAATGTTCCCGGGAACATCTCTGGAAAAATCGTACAGTTTGACCAAAACGGCCGGGTCATTGGGATGGCAAGTGTCGACGAGCCAATAGAGCTAATTGCATATAGTGACGATGGAAAGTATATTGGAACGGTCGACACTGGCACTCGCCTTGTTATTTGGAATCGGAGCCTAGAACGTATTAGGGAAATGAAATATCATGGAATGTTGGCGCTTGCATTTCATCCGGATTCTTGTAAGGGCGCGACAGGAGGCGATGGCAGAATATGCTACTTTGACGTTCATAAAAAAGGTCGCCAGGAGATAACGTTTTCATGTGGTGCCGTTACATCGCTTTGCTTTTCTAGAAGTAATGATTTATATGTTGGCGACTCAGATGGAAATGTTCACGTAATAGACATTAGGAACGATCGTAAACTAGCTTCCTTCGCCGCTCATCATGGGGGAGTTTCGGCATTGAGGTTTCTAAACAACTCAGACTTAATATCGGGAGGAGCTGACGCCACGATCAAAAAATGGAGTTATTCAGAAGAGAAGAAAAAATATGTGGAATGTGATCGGCTTAAATTGGGTTTGCCCGTCCAGTGCTTAGAGATCTCCTTCGATGATTCAAGGCTAGCTGTGGGTTGCGACAATTCTATCGAATTAGTTCAGGTGTCGGAATTCTCCATAATCCAGTCGCTTTTTGGGTCAACTTACGATAATATTCGTGGTGTTTCATTTATTGGAAATAAGCAGGTCTTGGGGCTTTACAAACACTCAGGTATCAAGATCTGGACGACGAACTAGTGTCCGTCGGAAAACGCCGTCCTGTGCAAAAGATTCTGACACTGGCTTTACCAAGGAAAAATCGCGGCAAAGGCAACGAAATTAGGCCAACGGTATTCCAGGAGAGATGTGAGTGAATGCCCACATCGCAGGGATTCGAGGCGAAAATCGAAGAGCACCATCGCCAGCGGATGGTGAAATCAATCTGTCGTAACGCAAAACGGACAGCCGAAGTGGCGTTCAAGCAGCCTTGCGTTCGTGGTGCATGAAGCGTCTGCGGAGGTTCTCGGAGATGTTTTTTTCCTCCATCGTAACGCGCAGGTGGAGAGCGATGCAAAGTCAGTAGAGCTGCTTTTTTTCGTTTTTGCCAAAAAAACTGCATGCAGATGGACCCCCCTCTCCCCCCGTGCAACTTGGCCAACACCCCCTAAAAGTGCAAAAAAAGGCCGAAAAAGTGCAAAAGCGCTTGGCCATCGGCTGTTGGCCAAGCGCCCCCGAAAATGCGGGAGGGCCTACTTGGGCGCCTGGTAGATCTCCTCGAATGGCTGCACGACCACGAAGCCTTCACCGCGGAATTTCATTTGCAAGGATTCTCCGCTGCCTCGGCCGAAGAAGGTCTTCAGGCTGATATCGGTCTTGAGTTCAGGGATGAGGTTTCCGGACCAAGCGATGGTCGCATTCGGATCGGTGTAGACCGGGCGGTCTTCGTAGACCGGCAGCGTGAGCGGGTCGTAATGCGACGTAAACGCCACCATGCCGGTTCCGTCGATGCGGACGTTGAACAGGCCGCCCGAGAGCATGCCGGCGATTGACTTGAGCATTTAGACGTCCCAGTTCAGGCTCGGCTCGAACGCCAGTATGTCGTTGCCGATGATGCAGATCGCATCGTATTGCAATTGGAGGATGGTGATTTTCTTTCCGACGTCGGCAAGGTAGAGCACGCATTCGCCCTCGGCCTTGGTTAGCTGCATCCCTTCGGTGGTGAACATTTTCTTGAGAAATTTGCCGAGGCCATGTTCGAACATGCCTTCGCGGGTGAAGGTGATGTTTCCGAGATAGGAGACCATGGAGCCTTTCTTGGTCCACATCATGCCGTCGAGATGGATTTCGAGAAAGCGATCTGTATCGAGTTCGAAGACTCCTTCGTGGCGATCCTTCTGCTCGCTCTTCGCGCGAAAGGCTTCCAGCGTGTATCGGCCCATGGATGAACGCCCTTCTGCGTCGAGGATTTGTTACGATTCGTTTAGAATACTCCCGTGATCGGCTTGGATGAAAGCAAGGAGAAAAAGGTTGTGGGGAGGCATTCCGTATCCCAGGAGTCCGGGATTACCTTCACCCCTGGGCTTTTTCGGTGACCTCATCACTCAGTTTCTGAATCCGCAGCGGCGACAATCGTGCCGGGAGCAGTTGGCCGGCGTTGTCGGCGGCGGCGGCGATGCCAAGGCGGACGGCGCTGACGAGCGGTTCGCCCTGGCGCAGCGCCAGCGCGATGCCTGCGGTCAGGCAGTCGCCGCTGCCGATCGGATTGACGACGGCGCTCAGCCGGGGCGGGTTCAGACGCCAGGTCTGCGTGCCTTCCATCACGAGCACCGTGCCTGGCCCATTTGTGACCACGACGCTGCCGGCGCCGCGCTCGATCAGCTCGCGCATGGCAGCGAGTAGGGCAGCGTCGTCCGGTAACGGGCGCTTTGCCGTCAGCGCCAGCTCTTCGCGATTCGGCTTGACGACCCGCGGCTTGTACTCAAGCGAGGCGACAAGCTCCGGCCCGCGCGCATCGAGCACGGCCGGGCAGCGCACGCGGCCGAGCAGATCGCGGTAAAAAGTGACCGGCACGCCCGCGGGCAGAGAACCGGTGAGCACGACGAACCGGGCCTGCTCGGCGAGCTTGACAAACTCGCGCGTGAAGGCTTGCAGCACTCCATCGCCAACTGCGGGGGCGTTTTCGACAAGCTCGGTGGCTACGCCGGCCGCGCTATCAAGCACGGTGGTGCAGACGCGTGTCGGCGTTTCGGCGGGAATCCAGGTCGTCGGCACGCTGAGCGCTTCGAGTTCCTCGCGCATCGCCTGACCGGTCCACCCGCCGGCGGGTGAAAGCAGGTGGGCGGCGCCGCCCAAATTTTCGACTGCCAGAGCCGTGTTGATCGCCTTGCCTGACGCGCACCAATGAGATTCGCTCGCGCGGTTGACGCCGCCGGGCTTGACCTCGGCAAAGCGTAGAATCTGTTGCCAGGCGGGAGTTAGTCCGGCTACGAGTATCACAGCATCGCCTCCAAAATCGCGAACAGCTCTGCATCGTCAACGCGGCGCGGATTGCCGTTCATGCTGTTGCCTCGCGATCCGCTGACGAGTTCGCCAAGCTGATCGGGTTGCACGCCGACTTGATGCAAACGCGTCGGCACGCGCAGTTCCTGGCACAATGCGTTGACCTCGGCAATGAGCGCGTCGGCGGCCTCGGCGTCGGAACCAAATGTTCTGGGCAGAGCCGCGCGCGCAAGCTCCGCGAGCGCGCGCTCGGCAACGGGCCGATTGACGCGCAGCGCCGCCGGCAGCATCATCGCGCATGCCAAACCGTGCGGCACATTGGCGAACACGCCCAACGCCGCGGAGACGCCATGCGCAAACCCCAACCCTGAATTCGCCAGCGCCATGCCGCTCAAGAGCGCGGCATGCGACATCGCCTCGCGCGCAGGCCGAGATGCGCCGTCGCGCACCGCCGTGCGTATTGCCGGGAGGGCGAGCGTCAGGCCGTGCATGGCGAGCGCCTGCGGAATCGGTTTGGCGTTTTTGCTTATGTAGCTTTCGATGAGTTGCGTGATCGCGTCCATGCCGGTCCATGCCGTCGTCTCGGGCGGTACGCTGACGGCAAGCTCCGGATCGACGAGCACGACGCGCGGCACCATCATCGGCGAGCGGATGCTTTTCTTCACCGGCGGACTATCAACGGAGATGACGGCGTTCTTCGTCGCCTCGGTCCCGGTTCCGCCGGTCGTCGGCATGGCCAACATCGGCAGCGGCGGCGTGGTGATTTGCAAGCCGCGGCCGACGCCTTCGAGGAAATCGCGAACGCTGTCTCCGTGCGTGTTCGTCGCCAGAGCGGCTGCGGCCTTGGCCAAATCGATCGCCGCCCCGCCGCCGATGGCGAGCACGAAGTCGCCTGGACCAGCGCCGTGTTTTTGGAGAACGGCCGCGGCGTGGTCCACGTCGGCGATCGTCGGCTCACGCGAAAGGGTCGGAAGCAACTCCGTTGCAATGCCGCCGTCCGTCAATCGTTGCCGCATATCCTCCCAGGATCCGTTACGCTGCAGCGTGCGTGAACCGAGCACGACAAACGCCCGGCGACCCAGCGTGTTCGCGAGATCCCCGAGTTCACGCCGTTTGCCCCAGCCGAAAACGATGCGTTGCGGCGACAGGAATTCGTAGTCGAGAGTATTGCTCATGGTGATCCGCCGCGCCCGCGCTCGCCGAAGGCGAGCGGCTAAACAATGCCACGGTTATTCCCTGATTCCCACATCATCCGATCCGGCGGGCGGCGGCGACTTCTTCGGTGGCGGATCCCAATCGTCGTCATACCGCGATCGCGGAGTCAACGGAGGGTACGGGCGCGTCGGTTGATTGCGCCCGGCAAACGCGGCGAGCAACAGCATCGCGTAGGCGACCAAGTTCAGAAAACCCATGCCGATGAAAATGAAATTAATGGTCTCGCGATCATTGACTATTTGAAACGAGATCGTGAGAAAGACAACCCGGGCACACGTCACCACGAAATGAATCGCGCAGGCCAGGGCAACCCACTGGCACGCGCTGGGGCAGCGGCGCCAGTAGACGAGCGCAAGCACAAAACCGGCAGCCGACAGGACTGCGGAAAGCCCTGGCAGACCGTAGTACAGCACGATCTGATCAATTCCCAATTCCATATCCGAGATCCCCATTTCTGCCGATCACGGCTGGCGGCCTTTGAGCCAACGGCGGATGGCGTGCTCCTCCTCGGCTTCATCGACGGCGCGATCGAGTTCGGACAGGCGCGGATCGCCTTCGATGGTCAAGACGCGCGAAAGCTCCACGCCATCACCTTCGAGGATGACGCGGAACCTGCCCGCGCCGGCGTTTGCTAGCTTCGGCTGGGGTTGCCCCTTGCCCTGCTTGCCCTTGCCCACGCCCTTGCCGGCCGGCGGCATTTTCTTGTTCGTCCCGGCGGAAAGATCCCAGGCGATGCGATGCAGGCCGGCGCCATTCTCCTTGGCGAGATTGAACTCGCGGATGGTCTTGCCTTCGACGTCCACGACTCGCAGCGCCAGGTTGTCGATCTTCCGGGGCAGGCAATAATCGATCGCCACGGTTCGCCGGGGGTTCTGTCCGACGAAATTGCGCGTGCCCGTGCGGAACATGCCTTCGTGCGTGGGATCGAGCCGCCAGAGTGTCAGCGGCGCGGGCGTGTACAGGGCGATCAATTCGGTGAAGTGCGTCTTCTTCATTTGCCTGAGCGTCGTCACGTCGAGCACCCAGATGCTTCGGCCATGCGTGCCGACGACGATCTCCGGCGCCGTGGTCGCCTGCGCAATCTCGTGGATCGCGACGGTCGGCAGAGCGTCGCCGTTGAGCGGCATCCACGTTTGGCCTCGGTCGATCGACCCGAAGAGCTTGAATTCCGTACCGAGGTAGAGAAGATCGGGATTAACGCGATCCTCGCGCAGCACGCGCGTCGTGCCCACGGGCAGATTGGCGCGCAGCGAACGCCAGGTCTGGCCGAAATCCTCGGTGACGAAAACATACGCCTGATCGTCGTCCGAGCGATGCCCATCGAAGACGACATAGCAGCGGCCGACGACGGTGCGCGACGGTTCGATGCTGGCGACCCAGCGTGGTCCGGGCAGGCCGGCGGGTTTGAATTTCTCGGTGACGTTGATCCATTTCTTGCCGCCGTCGCGCGTCACGTGTACGGCGCCGTCATCCGTGCCGACCCAAAGGACGTCGGGATCCTTCGGAGATTCCTCGATCGCCGTCGCGCTGCCGCGTTTGGTTAGCGTGATTTCCGGCGAAATCACCTGAAGGTCGGCGCCTTGCTTGATGGAGCGAAAGACATAGTTGCCCGCGCAGTAGAAGATATGCGAATTGTGGTGCGACAGGATGAACGGCGTGCTCCAGTTGAAACGCAGCTTGCCAAGGCTCGCCTGAGCCTTGGGCCGAATCAGCCAGCTTTGGCCGGTGCGCAGATTGCGGCGCATCATCATGCCGTCCTGGCTTTCGGCATAGACGAGATCGGGATCGGCGGGATCGACTCGGCAGACGAAGCCGTCGCCGCCGTTGATGAGGCGGATGTCGGAGTTGGCGACGCCGCTGGGCCGCAGCGTGTTCGACGGTCCGCCCCAGCTGCCGTTGTCTTGCAGGCCGCCGTAGACGTTGTAGGGTTTACGCGTGTCCACGGTGACGTGGTAGTATTGGCCGAGCGCGAAGTAGTTGAGGTGCTCCCAGTTGGCGGCGCGATCATAGGTGACATAGAAGCCGCCGTCGGTGCCGAGGATCATATGCCGGCTATCCTTCGGGTCGATCCAGAGGTCGTGATGGTCGGCGTGGATGCCCTTGTTGATGCCTTTGCCGTCGAAGGTCTTGCCGCCGTCGGTGGAGCGGTAAAAATTGACGCCGAGGAAGTAGAGGGTTTTCTCGTCGTTGGGATCGGATTTGACGACGGAGAAATAGAAGGGCCGTTCGTTGATGCTGTTGACGCGGGTCCAGGAATCGCCGCCGTCGGTTGACTTGTAGATTCCGCCGGTGTCGTTTCCGCCGGGACCTTGTTTGTCCTGCACGTTCTCGACTTGCCCGCCAAGCCTGCCGGCATAGGGGCGATCCTTTGTGCCCGAGGACATCGGTTCAAGCGTGATCTTGGCCTCTTTCTTGTCCTTGCCCTGTTGATAGGTCAACGTGATCTTATCGCCGACTTTCTTCGGAAAGAGCGCCTTGAAAAGAACGCGCGGGTTGTCGATCTTGGCGCCGTCGATGCTCAGAAGAATGTCGCCCGGTTTGATGCCGATCTTGGCGGCTGGGCTGTCCTCGGAGACCTCGCTGACGGCGACGCCTTTTCCGGTTTCCTCGACGGAAAGGCCGATGGTGCCGCGTTGATTTGGATCGGCGGGGCGCGGCGCGAGCGTCAGTTCAACTTCGAGTTTCTCGCCGCCGCGCTGGTAGGCGAGCTTGATTTTGTCGCCGCCTGTTTTGCCCTGGAGGACGAGTGCGATATCGGAGGTTTTCTTGATCGTCTTGCCGTCGAGTGCAAGCAGCAGGTCGCCTTTGGTCAGGCCAGCTTTCTGTGCAGGCCCATCCTTGGAAATCGCCGTGAGAAGGACGCCCTTGGGTGAATCTTGCGTCGCGACGCCGAGCACGACTTTCGCGGGCGGCACCCCCTTGCCGGCGAGTTCGGAATCGATGACGGCGAAGAGCAGCTTGGGGTTCTTCTGGTGCCAATCTAGCCCGATTCGGCCGAGATTGGCCTTGGGGATGCCTTTGGTGATTTTGGTCCACGACTTGCCGCCGTCGGTGGTTTTGAAGATGCCGCTGCCCGGAGCATGGATTTTCGCCGGAGCGTAGACATCGCTGGCCGGCGGATTTTTGGCATCGCCGCGGAACGAGTCGAAGCCATCGCGCTGGCGTTCCCAGGTGGCGATGAGAAGTGTTTCGGGATCGGTCGGGCTCATGACGATATCCATGACACCGGTCCTGTCATCGACGTAATGGATCTTCTGCCAGGTCTTGCCGGCATCTGTGGTCTTGAACAGGCCGCGTTCTTCGTTCGGGCCGTACAATCGGCCCAGCGCGCCGACGTAGACGATATCAGGATTCTTCGGGTGGATGACGATTCGGCTAATCTGGAACGTCTTTGTCAGGCCCTTGTTTTTCCACGATTTGCCGCCGTCCATGGAGAGATAGACACCATCGCCGTAAGATACGGAGTTACGCGGGTTCGCCTCACCCGTGCCGACCCAGACGATGTTGCGATTGGTCGGCGCGACGGCGACGGCGCCGATGGAGACGGTATTTTCCTTGTCGAATTGATGGTCGAAGGTGGCGCCGTTATTCGTCGTTTTGAGCAACCCGCCCGACGCCGTCGCGACATACCAGGTGCTCGGGTCGGCCTCGAACACGGCCAGGCCCGTGACCCGCCCGCTCATGTTTGCTGGGCCTATCGAACGCCAGGCGAGAATTTTTGAGAGATCGGGCTGTGAATCGGCCGGCTGAGCGTGAGCCGAATTTACAAAGCCGATCACGATGGCGAACAACGTAAACATGCAGCGTTGGAACATTGATGATACTCACGTTTGGGAATGACAAACAATTCGTGTTTAGCCGCTCGCCTCTGGCGAGCGCGGGCATGGCGACATGCGATCGCGAAATTCCGGTCCGCGCTCGCCGGAAGCGAGCGGCTAAACGAAAACCTAGCGCATGCCCCACTTCTTCATTTTGCGATCAAGCAATTGCGGCTTTGTATTGAGCAACTTGGCGGCAGCGTCGAGGTCGCCGTTGGCGTCGGCCAGCGCTTGCTTTATTTTGTCCTGAAGCTTCCAGTCGAGGATCACGCGATACAGCGTGCGCTCGCCGATGCCGAGAATGCGTGCCGCCTCCTCGCGATTGCCGTCGGTTATTTCCAGGGTCTTTTCGATATAGTATCGCTCGACTTCCGACAACGGCTTGCCGACGAGGCCGTTGGCGTTGCCTGTGGAACGTGCCTGCCCTGCACGCAGCGGGTTGCCTTCCTCCAGATCGTTGACGTTCAGAATGCCGTCGCCATTAAGCACGACCATGCTGTCGATGACGTTGCGAAGCTCGCGAACGTTGCCCTTCCACTCGTACTGGTCCATCAGTTTTCGCAAGGGCTCGGCGATGCCCGTGACTTTCTTGCCGTGCCGTTGATTCGCTTCCTTGATGAAATGAGCCGCCAGCAGAGGGATGTCGCTTTTGCGTTCGCGCAAGGGCGGCAGCGTGACGGTGACGACCTTGAGCCGGTAGTAAAGATCCTGGCGGAATGTACCCGCGGCGATGGCGGCCTCCAGGTCGCGATGCGTCGCCGAGATGAGCCGAACGTTCACCTTGATCGCGTCGTTCGAGCCGATGCGTGTGACTTCCTGGTTTTCTAGCACGCGCAAGAGCTTCGCCTGAAGATTGAGCGGCATGTCGCCGATCTCGTCGAGAAACAGCGTCCCGCCATTGGCGTACTCGAACCGCCCCTTGCGCAATTTGTCCGCGCCCGTGAACGAGTGCGGCTCGTGGCCGAACAGTTCGTCTTCGAGCAGGTTCTCGTTGATGGCGGTGCAATTCATCGCGGCAAAGTTTTTCGACTTGCGCGGGCTGTTGTTGTGAATGAGCTTGGCGATGACTTCCTTGCCCGTGCCGGTCTCGCCCTGAATGAGCACGGTGGCGGAGGTCGGCGCGATGCTTTTGAGCCGATTGATGATTTCGAGGATTTTCGGACTGTTGCCAATCAGCCCTTCGAAACCGAACTTTTCGTCGAGCTGCTGTTTGAGCTGGCGGTTGTCCTGCCCGAGACGAAAGCGCTCGGCAGCCTTGTCCACCATCGTGCGAAGCTCGACAAGCCCGACCGGCTTCTGCACATAATTGCTGGCGCCGTCGCGCATCGCTTGCACGGCAGTCTCCACGTCGCCGTGCCCTGTGATGACGACGACCTCGACATCGGGCAATTCCTTTTTGGCCCTGCGCAGCAGCGTCAGACCGTCCATGCCGGTCATCTTGAGATCGGTGAGAATGATGTTCGGCTCGGCCCGTTCGAGAGCCTTCAGACCGTCCTCGCCGTCGTGAGCGAGGATGACATCGTACCCCGCGCGCTCGAGCACTTCGGCCATCGTCTCGGCGAGATTGACTTCGTCGTCAACGATCAGAACTTTCAACCGATCCGCGGACATGGGTGCTCCGATTGACTGAATTTGTTGCCGATATCATACTAACCCGGAGCGCCAGCGACGGGGAAACTTCGCCTCAGGCGGCGAGGTTCTCTGTCGCAGCGAACCTTACCAGCCCGAAGCGCCAGCGACGGGGAATCGTAGCCCAAACGGCGATGTTTACCCGTCGCTGGCGCTCCGGGCTGGTAAATCCCTTCTTTTTTTCTGATTCTCCTTGCATTTCATTTTTAAACCGATTCAAATCTTCTTTCTCTTTAAGGAGTTTCCACCTATGTCCAATCCAATCGCATATCACATCACCTGGCACACCCATGGAACCTGGTTGCCTGGCGACGAAGTGGGCTGGGTGAAACGTGGGATACCGGGAATTCGTCCCGGTGACAGCGAACTTGAGGATAAGAGTCGCCGCCTGCTGAATTCGCCGCCAGTGACGCTGGACGATGGAGAGCGACAGATTGTAGAAGCCACCTTTCGAGACCATTGCAAGATTCGCAACTGGACTCTGCATGCGATAAATGTTCGTACCAATCATGTTCACATTGTCGTCACGGCGGATGTCAAGCCAGAGGTTGTGCTCGCTCAACTGAAAGCGTGGTGTTCCCGTCGGCTAAACGCGATTCGTGAGAACCCTCCCAAAAAGTGGTGGGTCGCACACGGGAGCACGAAATGGATCAACGATGAAGATTATTTCGAGAAAGCAGTCAACTACGTAAAGGACGGCCAATAACAGATCTTTTCAACCTTACCTTACCAGCCCGGAGCGCCAGCGACGGGTATGCGTCTTCCCGTCGCTGGCGCTCCGGGCTGGTTACAATTTTCGGCTTCCATAAATTGTTCCCTACTCATGCCGGCTTGGTTTTTGTCGTGGCCCGGAGGTGTTGCTTGCTGCTCTACTTCAGTTTCTCGCTCTTCATGAGCGCCATGCTGCTCTTTCTCGTGCAACCGATGATCGGCAAGATGATCTTGCCGCAACTCGGCGGCACGCCTGCGGTGTGGAACACATGCATGGTCTTTTTCCAGGGCGTGTTGCTCATCGGATACGGCTACACCCACATGTTGACCACGACGCAACCCGCTCGCCGGCAGGTCATTATCCAGAGCGTGTTGCTCCTTTTGCCGTTTCTGGTGCTGCCATTTTCGCTGGGGGACTGGAATCCGCCGACCGACTCGAACCCGATTTTCTCGCTGCTTTTCAAGCTGATCCTGATGGTCGGCTTGCCGTTCTTTCTCGTCTCGACGACAGCGCCGCTGTTGCAGCGCTGGTTTATTCACACGGATGACCCGGCTGCGAAAGATCCCTATTTTCTTTACGGCGCGAGCAATTTTGGGAGCATGCTGAGCCTGGCGCTTTACCCGACGATCGTGGAGCCGTTTCTGCCGGTGTCGCCGGCGCAGGGCGAATCGACGTTTCGCACGCAGGTGCATCTATGGACGGCGGGCTATGCGACGTTCGTCGCCCTGGTGGGTGGGTGCGCCTACATCGTCTGGAAAGCGCTTCAGCGCAAAGCCGGACACGACGTGAATCCCGCTCCGACCACTCAAGCCCCCGCGCCTGTGCCTGCGCCAGCGGTGGCCACGGCGGTGACGACGTCGAAGCGGCGCGGCGCCCGCATCGGCAGCGACGCCTCGACTGCTCCGGCGCCGACGCCCGCCGTCAGCGAAAGCACTCCGGACGTCACGATGCCGGTCCTTTCCGACGATCTCACCATCTGGCGTCGCCTGCGCTGGATTGGCCTGGCCGCGGCGCCGTCGAGCCTGATGCTCGGCGTGACCAATTACATGACGACCGACATCGCCGCCATCGCCTCGTTTTGGATCATTCCGCTGGCGATGTACTTGCTGACGTTCATCCTCGTCTTCGCCCGTTGGCCGGTGGTCTGGGTCGGCGCGCCGCACAATGCGATGATGTTCCTTCAGCCGATGGTGCTGCTGCTATTGATCCTGAAGATGATCGCCAACGTGTCGCTGCCGCCTCGTTGGGGGAACTGGGAAACGCCGCTGGCCTTCGCCCTGCACCTCAGCGCCTTTGTGACGACGACGCTGATGTGCCACGGCGAACTTGCCAAGGATCGGCCTAGCACGAAGCACCTGACCGAATTCTTCTTCTTCATGTCGCTCGGCGGTGTTCTGGGCGGCCTGTTCAATTCGTTCTTCGCGCCGGTTTTCTTCCAGTGGGGCTTGTGGGAATATCCCGCCGCCATGGCGTTCGCATGCTTGCTGCGTTCCAACCTCGTCGATCAGCCTTTCACGCTCATTCCCGGCGATTCGACGGCGGAGAAAACGACGAAACTCGGCATCGGCCTCGATTTGGTCATTCCGATTCTCATTGGTATCGCATCGTTCTACGCCATCTACGTCGGCGATCGCTATGTCGCCGAGTATTCGCTGCTGCGGAAATCGTATCTGGTGGCCGTGCTTGTCATCATCGCGCTGGCGCTCTCGCTTCGTCCCGTGCGCTTTGGCTTGACGATCGCGGCATTGTTCATCGGCAGCTTTGTCTACGAACGGAAGTATGACTCCTATGTCTACGAAGGCCGCGGCTTCTTTGGCTTGATGCGCGTGCGCGAGGACAAAGGCGCCTGGACGAAGATGCCGCCTCTCAAAGAGGATCACGAGGTTCCCTACGAATGGAAGAAATACCGCACGCTGATTCACGGCGGCATCAACCATGGCCGGCAGATCGTCGGCTACAAGGACAACCGCGCGATCTGGGCGCTGCAACCCGCCAATAACGTCGCGGTCCTGGCGATGCCGTTCGGCGGCGCGTTCCAGGCAGCGAGTTACTGGATGATGGACCGCTCCTTCCCCGACTTCGAGTCCGAGGAGATGACGCTCAAAAAACGCCGCGAACCGATCACCTATTTCCACGAACGCAACGGCATTGCCGAGATCTTCTACAAGCTCTGCTGGCCGACGTCGCAACCGATAACGGAGGTCATCAACATGACCGGCGCGTCCGACACGCGTCTGCCAGCGGCGATGGTCGGCCTGGCGGCGGGCGACTTCCCGATTGCCGGCATGCTCGCAAATACGCAATCCGAGCCGCCGTATGCCGTGCTCGGCCTGGGCACGGGGATTTTGGCGTGTTATGCCAAGCCGTTTCAGCATGTGGATATTTTCGAGATCGATCCGCTCGTGAAGGATCTTTCCGTGCCGAAGGGTTACATCCCCCCCTGGCATGAGGATCGCCTGAAGAAAGGCGCCGACGGCAAACTCGTGCCGTATCTTGCGCCGGATCCCATCTTTTACTTCGTGCAAGACGCCACGGAACGCGGCGCCAAGGTGGATATCAAACTTGGCGATGGCCGACTGGTGCTCAAGAATCTCAAGAACAAGGATGGCGACCCGTATTTCGAGAAGTACTACCACATCATCGTGCTGGACGCCTTCAGTTCCGACGCGATCCCCGTGCATCTCTTGACGCGCGACGCCGTCAAGCTCTACCTCGAAAAATTGGCCGAGGGCGGCGTGCTCATCTTCAACACGACCAACCGCTATGTCCGCATCGAAGGCGTGCTGGCGGCCATCGCCGAGGATCTCGACCTCGAATGCCTGTACTGCCCCGATTACACGTTCGATTTCGATCATCCCGACCGATTCTCGGCCGACTGGGTCGTCATGAGGCGAAAGGCCGACAAATACACCAACGGCGGGCCTCCGTTGGCGAAGCGTCTGGAAAGCGAACGGGAATGGCGCGCCTGGACGGGCATCGAGGTTCCGCCGCCGAACGAATCGAAGAAGGAACGCCGCTGGCGTGCGATCGACCCGCTGCCAGGCCGGGTGTGGACAGATGGACACTCGAACATGCTGAACCCGAGCGTCATGCCGTGGATCGCTCCGTGGCGGAAGCAATAGTTAGATTAGTATGCCCAGCGGGTGAGCGTAGCGAACCCCTGGGATAAGCCGCACGACCCCAGGGGTTCGCTGCGCTCACCCGCTGGGCTTGCCTGAATTTTTAAAAAAAAGACATGGAACAATCTGGCCTGCGTCGTCCAATATGATGGGATACCTACCGAGGCCGACGCCATGGATATGACCACGTTACCCTCTTTCGTCGATGCCGATGTCGCGGAAATGCCGCGTACGGACGGTCAGCTTCTCGACCATTTCCTGAGCCATAAAGACGAAAACGCTTTCGCCGAGTTGGTGCATCGCCACGGGGCGATGGTGCTGGGCGTCTGCCGCCGCGTGCTGGAAGACGCTCACGCTGCCGAGGATTGCTTTCAAGCGGTGTTTCTGGTCTTGATGCGCAAGGCCGACACGATCATGCCGCGCGAGATGGTGGGAAATTGGCTGTATGGCGTTGCGTACCGGACGGCCCTGGAGGCGCGAAAACAGGCGTTTCGCCGCAAGAATCTGGAAAAGAAGAAGCAAGCCATGCCAGCACCCGAACCACGCGACGCGCTGTGGCAGGAACTTCAACCGCTGCTCGACCAGGAACTGAATCGATTGCCCGACAAGTATCGATTCGTCGTGGTGGCGTGCGATCTGGAAGGCCGGCCTCGGCGGGAAGTCGCCGCCATGCTCGATGTTCCCGAGGGCACGGTCGCCAGCCGATTGTCGCGCGGGCGGGATCTGCTGGCGAAGCGCCTGCGTCGGCATGCCTTTACGGTATCGCCCGCCCTGCTCGCCATCCTGCTCGCTCGGCATGCCGAGGCGGTCGTCGTTCCGCCGCACCTGATTCAGGCGGCAACTGGCGGCCTGGCCGACGCTCGCGCCGCCGCCCTCGCCGACTCCGTCGTTCGCGGCCTGTCGTTTGCCCGAACAAAGCTCGTCGTCGCCGTCACGCTGATTGTCGCGATTCTGTGCGTCGGCGTGGCCGCCCTGCTTCCCGTCGCCCTCGCCGAACGCCATGATTTGGGCAAACCGGCAAGCATTCCGGGCACTGTGAAACGCGAAAAACCCGTGATGCTGCGCGACTGCATCATTCAGTCGATTGACTGGACCAATCGCGTGATCCGCGTCGTGACGCTGTGCGATACCGGCGAGGCTGCTCCTATCGACGTCAAGATCGACGAAGATGTCGTCGTCATCATCGACGGCGAACGACGCGGGTTCGCCGAGTTGCAGCCGGGCATGTCAGTCAGCCTCGACATTCATCGGCAAAAAGGCGAAATCGACCGGGGAATCCGCATCGAATCCGCCGGCAGCTGGTCGCCAGGATTTGTCAGCTCCATCAACGGAGAATCGATCACGGTGCGCATCGTTGACAAGCAAGACCAGGGCGAAAAAACCTATCGCCTCGATCCGAAACTTTGGCTGTTCGTCGATGGCAAGAAAGCGAAGGCGGGCGAGATCAAGGCGAAGATGGCCGTCGAAATCCAGAGCCTGCCCAAGAAAAACGGCATGCAAATTATCAAGGCAGTCGGGCCAAAGACTGTCGGCGAGCTCAAGAAGATCGATGTCAAGGCTGGCAAGCTGAGCATCGGCGCGGAGTCGCATCGGCTTGCCGACGAGTTCTCCGTCGTCCGCGATGGCAGGCACGCCAAACTCACCGATGTCCCGATCGGTTCGCGCGTCGTCGTGCAGTTCTCCGCCGCCGACGGGCGAGTCGTCAGCGTGGCGACTCTGCGGGAATGATGCACAAGCCCCAAGCGCCAGCGCGGGGAAACGGCTCCGTCGCTGGCGCTCCGGGCTGGTGGCGTCTTCACAGAGCGAAACAAGAAATCTCCGCGAACGTGCGAAATGTATCCTGCCCGATAGCAAGGAAGTTCCTAGAATACTTTTTTGATTTCTTGACCGAAATCGATTTCCCTCACCGGCGAGCTTGCTCGCCGGTGTTAGTTGATGTATGTGGAGGTGGCACTTGGCACTGCCGATTTTTGCCGTTACGTTGTTCGTTAGCGCGTTTCTCCTCTTTCTCGTGCAACCGATGATCGGCAAGCTGATTTTGCCGAAACTCGGCGGCACGCCGATGGTCTGGAACACCTGCATGGTGTTCTTTCAATCGGTACTCCTGCTTGGCTATGCCTACACCCACACCATAAGCACTCGGCTGAAACTTCGGCAGCAGCTCATGTTCCACAGTGCCGTCTTGGTACTGCCGGTCATCATGATGTTGCTGTTCCCGTTTTACAGCTACGTGCAGAATAGCTTCGAGCCGACGACAGAAGGCAATCCGATCATCGACACGCTGATCTGCCTGGCGATCGTCGTTGGCGTGCCGTTCTTCGTCGTCTCGACGAGTGCTCCGCTGCTGCAAAAATGGTTCGCGTATAGCGGCGATCCGGCAGCGAAGGATCCTTACTTTCTTTACGGCGCCAGCAACCTTGGCAGCATGCTGTCGCTGGTTCTGTATCCGTTCGCAATCGAGCCGATGACGCTCCTGCCGACGCAAACGACGATCTGGTTCGTCGGGTATGTTGTCTTCGCGGCCATGGTTATTTATTGCGCGTATCGCATCTATCAGGTAGCGCCGTCGGACGAAGCGATAGCGACGGCAGCCGCCGCGGAGTTGGCCGAGACGGTTCCCGCGATGGCGGCTGTCGAGCCGACACCAGCGCCGGCGCCCGAACCCGTGCCCCCGGCGGAAGCCAGCACGGCTGTCAAAAGCGGGGCGGCGCCGGCACGAGGCGGTTCCACTCGGCGAAAAGCGATCAAACTGCCCGGCCAGGGTGAACCGGCGGCGCCTGTCGCAGCGGCGCCGTCCGTCGCCAGGACGCCGGACATCCTTGTCGGCGCGAACGCGCCGATGACCACCTGGCGGCGTATCCGCTGGGTATTGCTCGCCATGGTCCCGTCCAGCCTCATGCTCGGCGTCACGAGTTACGTCTCCACCGACCTGTCGCCGTTCCCCCTCGTTTGGGCGATTCCGCTGGCGCTGTATCTGCTGTCGTTCATCCTCGTCTTTATGCAGATGTGGACGCAAAAGCGCTTCCCGATTTTTAATCCCGAAGGCCTCACTGCCCATCAGATCACCGTCTACGCCTTGCAGCCTCTCGGGCTGATCGCGCTTTGCTTCATCGTGATGAAAGGCGGCTTCGATCCGTTTTTCGCCACCTCAATCGTCATGCTCGGCTTTTTCGCGTGTGCCCTGGCCTGTCACGGCGAATTGGCGGTCGATCGGCCCAATCCACGCCATCTGACCGAGTTCTTCCTGCTCATGTCGGTCGGCGGCATGCTCGGCGGCATGTTCAACGCCCTCGTCGCTCCCAATATCTTCGAAAGCGGCGTGTGGGAATTCCACATCGCCATCGTCCTTGCCGCGATGGTTCGCCCACAATATGTGCAAAGCGGCTGGTTCGATGAGTTGGTCCTCAGTGCCTTCCCAGGCTTCAAGGACTGGACCGTGAACCAGGGCGACGAGCTTGCCAAGTCGTCCGGCAAACCGGCGCCGCGCAGCACCTACATGTTCAATTACTTCCTCGACGTGGCGCTCGGCCTGTTCGTGCTCGCTCTGGCATATTACCTGGCGACGAAGTATTCCGGCCGATATCGCGATACCCAGGACAATACCGTCAAAATCATGAAGTTCATCGGTTTGCCGTTGAATAGCAAATGGCTCGCCGTCACGTCGAACATTTTGACGATCGGCATCCCGGCCATTTTCTGCTTCTTCTTCGCAGGTCGGCCGGTTCGCATCACCATCGCGATTGCGGGCCTCTTGCTTGGCAATCTCTATTTCGCTTCGCGCGAGGATTCGCGCGAGACGCTCGAATCCCGCCGCACTTACTTCGGCATCCTCCGCGTCATGAAGGACGAAGAACGTGTCCGTGACGAAGAAGAAATCATCAACATGATGAACAAGGACAATCCCTTCAAGAACAAGGAAGGCAAATACGTCGGCCTCACCTATCCGAATACCTACCTGATGCACGGAACCACGCATCACGGCCGAAATTACTACGCCAACTACAAGGATGAGCTGAGCAAGTTCCGCGTCGATATCAGCCGATTGGCGACGACCTATTACCATCGCTATGGCCCAGTGGGCGCGGTGATGGAGCAGTGGAACTGGTTCCCCGGCGAGCAAAATTCCTTCCGTGGCGATTTGCGCATGCCGGCATCGCTCGTTGGGCAGATTGCCGCGTCGATCTGTTCGTCCGCGCTGCCGATCGCGCCGCTGGTGGATGTCTGGTCCGAGCCGCCGTACGCGACCATCGGCCTCGGCACAGGCACGATGGCGTCCTACGCCCGGCCGTACCAGCACATGACCTACTACGAAATCGACGAAGCCATTCGTAACTTCTCCCTGCCAAGCGACGACCGCGAGGCTCGCTTCACCTACCTGCAAGGCGCCGTCAAACGCGGCGTGAACATGGAAGTCATCATGGGTGATGCACGTCAATCGCTCGATCCGCGCCGGGAGAAATCGAATTACAAAAACTCGTTCCATTACTTCGCCGACTTCAGCGGCGAAAAAGCGGTGATCAAGGCGCCGATCACCAACAAGACGCCCGACGAGAGCCGCAAATTCACCAGCCGCGACCGCTACTACAAGGCGATCAACGTCGATGCCTTTAGCTCCGATGCGATTCCAGTCCACCTGGTGACCAAGCAGTCGATTTCCATCTACATGGATAAATTGACCGACGACGGCGTGCTCTGTGTACACACGTCCAATCGGCACATGGATCTTGTCCGCCCCGTGGCGCGCATCGCCCTCGAACTCGATGACGAAAACAAAAAGAAGCGCGACTCGGCGGACCGCAAGGATTGGCACCTGTATCCCAATATCCGCTGCCTTGTTGGCAAGGATCATGGCTCATCACGATACATGGGCCATTTCTCGTCGGAATATGTGATGATCTTCCGCGACTTCGATTTCGACGGCAAGCCTGCCGCCACGGTTGAACCGAAGAAAGAGGAAGGGCCCAAGATGTTGCAAATTCCGCAGGGGTTTGGCAACTACCTCAAGTCGCTTGAAACGCGCCGCGAGGCGTACTTGAAGAGCAAGACCATGCAGATGATCCCGCGCGGCGGTGAAAATGAAGGAAGTATCGCAGGCCGGGCGCCGGAAGGCGAACAGATCCTGAACGCCACGGTCGAATGGTACAACCCCTACACCGACCACGAGGAATGGCGCAACGGCCGACGCGAGAAACGCCCGATCACGCGCACGAGCGACCCGGTTTGGACCGACGACTACTCGCATATTCTGGGCGTGTTGCGGTAAAGGAAAAATTGTGGCGACAAGCTGCGAGCTTGTCGAAAGCGGGCAAGCTATCGGTTTGCCCCACGTGTGACAGGCTGTGTTATTTTTAGCATTGCAAACGCCCCCTCACCCCCGACCCCTCTCCCGGAGGGATAGGGGAGTAGAATGGTATTCTTTGCTCTGGAGGTTGTCCCTTGGCTCTGCCATTTTATGCTCTCACGCTGTTCGTCAGCGCGTTCATTCTGTTCCTCGTCCAGCCGATCGTCGGCAAGATCATCTTGCCCAAGCTCGGCGGTACGCCTCAGGTGTGGAACACCTGCATGGTGTTCTTCCAGATGGTCCTCCTCGCGGGGTATGCCTACACGCACAACGCGAGCACTCGGCTCAATCTTCGCCAGCAGCTGATCGCGCATGCCGTGCTGCTGCTTCTGCCGCTGATCGTGCTTTTACCGTTCCCGTTCGCGTTCGGCGGCGAGTTTGTGACGGTGGATGGCGCCACGATTCCGAACCCGAATAGCCTGTGGGGCTTCCTGCCGGATCTGGGAAGCAATCCAATACCGTCCACGCTGACGGTCTTGTTCATGTATGTGGCGTTGCCGTTCGTCGTCGTGGCGACCAGCGCGCCGCTTTTGCAGAAGTGGTTCGTGCACACCGGCCACCCTGCGGCGAAGGACCCGTACTTCCTTTACGGCGCGAGCAACTTCGGCAGCATGCTCTCGCTTATGGTCTACCCGACCTTGATCGAGCCGAACGTCACGCTCAAGCATCAGGGATACATCTACACATTCGGTTACCTGGCACTTGTCGCCTTCGTGGTGACCTGTGCAGCAATGGTGTGGAACAGCAAGGAAAAGCCGCACGCGGCGCCGGACCTGAAGCCGCAACCAAAGCCCGACGCAGCGCCCGAACCGACTCCCGCGCCCGCCGCTGCGGATACCGGCGTAGCTGCTGGCGCGCCGCCGGCAGCGACCGGCGTCAAGCCTGGGCAACCGAAGCACACCGGAAAGCACGGCGGTGGAAAGCCGGCGGCGCCGGTCATCGATTCTCCCATCGCCATGGGCTCGGACGAAGTCACCGCGGGGCGTCGTTTCCGCTGGGTCATGCTGGCGGCGATTCCGTCAAGCTTGATGCTGGGCATCACGACTCACATCACCACCGATCTTTCGCCTATCCCGCTGTTTTGGCTCATCCCGCTGATCCTGTACCTTTTGTCGTTCATCCTCGTCTTCGCCAAATGGCCAGTTGTCTGGACCGAGGAGCCGCACAAGTTTGTCCTCTACGCCCAGCCGTTCTGCGTCGCGCTGATGATTATCGTGGACGTGTTCAACCTGTTCCACGATACGAGGGCCATTTTGTTCGCCATCATCGCCCACGTGTTGGGATTCTTCGCCACGACCATGATGTGTCACGGCGAAATGGCGAAGGACCGCCCGAGCACGCGCCACCTTACCGAATTCTTCCTGTGGATGTCGGTCGGCGGCATGGTTGGCGGTATGTTCAACGCGCTGATCGCACCCGTGATTTTCTGGAAGAACTGGGAGTTCCCCCTGGCGATTTTCGCTGCCGTCATCGTTCGGCCCAAGATGATGGACACGGGATTCCTCGATTCGTTCTTCGCAAGCCTCTTCGAAGGCCAACCCGAGGCGGCCGCTCGCCCGGCAGGCAAGGGCCAAAAGGCGGCGCATCCCGTCAGCACCGGTCTGGTTGCGCCCAATGAAAACACCACCAAGAACCTCGACTTCGCCTGGGCGATCGGCATTCTCGCGTTGACCGTCGTACTGGCGATGGTGTTCGATAGCGCTCGCGGCACGTCGCCGCAGGGCAAACTGATCGCCTACGGCGTGCCGCTCTCGCTAGCGTGCTTGCAATTCGCCCGCCCGCTGCGCGTCGGTCTTGGCATAGGGTTCGTGTTGCTCGTAAACACGGTTTTGACGTCGGTCAACGATGAAGCCTCTCGCTATGCCAGCCGAAGTTATTTCGGCACGATTGCCGTCAAGGAATCGCAGATGCGCAAGGACAAGGAAGGCAAGATCATCCTCAATTTCCATCGCCTGATTCACGGGCATATCGATCACGGCATGAACTTCCTACGCCCGACAAGCAAGAGCGATTATGACGTCCCGGACAAGGACTACAGCCGTCTGGCGACGACTTACTACCACCGCGAAGGCCCCGAAGGCCGCGTGATGGAGAAATTCAACTGGTTCCCGGACGAACCCGACGCCAACACCTACCGGGCCGACGCCCGTCTGCCGGTGTCGCTCGTTGGTTCGACGATTGCTGATGTCCTGGGGTCCGGGCTGCCGATTGCGACGATGGTCTCTGCCTGGTCGGAACCGCCGATCGCGACCATCGGATTAGGCACGGGCACGATGGCGTCGTACGGGCGCGTTTACCAGCACGTCCATTTTTACGAGATCGACGATCAGATTCGCCGGCTCTCCTTGCTTGTGCCCACCCGTTTATGCGGCACGCACGAATCGTACCTGAAGGCCAAGCAAGGCGTGGCAGGACGCCAGGTGACGTATTTCTCGTACCTCGAAAACGCGCTCGAACGCGGTTCCAGCGTGCAAGTGCTCATGGGCGACGCTCGCCTCCGCATGGCGCTGCCGTACAAGAATCACTACACCGACACGACCGAGCACGGCGGCGGGCCGCGTAATTTCTACCAGATGATGGTCGTTGACGCGTTCAGTTCCGACGCCATCCCGGCTCACTTGCTCACCAAGCAAGCGTTCCAGATGTACTTCGACAAACTCACTGAGGACGGCATCCTCTGCGTCCATACGTCCAATCGCTTCGTCGATTTGCCGAAAGTCGTGTCGGCACTCTCGGCGGCGGGTATCGAAGTCGACGAAGTTGTCGATGGCAAAGTTGTCAAGAAGATTCAGAAGCTCGCGCATCGCCGCGGGCATGATTCCAACGATCTTCGCGAGAACGGCCATTACACCTCGGAGTGGGTCATGGTCGCTCGCAAGGACGAGTACCTGCAGACCGGCACGGTGCTAGCGAACAAGGAATTCAAGTGCGTTCCCTTCGATAGCGATACGACGTTCTTGAAACGCTACGAAGAAGCCATGACGAAGAAGACCGATGGCCGAGCCGTCGAACCCTATTGGACGACGATTCGCTCGGAAGACCGCTATGTTTGGACCGACGACTACTACAACATTCTCTCCGTCGTTCGGTTCCGATGATTGTCGCCGGCGGCCTTTGAAAAAAGGAACCCCTCGTGCCAATTTTGGCCCGAGGGGTTTTCTTTTCTGTCCACCTACCATTTGCACGCGGATGTATGGCAATTCTAACCTGCATTTCTCACCACAGAGAACACAGAGCAATTCAAAAGGAGTTAACGAGAGCCAACTAAGGACACTGAGCCTCTGATCAAGACAAAAACGGAGTGCTTCTCATTGACCCTCAATATATCCTTTGTATTCCTCTCTCTGTGATCTCGGTGTTCTCCGTGGTGAGAAATCCGGGCCAAGGCCGTTTCAAAAAATTAGCTTGTCCACGCATGTAGTAAAGAAAATCTAGCCACGGATGAAACACGGATAAGAAGCGATCAAGCTAATTGAGCAAATTGCTGGTGTGCAATGAATTTATCCGTGTTCGATCCGTGTTTCATCCGTGGATAAATCTATTTCAACGAATCGACTGGAGTGGACCAGACAATTATTTGAATCGGCCTAACTCAGCGGCAGTCCGACGAGCCGAGCCGGATCAGTAGTTACCGGAGATCTTGACGCCCCCCGCTCGGCTCGCTGGACCTACTCGATTACTTCTCGACCCACTTCTGAATCTTTTTTCCCGACACGAATCCGACATAGACGGCGCCGGTGCTATCCACGTTTATCCAGTGGGGGGTTTCCTTTGGGTTCATGTTGCTTTCCCAGCGCGTGAGTAATTTGCCGTCGCTGTTGAGTACGCGGACCGTTCCCTTTCTGCCGTCGGCGAGATAGACGCGGTCTTTGCAGAGATGCAGCCCGTAGGGCGCGCCGGTATCGGTCCATTGGCTCAGGAACTTACCGGCGCGGTCGAAGATTTGCACGCGCAGATTTTCGCGATCGCCAACGATGACGCGATTCTTGCTGTCGAGCATGACGACGTGCGGGATGTTGAATTGCGATTCACCTTTACCCTTCATGCCCCAGTCCAGAAGGAACTTGCCTTCCCTGGAGAATTTGGCAATGCGGGAATTGCCATACCCGTCGGCGACGTAGAATTCACCGTCGGGACCGAAGCCGACGTCGGCGGGTTTGTTGAATTGATCGCCGGCCAGGCCGGGTTTGTTTTTCTTGCCGAGCGCGAGCAGGAGTTTGCCTTCAGGGGTGAATTTCTGCACGAGATGATTGGCCATGTCGGCGATCCAGATATTGCCGTCGGCGTCGATGCGTAGGCCATGCGGGGTTTTGAAATCGCCGTCCCAGGAGCGCAGGTGTTTGCCGGCCTTGTCGAAGACGAGGACATACGGCTTGATGCGGTGCAGGAGATAGACATTGTCCTTGGAGTCAACGGCGCTGGCGGAGACGCCGCCGCGCGGGACGTTATCGGGCCAGGCGGGCCAGTTGTCGACCTGAGTGAATTCGAGTTTCGGCGCCGATTTTTCGCCGGTGAGCGCCGACGCGCCAGCGACGATGGCAACGGCACAACCAAGAAGGACGAGTCGGAAGATGATGGACTTGCTTTTCATGACATGGATACTCCGTGGCAAGATTCTCAAATCGAAGAACCTCAAGATTCGGACCGTCACATGACGGCTATTTTCGAGTCTCCAAATTTCTCAAGAGGGACTGAAATTCATCAAGCTCGAGCAGCGGCGCAAAGGCGGGGTCGGTCCGCAGGCCCCTGGCATCACGGTAGCCAGCCTGTGCCGCGGCTTCGAGCAACCGGACTGCGGTCTTACCTCGGCCCGCGGCGGCGAACTGGCGGGCCACCGTGGGAAGAGTGCCGGCTGGATCCCCGCGCCATTTAAGAATTTTCGTCTCCGAAGTCAATTCGCGAAACAGACCCTCGGCCTCATCCAATTTCTGTTGCTCGGTCAGCGCTTGCAGCAGCATGCCGAACGGATGAAGAGTCAGGGCATCTCCGGCGCCGAGTGTTTTTTTGCGGATGTGCCAGGCCTGGCGCAACAAATCCTCCGCCGCCTTCAGATCCGGCGGCGTGCGAACGCGCAGCAAAACGTGGCCGCAGTAGAGAGCGTGGGTGGCGCGATGCATTGGCAAGAGGTCGTGGTTGCGGTGGATGTCCACCGCCGCTCGGGCATATTCCTCAACCTTGTTGCGGAGCATCGTAATGGATTCGGAGGAATTGCCGGCCATGGCCTTGGCGAGGCGACCTCGCTCGATAATTCGGGCCAGTGTGTAATAGACGTCCGGCAGGCCATTTGCTTCCTCGCCGAAAGTTGTCCTGTAGGCTTCCCCAAGATAGAGAAAAGCCGCTTCCGCTTCGTCGTATCGGCCCATGTTGAACAGAAGCGTAGCATGTTCCTTCTCAATAAGGTTGCCGAAAAAATGCCCTTTGCCCACGGATTTTTCTATGAGCAAGACAGCGGTGCGCAGCTCGGACTCCGCCAGCGTGGATTGGCCGAGCGCCTCCCACTGTTTGCCATTGACCAGATGCACGACGACGGCGCCCACGTCCTTGTTGGGGATAGCACGCGCGACTTTTTTCAGTTCGGGAATGAGCGCTGCCGCCTGGAGGAAATCGTCATGGTGCAGGTGGTTTTGCGTGAGCGCCAGTAGCGTGCAACAAAGGGCGAACGCCTCGCGGCCAAACTGGTCGGGGACCGCTGCAAATTCCTTGAGCCGTTCGCGCTGGATGGCGGCCGTTTGCGTGAGGATATCGCGACCACGATTGTTCGCGCCGTCGCTCATGCTTAGGGCGAAACCAAGGTAGAAGCGAGTCGCCAGCGTGGGCGTTGCCTTGGGTCCAAGCCGCCTTGTGCGAAGGGCGATGGCGTCGCTGAGCAGTGCCGCGCTTTTTTTGAGGCTGCCCCGGGTCAACTCCAAAAAGCCGAGGTTGTGCAGACTCTCCGCGACGTCGATGTGGTCGGCCGGCAGATGAGCGCGGCGCAATGCGAGCGATTCGGTCAAAAGCGGAGCAGCTTTCTTGGCATGGCCGAGACTGGCATAGGCGTTGCCTACCTTGTCGAGCAGCGTGGCCCGCACCAGCGGCTTGTCGCGCAGGGTACCCGGTTCGGCGAGTTTGCGAGCGCCGCGATCTAGGATATCGAGTGCGCTCGGATTGGCTTTCGGCAGGTCGCCGCCGAAGCTGCGACCGGTAAGCCCAAACAGATCCGTGTCTTCGAAAACGCCAGACAGAAATCGGGAAATCTCCTGTGCGGCGGCAGCCTCCTCGGCGGCCTGCTTGCTCGCCGCCACGGCATCCCTGCGTCGCTTCTCCGCAAGTTCGCCGGAGGCGACAGCTTGCTTGCGCCGTTCCTCCGCTAGTTTGCCGGCGGTGACGGCTTCCTTGCGCCGTTCCTCGGCGCGGCCTTCGGCGGCCACGGCCTCGCGCCATTGCCAAGTGACCCCCGCCGCCGCCATCAAAAATATGCACGCCAGTGACGCCAAGGCGGGATGACGTAGGCACCAGCGTGCTGCCCGCCCCAAGACCCCCGGCGGACGGGCCACGATCGGCTCGTTGTTCAGCCAGCGCCGAAGGTCATCTGCCAGCGCCGTGGAACTGCCGTATCGCCGCTCGGGCGACTTCTCCAGGCATTTCAGGCAGATGACCTCCAGATCCGCGGCTATTGCCGGATTCAGCAAGCGCGGCGATACCGGCTCTTGGTGCAAGACCTGATGGATCGTGTCGAGCAGCGTGGCGCCCTTGAACGGCGGCCGACCAGTCAGAAGCTCATAGAGAATCGCTCCCAGAGCGTAGACATCGGTGTGTGGACCGATACTTTTCGCGCGGCCATCCGCCTGCTCCGGCGCCGCGTAGCTTGCCGTGCCCAGAAAGGCGCCGCTCTGTGTTTGCCCTTGAGTAGCTTCGAGGAGCTTGGCCAAACCGAAATCGCCAATCTTGGGTTGAATTCCGGGACCAATGGCCCCGGGAACGGCTGAGATATTCAACGCGGTGACGCTGTTCTTGTCACCCGACGCCGCGCCGCCTGTGCCGGCCAAGAGGATGTTCGCTGGCTTGAGATCGCGATGGACAACGCCTTGCTGGTGGGCGGTGTCGATGGCCCGCGCCAGCGTTTCGATCAAGCGCGCCGCGTCTTCGCCGCGCCATGGCGTGCCGTTGAGCCGCTTTGACAGGCTGTCGCCGTCCACAAATTCCATGCACAGGTAGGGCTGGCCGTTGGCGGTCCCGACCTCGAAAATCTGTACGACGTTTGGATGCTGTACCCGTGCCGCCGCCTGCGCTTCGGTATTGAAGCGCGCTACCTCGTCCGAAGAGGCCGAGTCTCCCGACACAATCAGCTTCAGGGCCACAATCCGATCGAGCCGTTGGTCGCGCGCCTTGTAAACGACGCCCATGCCGCCGCGGCCAAGCCGACCAAGAATCTCGTAGCCTGGAACGCTTACCTCCGCCATCGGTACGCGCTCATTTACGCCGACAAACGCTGCCGTTTCCGCCGTGTGGGAATCTGCGTTCTCGTCAGTAATGGATTCCCCAAAGGAAGTGTTGCCTCGCGACGGGGGATCGTCCCTGCGTTTCATCTCCATGGCAGTAACCTGGTCCTCATGTTGACAGGCAACGCGATATCACCAGAACAAGCGGTACGCCAATCCACGGGTGTGAGACAACGGCATCTCTCTCCAAAATACTCTACTGTTTGGCAAACGTCATTCCACTTCAACAATAGAGCGCACAGTTCCAGACGTGCTGTTTGCGTCGAAATTACTTGCGGATGTCCGTTACGTAGATCGCGTAGACGCCGTCGCGGTTGCTGATCCAGGCGAGTCGGCGGGAGTCTGGCGACCAGGCGGCCCAGTTGTCGTTTTTGGGGTGGTTGGTGAGGTTGCGCTGGTTCGTGCCATCGGGATTCATGAGATAAATTTCGTAGTTGCCGTCGCGATTGGACGTGAAGGCGATGGTCTTACCGTCGGGCGACCAGGCGGGCCAATAGTCCATACGGGGATGGCTGGTGAGGCGTTTTTGCTCGCTTCCGTCGACGTTCATGGTCCAGATGTCGAGATTGCCGGCGCGGGCGCTGCTGAAGGCGATGTGTTTGCCGTCGGGCGACCAGGTGGGGCTATTGTCGATGGCGAGATCGTTGGTGAGGGCCTTTTGATTTTTGCCGTCGGCGTCCATGAGCCAGATGTCCTGGTTCTTGTTGCGCGTGCTGGTCCAGAGCAGTTTTGTGCCATCGGGCGAAAATCTCGGCGATTCCTCGAACGCGCCTTTGTGGGGCAGCAGGTTCTTTTGTCCTGTGCCGTCGGCATTCATGAGGTCGAGTTGCAGTTTGCCGTCCGTGCCTTGCAGGATGTCGTACACGAAAAGGATGCGTTTGGAATCGGGCGACCAATGGCCGTCGAAGTGGGGCGTATTGGCCTTGGGAAGTAACTGCGTCAACTCAGAGCCGTCGGTGTTGACGGTCCAGAGGCCCATTTTCCCGGCGTGGATACGCGTAAACAGGAATTTCTTGCCATCGGGCGACCATTGCAGATGCTGCAGGAACCCCGGCAGCTTGATTACCCGCTCGGCCTTTGGCGTCGACATTTGGCCTTCGGTGCGGTTGGCCGACACCAAAAGCGCAATCAGCGCCGCGCCGACGGAGCAGGCCCGGAATGCCAGCCTGAGCGGCCTGGTCCGCAAATTTTTCATGGGAATTCCCCTAGCTGGCGAATCTCGCACGGCGGTATTTGTTTTTTTGAAACTTTGCAGGAAGCACGAAGTAGTAGTCATATCCTCACGTCATCCAGTACGCTAAAGGAATGAGGTAGGACTGGCAAGTCACGCAGGGCTTCCGCTCCACCGTTTTCGGATATTCGAGGTTCGCCATGACGTATCGTTGGGTTTGCCTTTTCGCGGCCAGCGTTGTTTTTTCTCCCGCCAGTGCGATGGCCCAAGGCGAGAAGGATCCGCTGCGATTCGTGCCAGGCCAGGCCGAATTTGTCGTCACCATTCGGAACCCGCCTGGCGTGATCTCGATGGTGGAGAAGCGTGACGTTTTTCAGAACGCTCTCAAGCTGGCGGGGGTCCGAGAGTTTTACGATACGGCCAATTTTCACCGTTTCTATCAGCTCGTTCGATACTTCGAGAAAGAACTGGGGCAGGATCGGGATGGAATCCTCGCCGATTTGAGCGCGGGCGGGGTGGCCATCGCCGCCAAGCTGACGCAACCGGGCGGGGCCGTCGCCGTGGTGCAATCGCGCGATGAAGCACGCTTGCGCAAATTCGTGGAGCTGTCGTTGAGCGTCCTTCAACAGGAACTTGACCGGCAGGAGTCGAAAGACAGGATTGTCCGCAAGAAATACAACGGCGTGGACGTCGGCCAAATTGGCCCGAAGCTCAGCTTCGCGCTCGTGGACGGCGCTTTCATTCTCGCCAGCGAGCCGGCCGCGCTCAAGCTGGCGCTTGATACCCGATCCGGCACGGGCGACATTCGACAGTTGCCAAACTTCCAGATGGCTCGCGTGAAGCAGCCAAAAGGCGCACTCGCGTCGGCTTGGCTCCACCTGGAGGAGCTTCGCAAGAATCAGAACTTTCAAAACGGCCTGAATGCCGCCGGTATGGACCCGTTCCAGATGCTGCTCTTCGGGGGCTTGAGCGACGTGCTGAAGCGAGCGCCGTATCTGTCGGCGTCGCTGCTGCGCGATGGAAGCGATTTCCGCATCTCTGCGGTCATGCCCGCCGGGCGCGACCGCATGGCGCCGGTTCGGCATCTGCTCGTACCGCCCGACGATGCCTGCGCGTTCGCGCCGCTGCATCCGCCGCGTACCATCAGTTCAAGCTCCTACTTCCTCGACCTCGGGCAGCTTTGGAACAAACGGCACGAGATCCTCGGCGAAAAAAACGCCAAGGGCCTGGAGGAAGGCGATCGCAATCTCGCCAAGGTGCTCGGCGGCGTCAAGCTTGCGACGCTTTTCCAGAATTCAGGAACCAGTCACCGCCTCGTCTTCGCCCAGCAGAAAGATCGGCCCTACAAAACTCGGCCGATGATCCCGTTCCCGGCTTTCGCGCTTGTGGTGGATATGCGCAGCCCTGCCTTCGCCCAGGAGATCAACACGGTGTTTCGTTCTGCGGCTCTGCTGGCGACGTTCTCTTTTGGCTTGCAACTGCGCGAGGAAGAACAAGAGGGCTGCAACCTCGTCAGCTACTATTTCTCCGAGACGAAAAAAGTCGAGGGCGATCCGGACGGCATCCGCTTCAACTTCAGTCCGACCTACGTGAGCGTCGGCGACTCGTTTGTCATGAGCGCAACTGCCGAGCTGGCGAAGGACCTCGTGACGGAGCTGCGTAAGGAAAAGCGCGTGCGATCGCCCAAGACCTCGATGCGGACGAATCTGCATGCGGCTGGCCTGGCGGATGTCGGGCGCGGGAATTACGACGAGGGGTTGACCAACCTGATCCTGAAATTGGCGATTCCGCCCAGTGCCGCCAAGACCGAGCTTCAAGCGATCCTCGATTGGACCGAGTCGCTGGGTACGCTGTCGTTGCAATCTCGTTACCTGGCGAACGAATACCAATACGAGGTGCTGTGGCGGTTGAAGCGAAAATAGGTCCATCATCGACATCATGCTCCGCGCGGTGAAATGCATCACGCGGAGCTTGATGCCTACGATATTTACTGCGGGTGGAATGTCCATGTCACAGAAAATCAATCCGCGTACCGCTTGGGAGCCGTATCGGCCCAGCGACGCTTCGCCGTGGAATCTACAAAAAGTCGGGCATCTCTATCGCCGGGCTGCGTTCGGCGCAAGTTGGAGCGAGCTGCAAGCTGGCCTGCGCGACGGTCCCGAACGCGCGGTGTCGGCACTGCTGCAAGGAAACGCGGACCCAGCTGGCGACGAGTTGTGGGCGACGATGTCGCAGAGCATCGCCAACGCCAACACCGGAGACAATCTGTCGGCACTTTGGCTTTACCGCATGCTTTACAGCCGGCATCCGCTGCGCGAGAAGCTGACGCTGTTTTGGCATAATCACTTCGCCACCAGCAACATCAAGGTTCGCAACGCGGGCTTCATGCTCGGGCAGTACGAACTGATGCGCCGCCATGCCCAGGGCAGCTTTCGCACGCTGCTCACCGACATGTCGCGCGATCCAGCCATGATGATTTGGCTCGACACCGTTCAAAGCCAGCGCCGCCAGCCGAACGAAAATTACGCCCGTGAATTGATGGAGCTTTTCAGCCTCGGCGTGACCAACGCCCGGCGACCCGGTCAGCGCAACTACACCGAGGACGATATCCGCCAGGCGGCACGCGCGTTCACCGGCCTGCGCATCGCCGACGGGCGTGCCGTCTTCCGCGCCGCCGAGCATGACGACGGCGAAAAGAGCGTCCTCGGCCAGCGTGGCCGATGGGGCGCGGATGACATTGTCCGCATCTGTTTGGAGCAAGAGTCGGCGCCATATTTCATCGTGCGGAAACTGCTCCGCTTCCTCGTTAGCGATACCCTCGAACTGACGCCTGAATTGCTCGAACCGCTTGCCTTGGAGTTTCGCCGGGAGTGGAATTTCGGCTCGCTCGTGGAACGTGTGTTGCGTTCGAATCTGTTTTTCTCCGCGGCGGCGTATCGCGCCAAGATCAAATCGCCGATCGATTATGTTCTCGGCATCGTCCGCGCGTTGGAGGGCCATCAGCCCGGCGACGCTTCGCAGGGCGGCGTCGGCACGGTCGAACTGGCGCGGACGCTTGAAGGGCTTGGCCAGCGGCTATTCTTTCCGCCGTCCGTCGCCGGCTGGGATGGCGGCAGGGCCTGGCTGAACGGGCAGACGTTTCTCCTTCGGCAAAATCTCGCGCTCGCGCTGACATCGACCACCGACGCACGGTTCGGCCGACACCTCGATCCTGCGGCCTTGCTGCGACGGCATGGCGCAAATGCTGACGCACGCCGACTCACGCTATTGCTCGATCTGCTGCTGCAAGGCGATGTACCCGCCGCTGTCCGCACTCGCTTGACCCAGTACACCGCCGACGGCGGTCCGCGCAACCTGCCCGTCTACTGGACGGCTGACGACATCGCGAATCACGGTACGCGCACGCTGTGCCATCTGATACTATGTCTACCAGAGTTCCAACTGATGTGATTAATCGATATGCGAAGAATAACTTCCAGATTTGTCTTTGCCGCTTGCGGCTTAGCGCTCAACAGGGCGCCATGCTGAGCGCTAAGCCGCAAGCGGCGAAACAGCTGACCTTGTACGGAGTCGAGTTATGACCCTTTCGCGCCGAGATTTGTTTCGATTTTCGCTCGCCGGGTCGAGCATGGTCGCGTTGAGCGGGACCGTCCCGAATTTTCTAGGGCGTGCCGCCGCACAGACACCCGTCGCCGATCGGCAAGGCGCGCGCGACACGGTGCTTGTCGTCGTGCAGCTTACAGGCGGGAACGATGGCCTGAACACTGTGGTACCGTTGCGCGATCCCAATTACGCTCGGCTTCGGCCCACGCTGCGAATCTCCAATCCGCTCCGCATCAACGACGACGTCGGCCTGCACCCGGCAATGACGTCGCTGCACGGTCTGCTTCAAGACAACGCGCTCTGTATTGTTCAAGGCGTCGGTTACCCGAATCCGAGCCAATCGCATTTCCGCTCGATGGATATCTGGCACGCCGCCAGCACGGCCGACGTGCTCAACGAAGGCTGGATCGGCCGAGCCCTGCGCCACGTGCCGGCGGCGGCGTCATTCCATCTGGCGAACGCCAACGAGACTGCGCCACTCGCGCTAGCAGGCGCGCCAGCGCGCGTGCCGTCGATCGCGACGCTTGACGATTTTCAGCTACGCCTACAGGCCACCGGCGCCGCGGATCGCCGTCGGCAGCGCGAGTTGCTCAACAGCGTCTCGGCCCCGACCGATGCGCCGGGCCTGCTCGATTTCGTACAGCGCACTGCCGTGCAGACCTACGCCAGCACCGATCGGCTCGCGAACATCGGGCGAGCCTATGAGCCTCGCGTGCCGTACCCGCAGTCGGCTCTGGGCAATCACCTGAAACTGGCGGCCCAGCTGATCAATGCGGGATTGGGATCGCGATTATTTTACGTGACTCAAGACGGTTTCGACACGCACGCCGGCCAGCTTCCAGCGCATGCCAATCTGATGCGCGATGTGTCCGAATCGATTGGCGCCTTCTACCGCGATCTTGCCCAGCGCGGGCAGGGCGAGCGAGTATTGGTCATGGTGTTCTCGGAGTTCGGCCGACGGGCCTACGAGAATGGTAGCCGAGGCACGGACCATGGCGCCGGAGCGCCGATGCTGTTGATCGGCGGACGAGTACGAGCGGGCGTCGTTGGACAACAGCCGAGCCTGGTGAATTTGCAACAGGGAAACCTGCCGTTCGCGACCGACTTCCGTCAGGTCTACGCAGCTGTCCTCGATCGCTGGCTAGGCGTGCCCAGCCGACAAGTGCTTGGCGGCGAATTCACCGCCGCCGACGTGCTGCGGGCCTAGCTGATTCCTTCTTCCAACTCCAGCAGCGAACGTTTGCACGCGATGCCCCAGCGGAAGCCGGCAAGCTGGCCGTCGGTTCGCACCACGCGATGACATGGCACGACCAACGCGACGGGATTGCTGGCACACGCCCGAGCGACCGCGCGCACGGCCTGCGGTCGGCCCAACCTCTCGGCCAACGCGCTGTAAGTCGTCGTCTCCCCGTACGGGATTTCGCACAGCGCCTGCCAGACCGCACGTTGAAACGGCGTGGCAACGACGTCCACCGTCAGTTCAAAGCCGCGCAGTTGCCCTTCCAGATACGCTCGTATCTGCTCCGCCGCTTTCGATTGGCCGACTCGAACTAACTTTCCACGCGGAATCATTTCTTCCAGAACGCGACATCCCTCGAGTTCGGTCGCGGTGACGGCCACGGCACAGACGCCGAGGGACGTCTCGCCGACGGCGACCCATCCGAGCCGCATGGGATAAACTCCAAAGCGAACCTCGCTCGGCAGCGAATCGGTTGTTTGAAAGCGAATTGTCATGATTGTCCTCTCGTCGTATCCCTACAATTCCGCAAATCGAATCATGGAGATTTTTTACAATGATCGGATTCCTGACCCACCCCGTTATCTTACTGACGATTGGCGGCGCCGCAGGAACGAACGCTCGCTACTGGCTTGGCCGGTCGATCTGGCTGTGGCTGCACCAGGCGACTCAGCCATTTCCCGTGGCGACGTTTGCCGTCAACGTCACTGGCTCGCTGCTGCTGGCGTTGCTCGTGCTGCCGTTCCGCGAGCGGATGCCGGCGTGGTATATCTTGCTTGGCGTGGGTTTTTGCGGCGGGTATACGACGTTTTCGACGTTCGCGCTTGAAACCGTGGAATTGATTCGCGTCCACCATCGGCCCGATGTTGCCTTCGCGAACATCGTCGTCAGCGTGACGGCGGGTTGCTTGATCACCTGGCTGGCGCTGGCCGGCATGGAGCGATTCTACATGCTGCCTCCGCCAGGGCCTGCGGTCATGGAAGCGGTAGGTCCTGAAAAGTGAAAGGGACGGAAATCGCCACCACGCGGCTCGGCGTCGTGAGCTTCAGCGTGGTGTTTGCTCCCACGGCTGGCAGCGGAACATCGCCGCGCGGGAGAAAATCGTAGCGAAAACGTAGCCCCTTGCCGCCGGCGACCGGCGTTTCGCCGACGGGTTCGAGAATGTGTGTTGTCTTGTTAGACGACGTCCACGCTAACCAAACACGGTTGTTGCCCAGCCAGGTCTGAAACGATTCGAGCGGCACAATCGCGCCTTCCGGGTATTCCGTTTCCACCTCAATCGTCCAGCGTGTCGGACGCTGCACGACGTCCACGATACGAACAACGACGCTTTCCTTTTCCATGGTCTGTTTGCCGGCCGGCTTCGCGAAACTGAATTCGAGCATCTTGGGAATCGCGATTACCTTCAACGAACCCTTCAGCGAATCGATTTGGCCCACAGCACGATTCGGAGCATGGAGGCGCAGCTCAAGTTCCGCCGCGCCAGTCCCGGCGACGCCGCGAACCGCCTGGCGATCGAGCTTCTCGGTCTTTTTTCCTACCGTCGCGGAACCGCCTTCGACGTTTAAATACAACGGCTTGAGCCGAGGCTCCCAGGCTGTCTCCAGTGTGATGTCGGCGTAATGTGTGCTGGTCTCGTCATCGCGGGTGACGCTGATGCGCTTGAGGGCGAAGCGAAACAGGCCGCTATAATCGACGCGCAGCTTGCGATTGGGCCGATCGACGAGCGCGATACCGCCGTCGGGTTGGTACGCGGAATAACCGATGCCCGCCTGTTCGCAGAGCGCATCGAGCGTTGGCCAAAATGGCTTTGCCTCCGCGGGCATCTTCAGCTTTAGTGCCTTCGGCGCCGATCGGCGATCCGCGATTCGATTGCCGGTCTTGGCATGGATTTCGTCGAGAGCGGTTTTGAGGTCAAGCTCCTTCGCTGAGAATGGGATGACGGGCGACGTAAGATCGGCGTTTTTCGGCGGGCCGCCGGCGTGAACGGCAACAACAAGCGAACAGAGACAGAACAACCCGGCAATGCGACGCGTCATGGGACGGAAACTCCGGGCGGCAAAATGGGCATGGCGCGCCGGGAGCGTAAGCGACCGGAGCGCTAAAAAGATGAACGAAACAGAGCGGATTATTTAACGCGGATTCTCGCTTGGACAGCAATCGCTCAGCCCGTCTTCAACAGCCGATGTGTTGGCCGAAGCATCTCGGCACGTTCGAGCTTGACGGCCTCGACGTCTGCCCAACGCAAGACGGCAGCGCCCCAGGTCAGGCCGCCGCCGAACGCCACGAACAGGAGATTCTCGCCGACGTCGATTTCGCTCGTGTGCAAAAACTCGTTGAGGGCGATCGGCACCGAGGCGGCGCCGGTGTTCCCGAATCGCTCGATGTTCATGAACATCTGCTCGTTGGAGACGCCAAGCGTATCGCGCGTGGCTTCCAGGATGCGTTGATTCGCCTGATGGGCGACGACGGCGCGGATGTCTTGTACACCGAGATCGGCCTTGGAAAGCGCCTGGCGTGCCGATTGCGCCATCGCGCGAACCGCCAGCTTGAAGATCTCGTTGCCTCGCATGCGAATCGTGTGATCCTTGTTGGCGACAGTCTCGGCGCTTGCAGGCACGGCCGACCCGCCCGCCTCGATGCGAAGCGCGCCTTCGACATCGCCGCGCGATCCGAGCACGGTGCTCAGGACGCCCGCGGCCTGCGTGGTCGCTTCGAGAATGACGGCCGCGGCGCCGTCGCCGAAGAGGATGCACGTCGAGCGGTCTTCCCAGTTGACGAATCGGCTCAACGTTTCGCCGGCGACGACGAGCACCCGTTTCGCCCCGCCGCCCTGAATAAACTGACTCGCCGTCGTCAGCGCGTAGATGAATCCGGCACACGCGGTATTGATGTCGAACGCACCGGCGTTGACAGCTCCGATCTGGCTCTGAATCAGGCATGCTGTCGCAGGCAAAAAATAGTCCGGCGTCGTCGTCGCGCAGATGACGAGATCCAGGTCGCAAGGGTCGAGGTCGGCATCCTGAAGCGCTCGCCGGGCAGCGATCGTGCTCATCGACGAGGTTGATTCGAGCGGACCGGCGATATGCCGCTCGCGAATCCCCGTGCGCGAATGAATCCACGCATCATCGGTATCGATTATTTTTTCCAGGCCGTGATTATCCAACACGCGATTCGGGCTGTAGGATCCACACCCCGTGATTGCGGCACTGAATTGCATAAAACCATTCTCCCTCGAACCGACGTATCAGGGCCTCGCCAGTCCGTAATGCCCCTGGAACGGTTTCATCCTTGCCACTCGCACCATATGCTCCACGCCACTTTTACCAATTATCTACCATCCGCGGCCAGTTTGGGCGCGTACGACGTCTTTACTCTTTATTTTCGGTAAGTTTGTAACGATTAGTTGGTTAATTTTTTGTATTTCACCCAAATTTCGTTACCGATTTTTCTGTTTTCCCAGGCATATCAAGCTAGGCTGGAATAAACCCGGTTCTCGGTGCAACCGCCACGGATGCGCCAGCATGCGGCATCGTTACAACCCGGCAAGGTTTACCGGATACGCAATCGGCTTAATCGGAACAAGCCGAATTCCCTTGGCCGACCTCGTGCGACTTTCGCAAAATGTTCTTGAGCCAGTGAGTCGATCCAGCCGATGCATCGGCCCTCCCATGGGAGAACGGCGATGACACCTTACCTATCCCCTCCAGTTCGCGTGTTCATTCTATTCGGATCGGTTTTGACGCTGATCGCGCTCACTACAGCGCTGTTCCCGACGCTTGCCCAGGAACGGCCGCTCTCCGCCGACGAATTAACTCTGAAAAACGCTGGTGTCGCCCACGAAACGTCGAGCCTGCTCGACTACTTTCGCCGCCGCACTCCGACCGCGGAGGACCAGGCAAAGCTGCGGAAATACGCACAACAGCTCGATAGCGCGGTCTACGCCGTTCGTGCTCGCGCGACGGATGAACTCATCCGCGCCGGCCGATCCGTGCTGCCGACGCTGCGCGATATTTCAGAGCACGGCAACGCCGAGACGGCACGCCGGGCGCAGTACTGCATCCAAGTGATCGAGCAGCACACGAGGCCAGCGCTGATCGCCGTGGCTGCCCGCCTGCTCGCCGAGCGCAATCCCGAAGGCGCCGCTGAGACGCTCTTCGCCTACCTGCCGTTCGCCGACCTCTCGACGGAGGAAGACGTCCGGCACGCGCTCAAGCGGATCGCATACGTCGATGGCAAGGCTCGCCCGTTTTTCCTGGCACATCGCGGGCTGGACTCGCGCCGCCGCGCCGCAGCAGGGTGGATTCTCGGCCATTCGCGCGATTCCGAGCAGCGCTCCGCGGCGGTTGAGTTGCTGCGCGATGAATCGGCGGAGGTTCGCTTCCATGCCGCCTCTGCCCTGTTGGCGTCGCGCGAATCGGCAGCCGCCCCGGTGCTGATCGCGCTCTTATCTTCCGGTAATCCCGAAATCGCCTGGCGAGCCGAGGATCTGCTCTTCCGCCTTGCTGGTGAAAACGCTCCGCCGGTCTGGCTCGACCTCGCCAACGACAATAACGGCGGCAAAGTGCGCGATGCCTGGAACGCCTGGTGGAAGACGAACCACGCCAAAATCAACTGGGCCTCGCTGCAGTTCGACGAACAAATCCTCGGCTTCACCCTTGTCTGCGAGAATCAGCGTGCCGACGGTTCAGGCCGAATCTACGAAGTAAATGCCACTGGCCAAATCCGCTTCCAAACGCCCGGCACCAATCCGATCGATGCCCAGTACCTGCCCGGCGGCCGAATCCTCGTCGGCGATTCCCGCGCCAGCACCATCTACGAACTCGACGCCCGCGGCCGCATCGGCTGGAAACACACCGGCATCGCCCCCACCAGCGTACAACGCCTGCCCAACGGCAACACCGTCGTCTCCACCTACCAACGCATCCTCGAAATCACCCGCGAGGGCAAAACCGTCTTCTCCTACACCACGCAAGGACACACCTACCAGGCACGCAAAACCGCCGCCGGCAACTATGTCTGGATCGACGCTTGCGGCGAAATCACCGAGATCGACGCCACGGGCAAAATCCTCGCCAAAATCAAGACCGGCCAGGGCCTCGCCTGGGGCAGCGTCGAACGCTTGCGCAACGGCCACTACCTCGTCGCCCTGGGCGGCGTCGGCAAGGTTCAGGAGATCGACCGGGAAGGCAAAGTCTACTGGGAAAAGTTCGTCAACAACCCCAACCGCGCTCTCCGGCTCGCGAACGGCAACACCCTCGTCGCCAGCCACGGCGATAGCTGCGTCTACGAATTCGACCCGCAAGGCAACGAACGCTGGCGCCACGAGTGCACCGGCCGCCCCTTCGTCGCCCTCCGGCGCTAGCATTTCCGCAACCGACGCGAGGCTCAGCGTGTCTCACTAGCCCGGAGCGGCAGCGACGGGATACCAGGATCCGAAAGCGCGAAGTCATCCCGTCGCTGGCGCTCCGGGTGACGCCTGCACCCAGAGCAGGCAAGCTACGTTCTTTCGTCGGCTAGGAGTTGAACGTCATGGCTGCAAAGCGGTGTCCAACCTGCGATTTACCCCTTACCGCCGAGGAAGCAAACGGCGAATCGTGCCCTATTTGCGCAATCGCTGATCCTCAAACCGCTGCGAAACTTCGAATAACGCCAAGTGCTACGCCATTGCTCATCGATTGTTCTGCCTGCAATCGTCAGATCTCCATCGAGGCCGAATCTTGTCCAGGATGCGGTCACCCCAATCGCACCCCAATTGCACTACCGAAGAAGGACACGTGTTATGCCTGTTCAGCCACGGCGACTATGCGATGCCAGGTCTGCGGGGCGCTCAGCTGCGTGAATCATGTTTCGAGCGAGTGGGCCCTTGACCCCGGAACCTATGAACTCCAGTGTGAAAGTTGCCGACCCAGACGTGTATTTGGCTTTTTCATGGCACAGGCCATCATTTTCGCTATCGGGCTGATCTTGTTCCTTTACTTGGTCCTTCCACGAGTATTGGAGCATCAAAATCGATAACAAGACTTTTCAGGTAAGAGAGAGGCTCGGGCAAAGTCCGCCAGCATTCGTGAACAATCCGCTGCCGTGGCGTGGGTTGATTGCGTTTGGGTTGCTGGCTATCGTCGGGGCGAGGGGCCGGACATCGCGCCGAGTCGATATTTTCCGGAACTCGATCACTACATCCCACGCTACGTCCTACTCTTGCTTGGAATCGGTTTTGGCCTCAGTGCGGTGCGGTCGGGCGGAGGGCTTGACCGTCTATTCGGAATCTCGGTGCTCGCGGTCGGTGGAGGGATGGTGGCATACATCGTCCAGGCGTGTCTGCACATCAATGGTTGGTAAGAAAGGCCGTGATGCGCCAGCGCAAAAACAAAACCCCCGCGAGTTTCCCCGCGAGGGTTTTGAAAAAAGCCGGCGATGATC
>CAZAFH010000064.1:0-42417 GCA_964484265.1 uncultured Singulisphaera sp.
GAAAACAATACCCTCGCGAATAATTTAGAGAGGATTTAATGCGTAGGCCCTGGGTGACGACGTCGCCGATAGCTTCGTCAGTGAAGTTGCTCAGGAATCTAGCCAAACGAAACGCGATCCAGCCAGCGATTGCAGCTATGGACGGAGTCCTCACGCGAATGCCGTCGATGACCTCGTGGAGTTCGTCGTCACCGATGGTCTTGATGGAATTCGGTGATTCGAGTATCGCGGTGCTCATGTCGGTCCCTTCGATCTTCAAGAGTTTCCTCATTCAATATACCCGCGAAATCGAGCATTTACAACGCTCTGGCTTTCGTCCGCGTTTCACGCATTATTCGCTGCTTGTAAACAGGTGTGCATTGGCGTCAGATCGCGGTCTGGAAAAAAAACATTTTACGTTGGTGAAGGATTATCAACGAGTTGCGTTCACGACGTAAAATTCAATTGAGGAATTTATTAAATCTGGATTGACAGGATTGGAAAAGTCGTTATCCTCTCCCTCATCACGCCAGCTGCTCATGTAGTTTGCGTATGGATTACTTGGACGATTTATTACACAGCAGGCACGACGCCGCGTCGTGATTTGATCGTGTCGGATCTACTCAAGCAATCGCCGCGGGGTCTTCAATGCTACTCCAACCCACCCGGCGGCAGTCCGTGAGCAGCGTCTTTCTTCTCACCTAATCGACAAAATGAACGGTTGAAAGGACTCAATGAATAATCTCGGCGTGCATCGTGCGCGCTGAGCTGGAATTTCCCTGAACGGATGGAAGCATGATCTTTCTCGCAGGCCACGGATAGGCCTGGTGAGATAGGATTTCTCGCGGAAAGATCATCCTTCTGTTCGTGCAGCAATAGGCTCGCCAGGCAGCAAGGAAGGTTCCCTGGCAGCCGCCTACTGTCCGAAAGGACAGAGGTGCGATCCTGCCCGCCATGGCAGGATGGTCAGGCAAGGACGCCGACCAGAAAAAAGGCCGATCACCCGCCAAGGATGGCGCGGATCGGCCTTTTTTCATTGGAAACCGCCGTGGCATCCAGTTGGTTAAGATTTCCATAGAATTTCAAGACTCTCTTCTGTGCGATTCCTAATTTCCAATGGAGTCTTGCAATGCCCGACACCCAGATCTGCCCATGCTGCTCCGCGGAACTGACCGTGCCATCGCCATGCCCGGAATCGATTCGCTGTGAGCGATGCAATGCCGAGGTGTTCCTTCAGCAAACGAAGGTCAAACCGCCATCGCCCGTTCTACCCGCAAAGAAAACGCCTGCCGCACCGGCGACGGTTCCTCAATCGCTTTCCGAGCCGGAAGATGACACGTCCAAGCTTTCGCTGCGAAAGCAGCCTGCCGCTTCGAGCATGATGCCGATCTTCGTCGTCATTGCGATCGGAGCGTTCCTGGTTCTTGGCTGCGGCGCCGTGGTCGTGCTGATGGCGGTCTATCGCGATGGCCCATTCCAGGATCCAAACCGCGTGGCCGCGACGGATGACGCCAGGCGAATTGCCGAGCAGCAGCGGCTCGAAAAAGAGCGCGACAAGGACGGAAAACGCAATCTGCCGAAGCCGATCGAAAAACCGCTGCCGAATATCGCAACCGAGCCAAAGCGAGTAGTAAACGATCCATCGAACGGCGAGCCGCCGCCGCCTGATATTGTTTTCAAGACCCAACGCGAAAAAGATCAACGCGGCGAGCGCATCGGCGACGGCGACAAGGAAGCACGCAAAGGCGCCTCCGTTGACGAACCCGTCGTCAAGCCGGAGCCAAAAACAATCGTCCGACCGGACGATGCCAAACCTGCACCCAAGGATCCCGTCGTCATCGCGCCGAAGACCACGCCAATAGAGCCTGCCGTGGCGAAGAATCTGCCGATCAAGACCAAACGCCTGCACGCGCTGTCGGACGAAGATCTGCGGAAACAGCTTCATCTCGTGACCGAGATCGGCTTCAACCAACCCGGAGCCGCATCGCTTTATGCCCCAATCCGCAAATCACCCGGCGGCGGAATGGCAGGCAACGGCATCGTTCCTGATGTAGGTTTTGCTTACTATGCCCAGCTCGCAAAACACTACAAGCGGACCGATTGGCTGGCGTTGCCATGGAAAATGGGCCAGAACTGCCAGCTTGGGCATGAACACGCGGAACGCCTTCAGGTGTATTCGGTCAACCTGCGCCGACTGATGCGTGAATCGACGCCCTCGAATGACATCCGCCCCGATCCCGAGAAATTACGCAAATCGCTCCTCGGCGGCGGCCCAAGCAACCTCACCTGGGACAAGATCGACGCGCTGCCGACGCTCGTGCAAATGCTGCAGCCGGAGGGCCGAGACCTGCGCATGATCCTCGTCGAACTGCTGGAAAAGATCGACGGCAAGGAAGCGACGGCGGCCCTGGTCCAGCGTGCGGTGTACGATGTCGAGGTGAGCGTGCGCGAACGGGCCGTGGAGGCGCTCGCGAAACGCAATCGCGCCGAGTACGAGCCGAACCTCATGCAGGCGATGAATGCGCCCTGGCCGCCCGCGGCGATGCACGCCTCCGAAGCGATCGTCTCGCTCAATGCCAAGAACCTGCTTCCGCACCTGATTCAGCAGTTGCGCTCGCCTGATCCTCGCCTACCTGTGCCGCAGATGGAGAAGAACGAGAAAGTGTTTTACACACGGGAGTTCGTGCGCGTGAATCACTTGAGCAATTGTGCTCTTTGCCATGCGTTTTCCAACTCGAAGGACGATCTGGTGCGTGGCCGAATCCCGATGCCCGGCGAAGACCCGCCGCCACAATATTACCAGGCGGCGACCGGGCTTTTCGTGCGAGCGGATATCACCTACCTGCGGCAGGATTTCTCGCTCGTTCAGCCTGTCACCAATCCAGGCAAATGGTCGGGCTACCAGCGTTTCGACTACCTGATCCGCACGCGCCGATCGACGCCCGTCGAAATCAAACTCTACAATGGCCTGGCCAAGGACAATCGACTGCTCGACCCCAGTCCGCAGCGCGAAGCGACTCTGTCCGCACTGCGCCAGCTCACCAACTCCGACCTGGGCAACACCTTCGAAGCCTGGATGCCGCTGCTGAACCCGATCCGGAAATCGGCCGAGCCGGTGAAGTGAATGGCTACCGAAACCGAAAAAATGCTGGCAGGCGAGCTTTACGATCCTTTCGATGCTGAGCTGGTGCAAGCGCGGGAACGTGCTCGCAACTTGTGCCAGGACTTGAATGCGACACGAGAGGCGGAGCAGGACCATCGCCGGCGAATCCTTCGGGATCTCTTTGGCAAAGGCGGCGACTCCGTCTGGATTCAGCCGCCGTTTTTCTGCGACTATGGAGCGAACATCCTGCTCGGCGAGCGGGTGTTCTTCAATTTCAACTGCATCATTCTTGACGTGTGCCAGGTCAAGATCGGCGATTTCACATTGTTCGGCCCCGCAGTGCAAATCTACACCGCCACGCACCCGATGAATGCCGAGCTTCGGCGAAAACAAGAATCCGGCAAGCCGATCGAGATCGGCCACGACGTCTGGGTCGGCGGCGGCGCGATAATTTGCCCCGGCGTGATCATTGGTGCGAAGAGCGTAATCGGCGCCGGCAGCGTGGTAACCCGCGACATCCCGGCAGGCGTGTTCGCCGCGGGCAACCCATGCCGCGTGATCCGGGAGATCTCGGAGTGAGGGGGGTATTAACTTCGAGTCTGGCCTTCGTCTACATCGGTGACTAAACCCTGCTCCCGCAAGAGTTCAATGTACTCCGCCAAGGATAACGGGCATTGTCCCAGCAGCTTTGCCTTGTTCGGGCCAATGTGCAGGTCTTTGGGCATGCGGTCGTGGCCGAGGTCCTTTTCGGAACTGCGGCGTAAGCTGGTGAGAGCGATGACGACACCATTGTGCTCGATGGTGTATTCGTCGTGAGCTTTGCCGGATTTCGTTTTGACGGCCTTGAGCTTCGCGAGAATCTTCAGGGCGAGTTCTTTGGTGATCTGCCGAGCCATTACTGAGCCTTTCGAATGAAACACCTCAGCACAGCGAGTTGTTTGGCGGGACCGGGACCGAGCTTTTCTGACGGCAGATTGGTCAGGTAATCGAATCGGCTAATGAGCATTTCCTTGAGACTATCCAGTGCGTCGGCTTCGCTAGAACCGGATGCGTTTACATTGGCGTCGAAAAAGCTGGCGACATACTCGTCGTCCGAGGGTTGCAGAACCACCTTGATTTCTTTGATCAGCTCGTAAGGCTCCGGCGCAAGTGTCGTGATCGGGACGACAAATGTCCCGCCTTTAGAGAGCTCGCCGATTTTTTGTTCGAGCAGGCCGATTCGGTCTTGGACTTCCGCTAGGATTAGCGACATATTGCTTCCTTTTTTCAGTGCATTGTAGCAAAGAACCTCACCCCAACTCCGCCACCCTTTCGCGATGATCCAGCAAATAGATCGGGCGGCCCTGGTGGTCGTTGATTGTCGTCGCGGGGTCGATGCCGAGCACGTGATAAAGCGTCGCCAGCACGTTCGGCGGCGTGTAAGCATGGCCGCGCGGGTTTTCGCCGCGGGGGTCGGTAGCGCCGATGACCTGGCCCATGCGTAACCCGCCGCCCGCGACCAGGCAGAAGCCCGATTGCGGCCAATGGTCGCGCCCGCCGACGGTGCCGCGCTGCGTGCCGACTCTCGGCGTACGGCCCATTTCACCCCAAACGACGACGGCGACATCCTGATCGAGGCCGCGTTCGTGCAGGTCGGTCAGCAGCGCGTAGATCGAGCGATCGTAGTGAGGCAAAATCGCCGGCAGGCACGTGAAGATGTGATCGTGGTGATCCCATTGCCCATTGCAATCGCGTGGCACATTATGATTCTGCGGCGTCAGCGTTACAACGGGCACGCCGGCCTCCACGAGACGACGCGCTTGCAGGTACTCCGTACCTCGACCGTATAGATTGCGGATATGCATGGGCTCGCGGGTGATGTCGAAGGCATCGCGAGCGCGGTTGCTGGTGATCATCTCAAACGCTTGAGCGCTGAACGCGTCCATCGCCGACAGACTGCCGCGACCGGAGTCGAGATCGCGACGCAGGGTGTCGAAGGTGTACATGAGCGTACGGCGTTCATACAACTGCTCGCGCGTCACGCCGGGCGGCACACTCAAATTATTAGCGCGGTCGCCCGGTTGATACGGCTCATACGCCCGGCCGAGGAAGCCCGCGCGTGGCACGTGGTTGCCGTCGCCCATCGACACATGCGGCGGCAGCGAATCGATGACGCCCGCATCACGCCGAAGCCTGGCGACGATCGAGCCGATCGACGGCCGATTGCCCGTCAGGTAGCCCGTGTAAAGCTCGGGGGAGGTGTGGCCCTGTTGCAGGAAACGCATGTTGCGGATGATCGCGAACTTGTCGGCGATGCGGGCCTGCATCGGCATGTGCTCGCAGATATCGATGCCGGGAACGTTCGTGCGGATCGGGCGAAATTCGCCGCGATACTCGACGGGAGCATCGGGCTTGAGGTCGTACATATCCATGTGGCTCGGTCCGCCGTTGAGGTAGACCATGATGATCGACTTGCGCGGCGTCTCGGCATTGGCGGCACTCGCACGCATGCGAAGCAGATCAGCGAGCGTCAACCCGCCGACGGAGAGCGCGCCGAGTTTGAGGACATCACGGCGAGAGATGCCGTCGCAGAGCCGATGGGATGAGCCGGGGATGCTGAGCATGTGCGAAACTCCGAAGAGCGTGCGGTGGGATGGATTGGTGTGATGATAATCGAAGTCAGGCTATCGTTCAACGGAATTTTTTTGCCGCTTGCGGCTTAGCGCTCAACAGGGCGCCATGCTGAGCGCTAAGCCGCAAGCGGCAAATGTGTTCAGGGCGTGATCTCACGCATTCCAACCGCAACCGCAGTCGCCTGCAATTGCGACCAGGTGGTGGCGTCGAGTTCGATGCCGTCGCGCTCACGCTGGGTTTTCGTGCGGTCTTCGATGTCGCCGGGGATGAGGATCTCGCCGTTCGGGTCGGCTTTCTCCGAGCTTTTCACCCAGGCGATGAATCGAGCGATGTCGGCCTGAAAGGCAGCATCACTTTGGAAGAACGACGGATCGAGATAGATCGACAGCATGCCGTTGATGACCTTGTCTGCCTTGGCGGGATCGCTGCAACCGCCGCCGGTGAGAGCGCCGGCCATGATCTCGCACAGCATCGCCAGGCCGTATCCCTTGTGCCCGGCGATTGGGAGGATCGCGCCCGGCGGCGTGCCATAAAAGACCTTCGGATCGGTCGTCGGTTGGCCGAGCGGATCGATGATGCAATCCTCGGGAACCGGCACGCCCTTGTTGAGTGCGACGCGAATCTTGCCCTCGGCAAGCGTACATGTGGAGATATCGAGCAACATCGGTCGGCGACCGGCGAGCGGTACGCCGGCGGCGATGGGGTTCGCGGAGAGCCGGCGATTGATGCCGCCAAACGGGGCGACGAGAATGCCCGCGCCGGTCGTGTTGACGAAGTGCAGCGAAAGCTTACCAGCCTCCGCCGCCAGCAACGGCCAATCGCCGATACGGCCCAGATGCCCGGAGTTGCGCAGCGCGATGACAGACACGCCGTGCCGAGTGCACTTGTCAATGCCAAGCCGCACCGCCTGCTCGCCGATCGTTTGGCCGAAACCGTACTGCCCATCGACGACGGCCATCACCTCGTTCTCGGTGACGACTTGCATCGAACGGCCCGCAAGCACCTTGCCGGCTTTAAGCCATTGCACATAGGTGGCAACACGAATGACGCCATGCGAGTCATGCCCGACGAGGTTCGCCTCGGTCAAGCGCGTCGCGATGCACGAGGCTTCTACAACCTCGCAACCAGCGGCTTGAAAGATGGAGGTGACGAGCGAGCGTAATCGATCGGGTCGGATGTTCATGTGAGGTTTATCAGTTGTTAGTTGTCAGTTGTTAGTTTATTACTGAGAACTAACAACTAACAACTATTTCGACGGCACGAATTTCTGCAACGTATGACAATGCCCCGGCACACGCCCGCTCGAACCGCCGGCAGTCCACGCGACTTCGGTGACGTAGACGGCGCCTGTGGAATCAACGCAGATGCCGTGCGGCGCATAGAAATCGCCCGCAGCACACGGGTTCTCGCCACCACCCCAGCGTGCGAGCAAAGTGCCGTTGCGATCAAGCACGCTGACGCGGCCACCGGTGTCGCCAGGTTTCGCGTCGCCCGTTCCTGGCCAGCGTCCGGCGCGAAAGCCGAGTTCGGCAATGTAGGCGCGGCCTGACGCATCGAAGCAGAGGTGAGATGGTCGCGCGAGATCGATCCATGCATTCAAGTATTGGCCATCCTGTGTGAACCGCTGGATTCGGCTATTCTCGCGATCGCAAACATGGATCACGCCGTCAGCATCAATGGCGATGCCGTGCGGCACATGAAACTGGCCGGGACCGTCGCCGGGTTCGCCCCACGATGCGAGCAGTGTGCCGTCCGCGCGAAAGCGATGCACGCGGGCGTTGCCATAGCCGTCGGCCACGAAGATGTCGCCCGATTTGTTGATGGCGACATTCGTCGGATAATGAAACGGCGGCCCGCTATGGCGAATCGTGCGGTAGTCGATGCTCGTCGCGCCGGTATCGGACGGCACACCGGGCGTGCCGAGCGTTCGCAGCAGTTCGCCAGCGCCGGTGAACTGGTACACCGCATGCCCGATGTCATCGGTGCAGTAAACAGTGTCTTTCGAGTCGAGCAGAATGCCATGCGGCCGATGGAACTGCCCGCCGCCCCAGGTTGCGATGAACGTGCCATCAGGCGTGAAGATTTGCACCGGCCGCTTGCCACGCAGGAACACGTAGACACGATCGCGAGAATCGCACGCCACGGCGACGGCTTCGCCATCGGGGCCGTTCGCGGGGAACGTCGGACAGGTCGGGTCGGGGCGGAAGGCCAATGAAGTTGCGAGGGAGCTTGCCATAGACGCGATTCACGCTCTGGATTGTCGTGTTGAAGAAAGTATTGTATCGGCGAAACGGCAAGGTTCGATTGGCGATTTTCCAGGATTCGGTCACGGCTGGTTTTTTTTCCACGCAGAATGTATGATCGCCGGGTGCGAAATGTGGGCGTAATTCACGGAAGATAGGTAGGCTGCACATGGTCGAAGTACAACGCTGGTACACATCGGCGATGTTTCAGAAATTCGCGCTCGGGCTATTGGCGTTCATCGCGGTTACTCAGGGTGTGGTCGCCATCGGCTTCCGCGACGGCGATTTCGAATGGCATTGCAAATACGGTGAGTATTTTTTAGAGGGCCAGGAAAATCGCGACCATTATCCGCCAGCACGCGGGGTGATGGATGTGCCGTTGGCTTTGATGCCCTATCGAGTGGCGCGAGCCGTGTCGTACGTCCTATGCCTCGCGGCGCTGGTGATGTGTTGGCGGATCTGGAGCGAGATGGGAGATCTCAGCGCAAAGGTGTCGCCGCGGATTGCATTGGCGGCGGGGATTCTCACGGTCGGAACAATGCTGCCCTACCTCTTGCGCGAACTCGACGAATGCGGTCTGCAAATATTCCTGTTGACGCTGCTAACATTCGGCGGATGGGCGCTGATGCGCGGGCGCGCATGGCAGGCGGGGTTTTTCTTGGCGACGGCGGCGAGTTACAAGGCCGTGCCGGTCATCGTTCTGCCTTTTCTCCTGTGGAAGCGTCAGTGGCGAGCCGCGGGATGGATGACAGTATTCCTCTTCGCCTGGGCAGCGACGCCGGCGCTCTTCCACGGCTGGTCTCACAACGTGCGTGCCCATGAACGATGGATCGCCGAGAGCCGTCGGCTGAAGGAGGCGAAGCAGGCGTATCCATCCTTGCTTGATCGTGAGCCGCAACTGATTTACAATCTGTCGCTCTATGCCCTAATCGCGCGAAACCTCGAGACCTATCCGCCAGGGCATTCCCTTTATGTTGACCATCCGTATTTCTTTCAGCCTGGCACGCTGCAGCCGGTGGAAGCCTATTACGTCATGCACGGCATTCTTGCCGTGATCGCGGTGGCGTTTCTAATTCGCACTCGACGTTCTTGGACGAGCGTCTCCGTCGGCAAACTTCTCCCCGCGGAATGGGCGGCGGTGTGTGCGTTCTGCACGCTCATGTCGCCATTGTGCTGGAAGCAGCACTTCATCGTGGTGCTGCCTTGCGCGTTCCTGGTTTGGCGGCGCGTACTTAGCGAGACGACGCCGAAGCATTGGCACTGGGCGGTGCTCTCGTTGGTTTCCCTGATCGCATATGCTGGCCGACGGTCGATCGTGGGCGATTTTTCAGACGTGATGTTGTCCTACAAGTTCGATACGATCGGCATGCTGACGCTGCAATTCTGGACGCTCACGCCGAGCAGTCCGGCTGTCGGCGTTGCTTCCACGGAAAACGACGCATCGGCATCGCGCGAGGAATCACGACCGATGGCTGCCTAACCGAGAGGATTCCGATTTCACGTATTGTGTCGCGTCCCCATCCCCATAACATGACGTCATACGCGTCGCCTTGTTTCACCGATGGGGATTTTAGCCATGGCGATGGTTCGTTGTTCGCAGTGCAATGCGCCGATGACAGACGACGAGGCCAGTTCGGGCGTATGTCCCGGTTGCGGTGCGGCCGTGCAGGTCGCCGCGCCGACAGCGACGCCAGCGGGGTCGCCGCAGGCGTCTGCCCCGCCGCCGAGCGGTTGGCGATCCGCGGCGCTTGCCATCGTCGGCGCGTTGCTGTTTTTCATGCTGCCGATTGCCATGATCTTTTACAACAGCATGCCCGAGACGACCGAGAAAAAAGAGGAAAAGAAGGTCGCCCAGATCAAGAAAAATTCGGCGACCGAGAAATCACTCGCACAAGCTCCGCCCAAAAAGACCGACGAGATCCCCCCGCCTGCCAAGAAAACGCCTCCGAGTTCCAAAGACGCTTCGCCGCCGGTTGAAAAGACCGTCAATCCAAAGGTAGAGTCGAAAACGCCGGAGCCTAGAAAAATCGAAGTAGCGAAGAAGGAAGAACCGAAGAAGATCGAAAAGGTCGAGCCCAAGAAGGTCGAGGTCGCCAAGAATCCCGACGAGGTGAAGAAGGTTCCGGCGCCGATACGTCAGGTGGGGAACCTGGTGTTTCCGCTGTTGCGTGATGACGCCATCAAAATCGACGGCGACTTGTCCGACTGGCGCGACGTCCCGCCCGTATTCCTGAACGCCATCGAACGCGGCCGATCGCCGAAGAAGGTGATACTCGCACCGCCGACGCAGAAGGCCTATTTCGCCTACACCTCACGTGGCCTTCTCATCGCTGTCGATGTCGTGGACACGAGCGGCGAACTCGAAAAGATCGGCAAGCCGGCCAGGGGCATGTGGAACTTCTGGGACAGTGATGCCGTTGAGATCTATATCGATACGCTCAATTCACGTTCGCCGCGGCGCGGACCGCTGAGCATCCACCAGTTCTTTGTGATGCCATTTGGAACAGGCCAGGACAACGGTGTTGGCGGATACGAGTCAAAGATCCTTGGCCGCGACTGGCAGATCGAAGCGCTACCCGCGACGGGCCGAAATGCTCTGCCCCGAGCGGGCAAGAAGACGCCGAGCGGTTGGACTCTGGAATGCCTGATCCCCAGGTCGGCACTGCGGGAGGGCGACGCGAAGCCAGGCCAGGTCTTTGCATTTGAAGTGCAGATCGATACAGGCACGAACATCTATTACTTCTGGGCCAATGATAATCCCGCTACGCACGTCAGCACGACTCCCAGCGCGTGGGGCGAGATCATCCTCGGCGGAACCGATGCTCGCCTCGCAATGCTCGATGCCAAGTCGCAACCAGCCAAGACGATTGCCGTGGGCGACACGCTTACCGTGCGCGTCACCGACCGCGATCCCAATTTCGGCGGCGATGCCAAGGGTAAGCTCGGTGTCACCTTGCGAGCCGCAAGCGGTGATGTCAAGCAACTCGTGCTGATCGAGACGGCTGTCGATTCGGGAGAATACGTCGGCACGATTGGGACGGTTGCGAAGAAAGCCGCGCCGAAGGGCGAGAAACTCGAAGTGCTACCCAACGACACGATCTCGCTCGAGTACCTGGATCAGGTGCGCGGAAACGGCGATCGCAATATCGTCATCCGCTCGCAGATCGGCGTACGCTGAGCGCCCGCGTCAGTCGGGCAGCGTTCCGAACTGCCGATCACCAGCATCACCCAGACCCGGCACGATGTAGCTTTGTTCGTTGAGGTGGGTATCGAGCGCGGCCAAATGGATCGCCACATCAGGATGAGTCGTCAGCAAATTGCGCACGCCTTCGGGGGCGGCGATGATGGCGAGAAAGCGAATGTCTGGAATGCCCAGGCTCTTCAAAATATCGATAGCCGCGATCGCCGATCCGCCTGTCGCCAGCATCGGATCGACGACGTAACAGACGTCAATCCTGGCTTCCTCGCCGATCTTGTTGTAATACGTCACCGGCTTGAGCGTCTCGTGGTCGCGGTACAATCCGAGATGCCAAATCTGCGCATCGGGAACAAATTCGACGATTGCATCAGCCATGCCAAGCCCCGCACGCAGGATCGGAACCAGGCCAATGCGTTGATGAATCCGCTCGGAAGGGCAGAGCGAAAGCGGCGTGGCGACGGTGTGCCCCTGCACCGGCAAATTGGTCGTCGCTTCCCAAAACAGCAACTGGGCAATCTCCCGCACGAGGCGGCGGAAATCTCGCGGTTTTGTATTCTTGTCGCGCAGTGAGCCGATTCGTGTCAACAGCAAGGGATGCCGGCTAATGTGAACGTTCGACATGGTCGCATCCTCCTCGCCGCTTCGCTCCGACAAAAAAAGCCGCGAGACGAATCCCACGGCTTGTCGGCATACTTCGGATCACTTAACCCTGAACGATTTGGCTGATACGTACCGCAGTGTAGTGCTGGCGGTGGCCCTTCAAACGGCGGTAATTCTTGCGGCGGCGGAAGTGCTGGACGTACACCTTCGTGCTCGGCATCGCCACCACTTCACCTACCACACGCGCGCCAGAGATCGTTGGCTGACCAATCTTCGCGCCGGCTTCTTGCTGAAGGAACAGCACGCGGCCAAACTCGATATTGCTGCCGATCTGCACATCGCGAAAATCGACGTTCACAACATCGCCTTCCTGCACGCGATACTGCCGTGATCCGTCTTCAAAAACAGCGTACATTCTGGTCCCTTTTCTATTCGTTCATCTATTTTGGGTTTGGTTGATGTCTATTCAGAACAATGTATGAAACGCACCGAAAGGTGTCCATTCGCTTTTGGAAAACAGCGGAGTCTTCTTCGTCGCGGTTGCTCCAGAGGGAACGATTTTTCGGCACGGAGCGTCCAATTCAAGTCAATGCAGCGGGATCATCATAGTGTACGCATGATCCATATCGCGGTGAAAATATCTGACGATTTTGCCGAATGTGGCAATTTTGAGCTATGGTTGGATTGCGCATCAATCACGAGTCGGATATCGTGGAAGTGAGTACTCCAAATGGCATTCGCGAACTATCAACAATTTTGCGACGGCGTACAGCAATCTGGCGTGCTCGAAGGAGAAGTGCTCGCCGAGTTTTCAAAGCTCCGAGCCAAGTTCACCGCCGCACGCGATCTTGCTCAGGATGTCATTCGCCGCAACTGGCTGACTGCTTATCAGGTGAATCAGATATTCCAGCAGCAAGGACAGAATCTCGTCGTCGGTCCCTATGTGATTCTGGAACGCATCGGCGAGGGCGGGATGGGGCAGGTCTTCCGCGCCCGCCAGAAGCTGCTCAACCGTATCGTTGCCTTGAAGCTAATTCGCAAGGAGTGCCTCGATAATCCGCGCGTCGTGCAGCGATTTCAGCGTGAAATTCGGGCCGCTGGCCAGCTGAGCCATCCGCACATCGTTCGAGCGTATGACGCAGACCTCGTCGACGGAACCTACTACATCGCCATGGAGTTCATTGAAGGCCAGGATCTCGCGAAGATCGTCAAGGACCGTGGCCCCTTGCCGTTCGATCAAGCTTGCGAATATATCCGCCAGGCTGCCCTCGGTCTCCAGCACGCCTTCGAGCGCGGCATGGTGCATCGGGACATCAAGCCCGCGAATCTACTCGTCATGCGCGCCGCCGCCAGCGATCGACGCCGATCGAGCGGCGAGATTCCGATCTCCGCGGAACGTGTGAGCAAAAGCAGCGGGATGATTTCGCGGGCAGATATCGCTGCGAAATATCCGTGGGGCGTCGTCAAGCTGCTCGATCTCGGCCTGGCGCGGTGCACCGATCCCTTCACCGGGCAGGCAGCGACGCATCTGACGCAGATCGGTTCCGTCATGGGCACGCCGGAATACATCGCACCGGAGCAGGCACGCGACAGCCACACAAGCGACGTGCGGGCCGACCTTTACAGTCTCGGCTGCACGCTTTATTTCCTACTCACTGGCCAACCGCCATTTCCGCATGGAACGATCACCGAAAAGCTCTTGCAACATCAAATGGACATCCCGGATTCGATCGCGAAAGCTCGCAGCGAACGGCTCTTTGGCTGGAAGAATTCGGTCGAAGTCGTCGTTCCCGCCGAGGTGGATCGGGTAGTCTGCAAGCTGCTCGAAAAACAGCCTGACCGCCGCTTTCAGACGCCGCTCGAACTTGCCAACGAACTGCGCGACGTCCTGAAAATCCTGGCGGAACGGCCGGCGCCGCCTTTGGTCGAAGTCCTCGCCGATGCCACCGATGAAATGCGAGCCATTCCAGCGAGTCTGCCGATCGACGAGAACCTCCAGACCATCGTCCAGCCGATGCCAGCGCCTGCCGCGCGAGGGCCCAGAGTACGCCGGTTTCACTGGGTCGCGCCAACGGCGATCGCTACGGCGGGCGGGCTTTTTTTCATCGCGGCGGCAACTCTTTTAGCCGCCGTGCTCGGCCGCGGCATGTACACCCATGCGAGCCCGGCCAAGAACGACGCCAACGCAAAGCCGAAGGAAACGACCAGCATCTCCGGTTGGAAGAAGACCCTGCAACGCGCGCTCGCGGACAACGCCAGCTGGGACGACGCCCGTGCCGAACTCATCAAGCACCGCGACGCCCTGGCTCCGGGCGACGCCCGCAAACAACTTGACAACGTACTCGGCCAAATCCCGTCGCCCTTCGATGAAATGCAACGACCGAAACTGGGCAAGTTCCTCGCGCCAGTGCTGCCCGACGAGGTCATCGCCGTCTATGGCCCACGCAAAGCAGTCGCCGGCAAGCCTGTCGTGAGTGTCGTCGTCAGTGCAAATTCCCGCTGGTTGGCGGCGCCCGATGACAAGGCGATTCGATTCTTCGATCTCAAGACATCGCCGATTCCCTACCGAATCAAGGCGCACGACCGCAAGGTGAACCATCTCGCGATCTCCGCCGATGGAATGCTGCTCGCCAGCGCCTCCGACGACGGCGTCGCTCGCACCTGGGACATCGCCACGCGCGAGCCGGTCGCATCCTTTGGCCAACACAAAAAGCCTGTGACGCATCTGGCGTTTCACCCGGGCGGCGTGGAAATCGCGTCCGCGGCGAAAGACCGCACGATCCGCCTATGGAACACACGCACCGGCGCGGAAACCCTCGCCATCGATAGCCAAATGGATGACGTCGCCGCCCTGGCGTTTGCCAGCGACGGGGCGACGCTTTTCTGGATCGGTCCGAGCAAACAGGTCGGCTGGGTAAATCTCACCAACCGTGCGAAGCCGACGCGCGGCAACGTTGCCACCGCCGTCGGCAACCCGCGAACGCTTGCGGTTCAACCGCACGGCGATCTGCTTCTCGTCGGCGGCGATTTCGGCGCCTTCCAGGCCTTCACATGGAATGGACAAAGCCTGTCAAAACTGGGCGACGTGCACAAGCAACATCAACAAATCTCGAGCATCACCTTCGCGCCAAACGGGCAGACCTTCGTCACCGCCGGCGCTGGCCCCGGCGCCCTTTCGTGGGATAGTGTCGATTTACAGGTATCGTCGCGTTTGCCCTTCGTCCGCATGCCGGTCCACGCGTCCACGTTCTCGCCGGAAGGCCGGCACCTGATCCTCGGCGACGCCAACAATCAAATCGCCATCGTGCGCCTCTCCGTCCCAGACCTGGCTTTCGTACAACGCTCGGCACAGTAGCGGTCCCTTGGCCAACAGGCGGAGCGCTTGGCCAACAGCCGATGGCCAAGCGCTTTCGCACTTTTTCGGCCTTTTTTCGCACTTTTAGGGGGTGTTGGCCAAGAAGCCGGGGGAGAGAGGGGGCTGGCCACACGCTGGTTTTTTTCAAAAAATTCGCCGCAACCACATTGCGAACCCAACATCCGGCGCGGTACATTGGGATTGAATATAGCCCGCCATGCATGGCGCGGCCGGCGTGGAACTGAGCACCCACGGCGTGCTCACAATTCGGCCCGGCAGCGTGCAACACCGCCCTGGGCCGCTTGGCAACGTGGACCTGAGCACCGTAGGTGCGCACACAATTCAGCCCAGGGCAAAGCGCAGCGCCGCCCTGGGTAGCCGATTGACAGATCCTATAGCTCTGAAAGAGCGAAACACCGCGGAACGCTCCAAATGTCGCAATCGCTGGCGAAGAATCCGATTCACGTGGTCTGACATACCGTTGGATTCGACGAGCAGTACCTTTGAGATTGACGGACAAATTTGACGCTGTTTCGCTCTTTCAGAGCTACGGTTTCTCGCTACGTAAACCCAGGGAGTCGCTGCGCGGCTTCGCCGCTACGCTCTGCCCTGGGCTGGATTTGTTTGCGCACCTACGGTGCTCCAGCACTCGCTAAAGTAAAATGGACGGCGCCCGTGGCCGGAGTTATACTCAACCCCGGCAAAGCCGCAACGGCAGTGGATAAGGTGACAGGACCGAATGGCACTGCCGCCTGATATCAAAGGACTTACGTCAATCGTTCTCGGCGAAGGGATCTGTCGCAATGACGAAAGCAAGGGATTACTGGCATTCGGAAAGCTCGGCGACAATCGCGTTTGACGTAACTCCTTGCTAAACAAGCGGCAGCGCCATTCGGTCCTGACACCTTTTCCTTTTCTAGCTAATGATTTTCTTGTGTCGATTGGACCGCCGAAGATTGATTTTCTAGCAAGAGGTGCGCGATGACGATTGGCATGACGGGAATCCGACAACATTTTTTTAATGTCCTTGCTCTATCCCTTGGAATCGCCCATGTCGCTAGTTCAACTTCGAATTCTTTTTGCCAGGATTTGCATAATGTCATTCAGCCTGGAAAAATGCGGCAGGCCGAGTTCGTAATGAACGGTATCCTTTCGCTTGATGACCGAGGGACTGTTCGTTCGTGGGATAAATCGCTCAGTAAGATTGAATCAATTGGGGCAATTAAGGCTTACTCCCGAATTTCCGTTTCTCCTTCCGGCGAACGAATTGTATTATTCACCAAGGCAACAGGAACTTTTTTTAGCGTCAAGGACAAGCGTCAGATTAGTATCATTGATGCGAACATCGGCGTCTATTCACCTGATGGAAACGTTTTTGCAGTTGGTAGAGGTTCAGAAGCGAAGCTCTTGGATGCAAATACTGGCAGGTCGGTCTGGCGCATTCCCGATGTCCACGGTTTTGTTTACGCATTGTCGTTCTCGCCACGTGGTGATCTACTCGCAGTCAGTGGCGACGAGAGTATTACGGTTTGGGACGTCAAAAACAGAAAAGTAAAACAAAAGCTTCCCAAACACGACGGGTTCCTAACATCGGCCTTCACTGCGAAAGGCGAGTTGCTTGCAACCGGGGGAGATGACGAGGTGGTCAGAATATGGGAAGTGAATTCCGGTAAACTAAAGTACCTGCTTCGTGCTCATTTGGGATCGATCTATTCATTGGTCTTTTCTCCTGACGGAACACAACTGGCGACTGGAAGCACTAAGAGCAAAGTTCATATATGGAGTACAACCAATTTTGATCTTCTTCAGACATTGGGCGGTGAATATTCTGGTATTAGCTCTTTGTCCTACTCCCTTGACGGACAAAAAATCTTGGGCGCTACGCCAGATGGCCTTATTCTATTCGATATTGGGAAATGGTCTAAAAAGAGGCATTGATCTTGTGCAAAGAATTCTGACACAGTCTTGTCCAAGTAAGAATCGCAGCCAAGGCAACGAAGGTGGTTCAACCTAATTGTATGGGTGTCGTGAAAAGATGTTTATGGCGAAGAGCGGTTGCGACGAAGATATCGAACTTGCGCGAAGACGACGCCCGCCAACACCGCGCCGACAGCCGATGACGACGCGATGGAAACCGACCAGGGCGTTCCCACCTTCATCGACATCATGTCTCTCGTTGCCGATGCCGATGACGACCCGCTGACGATCTCGGTTGTCCAGCCCACGAACGGCTACGTCGAAATCAACAACGCCGGCACGCCGAACGATGCAAGCGACGACTTCCTGATCTACACCCCCAACGCCGATTTCCACGGCGAGGACACCATCACCTACACCGTCACCGATGTCTGGGGCGCGTCGGCGACCGAGACCATCACCGTCACGGTCGATGCCGTCAACCAGGCTCCGGTCACGAGCGACGATTACGCCGAGCTCGACACGGGCGACACGAAGACGATTCACGTACTGGATAACGACAGCGACTCCGATTCCGACACGCTATCCATCGACAGCGTCACGCAGGGACAAAACGGCACCGTCGCCATCGTCGGCGATGATGTCACCTACGAACCGGACGGTGGATTCGCGGGCAGCGATTGGTTCACCTACACCATCACCGATGGTGAAGGCCATACCGTCACGGCTCGCGTCGATGTACTCGTCTATCCCGCCGGGCAATAGGCCAACTCCGTGCTCGCAACCACCTCTGGCTCGGAGTCCGCGGCCGACGCGCGGTGTAGCACGCGATTTATCTGAAAGTGGCGGGCTGGAAACCGCTGCGTGCGGCGGCGTCGGGCAAGTTGCGAGGGCGGGTGGCCGGCGCATTGGCTTGAATGGGGCCTACGCGGATACTCCATTTGCTATTCGCGATCTGGACCTTGGTTTACCGCTGCCCCTCTTTCGCCCAAGCGGCACATCGCATCCACGCCATCCCAGCCGCTTGGGTTGCTTGATTTGCATTCGTTCGTTTTGTCGGGGAGCTCAATAATCGTCAAATGGAACAATCAATGCGTTTATTCGTTCGTGGCGACATGTTCCTTGATGATCGCGAGCACGAGTGCGCCGTAGGTGCGCAGCTTGCTGTCGCCGATCCCTTTGACGCTGCGTAGTTCTTCGAGCGTTGTCGGCGTGGCCCGCGCCAGCTGTCGCAGCGTCTCGTCGCTGAAGATGACGTAGGGCGGCTTCTGAATTTGCTTCGCAAGCTCGAATCGCCACGCCCGCAATGCCTCGAACAACTCGCGGTTGACGCCTGTCCATGACGCTTCGTCGGCGCGCGATTTCTTGACCTTCTCCGATCGCTTCCTGGAAACCGGCTGGAGCAAATTCACCTTGGTATAGGTTCCCTTCATGACCTCCCACGAAGCGAGGTTGAGCTTCAGCACGGGGTATTCGTCCTCGGACTTCACGAGCAATCCCTGCCCGATCAGTTGAAAAATCCAGTCGCGCACCACCGTGCGGGCATGGTCTTTGAGCAACCCGTACGTGCTAAGTTCGTGGTGCTGGTATTGGCGTACGCGTTCGCTGTCCTCGCCGCGCAGAACCGTGACGACATGATTGACGCCGAAGCGTTCCCGGACCCGAGCGACACACGAGAGAATCTTTTGCGCGACGATCAACGCATCGCTTACCTTTTCAACGTCACCCAGGCAAAGATCACAGGCGCCGCAGCTGGGTTCGTCGTACTCTTGGCCGAAGTAATTGACGAGGGCCTTGTGCCGGCAGACTGCGCCGCGGGCGTAGCGATCGAGATCCTCGACATGGCGTAGCGCGCTGGGAAGAAATTCCGGTCCCGCTCCCGCCTCGCGGGCCGACTTCTCCAGGATCGATTTCCACGTCAGTACATCGGCTCCGGAATGCAGCAGCACGCATTCCGCTTCCAGGCCATCGCGGCCCGCGCGGCCGGTCTCCTGTTGATAATGCTCGATCGATTTCGGCATCGACGTGTGCAGAACAAAGCGAATATTCGATCGGTCGATCCCCATGCCGAATGCAATGGTGGCAACAATCAGATCGCACTCCTCGTTGACAAACGCCTCCTGTGCTCGCCGCCTTTCCTCGGGATCAAGCCCGGCATGATAGGCTCGCGACTTGATGCCCCAGCTCTTGAGTTGCGCGTGCAAATCATCAACATCGGCCCGGCGCAGGCAGTAGATAATTCCCGCTTCCCCGCGATGGCGTTCGAGCACCTCCTTGATCTGCTTGTCCTGGTCGCCTCGCCTCAACACGCGAAAGGTGAGGTTCGGGCGATCGAAACTGCCGACAAGTACCAGCGGCTTTCGCAGCGCTAGCTCCTTGCAAATATCGGCACGGACCTGCTCCGTCGCGGTGGCCGTGAAGGCGTGAACACTGGCCTGGGGAAAGACATCCTTGATTCGGCTCAGCATGCGGTATTCCGGTCGAAAGTCATGCCCCCAATGGCTGATGCAGTGAGCCTCGTCAATCGCAAACGTACGCACATCGACGTGACGACAAAGGTTGACGAAGTCCGGCATCATCAGACGCTCGGGCGAGACATAGACCAGGCGTATCGCTCCATCGCGAATGTCTTGCTCGTAGGACCGGCGCTCAACAGGCGAAAGCGTGCTATCGAGTTGGATGGCGGGAATACCGCACGCTTGCAAGCCATCGACCTGATCCTTCATCAACGCGATGAGCGGCGAGACGACGACAGTCGTGCCGCCAAGCGCGACCGCAGGCGCCTGGAAGCACAGCGATTTTCCGCCGCCCGTCGGCAGCACGAGAAGCGAATCGCGGCCATCGAGCATCGCCTGCATCGCATCTTGCTGCAACGGGCGAAAGGACGTGAAGCCCCAGTGCTTCTGCACGATCTGTTTGAGTTTGTCGAGCATGCCGAAATTTTACCGCAAACCGAACGAATCGCCTCGTCGGAAACTATCCGAGGTTGATCGCCAAAAAATAACTCACTTGTCACAGAGATACTTGCGGGGTAGAGCCGCAACCACAAAAAGACAAACCATAGATAACACCGACGACACGGATCAATACAGTCGGAAATAGACAAAGTGACACAGAGAGATTTGGCGGCGCTCAATTCCGTCCGAAGGACAATATCGATCGCATGCCACGTTGATTCTGTACATTTCCGTGCTTTTCCCTCTTGGAGGCACGGCGCCTCCTTGCACATTTCCAAATGGATTTATCCGTGTCTTCGGTGGTATCCGTGGTTAGTCTTCTAAATTTGCTTGTAACAATTACACGATTCATTGTAAATATGGCAAAATCGCCAAGCTGGGTGGACTGGCCTTTTTTTTCCGGACGCAGCCTGCTATGAACCGCTCGCGGTTGGGATGGCCTCGCATGGATCGCGAAGCTGCCCGCCATCGCTCGGAAGGATACGATTCATGCGCAAGGACGCGCGGCGGTGTGTTGCATTGCTCTCGTTGGCCCTGGCGTCATTGAGCGTCATCAACGCCCGTAGTGGCGCGTCGTGAACGCCAGCAGGTTGCACTCCGCCGGTCGGCGGATTTCAGATGATGCCGATGTACAACCAGGCGATGCCGGCGATGCCCTACCGTCAGCCCGCGCCCTTGTACATGCCAACGCCTGCGTATCCACAAACCGCGTATCCCCAACCAGGGCCTCGGCAAACGACACCCTGGCAGCAACCGCCGGCGCCGATGATGCCTTCGCCCGCAAACCTTGCGGGAGGAAGCTACAACCCTGCCCTGCCGCCTCCGAAGCTAAGCCGAGGCGTTTCGGGTCCGTCGTTGCCGAAATTCGAGATGCCCAGCCCGAATTCGCTCGGGATCGCGACGAATCTGCGTCAACCGACGCCGATCGCTCAGCCCCAGCAGCAAATCGATTGGAACATGATTCAGCAACGCATCGACCGTCTCGGCGTGCGCCGCTACGAGAAAAGCCGAACACCGACGGGCGAGACTCGCGTACTGCTCGAACTGCCGACCACCGACCCGACGCGAAACTACCCCGTGCAAGCCGAAGGCGAATCGGAAGCCGTAGCCGTGACCCGGGCACTACAACAGGCTGAGGCGCTGCTGGCGCGAACGAGGTAGATGCTAGTGGTTTGTCACAGCCAAAAGTTCAGGTTCGTAATCGGATCTGGTTCCCGTTTAGCGTTCGCGTGGCGCCGAGCGACGGCGAGGCGTTAACCGAGCGCTAAACGAGGAGCCTCGCGTTTTCATCACTCCTGCGTTTTCGGATTTCCGAGCAGGAAAATGGGTTCCACGATAGGCGTGCTGCCGTTGAAGGTGACGGTCGTGGTCTCTCCCGCACGGATGGGGATTGCCTTGTCTTCGATCAACAATTTCCCGGCCAGGGCATAGGCGGCGCGCAGGTGCAGCGTGTAGACGCGGCCTGGCATCAGGACGGGCGATTCGAGTTGGCGCGACGTGCCGGTCGAGGGAACCTGAGCGCCTTCGATATAGATCAAGCCAAACTTATCTGGAAGTTCCACTTGAATGAGCGCCGGGGCGGCATCGGGCACGAACGGCATCGCCGGTCCGCGAAAGCCAGACGGGAGCGTGAAGCGCGTGGCGACCTTTCCTTCGGGACCGTTCGTAACGATTTTGACGTGGCGAGGAAACATCACGCCGCCCACGGACCACGTCGTTTGATCGCCCCGGCGAACGATAATTAGCCCGCCAAACAGGCTCGCGGGCGTCTGGTCCGCAAAAATCGGCTCTTGGGCGAGGGTTTGTTGTGCCAGGCAAATTCCGCAAATGAGAGCAGCAAGGATCCGTGCCATCGGTTTCTCCGTGAGATGGCCAATCCGTGGCTGGAAATTCCATTGTCCAATTCTGCGCCCTTCGTCGAAACTGTCAATCGAACCGATCGACAAAAAGGTGTGGGATTCTTCCGCCCGTGTGACTTGTTGTCATGTTCCGCCAGGTCGACTCGTAATCGGGATGAATTCTCTCATTCCTGAATTCCTGAATTATCGTTTTTCTTTTGAATATTTTGTTTTTTTGTTTGACTTCCCCTACCTGGAGATGGCTATAATACAAAAAGTTTGCATTCGCTAACTTATCTACCGCGCAGCTTCCGAACTCGCACACGAGATCTTTATGGAAGTACTGGCTGGCCTTTTCTGCTTTCTGATTGCAATCGTACTCGTCACGCTCGTCGGTCACGGGCTATGGGTGCTTTGTGCGACGTTTTTCTCATCGCCTCACCCAGCGGTGGAACGCCCTCGAAGACGCCGGCCGTCTCGCGCGTGTGTCGGGTGCAAGGAGATGTTCAGCCGCGATGATTCGGACGACTGCCCGCATTGCGGATTGAATCCCGTTGGCGCGATTGCGGAGGAACTCAAGGATATCGACGCGGCCCAACGCGTGCTTCACGCCATGCTCAAGCAACAGCGCGTCGCCGCCGCGGCCGGCGAGGAGACGCTGCGCGCGCTCAAAGCTCGCAGCGAGTTTCTCCTGGGCGGACCGGGCCCGGCTCCTCCGAAGGGCTTGCTGGTTTCGATCACGAAGCCGGCGGTGTTGTTGCCCTGGGCGCAACTGGATGCCATGTTCGCCAATCGGACCGACAAGACGCTGAGTACCGAAGAGAAAAAGCAAGCACTAGCCCTGGCACGCGGCCTGATCGATGACGAACTTCGCCATCTTTCGCCTAATGCATTGATCGGAATCGCTCGATTGCAGGCAGCTGTCGGCATGGCGAGCCGGGCGTGCCAGGCGTATCAGGTCGTGTTTGACCGTCCGACTGATTTGCAACATTTGGCGGAGATCGCCATCGAGGCCCTGGAGACGGCGAGCAAACTGCCCTCGCGCGACGCGCTGAACGCGATGATTCTGCGTCTGAGCGCCTACCCGGCGATCATCCATTCGCAACCGGCCCTGGCGAAGTGGTTCCCACGTTCAGCCGCTGAGCCAAAACCGCAGCCGGTCGCCACCCTTCCGCGGATCGTGGAGGAAAGCCCATCGTTGGCCCAAAAAACAAGCAAGGTCGGCCCATCTCTTCCACCGCCGCTCCCCGTGGAATTGGAAAAGCCGCCAGCAACCACTGCTCCCGAGCCGCCCGTGCCGACAAAGCCGCGGCGAAGTTTTGCGGAGTGGATCGGCGTGTTCATGGAGGAACGCAACATTCTCTGGGGCGAGTTGATCGGCGGCACGCTGATCGTCGGATGCTCGATCGCGCTCGTCATTAGCTTTTGGCAAAAACTGGAGCAGATTCCATTCTCGCCGTTCTTCATTATCGCTGCCATAACCTGTTCGTTGTTTGGCGCCGGGCTGTATACACTGCATCACTGGAAACTGGAAGCCACGAGCCGCGGCTTGTTGTTGATTGCGATCTTGCTGACGCCGTTGAACTTTCTCGTGCTCGCCGGCTTGACCCGCGAATCAGGTGTCGGCCTGATCGCCTACGCGATGGCGGGCACGGCATTGCTGGTGCTCGGCGGGTTCCTGCATCGAGCCGCAAGGATTCTGGTGCGAGACCCCCTGAATCTGCCGATCCCGAGTGCCGAGATCATGACGGTTTCGATGCTCGTGAGCTCCGTCGCGCAAATGGCGGCGCCGATCGCGATGGCCGGGCACGTCGGCGCGGGCATGGACTACGCGATCAGCTTGATCCCCGTGCTGGCGATGGTGCTTGCCGTGGGACGAATTCTGCTGCCGCTCGCCCGACTGGAGACGTGGACGGTTGCACGGATCGCGGCCGTGCTCATTGCGTCAGGCGCGATGATGTTCGCCAGCGGCATAACGGTTTCGTCCACGTTGTTCGGCGATCGCGATCTTGCGGAGATTCTGCGGCGATTCGCGCCGGCGATCGCTCTTTTCGGCGTGCCGCTGTTGTCCGTCGGCGTGCTGCTTAACCGCAGGCTAGCGATTGGCGAGGGAGCGCCGAATGCGATGTGGCGTGTGCTCGGTACGGCGTTGGCGCTGGCAGCGCAGTTCGTGTTCTTCGGTGCGTTTTTCGTTGCCGTGCCCGATCCGCTGCATCGCTGGGCCGTCGGCATGTTCAACGTCGTTGCCTTGGCGGCAACGGCGTGGCTGATGCGGTCGTCGATGCTCTTCGTTCCCGTGCAACTCTATCTGGCCGCGCTGCTGGTCATGGGATGGACGTTCGACATCGATACGATGGTCCGTCAGCCGCTCGCCGCAGTCAGGTTGTCTGGTCTTCTCGCCGTGCAAGCGATCGTGGCCGAGACGATGCTCCGATGCCGGCGGATGCGCGATGCGTTCTGCTGGTCCATCGGTGCGGCCGTGTCCACGGTACTCGCGGCGTTATTGGTGCTGCCGTTCGCGGGGGAACATCCAGGCGCGGCAGCCACAACCTTTACCGTACTGGGCACGATCTGGCTGGCGGCGAATCTGCGTCATCGCTTTGCGGAGATCACCTACGCCTGCGCATTCGCATTTGCGATGGCAAGCTGCATCGGATTGCAAGCCGTGTATCCCGATTCGGCCCTGGCCCATCGCGCGATCTGGGGATTGCTTTTGCATTCGACCCTATTTCTCGCCGGAAGCATGTCTCTCCGATTTGTTCGCACGACGCGCGAAATCAGTTGGCTCCAGAACATGTTCCGTGTCCCGATGCAGGTCTCGGCTCTCGCATCAAGCGTCGCTGTCGCGGTCGTCGTTGGCTTCGAAGTAACAACATTCGGACTCTCGTGGTCCTGGAGCGGAGCCGCGTGCTGCTGGTTGGCCGCGATCTGGTTGGCGATCGCGCTCATCGAACGCTGGCCGATCCTGCTAGCGTTTGTCCAGGCCTTGATCGCCTTGGCGTGGTTCTTGATCGCGGGCGGCGTGTTGATGGAACGTGGCTTCGATTATCGCGAACCCTATTGCCTTTCCGTGTTCGGCCTCGGCATCGCGGGACTGAGTCTGGCCTGGGAGGCACTTCGGCGGACGACCCGAGAGATTCCGTCGATTGCCAATTTGTTGACGCCGATCTTTGTTCCGATCGATCGCGTGCTTGCTGGCAGCGTATTTGCGGGGTACTACCTGGTTCTCGTTCTCCTCGCGCTCTGGGGGATTGGGCAGGAATTGAGCGAGACACCGAATCACTGGAGAGTGTTTCTGCTCGAATGGCACGATCGCGCGTTTTCGTGGGTTGCCTGGGCGTCGGCGGCGGTATTGGCCGGAATATTCGGCGTCTGGGCCAGGGAAGGTCGCGTCCATTCCGCGGCAAAGGCATTCGCGATTCTGCTGCTTTCCATCCCGTTGCTCGCGGCTGGCATGTTCTTCGCGGACCAACGCGCGGTGGCGTCGGCGACACGGTGGGGATTGACACTGGCATTTACCGGTGGGTCAGCGATTGTCTGGTGGCGGCACCGCTGGCTGGCGGGCGACGGCGAACGCCTGCCGATGGTCTGGTTGCGCGGGATCGGCATCGCGGGGGCGGTCGTCCCGATGCTTGTCCTTTCGGGATATGTCGTCCTTTCGCGTCTCAATCACATACCCGTTCCTGGACCAATGAGCGGGATCTTTCACGCGATGGGCGGGCCGATGTCGCTCCTCGTTCCACTGGCGATCGCCAGCATCGTGCTGGCTGGTCATGGATTCCGCGAACGCCTGGCCTACTACCTCTCGGCTGCGAGCCTGCTAAACGTCGGTTGCGCGATCGGAGGGTTCCTCCTGACGCTGCCTCGCGCCGACCTCGCAGAGGCCTGGGTGGCGCCGGCGTCGCTGTTGATCGCATCGGCCACCGCGTGGGTTTGGACGATCCTCTGGGCCGGCATCGCAGGCAAGTTCGAGTGCACCGAGGATCGCCCATTGCTCGAATCTCCGCTGCTGCTGCTCAACAATATTTCGGGCCTGACGTTCTTCCTGCTCGCGCTCGCGCCATCGGTGATCCAGATCGTTTTCGCCGTGGATCACACGCTCGACGCCTGGATTGCTCTGGTAGGCTCTCCGTGGGGTTGGACCGCGTTTGCGGTGATGGCGGTCAGCGCCGGGGTTTATTCCTGGTGTCGCCGCGAGCCGGTTTCGTTTCACGGCATTGGGTCGCTCGCTTTGATCGGGATCGGCCTGATCGCGTGCAGCATCGAGCGAGGTTGGCCAGGCCAGGGCTTCGTAGGATTGATGCTTGCCAGCGCGATTTTCTCGTGTGCATGGGTGGCGATGCACCTGTGGCTCGACGCTCAACATCTGCCGCGCTGGCTGCGCCTGTCCGCCGATTTCTCGGAGGCCACGATATACGCAGCCGCGTCCGGCGTGTTGGCGGCGGGCATGAGTCTCTCGACGCTTTGGCACGGCGAGCAACCGATTCATGCCGCGATCGCCGCGATCTTGATCGCCGCCACGGGACTCATGCTCGCACGGCAACGCCGAGAGGAGCGATACGCCATCGCCGCGACGGCGTCGATGATGCTCGCAAGTACGATCCTGGCGATCCATTTCGGCCACGATCAGCAGCCATTCTGGTTGTGGATCCTCCATGTGAATCTTGCCGTGGTCGGCGGAGTATCGCTGGTGCGTTTGGCGCTTCACCGCTGGCTGGCTGGTCCCGAGGTCGAACTTTCGAGTTTCCGCTTTCTGCCCGTGCAGATTGCAACGAGCCTTGGCCTGCAGGGATTGATGCTGCTTGCCGGACTGTTTGTGTGGGCTTGGGCGCCGGGTGAGCGTTCCGTGCTGCTTCAGAATCTCGCCCAGGTCACCGGGTGTATTTCATTCAGTTTGAATGCCGGTGCGGTGCTCTGGTATCACATTGTCGTGCGCGGGAAATCGGTGGAGGACCTCGTATCCGTCTGCGGCCTGATGGCAGGCGTGCTGGCGGCGGGGACATGCGACCATCACTTTGCCGCCCCGTGGTCGGCATTTCATGCGCTCACGGGAACATGGCTGGCCGTCGGATTCGCAGTCGCCGGCGTGGCTTGGTTTACAAGCGCCAGGCAGAGCGTCGGCCTCCTGTCGGTCGAGCGCGGTCCGTGGTGGAGCGAACTCATTTGGCGAGGCTTCCCTGCGAGCGGCTCGCGCACCTGGGTGAGCTTTATCGGATTCGTTGTCGCGGCGATCACTCTCTGGGTCGCCTGGACACAAGACGGAAAATTGCAGTGGCCGGCTGGTTATCTCGCGGGCGTCGCCGTCTTGTTCGGAATGCTAGCGATCTGGGCTCGGGCGAGTCGGTATCAGTTTGGCTTCGGTTTATTCGTACAGTTGGTGGGCTTTGTACTTGCCTTCGCCCTCTCGACCGGGCCTGAATGGGACCAGGTCGAGCGTGTCAACATGATCGTGCTGACACAGGCACTCGTCGCCGCTGGCAGCGCGATCGTCTGGTCGTTGCTTGAACGCCTAATGACTCGCCCGGGCAACGCCTTCGCCGATGATTTCGGAATCGCGTTCCCGCAGGCGGCGATCTTTTCGGGCATTCTCACGATCCTGGCGTTGATTGGGTTCGCCAGTATTTCGCAGGTCAATCACGAGCGCCAGCTAATTAGCGTGCCGCTTGCCTGGATCACCCTGGCGAGCTTGAGCGCCACCTCGTGCATGGAACTTTGGCGTGAATCAGGCCATCGGCATGGGCGGGCTCAACTCTACGCGTGCAGTCTCGCGGCTCTCGGCATCATCCTGTACGCGATGAACCTCTCGCCGTTCGATTGGTTCTGGTTCGCTACGCTCTACGGTTCTGGCCATGTGCTTGCTGTTTGCGTGAGCTTGTACCTCATTGAGGAAATACCTTCGGTGCGAACTTGGGTTCGGCTCGATCCCCAATCCGCGTCGCGCGGGCAGTGGCTGTGGCACGTGCAACTGTGCGCCATGGCGACGCTCGTCCTGTTCTCGTTCTGGATCACGCTGAGCTTTGACACCTGGACCGCGAGGCTCGGCGGCTCGGCAGCGTGCACGCTGCTCACGGCTGCGATGGTTTTGATGACGCGCGTCTGGTCTCGAATTTTCCCGACTGGCTCCTTCCTGTCGGACCGAGAATCCGTACTGCAGATCGTTTTGGTCGTAGGGCTGCTCGGGATCCTGGAGGCTTCCCTCTCGATCTTCGATATGCCGCCGATTTGGCTACATCGTATCGGCGCGGTGTTGCCCGTGCTCGCGGCTGGCTGCCTCGGTTCGCGCTATGCCATGCCGATCGTCACGCGCGATGCGGGCTGGCGCTCGGCAGGGCGGTCGCTTGGTGCAATCCTGGGAGTCGTTGCCGTGTCGGCGATGGCGATTCTCGTCCTTCAGGAACTCGTTCACTTCGACGGCCGCCCGGGCATCAAAGTTTGTCCGCTGCACAAGGGCCTCGCAGTGCTCGTGGGGCTGACCTTCGCCGGCATCGTTGCGATGACCTTCCATTCGGCGCTATCCAAGGAACCCGACAGCTACGGCATCGAGGGCAATTATCGCTCGGCTTATGTCTACCTCGGCGAGGTGCTGCTGCTCATTCTCGCCGTGCATGGCCGGCTCAACGTACCGAGTTTGTTTCACCCGGTGCTCGGGCAGTACTGGTTCTTCGTCGTGATGGCGCTCGCGCTGGCAATGACGACAACAAGTGACCTGTTCGTGAGGAGGGGTTTGCCAGTGCTGGCCGTGCCGATTCGACGGAGTGCGTTTGGGCTTGCGTTCGTGCCGGTGTTCGCGTTTCGCTTGGCTCCGATCCTCATCGCGCCGTTGCAACAGATGCGTGAAGCGGCGCCTGGGCTGGAGCCGTTCGTCGATTACCTCACGCGCTTCTCGCAGGGCTACCAATGGGAAGCGGTATGCTGGCTGCTCCTCGGCATCTTCCTGGGCTGGCAGGCGCAGCGGCGGTCGTCGGGCAACTTCGGCATCGCCGCGGCGCTGGCGATCAACTTCGGCGTTTGGGTATTGCTCGGGCATCAGGACGCGACGACGTTCCTTCATCGCCCACAACTCTGGCTGATCCCGCTGGGACTGATCGTGCTTGTCGCGGAGTACGTCAATCGTGAACGCATCGGGTTTTGGCCGAGCATGTCGCTGCGGTATGTTGGGCTGGTGTTGATCTACCTTTCAAGCACGATCGAGATGTTCAAGGAAGGCCTGTCGCAACCTTGGTTTGCCGTCATCCTGGTCGTCATCGCGGTGGCGGGCATGATGCTGGGGATCTTGTTCCGCGTGCGGGCGTTTTTGTTGTCGGGGTTCTTGGCGCTGCTCGTGGTCGTATTCGCGCAGATTTGGCATGCGGCCGTCGATAAGCAGCAGACATGGATATGGTGGGCGAGCGGTTTGATTCTTGGCGTGCTGATCCTGGTGCTATTCGCGCTCTTCGAGAAGAAGCGCAACGAGGTGCTGCACGTCATCGACAATATGAAACGCTGGAGCTGATTTATCGGCCCCTCTCCCTCGGATTACCGAGGGAGAGGGGAGCAGTAAGATTCGCCGACTCACGGTAGAAGATCTTCGTTCCTACTCCGCGTCGAGTTTGTTGAGGAAAAGGTCAAATTCGCGGATCTGCGTCTGTAGCGTCGCATTGAGATCGCGGATATTTTTCTGGAACGTCTCGATCTGTTTGTCCTGGGCGACAAACTTTTCGAGAGCGGCCTTGTAGTGCTCGGAACTCATCGGGATGATTTTCAGGTTCTCCCGCACGCGGTTGTGATCGCCGGTGACGATGGTCAATTGCTTTTCGACCTCGGCGATCTGCGTCTTCGTCTCCGCGATCTTCGCCTGCATGCTCAGCGCCTTGGTGAAGGCAGCCTTGACATCGACGCTGGTGATGGCGTTGTTCATGTAGCTGCGAATCGTGGTCTCGCTGAGGTTCTTGAGCAACTGTCCGCCGTCGGTATGGGTGCGTTCCTCGCGGACGGCCTTGTTGCCCGTCTTGCCCTTGGCGATTTCGAGCTTGAAGCGAAAAACCTCGGGTCCGGGGATCGGGTCGTTTTTGTCGTCGAGCCGATTCCAGCCCGGACGCACGACATGATCGACGGTGAAGCTGCGATCGACATCGGACAGATTTTGCACGTAAATCGCCTTGGTTTCGCGCGTCTTGTAGGTCGGTACGACGAATCCCTTGTTGATCCGCAAACCGATGAGCTTGTTCAATTCGACATTGGTTTCCACGCGAACGTTGATGCCGCTGGCGACGGCATAATTTGGGTGGCTGCCCAAATTGTCCACGCGCGGCATGTCTTCGACGACATCGTACGTGATGGTCTTGCCCGAGGGGATCGAGACCATGAATCGATAGAGATCGCGCGTTTGCTCGGCTGGTTTCTTTGGCTCGAACAGCTTCCATTCCGAGCGAATCGGATGCTCGATGATCAGCGTGCGGTTGTGCGTCGAGCGGTTCTTGATGGTGTAGGTTTTGGTCTGGCGGACGAAATAGCGAGCGCTGAATTCTCCCGAGCCGATGCGGAAGATCATGTCGGGGCTGGGTGACTGCTTGGTTTCAGTCTTGACTTCCGTGCCCTGGTCGAGCGCGTAGCTGAGCAACCGGGTTTCGTTGGGCTGGACGTCGAGGATGCGCGTGTCGCCGCCAAAGATGCCGCCGTCGTACACGGTGATCGGACCTTGCGTAAGCGGCTGGCCGGACGTGTTCTTGAGTTTCAGCCCGAGCAGCGGGTACTTGGCCTGGATCGATTCGTTGTAGATGCTGACCTTGAGGCCCTCGATTGACTGATCGAGGATCGGCAGCATCGCCGATTTCTGCCGAGGCAGCGTGATCTTCTGATCAATTGTGTATTGATAGTAGTCGCCGACTTCATCGGCGCTGGCAACGGACTGGATGCCTTCCTTGAAATTGAAACCCGCGACGGCGCTGCCCTTCTTCTTCGCCTGGTCCATCTTCACGACCTGTTCCTGCCGACGGCGTTGCAGTTCATCATAGGTGAGCTTGTTGGCGTCGCGTGCGCGATCTTGGAGGGCTTTTTCGATATTCTGAAAGTTCTGTTGCATTTGAAACATGTTCTGTTGATTGTTCTTTCCGTCCGCGCGGAACTGAGGCGCCATGGGGGCTCCGCCGCCGCCCGGACCGAAGTTGCCAAAACCCGGTTGTGGCATTTGGCCTTCCATCGCCTTCGCGAGTTTCGCCATCTCTTCCTTCTCCATCGCGCCGCTATAGACCGGCGGACGAAGCGACGCGAACATTTCCGGTTCGACGGTCGGGCGCGGGATGTAAATCGGATCGTACAGGTTCATCTTGAACGAGATCGGCTTGCCGGAAACGAGGAACATTCGGACGTCGTTCCAGTCATCGTCGGACGTGTTTTCCACGAGGGCCCAGCCTTGCAGGAAGATCTTGTTATTGTTGTCGATCCGCAGGCGGTAGCTGGTTTTCCAGATCGGTCGTTCGACGACATAACCGACGCGAACGTCGCGTTTGCCCTCGCCGTTGAAGCCGACGCTCACGGTCTTTTTCTGTGTATCATGCGATGAAGCAAGGACGCTCAAGGCCCGCTGGAGTTCGCTTTCAAGCGTGGGATTTTGGAAGCGAACGGAGACGACCTGATCCATCGGGATTGACTGAATTCCGGTGCTGGTGTTGAGCGTCAAGAATTCCGCATCGACGACCTGGTCTTTGCCAGCGGGAACTTTTTTCATTTCCATGCCGACGATCATGCCAATAAGTTTCTGCGTGCCTTCTTTCTTATCCGTGCGGGCGATTTCGATCTTTTCTCCGCGAGCCTGGTTCAGGATTTGGCCGAACGTCGGATTGGTGGTGAGATCGAGCGCGAAGCTGCGGAGAATCTTGTCGATCGGATCGGAGGAGTCGTAATTGACGGTGCCGATTTGCCCCTTGGAATCCTGAAGCACGAGGCTTTTGAGCAGATCGTTGATATCACCGACGGGAAACGAAAGGCTGATGCGGGCGTTGCCATCGATTTGGCCTTCGCGCTGGAAATAGCCGACGCCGCTGTTGAAAAGCACGACCTGCTTGATCGGCAGCGTATCGGGCCCCTTGGCGCCTTTTCCCAGGACATTCGTGGTGTCCGCGTTTACATGTGAAAGGTAGGAATAGCTGACAATACCGAGGCCAAATACCCCGAGCAGCGTGACGGAAAGCCACGCCCATCTACGATTGTTCATGACGATCTCCCGGATGAAAATAGGCAACGCTGAGCGCGAGCATCCAAAATCGCGCGGCGCTGCCCGATGCTAGGTAGTGAGTGATTATTCGTATCTAATTACAAGACGAATTGGAAGTGGAAATGGATTGAATCAGTTGTTAGTTGTTAGTTGTCAGATACAGCAAATCGCCATCAATAAGGCCAAAAGCTGAGGATGGCATTTTTGCTAACAACTAATAACTATACTACACGCGGTGGAGATTGTCGCATTTGCCGACGGACCGAAACATTTCCGAGCCGCGACCGTGAGGGAGCGGCCAGCCGGATAACTTTCCGGAACAGATTTTGTTGGCCGCTCCCTCACGGTCGCGGCTCGGAAAAGCGTCAATATCACCCGTCGAAGGTATAACAACTGACAACTACTATTCATACCGCAACGCCTCAATAGGATCGAGCCGCGACGCCTTGAGGGCGGGGTAGTAGCCGAAGAATACGCCCACGCCGCCGGAGACGCCGAACGAGAGCACGACCATCGAGAAGTCGATAAATACCGGCCAGTTGGCGGCCCAGGCGAGCGCGGCGGCGGCGCCAATGCCGAGCGTGATCCCGATGACACCGCCTAGCAGCGACAGCATGACCGCTTCGATGAGGAACTGCGTCAGGATATCGCCAGGCGTGGCGCCGATCGCCATGCGGATGCCGATCTCGCGGGTACGTTCGGTGACGGAGACTAGCATGATGTTCATGATGCCGATGCCGCCCACGACGAGCGAAATCGATGCGATGATGCCGATCAGGAATTGCATGGTTCGCGTCATGACAATGGCGATCTCGGCCATTTCCTGCACGCTGGAGACGTCGAAGTCTTCGAGGCCTTTTTTCACGCGGCGTTTCTCACGCAGAATGCGCGTGATCTCATCCTTCGTTTTGGCGAGATCATCGACGCTTTGCACCGAGGTCAGCAACATGCTGAGACTTTCCACGCCGACGAGTTTGCGCTGCAGAGTATTGAGCGGCAGGAAGATCTGGTCGTCTTGATCGCCGCCGATGGGCGATCGGCCTTTGGCTTCAAGCACGCCGATGACGCGAAGCTGCAGACTATCGACACGGACGATTTGGCCAACGGGGTTTGGATTGTCGGGAAAGAGCTTTTCGCGCACGGTATGGCCGAGCACGCAGTAGGCTGCCTGTTTCTTCAAATCTTCCGCAGTCAGGAATCGGCCATGAAGAACGACCCAGTTGCGAACCTTCTGCATGTCGGGACTGGTGCCGACGACCATCGTCACGCAGTTGCGCGTGCGCGTGGAAACCGGGCGAATTGTCGCCTGAACCTCGGCGAGGCCGGTGGTTTGATTGCGCAGGCGTTTGCGGAGTATCTCGGCTTCGTCGTTGGTGAGCGGCTTGATGTCGGCGAGAGTGCCGTTCTGCGTACGTGAACCGGCACGGATAATGATGAGCGTCTTACCGACGTTTTCGAGGCGTTCGTCGAGTTTCTGGCGGGCGCCTCCGGCGGCGGAAACCATCGAGATGACCGCGCCCGTGCCGATGATGATGCCAAGGCTCGTGAGGGTCGATCGGCCCTTGTGAAGGATGAGGGCATTGACCGACATTTGGATCGCGGTGAGTAGGTTCATGGTCAATTCCCATCGACGATCGGGTGGCGTAAGCCCCGTTTGTTGTTTACACGCACAGAATCAGGTGGCTTACGCCCCCCGCTCGCCAGACTGTTATCCCGCCAGCATGACGCTGCTTGCGTCTTTACGGAAGTCGTTGGCGATCAGGCCGTCGCGAACCGTGATCTGGCGCGGGGCGCTCTCGGCGACGCCGGCATCATGCGTGACCATCACGATCGTTTGGCCCAACTCGCGATTCAGGCGATGGAATTCCGTCAAGATCTCGTGGCCGGTTTTCGAGTCCAGGTTTCCCGTCGGCTCGTCCGCGAATAGGATTTGCGGGCGATTCACGAGTGACCGCGCAATCGCCACGCGCTGTTGCTGACCGCCGGACATCTGGTTGGGCAAGTGATGCGATCGACCTTTCAAGCCGACGAGGTCAAGCATCTCCAGCGAGCGTTGCCGACGTTCCGCAGGCGTGACGTTTGCGTAGAGCAACGGGAGTTCCACGTTTTCAAGAGCGCTCATGCGTTTGAGCAGGTTGAAGCCCTGGAACACGAAACCGAGCTTGCGATTGCGCATTTGGGCGAGCATGGCCTTTGACATCGTGCGAACATTTTCGCCGTCGAGAAAGTATTCACCGGTCGTCGGCCGATCGAGACACCCGAGGATGTTCATGAGCGTCGATTTACCCGAACCGCTGGAGCCGCGAATGGTGACGAATTCGCCGCTCTGGATTTTCAGCGACACGCCGCGAAGCGCCTTGACCTCAGCAGCGCCGCTGTCGTAGGTCTTGGTCACCTCGGCCAATTCGATGACGATACGCATGAATCCATCCATGGAATGCGAGACAAGAAACCTATTGCCACAGAGGACACAGAGAACACGGAGAACACGGAGAAATAGCAAAACAAAAGGCTGACAATTATACAATCCATTTCTTCGCTTTTTTCTTGGACCTCTGTGACCTCTGTGGCTTTTTTTCCTAGATCTTGACATTTGCCGGCTGGTCGAAGAAGCCCGGCGGCCGTACTGGCGGAGTGCCGATGATGACGCGGAGCGAATTCGCGGGTTCGGCGCCTGGCTCCCATTCGAGGATCTCGTTGCCTTCGGCGTCCTTGAGGCCGGTTTCGCCGTTCTTCATTCCGCTGAGGCGAACGAATACGGGTCGCGCCCGATTCGCGCTGGCATCCCACGTCCATAGCGTGTGCCAATCCTTGGCGTCCGGCCGGCGTTTCCATTCATCCACGCGCGACTTTGCATCGGAATCTTGGTACGCGGGGTCGAGGGTAAAGTTAAGCGAATCGATCGGAATACGCCAGGCGTCTTTGTGTTCCCGGCGAATAATATCGAGCGACATCGTCATGCCTGGTCTCAAGAGCCAATCCTTGGTTGTCGGATCTTTGCGATTCTTGACTTCGACGACGGCGTCATAATAGACGGCTGGCTTTGTCGTCGTAGCCATTGGCCGTATCCGCATCACCTGGCCGGTAAATACTTCCTCTTCCTCATCGCGATAATTCTTGACGAGGAAAGAGACAGCCAACCCTTCACGGATCTTGTTGATGTCGCCTTCGACCACCTGTGCGTGCACCTCGACGACTTCCAGGCTTCCAGCAAGCGTAAAGATTGGCCCGCTCTGTGGGCCGACCATCTGCCCTTCGTGCACTTTGCGATCGAGCACGAGGAACTTGCGTTGCCCGGAGACGCCAGGAGTTTTGATTTTCGTCATGTCGAGAAGGAGCATCGCCTCGCGCAAGCCAGTGCTCGCGGCTTGTTTCTTGGCAAGGGCGACATCGACCCCGGCCTTGGCGACCTTGACGCCCGCGAGTGCCGCCTGGTACTGCGCCTCAGCTAGCTCTCGTTCGCTGCGGATGCCTGGAGCCGCCTTTGCGAGTTCCAGTTGAATCTTGACGCTTCGGGCGGCCGCCTCGCAGGCGGCATCGGCCTGCGCCACGGCGGACTCGGCCTGAAGAAACGCGGCGTGTGCCAACTGGACGTTGTTCTTGGCTTCCTCTACTTTCAGCTTGATCTTGCGATCGTCGAGCCGTGCCAGGTTGGCGTTTTCTCCGAAAACGTCACCGATGCTAGCGTGTAGCTGCGCGATCGTGCCGGGCATCTCCGCGGAAACGATGACAAGCTCGCCAGGCTCGACGAAACCGGTCGCACTGACGACGTCACGTATCGTGACCCGGCGAACCTCACTGAATTTCAACACGCTCTCAGACAGATTGGGAGAACCTGAATTGTTTACGTACCAATAAATGCCGCCGCCGACCACGCCGGCAAACAACACCAGCATCAACAGTTTCTTCATGGTGTTGAGTCCTTCTTTTGCCCCTTGCGGCATAGCGTTCTGCTTTGCACCCTGCTAAGCGCTAAGCCGCAAGCGGCAGAACACGGATGTTTTTTTTCAGCCTTCCCTATTCATCGCCAGGATTCACTTAGGCGACCCACCTCGGTGGGCGATAATCAAGCCCCAAACGATTCGCGTAACCCATTCAATTGCGCCGATTGCTACAACCGGCACGATCCGCCTGTAAAGGAGGGCGATTTGGCGATCCTGGGAAGTACCGGCAAATACGGTTGTCCGTTCAATAACAACAAATCTATCAGTGCGTTTAGGTCCGACGTTGCATCAAAACCCTATTCGCGCGTATAATCATTTCCCAATACTACCGATCAACGGGACGGCGACGCTGAATCCCGTTTGCAGACGGTGAAGCAAGAAAAGTGATTGCTCCGCGAAGGACCAATCTCATTCATCGTATGGAAGACGATGGATTCGCCGATGGGCCATGGAAGGAGACTGGATTGTCTGTTCTTACGCCATCGATTGCCTGTATTCCACGGTCAACCGCAGCGACGTTTTCTCCGTCGAGCTGCGCGACGCCCGTGCTCTCGGTGGTAATCGTGAACTATCGGCAATGGGACCAGACAGAGCGGTTGGTGCGGCAGTTGCAAAACGCTCGCTGCATCAAAAACGGCTTCGCAGAAATTGTGATCGTTGACAACCACTCGCCTCGTCATGCGGCTTGCAAACGGCTGCGGCGGATGCCCAACGTTTCGATTCGGCGATGGAATCAGAATCAGGGATTCGCGCGGGCAGTGAACGAGGGTTGCCGGCTTAGCATGGGGGATTGGACGTTGCTCCTGAACCCCGATACGACGCCGGCGGACGATTTTCTTGACGACGTTGCCAACCGCGTGAGCCGACTGGACGAAAAGTCGGGCATCGTCGGCTTTCACCTGCGAAACAGCGACGGTACTCGGCAACACTCGACGGGAGCGTTTCCGACGCTTTCATCGACGCTCGCACGCATGGTGCTGCCGCGTAGTCGACGAAAGTATCAGGTCGTTTCCAGCGAGGAGCCGGTGCGCGTTGCATGGGTTACGGGATGCTGCTTGCTGATCCGCAAAAGTTGCCTGAAAGACGTCGGCGGACTGGATGAGCGTTTTTTCTTGTACTACGAAGACGTCGATCTGTGCCGGCGTGCATCCGAACGCGGCTGGTCGGTTTGGTTCGATCCGGGTCCGAAGATCGTGCATCACCATCCGCTGCATCAGCGGGCTGTTCCCGCGGTATTGCGGATGGTCACCCGGCATTCGCTGATGATCTATGCTCGGAAGCACTGGCCTCGCTGGCAGTTTCGGACGATGACGCGAATCATCCAGGTCGAGTCGTGGCTGCGCGGCTGGAAGGCACGCCGGGCGGGAGATGGCGCCGACGCTCGGACGTTTGCAACCCTCGGCGAAATTTGCCGTGACCTTCGGGATGATAAGGAAGCCGACGCACACGACCGCATTACGCAGGCGGTTCGGCGAATCGATGTACGAATCGGTGTGTGAACTTGTCGCGTCTTTGGTTGCCTTTAGTAAAGGATATTCTCATGCTTCGATTGATGGGACTCGTGATTTGCATGGCCTCATGCCTTGTTCTGCCCTCGGCTGCCTTGTCGCAGAACAAAGTTCCGCGCAGTGCCAGCAACGAGATGGTCGAGAACGTGCTCAAAGGGCTCGACCTGAAATTCCAAAAAGGCGAGCAAAAAGGCAAAGACGCGGCTGTTTTCTACTACGATTTCAAACGCGGCGAACAATCGTATCGACTCTACAACTACGTCAACGATCTGTGGATCGAGGCGATCTTCGAGAAACAGATCAAGATCGAGGAAGTGAATCTCTGGAACGCCACCGCGAAATTCGCCCGACTCGTCCAGGTCGATCAAAAGACGAAGACGTCGCTCTCCCTGGAGTCGCAGCTGGATTGCCTCGGCGGCGTCACGGAAATGGGCATTCGTCAATACATCAATCGCTTCGAGAAAGAAACGGCCAGCTTCAAAAAGTACCTGGCTACGAAATAGACGTAAAAAATGGCTTTGTCCGGTTCGGGGCTATCCTCACAGGATTTTGATATTAGGCTGAAAGGACTTCCCATGTCGTCATTCCATCGCATACGGCTAGCGTCGCTCGTCGTCTTCATCGTCGTCATTCCCAATGCTCGGGCACAGGACGAAAAACTCCAACGCGACCTTACTCACGAGGCGATCTCGGGTTTTCTGCAGGAACAGAAGATCGAGTTCAAGAAAACCGCATCCAAGGCTGGCGATGAGCATTATTTCGACTTCGTTCGCGGCAATTTCCGCGTGCGCTGGACGCTCTTCTCTTCCAAGGACGTAATGCTCGACTGCGTCTTCCCGGGCATGCCGATCGAAAAAGTCAACCAGTGGAACGGATTTACGCGCGTGGCACGCGCGTCGTATCACAAGGAAAACACGGGCGAACTAACAATACTCGAATACGGCATGGACCTCTCCGCGGGCTATTCACGCGGCATGCTGAAGCAGTACCTCGCACGCTTCGAGGATGAACTGAAGAAGTACGAAAAATTCGTCACCGGCGCCGTCAGCGACGACAAAGTACTCGCCGACGTCTCGAATGATAAGCTCGAACATTTGCTGAAAACGCAAGGCATCAACTACCAGAAGCAGCAGAACGCGAATGGTCCGGTCGCGTTTTTCTTTGAATTGAATGCGCAGAAAATTCGCCTCTATAATTTCGGCAAAGATCTGATGATGGAGGCTCGCTATCCCAAGCTCGAATTGGCCCAGGTGAATCGCTACAACTTGAATCGCAAGTTCATTCGCGCCGTCAATTACAAGGGCAAAGATAACGAATACACTTCGCTCGAAATCAACCTCGACTGCGAAGCCGGCGTCACGGAAAACATGGTCCGCCACTGGATCATGTCGTTCGGCGAAGATACCCGCCATTTCGCGGAATATGCGAAGAGCCTGCAAGTGGCAGAGAAGAAATAGCGTCCAGTCCTGGCTATAGAGCTATCGCCGCCACATTCGGATGAAATATTCACGGGCATCTGATTTTCATTGACTTGGTTCGATCATTCGAGAAGATTTGTACTTGCAGATAAAAAACCAGGCGGTGTCAATCAGCACCGTCACCAACGCGATTGATACGATGATCGACGAGATCCACCATTGTTCGAACCAATCGCTGCTCCAGAGTCTGTTACCAGTAGCGCCATAAAGATGGCAGATCGTCTTAGTTCCTCGAAAAGAGATTGTGATCCGACTCGCGACAATTCCGACGCTCTCGTTTGTCCCATCTGTCACAAGTGAGACCGAATCCCAGACGGGCTGGACGATGATGTTGCCGGCCCTGTCCGCAACGCCAAGATGGCCACGCTTTACCATCAAGAAATTCGGTGAACGCACCCGGCCAAGCCTGATCCTTTCTTCGCCATTTGAAAATTTGCAGACGGAATTCCAATTCGCCGGATCAGAAATTCTACCGGAGCGGTCAACAAAACCCCACGCCCTACTGCGACTTGGAAGCGGCCTTTTGTGCTTGTCGCAAACGACGAGTGTTTCCCAATCCAGGGGTTCGATCGGCTCAGTCTCACAGCGAATCCAGGTAAACTCTCCATTTTTCTCAACACGTGCCATGCCGCTTCTGTCAAAGGAGTCTACCCAATCCCAATTCAGCGGAATTGTAACCCTGCCGAATCGATCGACAAAGCCGCATTTGCCGTTGCGACGAACGCGTGCCATTCCTTCGGGACCAAAGGCATCGATCCAGTCGAATTGGATTTGCACACGAACGTTCCCAGAGCGATCGATAACGCCACGTTTTTGGTTTGACTCCACGATAGCGTAGCCGTCTATGTCGAATGATGGCGCGAGATCCCATTCCAGCGGAATCACCAACCATCCCCGGCGATCGATGCAACCCCATTTGCCGCGCCGGCTGACAGCGGCGTATCCGCGCTCGTCAAACGGTCTGGCTTCGTCCCAAAGGTCTAGAGGAACCACGAGTCGACCGATGTTATCGATATATCCCCACCGCTCTTTCCTTTTGACAGCGGCCAACCCAAAGGAAAAGGCACGGGCCTCGTCCCATTGCAATGGTATCGCGATTCGCCCGAACCGATTGATATACCCCATTCCGCCATTGTCGCTGACGACGGCCAAATCCTCCGCTCCGAACTCTAATCGTCCCCAGGTCGCCGAGAAAACTTCGCTTCCTTCGTAAATTAGCCGTTTATCTAATTGATTAGCGGTAATACCGCGATCATCGACCACATTGTTTTCCGCCGATGCTTTTTTGATGTCAGGAATTGGCAGTGGGTCATTATCCTCGAATGTTCGCCTAAAAAAATCGTCTCTCGCACTTTCGTCATGAGCATTTCGCTCGATTTTCTTTACCTGCCGACCATTCCTGTCGATAAACCAACCTCGCATGTTTTGATGGACAAACGCGATGCCGTTTTCATCGAAAGGGTTGGCGCCGTCCCAGTCGCCGGCGAGTACCTTGTAGCCGCTGGCATTGACGTAGCCCATCTTGTTGTCGGAAAAAGTCACGGGGAAAAGCACGGTGTCATTCGCAGGCCAGCAGTGCCAGCAAATTACGACAGCGAGGGTGACCAAACCCCAGATCGCCGGGCGCCTTGTGAGTTGCTTCAACATGGATTGAAGGATAACATAGATGAATCGGAGTCGCAAGTATCTGGTACACAGCAATTTCGTCGCAATCACGATATGGCTTCAATAACCACCGAGGCACGCAACATGGCGGAATGCAGCGTTTGTGGCGAGAAGATCCCGGACGGTGAACGGACCTGCTCGATTTGCGGATCGAGCGCGGACGAGTTCTTGCCGATGGGGACGCTGCTGCGAACGGGGCCGGCCTTCGAGGACGTGCCCACGGCGCCGATTCTCGATGATGTGCCGCTGGAGCCGTTTGACGGCGAGGTCCCACTTGCGCCGTTCGATCTCTCGGGAGAGGCTCCGCCGATGGCGGACGTGCTGGACGAAGCTCCGCCGATGGCCGACGTGCTCGAGGCGCCTGCTGGCGCCGTCAAGCCCGACCCGGGCACGCCATGCCTGGTGCTCTACGGGCCTGACAAGCAACCGCTACAGTATTTCGCATTGACCAAAGACGCGACGACGATCGGTCGGCTCGACGCGGTGAAGGGAACGTTTCCGGACATTGATCTGGATGAATGGTTCGATCGCACGGTCGTTCGCCGAATTTCGCGCCAGCATGCCGTGATCCTTCGCAACCGGGCGACGAGCGCCTACATCCTGCGGCCGCTTGCGGGAAACACGGGCACGCAGCTTGAAAACGCCATGCTTGACGCCATGCGCGATTATCCGCTGCGCCCAGGACACCGCATCATCCTCGGCGGCGCGATTCGGCTCAAATTCGAAATTGCCTGAGAATGGAGGCTGCCATTTCCGAACCGTCCCCCTTTCGTGCCTGGTGCTACCTCGTGCAACTGAGCTTCATGCGCCAGGCGCGGGCACACTGGATGCTCTGGATCGCATTACTGCTGCTGGGTCTGACGATGTTCATCGTCAGCATCAACACCTCGGGCGGACGCTGGTCGATGGCGCACTGGACGCACCCGCGAGGCAAAGGCCCGACCTATGCCCAGCACATCGAACAACTGGCACAAATCGCTGCCCTGCCCTGGCCTTCCCAAGAAGCGATGATGCAGCAAATGACGCAATCGGCGTTCGACGTGGCGGTGAACCGGGGCAGCGGGTTCGTCGTCTTTTCACGCTGGGTGGTGTTTTCGCTGTTTACGACATTTCTCTTACCCCTCTGGACGACGAGTTTCGCCACCGAAGGGCTAGGCCGAGAACGCGAGGCGCAGAACCTGCTCTGGGTGCTGACGCGCCCGTTGAGCCGATCGTCGATCTTTCTTGCAAAGTATGTCGCGATTCTGCCGTGGTGCCTGATGCTCAACCTCGGCGGATTCGCGGCAATCTGTCTGTGCGGCGGAAAATTTGGCAGGCAGGCGCTGGCGGTGTATTGGCCCGCCGTGATTTGGAGCACGCTGGCGTTCTCGGCACTGTTTCATCTCATGGCGGCGTGCATGAAACGCTCGGCCGTGCTTGCGTTGCTCTACGCCTTTTTTCTCGAAACCGTCATGGGCAACATGCCGGGACATTTCAAACGGCTATCGATCAGTTTCTACACGCGCTGCCTGATGTTCGACGGCGCCCACGAATTCGGCATTCACCCGGATCGGCCCAGCATCTTTCTCCCCGTCAGCGGTTTGACGGCCTGGCTTGTGCTCGCAGGCATCACCGTGGCGTGCCTGGTTATCGGCGCGATCGTCTTTACGCGAAATGAGTATCTGGATGTGAACTGACCAAGCCCAAGGGTGAGCGCAGCGAACCTTTGGGTTTGAACCTAAACCTCCACCCTGGGCTGATGAAAAACACACAAAAAAAATCATACTGAGGAGACAGTATCCGACGTAAGAAATCGTTGCGCGAAGTGCTCCCTCTCCCACCGGGAG
>CAZAFH010000065.1:0-42391 GCA_964484265.1 uncultured Singulisphaera sp.
TGTGACCCAGTGGTCGGGATCTGTGGGTATGGGCCCGAGTCAGATTCGGACCTGACCTTTTGCACGGGCACGTAATCGGTGATCGGTCCGTTGGCGATGACGACGCCCGCGGCATGCGTGCCAACGTTGCGGTTCGTGCCTTCAAGCTTGATGGCGATGTCGAGCAGTCTGCGAATCTCGTTATTGCTGTCGTACTCCCGCTTGAGGTCCGGGCTTTGTTCGAGCGATTCGGGCAAGCTGATGTTGAGCACCTTCGGAACCATGCCGGTCAAGCGGTTGACATGCTCGAGCGGCACGTCCATCACTCGACCGACATCCTTGATCGCCGCCTTGGCCGCCATGGTGCCGAAGGTGGCGATCTGGGCGACGGAGTTTTCGCCGTACTTTTCGCGGACGTAGGCGAGCACTTCCTCTCGGCGATCCTGGCAGAAGTCGATGTCGATATCGGGCGCCTCGGAACGATTCGGATCGAGGAAGCGCTCGAACAGCAGATCGTATTCGAGCGGGCAGACTTCGCTCAGGCGAAGAACGTAGCTGACGATGGCGCCGCAAGCTGAGCCACGCGCGCCGGCGGGGATATTGTTGGCGATGGCGAAACGGACGAAATCCCAGACGATGAGAAAATAACCCGCGAAGCCCATGCGGCAAATGACGCCGAGCTCGTGCTCGAGGCGTTGCTTGGCGGCGTCGAGCCGGGCTTGCGATTCAGGCGAGGCATCGGGGCCGTAGCGTTCGATCAGGCCGGCTTCGCAAAGTTCGCGCAGGTAGTCTTCGGGCGTTTTCTTCTCGGGCGGCGTGAAGACGGGGAAGTGGCGCTTCTTGAAGTCGATCTTCAGCGAGCATTTATCCGCAATCTCCTGGCTGCGTTTAACTGCCGCTTCTTGGCCTGGGAAGAGTTTGTACATCTCGGCCGGCGGGCGGACGTAGAACTGATCGCTGCCATAGCGCATGCGGTTCTCGTCCTTGATGAGTCGCCCGGTGTTGATGCACAGCAGCACGTCGTGCGCGAAATTATCCTCTTGCTTCAGATAATGCGCGTCGCTCGTCGCCACCAGCGGAATGCCGAGGTCGTTGGCGATATCGATCGCGCCCTCGGCACAGCGCTTTTGAATATCGAGGCCGTTGTTCTGGATTTCGACGTAGAAGTTGTCCTTGAAAATCTTGTGGAACCAGACTGCGGTCTCACGGGCCTTGTCCAGCTGATCGAGCAGGATGTAATCGCTGAACTCGCTCGAGGCACAACCGGACAGGCAGATCAGGCCCTCGCTATGGCGTTCAAGCACTTCCTTGTCGATACGCGGGATATAGTGGTAGCCTTCCAAATAGGCGATCGAGCCGAGCTTGATGAGATTGTGAAAGCCGACGATGTTCTGCGCAAGCAGCGTGAGGTGGTAGCCCGATTCGCCGCGTTTCTTCATGGTGCGGTCAGTGCGGTGCGTCGGGGCGACGTAGGCCTCATAACCGACGATCGGATTGATGCCTGCCTTGGTGCATTCCTGGTAAAACTCGATGGCGCCGAAGAGATTGCCGTGATCGGTCATGGCAATCGCGTTCATGCCCAGGCTCTTGGCCAGTGCGACGAGTTCGGGCACTCGGCTCGCGCCGTCGAGAAGGCTATAGTGGGTGTGGCAGTGGAGGTGTACGAAGGGGGAAGTCATCAGTCCTTGGTCCTTAGTCCGTGGTTAAGGAAAAACGCTTGGAGGTCATTCTATGTTTCGGGCAATTCTTTCGTCTGACGCGATAGCGAATGGATAAGGCAGGCGATAGCACCGTTAGCGGTATAATGGGGACATGGCGATCGCAGGATTCAACACCGGAGTTGCGTATGCCTGTACACGACTGGTCCGAGATTGACGCGGGGATATTTCATGCATTTCATCATGGATGGATCGAGGAAATATCACGAGCACTGAACCGCGGCTTGCTTCCTCCCGATTATTACGCACTTCCCGAGCAGATCGCTGGCGGCCGTGGTCCGGATGTGCTGACCTTGCGGCGCCCCTCTTCAAATGGCTCGGTGCCGCCGTCTGTATCCGATGATGAAGGCGGCGTCGCACTTTTGGCAGCCCCGCCGAAGGTTCGGATGAGGGTCTTGTCGGAACCCGATCAATACGCCGCCAAGGCGAAAGCCGTCGTCATTCGGCATACGAGCAATCATCGCGTCATTGCGATGGTCGAGATCGTCTCGCCCGGGAATAAAAACGCCCGCAACGCCCTGCGCTCCTTCGTCAGCAAAGCGACGGAGATGCTTCGGGCCGGCGTTCACCTGCTCATTCTCGACATTCTACCGCCTGGCGAACGCGATCCACAGGGCATACACAAGGCGATCTGGGATGAGTTGATCGACAATGAATTTACCTTGCCTGGCGACAAGCCATTGACGTTCAGTGGCTATCGCGCCGATCAATATCCGGAAGCATTTCTTGAATTTGCAGCCGTGGGCGATCCGTTGCCTGAGATGCCGCTGTTTTTGTCGACGGAATCGTACGTGCCCGTGCCGCTGGAGGCGACCTATCAATCCGCGTTCGATGGAATGCCTGCCTATTGGCGCGAAGTGCTCGACCGCAAACGCCCGCATGTTGGCTTGTCTTAGACTAAGTAGGTCCGGCGAGCCGAGCCGGACCCGGCCGGACCTACTTTGCTGTGCGCGGGGCGAACGGCGTGAGCGGCAAAATTGGCAGGCGCGAGTCCGAGTAGCCGCCGAGGAACATGAAGCACATCTCGTTGGTCGTTTGTTCGCCGATCGTCACGCGAATGGGCGGGCTAGACGGGTTGAGCGGGTTCTTCTCGCTGTTGTCGAAATGAGCATCGATGTGGAACCGCGTGCCTGATTTGACCTGGATTGGCTCTTTCAGGTAGTACATTTCCTGCCAGTTGTAATCCCATTTCTTGACATCGAGTATCAGCTGTTCCTTGCCGCCGGGCGGCGTCATGGTCAGCTTGATGTCCTTGCCGAGCAGGTGCATGTGCGGCGTGACGGTAAGCAGCGTGAAATCTTGCAGAGCATAAGCGTCGCCGTCGAGCTTGAAGTTCTCAGCGCCGGGTGGAATGGCGAAGAGGAAGCGCAACGGCCCGACACCGTCGCCGCCGGTGACAGCGCCGCCCTGGAACGGATGCTCGATCTTTTTCTTGGCGAAATATAGGCCCACCTGCGTGCGGTCTTTCTCGGCCCGGCCATTGCGATGGTAGTGTACCTGCATGACGATATCGGAATTCTTCGGCAACAGGAAGCCGACGCCTTCGGGCATGAAGCGAGGCTGAATTCCCGGCGCCCACCCGAGCAGGCCGGCGCGAGGCAGGAAGCCGAGGCCCATCGTCCGGGTGTAGCCGGGGCCGCGATCGTACTTGGAGACCTGACCCGTGTGTGGGTCGACGGTCGGGTTTTTCTTTTCGTATTCCTGGCCCGATTTTTCGAGAGCACGCCCGCGCCCGGCCGTGTCGATGAAGAGCAGCAGGTGATGCACGACCTGCGGATTGCCTGGCCGAAGTTCGACGGCGGCGACGTACTGGTCTTCCTTCAAGTTGGTAGGCATGACAAAGCAGCGGAAGACGTCCTTGCCGCCGGGACCGAGAAGGAAGTCGTCGGTGGGAGAAAGGATGAGGTCGGGCGTGCCAAGTCGCCAGCCGTCCGTAAACTTTCGCGGCGGCGGAGCGTGGGCGATGTCGCCGCTCGGCGTGCCACCATCGACCCAATCGGCGAGCGTTTTTAGCTCTTTGGAAGAGAGTTTGCGTTCGTTATGAAAGGACACGCCGCCGGAGACTTTCCAGGGCGGCATCTCGCCGCTTTGCGTGTAGGATTTGATGTCTTGCGCCCAGTTGACGGCTTGCTTGTACGTCATCAACGAGAATGGGCCGACTTCGCCGGGCCGATGGCATTCCTGGCAGCGGTTCTGCAAGATCGGAAGCACGTCGCGGTAGTAAGTAACATTGCCTACCTTCGCCGGCGTCTTTTGCGGGCGGTAAATCCTGCAACCAATCGCCTGAGTGACTTCGCCCGACACGGGTCGGCCGGTGACAAGTTCCGCCAGCGTCTGCCTGAGATTGAACTCGGTCACTTCCTTGTGCTTCTTCAGGCGCTCGGAGTACATGTTGTCAATGCGCCCGCGATAGCGCAGGATGAAGCTGCCGTCGAGCACGAACACCTCGGGCGTGTGGATCGCGCTGAGCGCGTCGGCGGCGCGGAGGCGTTCGTCCTTGAATACCGGGAACGATAGATCGAATCGCCTGGCCGACTTCGCTACATCGGCGATGGTGTCGTCCTCGTTCGTCGTCAAGCCCCACAGCGTGACGCCGAACTTGCCAAACTCGTCGGCGATTTCCGAGAGCGGCTGCGAGTAACTATTCGATACGGGGCATTCAAAGGACAAGAATACGATCGCAATCGCCTTGCGGTTTTCAAGCTCGTAAAGGCGGTGCGTTTTGCCTTTCTCGTCCTTGAAGGTCAGGTTCGGCATCTTTTCGCCAAGCTTGGCGCGGGAGGGTTCGGTCTGTGCGAAAACGGGAACTGGCACGATGACGAGGATGACGAGGGCGGTGAGAATCGAACGCATGGCAAACTCCTGCTGTCCTGGCGCGACATGATTGTTGTATGAGGACTACCTCGCCGAACCGCCGCGAGTTTCAAAAGGGCGAGTGTATAATATCAGGAAAAGGAGCCAGCCGATGTGCGGACGCTATGTGCGGGCGAATTCCATGGAGACCTACGCGAGCCTGTTCGATTTGTCTGGCATGCCCGATGTTGCGCGGAGTTGGAACATCGCGCCGACGCAGGCCGTGCTCGTGGCTCGCGTCGTTGAAGGCGAGGTGCATGGCGATCTCTTGCGTTGGGGGCTGATCCCGTTCTGGGCGAAGGACAAGAAGACGAACTGGATCAACGCACGCAGCGAGACCGTGCTCGAAAAGCCCGCTTTCAAGGCAGCGGTCAAACGGCGACGTTGCCTGATCTTCGCCGACGGCTACTACGAGTGGAAAACGCTCGGCCCGAAATCGAAGCAGGCGTACTACTATCGCATGGCCGACGACAAGCCATTCGCCTTCGCGGGCATCTGGGATCAATGGTCCGGCGATGGCCCGACGCTCGAATCGTGCGCGATCCTGACGACGAGCGCGAACGAACTGGCCGCTCCGGTACACGATCGCATGCCGGTGATTCTGCGCGACGAGCAAGCCCAGGCGTGGATCGATCCGGAAATCGAGGATTTAGATAGGATCGCCGAACTCATGCGACCGTTCCCGGCAACGGACATGGTGACCTATGCGGTATCGAACCGCGTAAACAGCGTGAAGAACAACGGCATCGAGTGCATCGAGCCGGTGGAGTAGGAACTCTTCTCACCACCGTAGCCATCTCGCTCCGCGAGATGGATTGCTTTTGAATGTTGAAATCGCTCGATCTTTTTGAGTTGCAGCAAATCCATCACGCGGAGCGTGATGGCTACGGTAATACTGCGCTTGGCAGATTGCGTGCGTTCTGGTATCGTCTCCCCGCTCCCTATCTTTACCACGCACTTGGAGAGTCGGGAATGGATTCCTACGCTTCCTACATCGGCATGGTCGGCTCAGCGGCATCGATGCTCACCACGCTGTACTTTTGGCTCGTCCGCCGACGGCAGGAACAGCCGTGCCTGAAGCCGCATCTCGTCGACAAAGAGTTCTTCCTGGCCATGAGCCGCGGCGATGTTCGACAGATCGGCGTGAAGCTTGGCGTCATCGTCGCGAATTATAGCGTGCTGCCCAATGCCATTCTCAGCGCCCGCCTGTGGCTGCGAAGCAAGGACGGCTGGCAGGAAGTCGGCCAACTCGCATTCGACAAGCAAACACCGCAACCGTTCAACATTTCGCCGCTGCAAACCGTCATGCTACGGCTCACGGGCATGCTCTCGTTCACCTACTCCGATGCGCTTGAAGCAGGCAGCAAGACCATCACGAACTATCTGAACGAATGCCTGGCCCAACCGCTGGAAATGAAGCTGGAGTTGCAGCACCTCAACGACCGAGCCGATGCCCACGTGCTGACACTGAAAGCCGAGCCGCGTGCTGTGCCGGAGGTTCAACCGCTGCGGATTGCGTCGTGACGTGCTTACTCCACGTAAAGAAACGCGTTCGCCGTCAGCAGCGCCTGACATAGATTTGTCAGCGAGGTGAAGGCGGGATCGAAACCCGACGGCAAGTTCTTGGCCTGTTGAAACCGCTTCGTCTGTTCGCTGAGGAACTGTTCGGCGTCTGCGGTTTCTTTCGCCGTCGGCTCGCGATTCCACGCCAACATCCAGGCAAGGCGAACCTGTTTCGTTCGATCGCCCGCCGCCTCAGTTTGCAATCTTCGGGCGAAGAACTCGGCCATCTCGGCCACACCGCGACTGTTCATCAACATCAGCGATTGCGTGGCCACCGTCGTCGAATTGCGACGCTCGCAGTTCGGGTTCAAGGTCGCGCCGTCAAACGTCTCGAGCATCGCAAGCGGTTTACTCCGCCGAATTTGCACGTACATGCTGCGGCGAAATTCTTCGCCGTTGAGCGGTACGACTTTGCCCGTCGGCCGACCGGCGCCGTCGTTCGTGTCCACGCCGATGACGATCTGCCCAGTGAGATCCGGCTTGATAGGAACCGGCGGGCCAAACGCTTTCGTGTTGAGCTTGCCGCCGACGGCGAGCATGGCATCGCGGACGATCTCGGCCTCCAGGCGGCGCAGGTTCATTCGTCCGAGCCATTTGTTGTCTGGATCGGCTGAACGGGTTTCGGCACTAGCGATCGCCGACTGGCGGTAAGCCGTGGACAGCATGATCTGCCGATGCAGGCGTTTGAGCTTCCAGCCGCCCGAGACGAAATCGCTCGCCAGCCAATCGAGGAGTTCGGGGTGCGTCGGAGGTTCGCCAAGCATGCCGAAGTCACCCGGCGTAGCGACGATGCCCGTGCCGAAGTGGTGCATCCAGAAGCGATTGACGAGCACGCGTGCCGTTGCCGGATGGCGCGGATCGGTCAGACTGCGTGCAAATGCAAGTCGTCGGCCCGTGGTTTTCAACGCGGGATCGCGCTCGGCGATTGGTGTGAGCGGTATCGCCGAGAAGATGCCGAGATGGCCCGGCTTGACTTCCTCGCGAGGCTGATCGGGATCGCCGCGGTCGAATAGGAACGTCGCGGGAACCTTGTCGCCGATTTCGGTGAGCGCGCGGATCGCCAGCGTCGCAGGCTTGGCGGGGGCTTTCGCGGGCTTGGCGTCGGGCTGCTTCTTCGGAGCCGCGATCGGGATGTTGATCGACCGGGCGGGCGGCGTCCGCCAGTTTTTCGTGTCAAACGCCGGCTCGAAGATCGCTCGCATCTGGTAGTAGTCCAATTGCGAGACCGGATCGTAGCGATGATTGTGGCACTGTGCGCATTGCACCGTGATGCCCAGAAGTGCCGAACTGACGATGTGCAGTGTGTCAGCCACGGTTTGGTTGCAGGCTTCTTTCAGGTTCACGTCCTTCGTTGCCGTCCCGTCCGGCGCGGTGCGTAGAAAGCCGGTGGCGATGAGCTTGTCGAGTTGCTCTGGCGGAAGCTTGGCATACGGCAGCGTGACGAGTTCATCGCCTGCGAGTTGCTCGTGAATGAACGTATCAAACGGCTTGTCGGCATTGAACGACCGGATGACATAATCGCGATATAGATACGCCGTCGGGCGCACGGCATCGGCGCTCGAATAACCTTCCGAGTCGGCGTAGCCCGCGACATCCAGCCAATGCCGCCCCCAGCGCTCGCCGTAATGCGGCGATGCCAGCAGGCGATCCAAAAGTTTCTCGAACGCATCCGGCGAAGCATCCGCGACGAACGCCTCCACTTCCGCCGGTGTCGGTGGCAGGCCGAGCAGGTCGAAGGAAGCTCGCCGAATCAGGGTTCGCCGATCCGCGTCGGGGGCGAACGTCAAACCCTTGGATTCCAGTTTCGCCAGGATGAACGCGTCAATCGGCGTGCGGATTCGGGCCGCGTCGCGCACCTTTGGAATCGATGGCTTGCGGACAGACTGGTAGAACCAATACTGCCGATCGGCGTCGGTGATTTGAAAGCCCGTCGCCAATTTGTCGGGCTCGGCTTTGGCCGTCGTCGCGCCGCCGTCGATCCAGCGAGCGATCTTGTCGATTTCGGCAGGCGTAAGTTTGCGTTTGCCCGGCGGCATCTTGCCGGTGCGAAGTTTTTCGAGCAGCGTGCTCTTTTTGGCGTCGCCGGGCACGATGGCGGGACCGTCGTCGCCGCCTGCGACGAGGGTGCGCTTGAGGCGAACGTCCAACCCGCCTTTGAGCCGTTTGCCTTCGCCATGGCACTCGAAACAGTGAGCCTTGAGGATAGGCCGAACGGCATCTTCAAAATGATTGCCCGCTTTACCCTGGGAAAACGCCAGGACGGGAAAGAGCAAACAACCAAGACCGGCCAATGCAAGGTGTCGTATCATGGCGGAAAGTGTCCGGAAGGAGGGAGGTATTCGTATGGTTAGATTACCATGCAGACGACGACGCAACAAGGTGGCAAAGGTGAATGTGATTGAGGCATTTCATCGTAGCCATCTCGCTCCGCGAGATGGATTGCTTTTCTCCACATTCTGCTTGCGCCTTAAATCCATCACGCGGAGCGTGATGGCTACGGTAATCACCGAAATTTCTCGTGAATGCGAAGGGTTGAAGTATAAAATGACGGAAGCCCAAATTTGCGAAACAATCTTTGAAGGGCTCGGCAACTATGGCGAAGACGATACCCTGCCCGAATCCGACCTGCTCGCATGATTTTGTCGCCGCGGAACTACAAGCCGCGGCACAATTGCTCTGCCCGAAGTGCGGTTTCGCGATGAAAGGCACGGGTCAGGCGCCCGCGAAGCCGCCGGCAGCCCAGCAGACGCTCGTTCCACCTGCCAAGAAAAAAGCGCCGGCGCCCGCAAAACTAGCCAACCCCGCCGCACCGGCTTCGAAGCCGCAGGCGCCATCGCCCGCCGCCAGGCCAGCCGTGCCCGCCAAACCTGCGACACCTGCCGCACCGACGCCGGCGCCGCCTGCCGCCGCTCTTCCCGTCATGGCGATGCCAGTCACGGCCGAGCCGAAAGGCCCGGTAGTCATGGCGATGCCCGTGAGCGCGGGGACTGCGCCGGCGCCGGCCAGTCCCGTCGCTGCGGGCGAACCGCCCGTTGCGCCATTGCCGAATTCCTCGGAGGACTCCGTGCCCGATGGCGCGTACTTTGATCCCGGCATGGATCCCGCGGCAGGCACGCTCGTCAAAACCAAAGCGGCGCCGAAGAAAAAATTCGACTGGCGCAAGTTCATGGTCTATGCATTCGCCATCGGCATCTCCGTCTCGCTCGTTATCACCGCCGTCGCCTCGCTCATCTGGTTCTTTGTCGGGCCCGGCGGATTGCGCGACATCTCCGGCAACGACGGCACGATCTACTGGGGCCTCATCCGCGACGCCAAGGGCGGCAACGAGAAGATCTACAAACTCGTCCTGCGAAAAGACGAATGGACGATCGATGGTGAACTCACCTCGCAATTCAACGCTCACACCGCCTATCGAAGCAATGCCGTTGACTTCTGGTTCGTTCTCGCCGTCAAGGACTACGGCATCTATCGGCCGCGCGATGCCGACATGCTCCGTATCGGCATCGAAAAATTGGAGTCTCACTTTCAGGATAATCTCGAATTGGCGGCGAACGCGCAGCCGGTGAAATTCATGGACATTCCCGCCGTGAAGCTAGCGTTCAAGGGGCAATACAAACAAGCGAACTGGCTGGGCGAATGCTACATGGTCTTCAAGGACGGCGTCGCGTTTTGGCTCTACTTCGCAAGCCCGGATTGGGCCAACGTCGAATATTTCACGGCCGAGCTTCCGGGCAGGAACATCGAGTTCGTCGTCGATCGCAAGGGCTGGCGCGAACAGCCGATGCCGACGGAGACGTTCGCCTCGGCCAATAACAAGCTGTTCGTCACCGGCCCGAAAGGCGTCTGGGAAAAGCATAACGCCAAGGACGAAGATGAGAACGGCGAATTGTTGCTGCTCGGCCGATATCTCAAGGAAAAAGACAACACCAAGAATGCTCTCATGCTGTTCTTCACGATGGAGAAGAAGGACAGCCTCAGCAGTGCCTTGAAGGCGGCGAAGGATTACGTCGAATCCAAGGCGAAGAACAGCGATCCATCTGTCAAGTTTGAACTCGCCGTCGATCCCGCGAAGGATGCAACCGACTTAGGCACGATCGAGACCTTCGGAAATCGCCGGGCTCGCATCGTGGATTTGAAGATGAGCCGAAGCAATGAGCTAAAGCGATTCTTCCTGATCGGAGCGATCAGCGATCCGGACATCACCTACGTGTTTCTCTGCGAATGCACCTGGGCGAATCGGCAGATCTGGCGCTCGGTCTTCGTGGATTTCCTGGGTACTCTGCGCATCAAGAAGGATGAAACCTGATATTAGGAATTTTCGTTCTAGCCGTCGCGCAATTCCGAGCCACGACCGTCAGGGAGTGGCCGACAGCGAGTGTTCCGGCATGGCATCCGGTTGGCCGCTCCCTCACGGTCGCGGCTCGGAACTTGTTTTCGAGTACACTAGGGCGTCGGCGGCAGCAGCGTCGGAGCAGGCGCCGCGGCGGGAGTCGGGATCACGGCTGCGGCGGGTAGGATCGGATTCGCTTCGCTCGGTATCGGCGCACCGATTCCGCGTGCATAGTTCCGCAGCGCGTCGGCAGGGCCAAGCACCGTTTCCGCGGGCATGATTTGCTTCGGCTGGAGGACATAGCGGAAATAGCGAACATCGCGAATGGTCCACGGTATCAGGTTTTCGCTAATGAAATCCAGGCCAGGCAGTTCATACCACGGCGCCCGGACGCGCTGCTCGACGGTCAATGTCTCGTAGCCGTCCTTGGCGATGCGGAAGCGATATTTCCCATAATAGGTGAATGGATGATCGACAGGTGATCCGCCGAGGCGTTGGTTCTTTTCGTCGTAGACGATTGCGCCGTAAGGCTCGGCAATAATGACCATGCGGCGCTCGACGCAGCCGACGCCAACCAAAACGAGGGCGAGGCCGAGGGGGCACAGACGCAGTAGTCGGACCAAAGGCATCATGCCGACACCAATTTTCCCAGAGTCTCGTGAATTACCTGTATGGTTCAAGGGTGAGGGGATATAACGACTCATAGCCAATGCGTCAAGAGATTCTTGTCGGCTGATTGTGCAAACGGTTCTGACAAAATCGTCGCCGTTTGCCAAGTAGGCTGACATCGTTAGAGACCATCGGGTGATCGAGTACAACGAGATTGAGTACGCCTGCCATACGGACGTCGGCGTACGTCGCAGTCATAACCAAGATTCGCATACCGTGCTGCTGGCGACGGATGCCGAACACTGGCGCGAGATCGGCCACGTCTTTCTCGTCGCGGACGGCATGGGCGGACACGCCGTCGGCGAACTCGCCAGCAAGATCGCCGTGGACAATATCCCCCACCTCTTCTCGAAATACGTCGGCCAGGACGGCACGATTCCCGCCATCGCGCGCGCCTTCACCGAGGCCAATGCCACGATCTACAACCGCGGTAAACAAAATCGCGAATTCGAGGGTATGGGCACGACCGGCACAGCCTTGATCCTTCGCCCCGACGGCGCGTGGGTCGGCCATGTCGGCGATTCACGCGTCTACCGCATGCGCGGCGGCGTCATCGAACAACTCAGCTTTGATCACAGCTACCTCTGGGAAATCGCTCGCCGCCAGGGCAAATCTCCCGAAGAACTCACCGGCATTCCTGCCAATCGCATCCTGCGTTCGCTCGGCCCCGAGGGCAAAGTCGATGTCGATGTCGAGGGGCCTCATCCACTCCAACGCGGCGACGTCTTTCTCATCTGCAGCGACGGCCTGAGCGGCCAGGTCAATGATCGCGTCATCGGGTCCGTGCTCGCGGCTCTGGCGCCGAAGGAAGCGGTGCAGTTTCTCGTGCATCTTGCGAACCTTCAAGGCGGACCGGACAACACGACGGTGATCGTCGTACGCGTCGGCGGCGAGCCAAGCCTCGCCGGCGGCGATAGCAACGCGGACGTTGTTTTTCCCGCGACCGAAACTTTCGAAGCAAGCGTGCCGCGCCTGGCGATGCTGATGTACCGCCTCGGCCGGCTTCCGTGGCCGTTTATCATGTTGACAGCCGGGATTCTCGCCGCGGGCATCGCGATCTTGCTGACCACCGTCAGCATGCAACTCGCGATGGTGTCGTTTTTCGTGGCGGGCCTGTCGCTGCTCGGCGGTATCGGCCTGCTGATGTTTCAGCATTTTCGCGAGATGCGAAAGCTCAGCGAAAAGCCCGAGAAACGCGTCGTGCAGATCTATCGCCAATCGCCATGTCCCCTCGACGACGGCATTCTCGAACGGCTTGCGGTGACGACCAAATCGCTCGAGGCAAATATTAAAGAAAAAGGTTGGACTGCCGACACGAAGAAACAGGTAGAGCACGCCAAACTCGCTGCCGCCTTCGCCAAACAGGGAAAGGTGCGCGAGGCTTTTCGCGAGCAATGCCGGGCAATGCTGGTGTTGATGGAAACCGTTCACAAGCATCGAGGCAAAAACGAGGACTTTCAACCCGTGTGGGACAAACCCGCGGGAGGATAGCAGTTACCAATAACGGCACTCGTTTACTGTGGGCGGACAAAAATAACGAAATGGGGTGTCGTATCAAACTCAAAAAGGAGCCTATCATGATTCGATGGTTTGCCATTGCATTTGTCGTTTGCGCTGGCGTGAGTAACGCCTTCGCGCAGAACACCATGTCGATAACCGTGACGCCCGGCAAGGGCGATCAGGCGGGGCCTCTGTGCGTTCCACTCAGCGTGCCTTCGGACTGGGCCAAATTCGACGAAGTCGCCGTCGATGTGGTCACCGGCCGTGATTTGGCTCGCACCGTCGGGCAACTGACGGCGCCGAGCATCACGACCGAAGCGATCAAGCCCGCCAAGGACGGCACGGTCCGCCGCGACCTTCACGTTTTGCTGACGACGCCGTGCCAGGAGTTGGTCGTGCATTTCACGCCGATCGCGCCTGAGAAACGGCAAGTTGCGCGTTTCGCCTGGACCGTGAAGAAGGGCGAACACGAGGACCTGCTCCTGACGCTATCCGGACGCGCGATCCCGCAGTTGCGCTACATGAATCGCCCCTACGACGCCTCGTCGAAGCCGGCACGCGACATGTCGTACAAGGTTTTCCATCATCTGTACGATTCCGAAGGCAAACGCGTCACCAATGGCGGATTTGCCGACGGAAAAGTTGCCGATCCGAAGAAGCTCCTCTTTCCGCATCATCGCGGCATCATGTACGGCTTCAACAAATGCACTTACGGCCCCGGCATGAAGAACAAGGCCGACACCTGGCATTGCACCGGTGACGCCCACGTCGCCCATGAAAAAACGCTGAGCACGGAGGCAGGCCCGATACTCGGCCGGCATCGCGTGGTGCTGGGCTGGTTCGGCGAGAAGAACGAACGCTTTGCCGAGGAGGAGCGCGAGCTGACGCTGTACCGCGTCGCCGGCGGGACGCTCGTCGAATTCGCGTCGCGCTTGAAGGCGGTCAAGGGGAACGTCAAACTCGACGGCGATCCCCAGCACGCCGGCTTCCAGTTCCGTGCGCACAATGACGTGGCCGCTGGAACGACCAAGCAGACGTTCTACCTTCATCCCGATGGCAGCAAGGGCGCGATGGGCGTCGAAAAGAATTGGCCCAAGAACAAAGACATGGTCGATCTGCCGTGGTACGTCGTCAGCTTCGTGCTAGATAAACAGCGTTACAGCGTCTGCTACCTCAATAACCCCAACAATCCCAAAGAGACGCGTTTCAGCGAGCGGGCCTACGCTCGTTTTGGCGGCTACTTCGAGCGCACGGTAACGCCGGAAACGCCGCTGGTCGTCAACTATCGGCTGTTCCTGCAGCCCGGAGAGATGACCGCAGCACAAGCGGCCGCACAGCAAGCAAACTTCGCCGCCCCAGCGAAAACCACTGTGAAATAGGCGAGCGGGGGGCGTAAGCCCCCTGATTCCTCTGAAACGGATTAGTTACTTGCTCAAGATGAAAACGACGGAATTCGGATCGGTCGGAGAAGGCAGGATATTGATGAACAGATCGCGATTGGTGACGAAGACCGGGAAATCGCGGAGATAGACCCGTAGAGGGTTGTTGGCGTCGTAAACGGTGTAGTAGCGGGTTCCAGCGGGGACGTTCGTCTCGAATGCCATGCCTTGCGATTTTTTCATCGCCAGGCTCGGTCCGGAGCGTTGCACGCCGTTGACAATTGTATAGCCGCGGACCAGTAAATTCGATTCGGTGCGATTGCGAAACCCTACCGCCACGGTCGGCTGGCCCTGCGCGAACGTATCGGCAGCGGCCCATGAAATGGCGCAACCGATTGCCAGTATTGTGATTAATGAAAAACGCATGGCTGCAATTCCTGGGCGATCTGCGCGGACTTTCGTTGTTCCTACCCATGAAACGCTATCATTGGCAAATACTTGCGCTGCTGGGAGAATTATTTTTCCGCGCGTGTATCATACCCTGCGATATTCCGTCCGGCGAGAGCATTTTGGCCACTTTTTCTTGGAATAATGTTACTTTTTGGATAGCTTCAGGCGAAAAGCCGAGGTGAGTGATGAGCATTTTTCGCGAGTGGGGAGTCGAGCCGATAATCAACGTCTCCGGGTCGGTGACTCGCCTGGGAGGTGCGCCAATGCCGTCGGCGGTGTTGGACGCATTCCGAACTGCGGCGGCGGAATCCGTGCCGCTCGATCAACTGCAGGCGGCGGCGTCGCGCGTCATCGCCGAGGCGACCGGAGCCGAGGCGGGTATCGTGACGAACGGAGCGGCGGCGGGGCTTATGCTCGGAGCGGCGGCAATCCTAGCTCGGCATGACCTTGGCCGCATGGAGCAACTGCCCTTCACCGAGGCGATGCCGCACGAATTCGTCGTCGCGCGCGAGCATCGCAATGGTTACGATCACGCCGTGCGCGCCGCCGGCGTGCGGTTCGTCGAAGTCGGCTTCCACGAAATCGTCGCCGGCGCGGGCGTGCGGCGAGCCGAGGCGTGGGAATTCGAGGCAGCGTTTGGCCCGAAAACCGCAGGAGTGCTGCATGTATACGATGTGAACGCCGCGCCGCGGTTGGCGGATTTAGTGAAGGTCGCGCACTCCCGCAACCTGCCAGTGCTCGTGGACGCCGCCGGCGAACTGCCGCCTCGCTCGAATCTGCGCGACATCATCGCAACCGACGCCGATCTCGTGGTTTTCAGCGGCGGCAAAGCGATTCGCGGACCGCAATCGACCGGCATCCTCTGCGGGCGACGCGATCTCATCAGCTCGGCGTTGCTTCAGATGCTCGACATGGACGACCATTTCGAACTCTGGGATCCACCAGCGGACTTGATCGACAAATCCAAACTGCGAGGTATCCCACGCCATGGCATCGGGCGTGCGCTGAAGGTATCGAAAGAGCAGATTGCCGCTTTGTTGACCGCGTTGAAGCTGTTCATGAGCGGTGCCTACGACCGCGAACTGGCGGACATGGCGCGCATGCTCAAGGAGATCGCTGCATCGCTCGCCAATTCACCAGCGCGGTGCCAAATCTATTCCAGCGACGGTCAAAGTTATCCGATGCTCGAAATCACGCTGACAGCCGGCAGGAACGCATTCGACGTGTGCCGGGCGTTGCGGCAAGGCAAACCCTCCGTGCAAGTCGGACATATGAAGCTGGCACACGGCACGCTCATCATCAACCCGCTGCACCTGAATGCAGAACGAACCTCCGCGTTGATTGAGAGGTTACGGGAGGTGGTGTGATTATTCGTCGGAATCCGCGTTCCAGACGTAGCGCTCGTCATAGGCGATACCGTGACGATTCAAAAGTGCAACGAATTCGTCCTTGAAAGTCATGGTGCGATGATGCTCTTTCTGCTTTGCGATGTACGTTTTCACTTTCTCTATGTTCGATTGGCTGACGGCAAATGCACCGTAACCGGGTTGCCAAGCGAATGAAGCGCATGCAGGAATCGTTTCGTGTATCCAGCGCGAAGAGTTCGTTTTCACGACGCGCAGGACATCAGCGATCGCCTTTTCCTTCGACAACGAGATGAGCAAATGGACATGATCCGGCATCCCACCGGCGGCGAGGAGAACACACTTTTCGTTACGAAGGATGCCGCCGATATATTCGTATAGTCGTTGTTCCCAATCTTCGTGTATGTATGGTTCGCGGTTCTTAGTGCTGAAAACGACGTGAATAGGAAGCGAAACGTACGATTGGGGCATAGGATGTTCCTCTGGATTGCGACACACCTAAATTGCCAATAACGTGGGTCTTTGGCAATCGCCAGCCGCGAAGCGGCGAAAGCCAATAGCCAGGGGCGCAAGCCCCTGGAAAGCCATCGAAACACCATAATAATTTACCGAACCAAGCCCTGGAAGGGCGACAGCCACAGAATCCAGGTCACGGCCACTTTCGCCCCGTTCGGGGCTTGGGTCCGCGCGATAATATCTCGATGGCGCGCTCACCAGGGGCTTGCGCCCCTGGCTATTGGCTTTTGCCGCTACGCGGCTGAAATTCCGATTATGTCTACCAGGGGCTTGCGCCCCTGGCTATTGGCTTTTGCCGCTATGCGCCTCACGATTTCCGTCACGCCACGATCTCCCCAATCACATGCCCGTGTACGTCCGTCAAACGCCGGTCGATGCCGTTGTGGCGATATGTCAAGCGCGTGTGGTCGATGCCGAGCAAATGCAGCATCGTCGCATGCACGTCATAGCAATAGGTCGGATGCTCGGCGGCGCGGAAGGACCACTCGTCGCTGGCGCCATACGTCACGCCTCCCTTGATGCCGCCGCCTGCAAGCCAGGTCGTAAACGTAAACGGATTGTGATCACGGCCCAGGCTGCCCTGGCTGCATGGCATTCGGCCAAACTCCGTCGTCCACATCACGATCGTATCGTCGAGCAAGCCGGAGCGTTTCAGGTCTTTGATGAGCGCCGCCGTTGGCCGATCCATGCTTGTGCCCATGTCGCCATGATCGCGTTCGAGTTGTTCGTGTGAATCCCAATTGCGGCGCGGGAAGCCGTTGTCCGCGCCGCTCCAGATTTGCACGAAGCGCACGCCGCGTTCCAGCAATCTTCGCGCGATCAGGCAGTTGCGGCCAAACTCAGCGGTGATCGGCTGATCCAGGCCGTAAAGCCGATGCGTTTCGCGCGTCTCGCCGGCGATGTCGAGCACTTCGGGAGCGCTGAGTTGAAGCCGAGCCGCGAGTTCGTAGGTCTGGATTCGGCCATCGAGCCTGGAGTCGCCTTGGCGGGTTTCGGCATGCCGGCGATTCATCTCTTGCAGCAAGGCGAGACCATCGCGCTCACTCTGCGGGGTAATGTAATTGTTGGGCCCTGGGAAGAGATCGAAGATCGGATTGCGGTCGCTAGGCCTGACTGTTGTCCCTTGATGGCTGGCGGGCAGAAACGCGGCGCTCCAGTTCGCCGGGCCGTTGGGCGCATAGCCGCGCGAATCGGGAATGACGACGAAGGCCGGCAGGTTATCGGTCATGCTGCCGAGACCATAGTTGATCCACGCGCCCATCGCGGGAAAGCCGGGCAGGACGAAGCCGGTATTCTGCATAAACGTGGCCGGCCCATGCACGTTCGACCTCGCCACCATGGATGGGATGAAGGCGATGTCGTCCACGCAGCTAGCGATATGAGGCAAGAGATCGCTGATCCATTTGCCAGATTGGCCGTGCTGCCGCCAGCGCCAGGGCGACGCCATCACGTGGCCGGGGCTGGATTGAAACAGTTCGACGCACCCGCCGGGATCGAAGGCCTGCCCGTTGCGCTGAATGAGCATCGGCTTGTAGTCGAAGGTGTCGCACTGACTGGCCGCCCCGGACATGAAAAGCTGCACGACGCGTTTTGCTTTTGCGGGATGGTGCAGACCGCTGCGTTCCTGCGCCAGTAAGCCATCGCGGCTGAGCAAAGACGCCAGCGCGATGCCGCCCAGCCCGCCGCCGGACTGCCAGAGGAATTCACGACGGGAGAGAAATGGATTCATAGAGAGCTTCCGCAACCACCGTAGCCATCACGCTCCGCGTGATGGATGAAATGATATTTTTTATTCCTGCTGCGACGCAAAATCCATCACGCGGAGCGTGATGGCTACGATCAGCCCGTGCTCGCCAAAGGCGAGCGGGTAAACATCACTTCCCAACCACCACAAACGGCTTGATCTTTTCCAGCGTTTTCGGCCCGATGCCGGGCACGCGACGCAGATCTTCGATGCTCTTGAACGCCGCCTTCGCGCGCTCATCGAGTATGCGCTGCGAAAGTTTCGGTCCGATCCCGGGCAACTTCTGCAGGTCGGCCTGGCTGGCAGAGTTAACGTCGATCGGTTCCGTCGGGTGCTTGCCTTTGCCTTTGCTAATCGGCTTCGCCGGCTCGATAGGCATCGCTTCGCTTTCGTCGTCGAACGTCACGAAGCTCTCGCGCGGCACGACGAACAGGTAGGGCCGCAAGCGCTCAAGCGTCTTCGGGCCGATGCCTGGAACCTGGCGAAGGTCGTCGACGCTGCGAAATGTGCCAACACGCTGGCGATGTTCGATCACTCGCTGCGACAAGGTATCACCCAGACCCGGAAGCAAGCGAAGCTCGGCCTGGCTCGCGCGATTCAAGTCGAGCATCGGGCCGAGTTTGTCCGCGTGCGTGATTGGCGCCGGGTCGGCACTAGAGTTGCCGTGCGACCATCGTCCCAACAGAAAGAACAAACTCGCCAACACGATCGCCCCGGCCGCGAGTTGAACGGCAGGCGACCACGTCAACAGCACCGTGGGCGTGCCCTTCGTGGTCGGCGGTATTGGGGATGGCGTGTCCATTGGAAAAATGGTAACAGTCGCGTGGCGTGTATGCCAGGAAAAAATGAAATAATTCAAGCCCAAGGGTGAGCGCAGCGAACCTCTGGGCTTACTTGTCTATTCCGAAGTCGCGGATCGTGAAGATCGGCAGGAACGTGTACTTCGCCAACGCCTCGCGCGCTCCCTCTAGCCGATCGACGATGCAGACGGCAGCGACGACGATCGCGCCAACTTTCTCAATCTCCGCGATCGCTTGCAGCATCGACCCGCCGGTCGTCAGGACGTCATCGAGCACGGCAACGCGCATGCCGGGCTTGAGCACGCCTTCGACGCGTTCTTGGCTGCCGTGCGATTTCGCCTGTTTGCGGACGAAGAAACCTTCGAGCGGTTTGCCGTGCATCGCGAAACGCTGCGCGAGCACCGCCGCCAACGGGATCGCGCCGACTTCGAGTCCGCCGGCGGCGTCAATGCCGAGATCTTTGGTCAGGTCCCACATCGCATCGCTGAGAAGGTTGACGACCTCGCTGTTGAAGATCGCTTTCTTGCTATTGACGTAGTAGGTGCTCTTCTTGCCCGAAGCGAGCGTGAAGTCACCGAACGAGAAAGCACGTGTTTTGAAGGCTTCGAGCAATTTTGGGTAGTGGGTTGGCATGATAGAGTTCCAAGCATTTCTTGACGCTGACAGCTATATGGCAACGGCGAGCCTGGCCGCGTAAGCGGCAGGTTGAATACACGATCGCAGGTTCAACCTGCCGCTTACGCGGCCAGGCTCGCCAATTTCCTATCTTATGCAGCTTTGCGCAGATTTCCGCACGTCGGTGTTACAACACGCAAAATCGTCAAGTCTGTCGTCAACTCCTGCCGATAACGACGATGGTGATTCGCCGCCTGGTGTTCATTTTCGGAGTCTCACGGATGAGCGAGCGTACGCAAAAAGACCAACGCCAACAGTCACACACAACGTGGTTCGCGCTAGCGCTGGGCGTGCCGCTCGGCCTTGGGGCGCTCTACCTGATACAGAACGGCCCCTGGCAGAACGAAGTCATCCAGCGCTATGTGCAACACCTGGCCGAGCAGGTCATTGTCGTGCTCTTCTTCTGCTGTATCGGCGCCTTCGCCGCCAAGATGATCGCGGCACTGCGCGAGCGGATTGCCCAATCGCACCAGCTACTGCCCGAGTGGAACGGCAAGCCGATCCCTGTCAACCAGGTCAGTCAGCTTCAGCAAACGCTGGCATTGCAAGGCGAGGGCGCGTCGAGGTCGTGGATCGGACGCCGAATCGCCAACATCCTGACCTATGTCTCCAACCGCGGCACGACGAACGGCCTCGACGATCAGATGCGCACCCTGGCCGACAACGACGCCATGACGCTCGACGGCAGCTACGCCCTTACCCGCTTCCTCATCTGGGCGATGCCTATTCTCGGCTTCCTCGGCACGGTGCTTGGCATCACCGAGGCCATCGGCGGCATCGATCCGGAGAAAATGGCGACCGATACCAGTTCCATCACCAACGGCTTGACCAAAGCCTTCGACGCCACGGCTCTCGCATTGTCGTTGACGCTGGTCGCCATGTTCTTCAGCTACCTCGTCGAGAAACTCGAACAGAACCTGCTTGAGCGCGTCGATGTATACGTCGATGCTGAGCTGGCCCATCGCTTCGCGCGCACAACGGGCGAAATCGGCGATTCCAGCGCTCTTGCCGTGACGGCGCAGGATCTGATCGAACGCCAGGCGGCACTCTGGGCCGCCAGCCTGGAAAAGACCGAGGAACGCTGGAAGCAGCTGACGTCGCCGCACAGCGAAGAAAAGTGGGCGCTCGCAATGCAGCAAGCGCTCGAGGGCACGCTGACGCGGTATTCGCAGCGCGTCGTCGAACTGGAGAAGAAGCTCCTGGATCGACAAAACGCATTGCTGGAGGGATTGGCACGCCTGACGAGCGTCATGAAGGAAGGCAGCCGAGATCATCAAGTCGCGCTGGCGAGGCTTACGGACGCCATCGGGCTGTCGGTTGAAATGATGTCGAAGGTTCAATCGAACGAAGGCCAGCTGATTCGTTTGCAAGAGACGTTGTCACAGAATCTGAATATCATCGCAAGCTCGCAGGTCTTTGAGCAAGCCGTTGCCAGCCTTACCGGCGCCATTCACTTGCTGACGTCGCGGACGGGTTCTACTGCGTCGCCATCGCCGTTGCGCGTCATGGGACATTCGAAAGAGGCGGCGTGAGGTCCTGGCTGGGCAGATGAAAACCAATCGAATCGTTCATCCGAAAAGTGTTGCGAATTTTCTCCCCTCTCCCACCGGGAGAGGGTCGGGGTGAGGGCCGCAGGTTTCCTGCAATGCTGTGAATTAATTCGTATTGCCGTCGTGAAGCAACCCTCACCCCTTCCCTCTCCCGGAGGGAGAGGGAGCACTTCGCGTAACGAATTCGCACGTTGGATACTGTCGCATTCGTGCGAATTTTCAACGGTTTTCATCAACCCAGGTCCTGGCTCGTAGTGTCGCTGAAATTGCAAGGCAAATGCCATGAGACGACCACGTAGCAAGCTGCAGGTTTCCACGTTCCCGTTTCTCGCGGTTCTTCTCTGCGCGATGGGCTCGTTGCTGCTGCTCCTCTTCATCATGGATCGGCGAGGCAAGATCGCGGCTCAGCATTTCGCTCTCGAAATCATCGCCAAGAAAAAGAAACGCACGATTGACGAAGAAGAAGCCCGCAAAGCCGAGTGGGAACAAGCCAAGGAACGCCTTCGGCAAAGCCTGATGAGCGAGGAAGCGAAACTCGCCGAGCACGCCGAGGCCGAGCGCATCAAGCTCAAACAATCGGGCCTGACCCTGGAGGCGATCAAGGCGCAGCAGCAGGCTGCAAAGGCGAAGTACGCGCAGGAAGCACAAAAGATTGCCGAGCTGCGCCTTGCCATCGAAAGCCAGCGTGCGAGCATCACGAATTCCGCAAAAAAGGAAACCGCGACCAAGGCCGAGTTGCTCCAGGCCGCCAAGGATCTGGCCGACCTCGAGACGGCATTGCGGCAGTTGCAGTCGGTGAAGACCGAGGAAAAGGAAATATTTTCGCTCGTGCCCTATCGAGGCAAGCAGGGCGAATATCGCAAGCCAATCTACGTCGAATGCGTCGACCGCGGGGTCATCTTCCAGCCTGACGGATATGAGCGATTTGGACTCAGCTTTACTCCGGAATCGATTCGAGCCGTCATCGAAGCGCGTGCAGGTAAACTGGTGCCGGAGAAATCGGAGAAAGAAAAAAGCCGGCTGCCTCCCGAGCAACGAACAGGCCCGTACGTGCTCTTCCTCGTTCGGCCCGGCGGTATCTCCAGTTATTACAAGGCCCAGTCGGTGCTGCGCGGCTACGAGATTGATTTCGGATACGAGCTAATCGACGAGGACTGGACGTTCGATTTCACGAAGAAGAATCCGGCACCGCCGCCGATTCGCGTTGTCAGTCGGCCGCGCGATCTGGCCTTGCCGCGTCCGCCGATAATGGCTCCGCAGATCTCCGCGATGGACCTGCTCGGCAGCAGTCCGCTCGGCGGGGGCGGATCGCCATTCGGAATCGGCGCATCCGGCACGCGTCCTCGCGTTGGCGTGGCGAATCCCGGCGGCCTGCCGGCGCCTGGTGGAAATCAAGCTCCAAATGGCATCGGCGTGGCGAATCCCGGCAGCAATCCGCCCAGTGCATTACCGCCTGGCGTCGGGGGCCCAGCGAGCGAGCCAATCCCGTCGGGAATCGGAAGCGTGCCGGGCGTTCCGAGTCCGAGCGGCGTCGTGAATCCCGCGGGTCCAATCGGTTCAGGGGCGCCGGGTGCTCCGCGAGTGGATACGGGTATCCCTGTGCAACGGCCTGCATTTGTTCCGATCGGGAAATCTGGCGGGCCGATTCTGGGAGCGCCAGACGGAACTCCAGGTTCGCAGCCGATCGCGTCGAACGTGAACAACGGTCCGCTTTCGCCAATCAAATCGCCGATTCCCGGCAGCAGCGTTGGAAGCGGCTCAACCGGAGCAACGGCGCCGCCGAGCCAATCCTCCGGAACCGGACAAGGCAACGCGAGCGGCGGAACCTCCGCGGATTCGGTCCTCGGAAAACCGTCGCCTTTCAAAACATCCGCGCCCGGCGGTGGATCCTCCGGTGAAACGCCCTCCGGGAAACCGTCGTTTGGCCCGCGTCCTTCGCCAGCGTTCGGCGGACAGCCCAAAGCGAAGCCCGAGCCGACACCGCCGCCGCTGGCGAGAACCCTGGGCAATAAGGACTTTATCATCACGCTCGATTGCTATGCCGAACACGTCACCGTGTTCCCGGGAGGCACGCAGTTTCGCTGGAAGAGCAGCGGCGATACCGCCACCGACACCGCGCTCGCCAAGCACGTCGCCAACCTGATCGCGCGCCGGCAGGCCTCGGTGCGTCCCGACGAACCGCCCTATCGGCCCACGATCCGCTTCCAGGTCGCCACCGAAGGAGTGCAGACGTTCCTGCGCTCGTACCCGGTCCTCGAACCGCTGCGCGTGCCGATGACCAAGGAGAACGTGCAGGATTAGATTTCGCGCTCGCGAGATACGAGTGGCCAAACTCTCACAAGGTCCAGTTTATGTTACGCCGAAGACGACCCGCGAAAGGCGAAGCGATTCACTTCAGCTTCGATGCGTTTCTCGACCTCGTGACCAACGTGGTTGGCATCATCATCCGCCTCATTCTGGTCGCCTGGGTTGGCGCACGTTCCTACCATGCCTCGATGCAATGGATCGACAACGAACCTGCCCCGGTCCACCAGGCCAAGGACCCGCCGAAAGTAACCGATGACCCGATGCAAGCCCGCGTGCTCTTCGCGCAGCGCGACCTCGACGAGGCCAAGACGCGCCTGCTCGCTCAGCTGAAAAATGTACAGTCCGAGGAGGCAGATCAGGCAACCATCGAATCGAAACTTGCGGCTGTGATCCGCCAGCGCGCCGATCTGGAAAAGCAGCGAGACGACCTCATCGCCAAGAATGCCGCCGCTGGAACGCAAATCCGGCAGGTCAGTGTTTCGATCGATGACATTCGCTCGCGCACGAAGTCGTTGCTCGGCGAGATCAAGAAAATCGAGGCCCAGCCGATCAAGACGAAAGCGCTGAAGTATCACGCGCCGGTGAGCCGATCGGTGCATAGCGACGAAATCTTTTTCGAGTGCCGCGGCGGCAGGGTCTGTTACATCGACCTGCCGGCGTTCTTGCGCGAAATGAAGTCAAACGCCGAGGAAGTCGTGCAGGAACTGAAAACGTCCTATCGCGTGGAACGCACGACGTCGGCGATAGGGCCTTATCGTCTTCGCTACGTCTTCGAGCGCGAACGCACGCCGCTCGACGTCGGCGAACCGGCGCCCACCAGCTTTCGCTACGGCATCTCTGAATGGATCGTCGAGCCTACGCAAGCCGACCGCGGCGAAACGCTCTGGCAGGCCCTGACGGCAAAATCGCGTTTCCGCAGCCTCGTCGATAATCTCGAAGGCAGCATCACCGTGGTGACATTCTGGGTCTACCCGGACAGTTTCGACGTTTTCCGCGCCCTGCGCGATCATCTGTACGACCTTAACGTCGACGTCGCCGGCCGACCGCTCCCGCCCGGCGCCCCCATCGCCGCCTCGCGCCAGGGCACCGCATCGCGAGGGCAATAACCCACGCAGCGCGAATTGAGACATCTGGCGAGCCTCACTGCGTGCGCGGCAGGTTGGACGTGCGATCGTGTATTCAACCTGCCGCTCACGCGGCAAGGCTCGCCGAATAGTTAGCCGATTTTGCTTGCGTTCGGCCCGCCGTCTGGTAGACTGCCCAAATCTCAAAAATAAAGCTAACAACGCGGGATTTCATGCGTTGACCATTCCAAGCTACCGCTGCGCAAAATTCTGGAGCAAGCGACCGTGAAAACTATTCAAAAGTTCACCTTTTCCATCGTGTTTTCGGTAATTACGCTGGGTTGCGTCGTCGGTTTCAGCGCAAGTAATGGGGACTTTTCCCCGGTGGATGCCGACACGGAATCGAAGGCAGCGGATACGCAGGAAAAAGCTGCGCCTGCGAAGCCAATCGACCCGCCAAAAACGCAGCCCGTGGCGGAAGCGCCGCTGCCGAAGCAAATCTCGATGGCCGACGCCGTTATCATCGCGGAGCGTACGGGAAAGGGCTACACGACGAAAGCGGAACGCGCGGAACGTCCGACAGTGACCTTCACCTTCGAAATCATGACTCGCCAGGGCACGAAAACGCGCGTAATCCTGGCGGGTGACGGCAAAGTGAAATCGACCCAACTCAACCCGACTGACCTGACGCCGACCAAATCCACCAAGATCGGTGCCGGAAAAAAAGGCACCGGAAAGCGGCCGAGCGAACGTGAACGCGAACGCCAGTAACGATCGCTTGAAGATGGGAGCCAGCCGATGGAATTTGATTCGCTGCTCGACATTCTTTCGGATGCCTGCGTTGTCCCCAATTCCGATGTGTGCGTGCAGTGTGGCATGTGTTCGTACAACTGTCCCATGGGCATAGATGTGCGGGCCCACGCCTGGCGAGGCGATGCGATTCACGATAGCCATTGCTTGACATGCAGCGAATGTGTCAACCGCTGTCCGCGCGGCGTTTTGCGGTTCGAGCGCATCCCGATCACAGGTTTGAAGTAAACCATGCCGACGCGCTGTGTAATTGTCGGTTCGGGAATTGCTGGCATTACCGCAGCCGAGGTGATACGCCGGCTGGATGCGGAAGCCTCGATCGCGATGGTCAGCGAGGAGCCGCACGATTTTTACTCGCGGCCTGGGCTTGCGTACTATTTGCGCGGTGATTTTCCCGAGCGGCAACTCACCATCCGCACGCCGGATGATTGCAAAAAAATGGGCATCCAGCGCATCCATGCCCGGGTCGAGAATGTGCTGACGGAGACGCGCGAACTGCTGCTCGCTGATGGCAAGAAAATCCGCTACGACCGCGCCTTGTTATCCACCGGCGCCCTGGCTGTCACGGCGCCGTTTCCCGGCAAGGAACTCAGCGGAGTCGTAAAGCTCGATGGCCTCGATGATACGCGCGACATCATCAAGCGAACCGCGAAGGGCAAACCGGCCGTCGTCGTAGGCGGAGGAATCACGGCGCTCGAACTCGCCGAGGGATTGCAAGCACGCGGCATGAAGGTGCAGTACTTCCTTCGCGGCGAACGCTATCTCGCGGACGTTCTTGATGAAACGGAATCGAAAATCGTCATGGATCGGCTTCGCCATGAAGGCATTCAGATCCACCTGAAAACCCAGGTCAAGGAGGCCTACGGAAAGAACGGGATTTTGACCGGCGTCGAAACGCAAGATGGCAAAAAAATCCCCTGCACCGTCCTCGCCGTCGCGATTGGCGTACGGCCACGCATCGATCTGGCGCTCAAGGCGGGCCTGACGGTGAACAAGGGTGTGATCGTCAACGAGTATATGCAGACGAGCGTGCTCAATGTTTTCGCGGCAGGCGATTGTGCCGAGTTTCGCGATCCCGTGACCGGCGCCGGCACGCTCGACGTGCTTTGGCCGACGGCGATCGCTCATGGCAGGATTGCCGGTGCGGCCATGGCGGGTCGACCAAAAGCCTACGTGAAACCGGTGTCGTGCAATGTCACCATGCTCGGCGGGCTGAAAGTCACGATCATCGGTTCCATCGGCGGCGGCGCGAAGAATGACGACCTCGTCGCCATCACGCGCGGCGAGAGCGAAAGCTGGCGCGTCCGATCCGAAGGCCGATCACTGGCGAGCCGTGATGCTTTCGATCGCGTTCGGCTCAATCTTGGAAGTCGAACGATCCTCGGCGCGCTGGTGATGGGCGATCAAAAATACGCCCGGGCGTTGCAACAGTTGGTGACAGGGCAGGTTGACATTTCGTCGATCCGGGTCGAGTTGATGCAGGGCGGTCCAGCGGCATTCCAGACGCTCGTCACGCTTGCCAATTCGATCCAGCGTTCCACGTCTGGCGCGAAAGGTTGACCTGATGTGGCGGCGGATAGCCTGGGAGCTTGTACTCGCCTTCATCGTTTGCACGACGGCGACGGTCTGGTATGCTGGGTTGTCCGCTGACGGAACGCCTGCTCCGGGCGGCATGATCGGCCATAGCCTGGGGATTGTTGGCTTCTCGCTGATGCTGATCACGGAGTTCGCTTACACGCTGCGCAAGCGCATGAAGCGGTACACGCTTTGGCCGACGAGCGTTTGGCTACAGGCCCATGTGTTTACCGGCCTGGTCGGCCCCTGGCTGGTGTTGCTTCACAGTTCGGGAAAGTTCCATGGGCTTGCGGGTGTCGTCTCGCTGTTGACGGTGTTGATGGTAGTCAGCGGATTCATCGGCCGGTTCCTTTACACGGCCACGCCGCGTTCGCTGGGCGGGGCGGAACTCACGGCCGAGGAGTTGCGCGAAAAGCTGATCGCCGTCGAACGTGCGATGCAGTCTTTGCCCGAGGACGTGCGAAAACGGCTCTCGCCCGGAACGCTGCCGCGTGCGTGGATTGCAGTGCTGACGCGCTGGTATCTGAAGTTGCGCTATCGGCAAAAGCTGCAGGCGACAATCGCTTCCTTGCCGGCAGAGGTCGCCAAGGCGGTCAGGCCGCTGAAGGAGCCGTTGCTCGAGCGGTTTGATCTGGTGATGCAAATGCACGCGCTGCTGGCCGCTCGGCGCTTACTCGCCTGGTGGCATGTGTTGCACGTGCCGTTGGGTGGCGTGTTGTTCGGATTGGCGTTTCTCCACGTCGGAGCGGCGATGTATTATTCGACGTTCTTGCGTTGATCGGTGACCCATGACGCGATTTGGCAACCTGGGGCTTGGCTCACTCATTGCGATTTGCACGCTTGGCGGCGTCGGCGTGGTCATTGCCGTCAATGGGCAGCACATGTTTAGCTCGGGGCCGCTCAAGGATGAACATCCCCGCAAGACGCTGCGAGGAGGAGTCCACGCCCATGCGGAGATCGCCAACAACTGCGCCGCCTGCCATGCTTCCCCCTCCAGCGCCGAAACCATGGCCGACCGCTGCCTCGCCTGCCATACCGACATTCGCAGCGACATCACGGCCAATATCAAAATGCACGGACTGCTCGACAATGCCATGCAATGCATGAAGTGCCACACCGAGCACAAAGGCCCGCACGCCAATTTGACGAGCCTGGAGTTCTTCAACCACGACCACACCGCATTCAAGCTGACTGGGAAACACGCGGAAGTAAAAACTTGCGGCGAATGCCATAAGGATCAGCTTTTCCGCGGAACCGCGACCACGTGCACCTCGTGCCATGCCGAGCCAAAGGTGCACCTGGGCAAGTTCGGCACCGATTGCGCTCAATGCCATACGACGCAAACCTGGCATGCAAGCAGCGTGACGTTGACGAAATTCGACCACAACCTGACGGCATTCAAGCTGACGGGCCATCACCAGCAGGTAGCATGCGCATCGTGCCACAAGAACAACACCTACCAAGGCACGCCCACGTCCTGTGTTGCATGCCATGCGGAACCTGCCGTGCCAGCGGTGCATCGCGGACATTATGGCAAGCAGTGCACGCAGTGCCACACGACGACCGCGTTCGTGGGGACGACACTGTACCATCCCTTCCCGATCGATCATCACGCGCGCGGCAAGCGGACCAACATCTGCGCGAATTGCCACAACGACCTGACCAAACTGCAACAGTATACATGCTACAACTGCCACGAACACGCGCGACCGCGGATGGTGACGCGGCATGCACGTTTCAACCTGACTTCGGCCCAGCTTGACGCCTGCGCGAAATGCCACGGCAATGGCCGCACGACCCGGCGCGTCGCAGAGCTGGCGCCGCCCAATCGGCAACTGGCTGCTCTATTGAGCAACGACGCAACAGCGTGCCCCGAGAAGACTGTTGGCGGTTGCCCGCATTCCGACGGAGGTGATCCGCTGGCCGCTCTCTTCCAGTCGGCGAGCCGAGCTGAAATGCCGCCGAATCCCGCGATTTTGGCGCCGTCGGATTCAATCGGCGGATTGCCCGCGCCCACCGCCCCGCCGCGCTTTGACGTCCTGAAATTGTTCCGCTGGAACCCGCCAACATCCAGACAATAGGTGCTCCTTCCCTCCATCAAATCGGTAAAATAAGCTTGCGTTTGCTCCTCTAATTTCGATTGCCCTGGAGCGTTCCGCATGGCCGACGACTCGACGCGGGATTACGAGTATTCCAGTTCGAATGTTCAGAGCTTTCCCGATTTATCCCACATCCGCGCTCGTCCGAGCATGTACATCGGATCTACCGACGCACGCGGTTTGCATCATCTTGTCCTTGAACTCGTCAGCAACAGCATCGACGAGTGGTTGGCGGGGTGTTGCAAACGGATCGCCGTGGAACTGCTTCGCGATGGCGGCTGCCGCGTTTACGATGATGGCTCCGGGATTCCGACGGATTTCGTTGAAACGGTCCGGATGCGCTACGCGGAAGCCGTCATGACGCTCGTCGGAAGCGGATCACGCCACACCCGCGAGAGAACGGAAGCCACGCTTCGCGGCATTGGCCTGCCGGCAACCAACGCGCTCTCCTCGAAGTTGCAGTTGCGAATCGCACGAGCCGGCGTCATGTGGGAGCAGGAGTATCGCATGGGAGTGGCGGTTACCCCGTTTCAGCCGGTCGGCGATTCCGTCGAATCGGGCACTTCGATCACGTTCTGGCCCGACCCAGAAATAGGGTAAAGGTGTCAGGACCCTTTTTGACTCGACCTGACACCTTTTCCCAGGTTCTTTCGTTGAGAAGTATCAGTCAGATTTCATCCGGGAATTGTAGCAACACGTCCACAAGGCCGCACTCACTCGACCGTGCTACTCGCGCACCTGCTCGCTGCGCAGTTCGCGGAGCATCAGGTCAGTGACGGCGGCACGCGGCGATTTTTGCTCGTACAGCACGCGGTAGACTTCGTCGCAGATCGGCATGTCGATGCCGCGCTGGCGTGCTTGCTCGTGCACGCTCTTCGCAGTGAAGACTCCCTCGACGACCATCGGCGTGCCGGCCTGGATGTCGCTGAGCGTTTCGCCGCGGGCGAGGCGTTCGCCGACAGCGCGATTGCGTCCATGCTTGCTTGTGCAGGTCGTGATGAGGTCGCCCATTCCCGCCAGGCCCCAGAAGGTTTGCAGATTGGCGCCGAGGGCGACGCCGAACCGCGCCATCTCGGCGAGGCCGCGGGTCAGGAGAGCGGACTTTGAGTTATCGCCGAACCCGAGTCCGTCGTTGATGCCGGCGGCGATGCCGATGACGTTTTTGAGCGCGCCGGCGAGTTCGACTCCGAGCAGATCGTCGTTGGTGTAGACGCGGAAACGTTCGGTGGCGAATTGCACCTGGATTCGCTTGGCCAATTGCTGATCCTCGGCGGCGAGGACGAGCGATGTCGGCAGCCCGCGCGCCACCTCCTCGGCGTGGCTTGGCCCGCTGAGCGCCGCCACGGGGCGCGGGCCAAGCTCCTCACAAGCGATTTCGGTCGGGCGGCGAAACGTGCCGATCTCCAATCCCTTCGCCAGGCTGACGATCGGCACGCCTGCCGGAATCGCCGACGCGATCCGCTTGAGCGACGCCCGAAGGTACGCCGTCGGCACGCTCAGAATCAGCAACTGCACGCCATCGACCGCGGCGGCGATATCCGTCGTCAACGCGATGCTCGCCGGAATCGCCACTCCTGGCAGCAAGCGTGCGTTCTCGCGCGTCGCATGCCAGTCAGCATGCGCGGGCCTGGCGCTCCAGAGCGAAACGCGATGCTGCGGATTCTGGGCAAGAATCAGCGCCACCGCCGTGCCCCATGCTCCGGATCCCAGAACCGCAAACCGTGTCGGCATTGTAAATTTCTCCCAGCTTACCGGACCATTATAGGCCGCACGGTTTCTCATCCCAAATTGAGATTCCACGGTTTTGTTAAAAACATCCAAGTTCGGATTGCCGACAAGCCGATGATAAAAGCACACGAGTCGCGGGAGCGACAGTTCATGTCTACCAGCGGCGCGATTGATCGCGTCAAAATGTCGAATCGGCCTCGGCTATTTCGCCGGGGTCATTTAGGAATCGTACAGGGAGGTTCTTGCATGGCGGCGCAACTTCGAGTTTTCTCACCGATGATGGACAACGACGTCGAAGAAACGCAGGATCCATCCATCAACATTCGTCTGGGCGACCTTTTGCCAATCATCGCGTTTGCGCGACGCAACAACTATTTGTGGCTTCAGGATTTTTTGGAAGACGAGGTCACGGTGACGCCCGATCTTTACGACGTGATCCGTTCGTTCTATGCCGCACAGCGCCCGTCGGCGTGAAGTGCCAGATCGATCCACCCCCGGCGAGTACGGGCCGCACGTAGGTACGTGCCGCGTCCGTGCTCGCCGCACGTATTTCCGGCTCTACGGACGCGCTTGGCCATTTGCTGTTGGCCAAGCGCTTTCGCACTTTTTCGGCCTTTTTTTGCACTTTTGGGGGGTGTTGGCCAACAAGCCGAGGGGGAGAGGGGTAGCGTTCGAGTCGACCGCGATCGAAAAAAATCCCGCAACCGACTTTGACAGCCGACCAGCCCGCGCGTTACGATCATCAAAAGGATCGCCGCAAGCCCCAGGATGAGCGCAGCGATTCCTGGGGGGCTGAAGTGACGCCAATCTCTAACAAAAAGTGCTTGACAAACAGACCGACGCCTGATGAAATCAACCCTTGCTATGTCGGGCACAGGAACTATAGCGTGTTGGTTGGGAGGTCTAACCACGCGTTGAAGCAGAATCGAAATGCGGAAGCTCGGCTGGTCGCCGATTGCAATCGCATCGCCGCCAACAGGCGATTCTGCTTAACTTGGTTCGTTCGCTAGCTTCGGTGTTGCGTGGTCTCATCGCTTACGGTTACTTCCGTGGTTTCCTTGAATCTCTGGAGATCACGATGCCCGTGAGCTATTTGCCCTGTTGCACGCCTCTGGTGCTCTTGGCCATTCCGCTCCTATGTGCTCTGCGAGGGCGGAAGGCATTTCTTGTGGGTCTTTCGATTTCGGTGGCGATCTTCGCCCTGATGTTTCTATGCGTGTACGTGCCGGGTTGGATTCTCATGCCAGCTGCTCATCGAGACGATCCGAAGGCCCAATACAAACTGGCGCGTTGGACCGAGAATCATTGCGAGCAGCTTGGAAGCGTAATTCTCTGGCCATGCGAACCGGACGTCCTCGGCGGCTTTGCGTGGCTCGAAAAGGCGGCAGCGCAGGATTATCCGCCCGCGGTGTACTTAGTCGGTGTGCGACTGAAGCATGGCGAGCACGTTCCAAGGCCGCCGGATTGGAACGGCCCTGGTGGAAACCATTTTCCTCAGCCAATAAAGGGCCAAGTGTTGATTGACCGAGCGTTGAAGCTGGGCTTCGTGCCGCCGCCTGGTGATGAGGTGTCCTACTACATGCGTGTCTACAGGCGGTGAACCGCTCAACGTCAGCGAATCGTTATCTGGCCCCTGAAGGTTGAGGTACGTTCCCGGAGCAGGGGTGAGTGAAGAGGGGCGAGTGAAATGCAGTTTGAGCCGGGATGGTTCGAGCAACGGCGTCGGATACTAAGCAAATCAACGTATAAGAAAATTTTCTTAGACTGCACCAAGCAGCTATATTGCACGGCGGGAAGTCGTAGCGCGATGTCCGGTAGGGCAAGAAATTCGACACCGCTACCGCGAAAACAGAGCCACCTCGGGGTCGAAGCGGACGCCTTCATCCAGCGGATAAAGCGGGCGGCGGCATTGTGTGTGGCCCAGACGGCGCACGTTCGCGCTGGTCGCGCCTGGGGCGTCCACGTTGATCAATTGGCCGCACCAGTCGGCGAACATGTGTGGCTGACAATGCGGCGACTTCACGACGACGACGTCGAAGTGCTTCGGATTCTGCCCGTGCGCGTAAAACAGCGAACGGTCGTAGAGGTGCACCGGCCGGCTCGTCACGATAAGCGTCATTGCGTTGGACTGAAGCACGGCGGATCGGCCTGAATACCATTCCTGCTGGAACGATTCGCTGCGGAATCGGCCATCGGAAAGCATTCGCACCCTTGCTGAAATCTCGACCGGCGTGAATCGCCGATCCAGCGTGCCGCCCAGCCTGACGGTTACGCTGGCCCCGACGCCGACGGCAAAGGCGGCCTCGACGGCGGGCGCATCGACGATCGGGATCAGCGCCTTGCCGGTGTATTTCCTTTCGAGCAACTTGCACAGGATCGCGTTGCTGTCGCCCGGCGCGCCGGAACTGGTGGCATCGGCGGCGTCGACCAAGATCGTCGTCCCCTCTCTTGCCTCGGCCGCCCGACGAACGCTTTCGTCCAGGCTCGTCAACTTCGCTTGCATCTTTTCTCGGTTGGTCCAAAACCGGTCCGCGAGTTGGCGGGCCTCGCGCTCTGCGGCGGCGGGATCCTTATCCGTGACGACGACGCTGTAGCATGCAAGATCGGGCACATCGGTAAACGGATTCCCGATGAACATGCCAGCCGAGAGCCCGTGTGGGCCGGATTCGCACCGCTGAGCCTGGCGGATGATGTCGCCGAAGACACCGGTCGCGGTGATGAGTTCGTCGCCGCGAACGAGAGCGGGGATGCGCACCTTGGCCGTGACCGGTTTGCATTCCCCCGCCATGATGCGAAGGAGCAAGCGAGCGCCGCGTTGGCCGGTTTCGAAGAAATCGACATGGGGATAGGTGTGGTAGATGGCGATGGCGTCGGCGTGTTGAAGCATCCGGTCGGTGAGGATGCCATGCAGATCGAACGACGCGACGATGGGCATTTTTTCGCCGACGATCTTGCGAGTCTCGGCCAGCAGATAGCCTTCGGGGTCGCATTCGTTGGCGGCCGCCATCGCGCCGTGCAGGGCGAAGTAGATGCCGTCGGCGGGCGGCGCGCTGCGAACCGATGCGAGAAACGCGTCGGCAAGGCGCGTGAAATCGGCAGCGCCGATCGTGCCGCCCGACGTGATGCCGCGGGCACTGAAAAGCGGGACGATTTCCAGGTCCGATCGCTCAGCGAAGACCTGCATCGCGCCGCCGATCTCGCTGCCGACGCCCGCGTGGTAGGCGAGCATTTTCGCGCCAACGTTCACGAAGAAATCGTCATAGCGAGTCGGCACGGGATTGAACGAGCAAATCTCGTGAATGCATTCCGCGATCAGGATTCTAGGCATGGCTAATTCCCCGAAGTTTTACAAACGCACAATCGGACACGCTTCCATGACATGATAGCTGGTCATGGTCATGCCGAGTTTGCGATAGGTCGCCTGGGCGGTCAGGTTGTCATGCTCGACGTAGAGCCTGATCCCGATGACGTTACCCTGTTCCAGCGCGGACTCGACGACGTGGCGATAAAGCGAGCCGAAGACGCCCGTGCGGCGAGCGCCATCGGCGACATAGACGCTCTGAATCCACCAGAAATCGCCGTTGCGCCAGTCGCTCCACTCGCGGGTGACTCCCAGCTGCCCGACGATTTCGCCATCGATCTCGGCGACGATATAGAATCCCCTGGCGGAGTCGGCGATCATCGCCGCGACGCCAGCGCGTACGGTGGCGGGGTCGAGGCGTTTGTCCTCGGTTTCGAGGGCCATGCGTTCGTTGAAATTGGCGATGATTTCAACGTCGTCCGCACGCGCGGGTCGGATCGTCAATGGCATAGCACGTCTCGCTTTCATACATATAATGTCACGATTGAAGTTGTTTCCCGGAGCATTGCCGTGGACCTTACCAAGTATATTCGCGACATTCCGAATTTCCCCAAGCCGGGGATCTTGTTCAAGGATATCACGCCGCTCCTGAGCGACCCGACGGCGTTTCGCTACGCGATCGACCAGATGGCGGAAAAATTCGCAGCTCAGCCGATCGACGCGATCTCTGCCGCCGAGGCGCGTGGTTTCCTTTTTGCCGCGCCGCTGGCGTATCTGCTCAAGAAGCCGCTGATACCGTTGCGAAAGCCGGGCAAGCTGCCGTACCGGACGCACAAGCTCCAGTATGAACTCGAGTATGGCCAGGCGGAGCTTCAGGTCCATGTCGATGGCTTCGCGTCGAACGCCCGTGTATTGATGGTTGACGATTTGCTCGCGACGGGAGGAACGCTCGAGGCGGCGTGCAAGCTCACCGCGCAAGCCGGTGGAATCGTGCATTGCTGTTGCGTACTCGTCGAGCTTGGATTTCTCAATGGCCGGGAAAAGCTTCGGCCGCACGATGTCTTTAGTTTGCTGCGTTATTGATGACAGGTTCTTTTCATGCAAATCAATTTCGACAAGGCCGGCGGTTTAGTCTCCGCCATCGCGCAGGATCATGAGACCGGCGAGGTGCTGATGATCGCCTGGATGAATCGCGAAGCGTTCGAGGAAACCGTGCGCACGCGCAAGGCGGTCTACTTCAGCCGCAGCCGAAACAAACTCTGGCGCAAGGGTGAAGAGTCAGGGAACGTGCAAGAGGTGAAGGAAATCTACATCGATTGCGACAACGACGCAGTGCTGCTCAAGGTCCACCAGATCGGCGGCGCGGCTTGCCACGAGGGCTTCAAAAGCTGCTTTTTCCGCCGACTCGATGGCGAAGCGCTTACGGTCATCGGCGAACGCGTGTTTGATCCGAAGGAAGTGTACAAGAAGTAACAACGACAATCTCCGCCTGCACGGGCCGGCAAGCGGAGTCCAATAATCAGGCTTCGACCAGGTCGGCAATTCGGTTGACGCCGATCTTGTCTTCCAGCTTCTGGCGCGAGGCGCGCTCGGCACGGAAGATTTGCAGCAGTTCTTGCCGCACTTCGTAGTCGTAGCTCGCACAATCATCCCACTCCCGAATGACGCGCGAGGTGGCCGGGTTTAGCTTGGCCACGCGATTGAGCCAGCAGATGCCTGCGTCAAGCGTCATTTGCTCGGTTTTCGGGTGATGCCAGGCAATGTGCGATGCGAGGCAACCCATCGGGATTGCGCGCGTAAAGCTGCCGTGGATCAGCAGCGGGCTGTTGGTTTCGAGGAGATCGATGATACTGTCCAATCCGCAATCGGTGACGTTGGGAAGCCACTCGGATTTTAACTCAAATAGGCATTCTTTGGATAACATGGTTTCTGCTCCTTGTTCTCAATCTGCGGTCCGCCGATAGAAAGGTGCTCGTACGTCGTCAACAACTATTATACGCATTGCCGCTCCTGCGTTGGAGGGCAGAAGAACGAATACCACGGAATGGTCGCAACGCTATGCAATCATGCGAGTTACAAACACGTAACTGTTGGAAATTAGGCCTGAGGGGAGCAACTCTGACGAAAAAACCCCACTGTCCACGGTTGTGAAGCAGTGGGGCCGGAACAGAGAAGAGGCCGAATCGAACGTTTTAAATTTACCTAAATTGCAAATACCGGTCAATACCAGATTTGCAAAAATTACAATTATTTTCAGTCAACCGATGATTACACCCGTCGAAACTGCCGATCGAGTTCTTGCCTGGTGAACAAGAGTGCGGTCGGTCGGCCGTGTGGGCAGTGGTGTGTGTCGTTGGACAGATGCCTCATCTCGACAAGCGCGCTGATCTCTTCCGCCGTCAGCGGGTCGCCGGACCGCACGGCTGCGTGGCACGCCATCAGGCTCATCAACTCGCCAAGCATCTGCTCGCGCGTCGGCGGCCGATCCTGGCTGACGAGGTGATCAACGACGCGTTTCAGAATTTCCGCCGGCGAGCGCCGCCCCAGAAGCGCGGGATAGCGTGTGATAATGACGGTATTGCCGCCAAAATCCTCGACGCCCAGGCCAAGCTCCTCGAGATCGCGCCGGCGTTCGAGCACCAGCGCCGCCTGCTCCGCCGACAATTCGACCGGTTCGGGTATCAATAGTTGCTGCGATTCGAGCTGACCGTGCCGAAGGCGCTCCTTGATCGCCTCGAAAAGCACGCGTTCATGCAATGCGTGTTGATCGATCACGAGCATTCCATCGCGCGTTTCGACGACGAGGTAGGTGTTGTGCAGCTGGATGGCGTTCAGAACTTCTGAGGAGTCCGTAGTCCTTGGTCCTTCGTCCTTGGAATCGTCCGTGGTTCGTGGTCCGTGGTCCGTGGCAGTCGTCTGCACAACTTCGCCGTCAGTCTCGTGAACCTCGCCATCGGGTTCCTGACTCCCGACTCCTGACTCCTGTCCCCCGACTCCTGACTCCTGTCCCCCGACTCCTGACTCCTGATTCCTGACCCCTGCCCCCATGGGTTGCTTGCTAAACGTCGGAAAGCCCGGTTTCGCGAACAGCGATGGCGAATACTCCGTCGGCTTTGGGCTGAAATACGAGCCATTACCGCTTGGGACCGTGGATGGCGCCTGCATGCGAGCCGTCAGCTCTTCCTCGGAGAGCCGATTGCGCACCGTGGATAGGATGAACGAGTAGAGCGCACTGGCATCGCGGAAGCGCACCTCGGCTTTGGTCGGGTGCACGTTCACGTCCACATGATCGGGAGGCACCTCCAGATACAAAAACGCCACCGCGTATCGGCCCGTCATCAGCAGGCCGCGATAGCCCTCCTGCAATGCATGCCCGAGCGAACGATCGCGGATCCATCGGCCATTCAAAAACAGATACTGCGCCTTGGCGTTGCCTCGCTCGCAAGCCGGGTCTGCAATGTAGCCGAACAGATGCGCGGGGCCTTGCTGCTTATCGATGGCATAAAGCTGCTCGCGCACCTCTTTGCCGAAGAAGATGCCGATGCGTTCGAGCAGGTCCGCCGAGCCAGGGATCTCGTAGACTTTCTTGCCATTGTGCTTGAGGGAGATGTGCAACCCCGGCTTGGAAAGCGCGATGCGCGTGACAATCTCGCAGATGTGTCCGGTTTCGGTCGAAGCGGTGCGCAAAAACTTTCGGCGAACCGGCGTGTTGAAAAACAGATGCCGAACCTCGATGCGCGTGCCGGCGGCGCCATTCCAGTCGCGGATCGGCGAAAGCTCGCCACCGTTGCAGCTGACTTCCGTGCCGACGAGCGCGTCAGCCGTGCGCGATTGCAGGTTGACCTGCGCGACCCCGCCGATCGACGCCAACGCCTCGCCGCGAAAGCCCATCGTGCGTACGGCAAACAGATCGTCGGCGTTGGCGAGCTTGCTGGTGGCGTGATTGGAAAACGCGAGTTCGAGATCGTCGGGATGGATGCCATGCCCGTTATCGACAACGCGAATCAGCTCGCTGCCGCCTTCCTCGATGTCGATATCGATGCGCGTGCTGCCGGCATCGAGACTGTTTTCGAGCAACTCCTTGACGACGCTGGCAGGCCGCTCGATGACCTCGCCCGCCGCGATCTTGGTGATGACATTATTGGGTAACTGCAAGATGCGCCGCATGCGCCCATTCCCACGTCCGTGGTGCGAACTTGTATCGGGTTATGATATGAACAATCCCAGAATAGCACCTTCGAGAACCAGCTTGTGGCTGTTCTCGTTCCAATTCGTTAGCGCCGCTGTTCCGTCAATGTAAACTTCTCGCAACGCTATCGAGGCTTCCAGCTCATTCCAGTAGGCAAATTCCAAAGAAAAACGAACCACGTCTCGTTCTGATTAATTGCCACACGGATTACTTAGATTGACGTTGCGAGAGATTCCCGGTCCCGGAGCGAAAAATCTCTTGGACAGATGGGCAACGAAAAAGCGTGCATTCGGTTTCTCGGGTACGGCGCCATTCCGTCATCCATGCAAGATCTAACGCCCGCGCGGGACGACGGCGATGCCGTCGGCGATGCGGTCGCTTGGGTGGACGACGACCTGATCGCCTTCCTCGATGCCTTCGAGGATTTCGGTGGTCAACCCGTTGCCGTGACCGACTCGAACGTTGCGAACGACTGCTTTCCCGCCAACGACGGCGTAGACGGCCCAGGAGTCGCCGGAACGGAACAGGGCGCCGGCGGGGACCTGGAGGACGTCTTCGCCTTCCCAGATGACGATGCGGGCTTCGACGCGGTAGCGATCGCCGAGGCGTGGGCGTTTCTTGGGCGGATCGACGAGGTCCACGATCACCCAGACGCGCTGTTCCTCGACGCCCAGGGCGGAGACTTTGGTGAACGCAGCAGGTTCGACGACGCGCACTCGCCCTTCCAGCGGTTCCGGCCCGCCCCAATGTTCGAGGAGAACGCGAGCGTTGGGCGGAATCTTGATGGCGTCGGCCGAGAGCACATCGATCTCGCATTCCAGGTCGGTGGGATCGCCGACCTCCACCAGCGACGCGCCGGCGGCGACGACGGTCGCGCTCTCCTGAAAGACGCGCAGCACCTGACCTGATATCGGCGCCTGGATCAGGAAACGCGACAAATCGCGCTCGCCCGTCGAATGCGGCTTGGTGCGGACCAAGGCTGCCTGCGCGAGTTTCAATTCGTAGTCGGCAATCAGCTTGCCAAACGTGGCGGCGCGAAACTCCTCGGCGGCAGTCCGCTCGCGATGCTCGATCTCGTCGTACTCTTCCTGCGACATGCTGTCCTTTTGCCGTAACTGCGCGGCACGAACCCGGTTTTTCACGGCGAAATCGAGCGTCACCTTCGCTTTGTCCAGCAGCGGCTTCGCGCGTTCCTGCGCGCCTTGGGCGACCTCGACGCGGGCCTCGGCCTCGGCGCGAGCGCGAGCATCGAGCAGGGCGGGATCGGGCGGCTCGATGGCGGCCAGCACGGTTTCGCCCGCGCTGATGCGATGGCCTGGCTTGTGCTCAATCCGCAACAGCCGACCCGCCAGCGGCGCCGACACAACATAGCGCTCGCGGATGCGCGTCTTGCCCTCCTGGTCCACCGTCACCCGCAAAGGGCCGCGCTTCACCGTCGCCAGATCGGCCTCCACCGGCTTGGGCAGAAACGCCCAGACGATCACTCCCAGCGCCGCCAGACCGGCGGCTATCAGTAGGATCTTGCGAATCATGAAACTATTATACTTCCTTTTCAATCATTCGCGGCTCTTGAGAACGGCGACCAAGTCGAGGCGGTTCACCATGCGCTGCACGATCAGTCCCGATACGAGCGCGGCGACCAACGTCACGGTTGCAGCAAATGCGTAGGTCCAGCGATCGATAACAAGCGGCATGCGAAATAGCTCGGTGTCGTAGGCGTATTCGATGAGCGCGGCGGCCATGCCGTAGCCCAGCGCCAAACCAAGTGGGATCGCCGCCAGGGTCAGTATCGCAAGCTCGCCCAGCAGAATCAGCGAGACCTCGGCACGCGTGAAGCCGATCACGCGCAATGTCGCCAACTCACGGCCGCGTTCCGCCAGAGTGATGCGGGCACTGTTGTACACGACTCCGAAGGCGATGACCGTTGCGAAGAGCATCATGAAGAACCGCATGGCCAGCATGCTCTCGGCCATGGTCTGGTTGAAGCTCTGCAGCGCCGCCTCCTTCACCATGACCGTTGCGATTCTCGGGCTGGCCTTCAGGCTCCGGAACAACCGGTCCGTATTCTTGGAGTCGATCGCCAGATACGCGCCGCTGTAGACATCGCCTTCTTCCATCAAGCGGTGAACGGCGTCGATGTGCATGAACGCCGAGAGACCTTCGAAGTCCTCGACGAGCGCGACGACGGGAATGTCGCGGATCGGCCGTCTGCCTTCAAGTATCTCGGCGCTGACGGTGTCGCCGACGCGAAGGTTGAGGAGCTGGGCCAGCTTTTGCGACATCACGAGGCCGGCTTCGGGAATAGGAATCCCCCGGCCGTGGATGTCGAGCACCCGATAGAGATCGTTCCCGGGGTTCACGCCAAGAATGCCCAGGCGGCGCGAGCGCGGGCCGGCGCGTAGTCGGACCGGCACGGCGCGGAATGGCTCGACGCTGCTCACGCCGGTCAGCGCCCGCAAATCGGCGAGCGCGCGAGCGCCAGTTGGTTCGACGAACGTTACCGTCAAATCCTGCCGTTGAACCATGTAGAAATTGTTCTCGATGACGTAATCGAGCGAGTCTTTCGAGAAACTGCCGACAACCAAGATCGCGACGGCAAACGAGATGCCCAGACAAGTCATCGCTGCTTTCCAGGGTTTGCGTTCGAGTTGCCTAAGGATCATGCGAGCGGCAGGTGAAAGCAAGCGGTGGAAGCCGATCCGCTCGAGGATTGTGGGTTGAAACGAAGGCGGAGGCTCGGGCCGCATCGCTTCCGCCGGGGGCAGCAGGATTGCCTGCCTGACCGCCGCCAGCGTGCCGAGAACCGCCGCCCCGCCCGTCAGGCCGAGCGCCTTCACGACGACGCTCACCTCCAGCGAATAGGTGAAAACGGGAAAACGGAAGAATCGCGTATACAACTCCGTCAGCTCTCGGCCCAGCCAGGCGCCGAGCGCGGTGCCGATGATGACGCCGATGACGACGATCACGAGCACCAGTTTCAGGTAGTGCCAGCCGACTTCGAGAGAGCTGTAGCCAAACGCTTTCAGGGCAGCGATCTGATCGCGCTGGGTGCTGATGAGTCGTGTCATGACGACGTTCAAGAGGAAGGCCGACACCGCGAGGAAAATGATCGGCGCGACGAGTGCCGTGCCGCGCAAGCCGTCGATCTCGGCCCGGAGGAACTTGTGCGAAACTTGGTCGCGTCGGCCATGAGCGCCGAGTCCGCCGTAGGGTTCGGTGAGGCGGTCGAGTCGGCGGAGCACCTCGTCCTCGTTGCTTCCGGGCATGAGCGTCAGGGCGATGTCGTTAAAGGCGCCGTACATATTGAAGGCGCTGGCAAGCTCGCGGTAGCCCATCCAGAAAATGCCGAAGCGTTTTTCATCCGGAATGATTTCACCAGGGCGTATCTGATAAATGTACTCCGGCGAGAGCACGATGCCGACGATGCGAAGCGTCTGCAGCCGGCCGTTGATGATCGCCTTCACGCTATCGCCGGGCTTGAATCCATGCGCAACGCAGAAAGTCTCGGCAGCGAGCACTTCGCCTGCCCTGCCTGGCTCGATGTAGCGGCCGCTTCGCAGGTAGAGTTGATTGAGTCCCGGCGGACCATGTTCAGGCACGGAAATCAGTCGCCCGATGGCGGGCTCCTTGAGCCCTGGAACGTCGAGCGTGACCTGCTTGACGACGCGCACTTCGACCTTGGCCACGCCGGGGATCTCTTGTATCCGATCCGCGACCGCCAGCGGCGCTCGTTTCATCTGCGTGAAGGCATGAGCGAATCGGTAGCGATCGTAGTAGGTCTGTAGCGTCCATTCCAGCGCATACAGCGTGCTCAGCGACATGACGAACACAGCAACGCCGCTGGCCATGACCATGCAAATCGCGAGCACCTGGCCCTTGAGCGTCCAGAGATCGCGGAGCAGCTTGCGGTCGAGTGCACGCATTTATTGGACTCCGGATGAATCACCATTCGAGTTCGCTGGCTTTTCGCTTGTTCTCGTTCACGCGAACTTCGCCGATCCGGCCATCGCGCATCGAGACGATTCGGTCGGCCATTCCCGCGATCACGGCATTGTGGGTGATGACCGCAGTCGTTGTGCCGAGTTCGAGATTGATGCGCTCGATCGCCTCCATGACGACGACGCCGGTGTGAACGTCCAACGCTCCTGTGGGCTCGTCGCACAGCAATACGTCGGGCCGCTTGGCGATGGCGCGAGCGATGGCGACGCGCTGCTGCTCGCCGCCGGAA
>CAZAFH010000066.1:0-41929 GCA_964484265.1 uncultured Singulisphaera sp.
GCTTTCCGAGCGTCTGCGCCCATTCCTGCCGAACCCGCCGACAGCCGTCGGTTCGATCAACTCGCCGATGCAATGCATGATGAAGGAGATCTGCGCCCAGTGTTTGCAGCGGCACGTCGATCCCGCGACGAAGCGAGAATCGTTCGTCTTCAGTTGCTTCAACCAGGACCAATTGCTCGAATCGGTGGACTTCAACAACCTCAACACGCGCCTGCGTCAAAACAGCGCCGCCGAGAAGCTGACGTCGTTGTGGATCGACCACCTCTTCACCGCCCGGCTGGTGCAGACGGTGTGATCTTCATTGGCTTTACTCAATGTGGACGCGCCCGACAAAAGTCCGAATTATCGTAGCCATCACGCTCCGCGTGATGGATTTATCGAGTACAGGCGAAAAATTCGGCCAATTTCACCGGTTTCAGGAAATCCATCACGCGGAGCGTGATGGCTACGGTAAAACAATGCGACATTTGTCGGGCGCATCAATGCGGACTATGCGGGAAAGAATTCATAACTTTAGGGGCTACCAGAAATGCGCACAATCAAAGCTCTCACCGTCATCGCAGCGACACTCTCGCTCGCCGTTTCAGCACCGTGCCAGGACGGATGGAAGAAGATCGAGAACCGGTCGTTCTCTTTTTCTATTCCTGCTTCGTTCAAGCAAACCGACGCGGAAGGCACGGATTCGTTCGTCGAGGAGTATGTCGGTGATAGCATGCAGCTAAGCTTTGACTACGGGATGTACTCGAACAATTTCGCCGGCTGGCCAAACCAGACGAAGTTCGAGAATGTAAAGATCGCCGGCAAGGCGGCACGCATCGGCACGGCCAAGTGGGAGCGTGAGAAGGGTTTTGCCTATTCCACACAGGTCCACATCCGGTTGGATTCAGAAACCGCCTTGAGCATGTTTGCAGCGTGCAAGTCCGAAAAGGAGTTGGCTCTTGCCAGAAAGATCTTCGAAACTATCGCTTTCAAGCGGAAGTAGGCCGCCAGTATCTTGGATGATGCGCATGATGATCATGATGATCATCCCTTTTTGCATGAGCACCATGCGCATGATGATCATGATGCTCATCCCTTTTTGGATGATCGCCATGATCATCATCCAAGACCGTCCTCGACAGCCGCGTCCCGTGGCGGTTGGAAGTCTGGGGAATGCTGTACCAACGGCATGACCTTTCCTGGGAGGAATCTCGGTGCCGGTGCTAGCCCATTTGCCGCTGGATGGATACTACAGGTGCGGTCCGACGCTTGTCGATTCGGTGCTGTTCGTGCGGTTCTACCCAGATGGCTTCTGGGTCTACCTTGATACCAGCGAACCTGACTTCGACTTCCCGGCCTATCTGGCGTCAATCGTTCTGGATGCGCTCAAGAGGCAATTCCCGAGAGGCAACGTCCTGCCAATGGTTCGAGACCGCTGGAGAAGTTGTTGCGGTCGCTACACACGCCAGGCGGATGTGCCTGTCAAGGGCTACGGCGGCTTCGAGGTATGCCGATTCGCCGACGCACTGGTGATGACCTCGTGGAGTGAGGAAACTGGCGAGTACCGCTTTAGCGAAGTGGAGATCGTCGGCGTCGGCCGCCTGCGGTCGCTGACCTACGCCGACGGCGATTGCGTGTTCGTGCCGGACGGCCCGGTCGCGTCGGCTTGATTTTCCATGTCGTGGTTGATGTGATCTGCGCGCGCCGCCCCATCTTCCTTATTAAAGGAAGTGAAGAAGGGAATCGGTCAACGAATCGTACCACGGGTCGAGGCGAGAATACAAAGTCGGTTGCGATATTTTTTTGGATGATGATCATGGCGATCATCCAAAAAGGGATGATCATCATGATCATCATGCGCATGGCGCTCAAGGCGATCATCCAAAAAGGGATGATCATCATGATCATCATGATCGCCATGCACAGGTTGCGGTCTTGCAGGTTTCGTAGAATGCCTGAGTGATGATTTCGTCAAATAGCGAGCCAGAAGCGCGAGAGACCGGAAATCCCCTCCAGTCGCACACGCTCCTGGCTCGCCTTCCGAAACCGAATCAGGAGACCTTTCCATGGCGCTTACTCCTTCCACCATGCGCGACCTTGGCACGACGGCCCCGGATTTCGCCCTGCCCACGCCCGAGGGGAAGATCGTGAGCCGAGGCGAATTCGCGGGCAAGCCGTTGCTCGTCATGTTCATCTGCAATCACTGCCCGTTCGTGAAGCACCTGCGCACGCAGCTTGCCAGGCTCGGCGCGGAGTATCAGGCGAAAGGCGTGGCCATCGTCGGCATCAACTCCAACGACGCCGTCAAGCATCCCGATGACAGCCCGGCTAAGATGCTCGACGAAATCCGCACTGCTGGGTACACCTTCCCGTACCTGGTGGACGAAACCCAGCATGTCGCCAAGGTGTACCATGCCGCCTGCACGCCCGACTTCTTCCTTTACGATCGCGACCACAAACTCGTCTATCGCGGCCAATTTGACGACAGCCGGCCCGACAACGGTAAACCGATCACCGGCGCCGACCTGCGTGCCGCACTTGACACGATCCTGGCAGGCAAGGCCGTGAGCACGGATCAGAAGGCAAGCATAGGCTGCAACATCAAATGGAAGCCAGGCAACGAACCCGCGTATTAATACTACAGCGCAAATTGACACTCGTAAGCAAGCAGAATGTGGCATGAAATCCAAGCCCCACCATGAGCGAAGCGATTGGTGGGGGTAAAAGCGCCCGGAAGTAAGACCCCCAGGAATCGCTTCGCTCATCCTGGGGCTTGCGCTGGTTTTTCTGTTACTTACCCCATCGAAAATAGCGTTGTAGTAATAATCAGGGAGTGAACGCGATGGCGAAGGAATTGAAGGAAGGCGACAAAGCGCCGGCGTTTCAGCTCGTAGCCAGCGATGGAACGAAGGTGCGCCTCGCCGACTTCAGCGGGAAGCCGGTCGTGCTCTTCTTTTACCCGAAAGCAATGACGCCCGGCTGCACCCAGGAAGCCTGCGATTTCCGCGACCAATCGGCGGCGCTCGACACACGCGGCGCTGTCGTGCTCGGCATCAGCCGCGACGCCCCGGAACGCCTCGCCAAATTCCGCGACAAGGAGGAGCTAAACTTCCCCCTGCTCTCGGATGAATCGGGAAAAGTCTGCGAAGCGTATGGCGTCTGGAAAGAGAAGTCGCTCTACGGCCGCAAGTTCATGGGCATCGAGCGAACGACGTTCGTGATCGGCCCCGATGGCCGCATTCAGAAAATCTACGCGAAGGTGAAAGTCAAAGGCCACGCGGCCGCGGTGGTTGAATCGCTGTGAATTATCACTTCGCGGCAGGGGCATCGCGATACTTTGCGTGGCAGCGCGAGCAGTCCATGCCCATGCGTTGGAACGATTTCTCCAGTGTCGCTGCAGCAATTTTTTTGTTTTGCAAGAGCTTTTCAAGTTCCCGCGCGTTGCTTTCCGCTTCCGTCAACCAGCGGGCCAATTCGGGCCGTTTCGCCGACTTGGCCGTGCTGGAATAATGCTGGGCCATGACGGATGCAACGCGCTGCGGAACGATATCGGGGTGATTCGGGGGAACCTGCCACCCAGCTTTCCTGATGAGTTTCAGATGTTCCCAGTGCTCGTCGATCTCCACCATCGCCAGCGCGAGTGCCGAGACTTCCGCCGTCTCCGGGAAATTCGCAGGCGCCTTGTCGAGTTCCGCCTGGGTGGGCCGTTTCAAGGTCCGGACCGATTCGAATAGGCCGATGTAGCGTTTATCGGTCCCGGCCAATTTCATGAAATCGATGGCGTCGGCGACCGTACAGCGATCATCGAGGCAGAGCTTCGCGACCGCCGCCGCCGCCGGACCGCGATGCTTGCCGTGATGGCAGTGAAGATACACCCGGCCGGGCAAGTCGCGGACGGCGCGGGCGATTCGCAGGCCCTGATTTTCAGGAATGCCGTTGTAACCGATCGGCAGATGGACGTACCGCATGCCGAATTTGCGAGCGCGTTCGAGATCGGGCCTGGCGCCGTCCACGGTGAGGACCGTCTTGACGCCTAGTTTCTTGAGGGACTCGAAGCCCGCGTCGCCTTCGGGGCTGCTGCCGCTGAGAAGCTTGTCGGTGACGCGGAGAACATTGTGCAGGCCGGGATATTCGGACTTGGGCTTGCCAGCCGGCATTTGCCCGTTGCTCTCAACTACAAAAGAGCAAGGAGCCAATATCAACGCTGCCAGGCTCCAGCGTGGGAAGCTGATTTTCATCGATGATTCTCCCAACAGGAACGCAATCGGGATTGTGGTAATAACACTACAGATATCGTAATAAGGCGATAGGGAGCGTTCGATTTGGGAACCCGATGAGATTGAGGCCTGCCAAACTCCACCAAGGCGAGAGTGCCCGTTCCGCGATCGCTCACATGGCCGCGCTTCTGCTGCCGCCAGGAGCGATTGCGGAACGCACCAGTGCCTACGGTCGATCCGTTGATAGCCGTAGCTTCGGTTGTGGCCGTGCTCGCCAGGCGGCGACGTCCTGGGTCAAGAGTTCGATGGCCTTGCTCAGCTGGGCGTCGCGACCGCTCGGCAGCGCGGTCGGATCGGGCCAAAGGATATGGTGCGGGGCGGCGCCGTTTTTCTCCATGTCTTCGCCGTCGTTGAGCGTGAACCAGCCGCGCGTCGGCAGACGCAACAATCCCGCGTCCATCACGGGAGCGACCCCCGTGCTGACGACCGCCCCCGCAGTCGGCACGCCGACAACCTGGCCACGCTTCAGCGTCTTGATCGCATGGCTGAATATCTCGGCGTTGGACCCGCTATTCTGATTGCACAGCACGACGATCGGTTTGTGCCAGGAGACATAGACCTTGCGATCGAGCGGATACCCCTGCGTTCCGCCGCGAGGCACGGTGATGGCGTGCACCGGTTGCGTGAGCGCGGTGAGCAGATGGTCGGCGATGGAGCCGCCGGGATTCTCGCGGACGTCGATGATCAGGCCGTCCTTGCCCGCGCCTTGCGAAACGAGTTCATCCTCGAATTTGCGAAAGTTCGGCATCGACATCGCGCTGATGTGCAGATAGCCGAGCTTGCCTTTGGACGTATCTTCGACGAGCTTGCGATTGTGCTGGAGCCAATGATCGTAGAGCATCGTCTGTGCGGTTCCGTAGGCGATGGGCCGCAGGGCGATTTCCTTGCCGTTGACGGTGAGAACGATTTCGCGATCGAGCGGGCCGTTGAGGATGGTCGTGAGATCGATATTCGGGCCGACGATGACGCCGTCAATCTTGGTGATGATATCGCCAGCGGCGAGTCGGCTGCGCTTCCTGTCGGCCGGCCCGCCGAGCAGTACGTCGCGGACTTTCAGGCCTGGGCCGGCGAAGGTTTCGTCGAAGCGCACGCCGAGGTGCGGCGTGACGTCGCGGGTGTCGGCCGATTTCGTGCTGGAGTCCGTCGGATTCATCGTGAAACCGAGGTGCGAGCCGTTCAGTTCGCCGAGCATCATCTGCACGACGGTGGTCACGGTTTCGCGATCCGGAGCACTTTCAGCCAGCGGGCGGTACTTTTCACGGACCTTGGTCCAGTCGGCATTGCCGAGCTTGCCATCGTACCAGTGGTCGCGCATGATGCGCCAGCAGGTGTCGAAGATGGCGGCATTGCGTGCGCCGAGATCGATGCGCTGGCGGGCGGCAAACGTGTATCCGCCGCCGGCGACGGGCGGACCGCCGGATAGACCTTTCAAGGGGAAGCCCTTCTTCGAAATGGGCGCCGGCGCCGGAGCGGGATCGGCTGCGGCCGAGGCGACGCCAGGGGTGCTCGTCGGGACGCCTTTGACGAGCCACACGATCTGGTTGCCCGATTTGAGCCAAACCGGATTCGAACCGGACGTGCTGGTCAATAGCTTGGGCGTCATGCTCAGGCCGACATCGATGGCGAACGTGCCTGCCTTGCCGTCATAGGTTCCCGTGAATGCGAGTTTTTTTGAGTCTGGCGACCAGAACAGCGTGTTTGCCGAGCCTTCACCGAGATTGAACCGCTTGACGCGTTCATGGAGGCGGTCGAAGTCGATCGACAGCGCTGCGGTTTTCGGCGCCGTCTTCGGGTCCTCCTTGCCCGTCGTCTTCATTGGCGTGGTTCGGCTCTTCATTTTGTTGAGCGCTTTCTCCAATTTGCGATCGCGTGCGGAAACGTCGTCGGCCTCCGCGTCGATCGCCACGACGCACACGTGAGCGCCGGTATCACCCGACGCGCGTCGGCCGGCGAACGCCACCCATTTGCCGTCGGGCGACCAGACCGGATCATGCTCGGTGAAATGATGCCGCGAAAGATTGAATGGCTTGCCCGAGCCATCGCTGGGGCGGATCCAGATATCGCGATTGAATTCCTCGTCGAGTTGGCCGTAGACGAACCACTTCCCATCGGGCGACCAATCGAAGTCCGGGGCGTTCCAGCCGGCAAAGATCTGCTTCGCTTTCTTGTCGGCAAGATCGAGCGTCCACAGATCGCCCCGGCCACGCGCGAAGGCGAGCGTTTTGCCGTCGGGGCTTAGTTTGAGCCTGGTCGGCTGCTCGTCCATTTCGATGAGGTGGGCGACCGTGAAATCGCGATTCTGCCACCAATATTTCTTGACGTCCTTGCGAGCGGCTTTGGCGATAGCGAAGCGACTGCCAAGATTCGCGACAAAAACGATCGAGCCGCCATCCGGAGTGAATAGCGGGCTGGCCTCGTCGGTGGGAGTATTCGTGACCTGGCGGGGTTCGCGGAGTTCGGTGTCCATGACCCAGAGATCGCCGCCGGCCACGATTGCGATTTCGAGACCATCTCGCGAAAATGCCGCCGCGCTCGCGGACGATAAGGTTCGCAGCTCGGTTTTTCGCCCCACGCGATCGGCGCTATGGTGAAGGTTCAACTTCGTGAGCTGTTTGGCGGCGGGCTCGTAGGTGTAGAGGTCGAAGAGATGGCGGAAGACAATTTTCGAGCCATTGCGGGCGATGGCGGGAAAGACGACGGAGTCTTCCTTGAAATTCGTGAGTTGCTTCTTGGACTTGGAAGCGAAATCGTAGCTGAAAAGATTCGCTCCCTTGCCATGCTCGCCGACGAAATAGAATCCACTCGCGTCGGGCAGCCACAAGGGCCAACGGCAGCCGAATTCCTCATGCAGGATTTTCGTGAAGGTCTTTGCATCGAGGTCGTACAGCCAAACCTGCGAGACGCGCGAGCCTTTGTAGCCTTTGCGCCACCAGTTTTCCCCTTCGCGGGTGAAGAGCAGCTTCTTCCCGTCGGGAGACAGCGTGCCGTCGGCTCCGTAGTCGTCGAACAGCAGGCGCTCGGCCGTTCGCTGGCCGCGCGATACGGTAAAGAATCGCTCGGCCCTGCGCCAGAAATGATCGCGCGTCGCCTTGATGAGCAGGTTCTTGCCGTCGGGCGTATATTCTTGGAGCAGAGATCCGGCGGAATGGAAAGTCAGCTGAGTCGGGACGCCGCCGTCGGAGGGAATCGTAAAAATTTGCGGGCTGCCGTCGCGATCGCTGACGAAGGCGATTTCTTTGCCGTCGGGCGAGAATCGCGGGGAGGAGTCGCGGGCCGGATTGGCGGAGCGCTGTTTTGCTTCGCCGCCGGTTGATGGAGCGAGCCAGATGTCGCCGTTCCAGTCGAAGGCAAGCCATTTGCCGTCGGGCGAGAGAGCGGGATTATTGGCGAGGCGAATCGTCTCGTTCGCCGTGGCAAATACGGGGAAAAGCAGGAGAAATAGCAGTGCCCGGCACAACATGGCATGGTCCTCGTGAAATGGAAAGGGTGTGGTTGAAAGAATAGCCAGGCAGTCTGGAGCGGCAAGGGAAAGATTGCGGGATGTGACGCCAGTGCGGATTGCGGCGATTGCCGCCTCGCCGTGGGACGAGCCGTTTTATCCAATCGGAGAGGTTGACGAGACCTGAAAACAAAACCAGTACTATTTTTCTGCCAAGGCTTGCATTACTTGCAGATTCGTGATATACCAATGATGCCCATTTTGCGGCGTTTAAGGCACATTGTTTTGTTCACGTTTTCTCAACGAGGGGGGACTCATGCTCAACCTATTCGGAAGCAACCATCGGGAATGCGACGGAATGAATCGTCGTAATTTCTTGAGCGTCGGAGCGCTGGGCGCTATCGGCAGCACCGCGATGATGTCGCTTCCCGACTTGCTGCGTGCTCGCGCTGAAGCAGCGGCACAAGGTCAACAGACCCGCGACGCGTCGGTTGTTTGGCTGTGGCTTGGTGGTGGTGCGACTCACGTCGAAACATTCGACCCGAAGATGAGCGCTCCAGAAGAATTCCGCAGCACCGTCGGCGCCGTGCAGACGAATGTCAACGGCATCCAGATCGGCGGTCTCCTGCCCCGCATGGGCACGGTCGCGAACAAGATGGCTTTCGTGCGTTCGTTCGCGCACGGCAGCGGCAGCCACGGCGCTGGCACTTACTGGGTCAACACCGGCTATATGAGCCGCAACAATGAAGCCGCCGGCGCTCAACAGCACCCGTCTTCCGGCTCCATCCTGTCCCGCCATCGCGGCGCCAATCACCCGCGCACGGGCATGCCGACCTACATCCGTCTCGGCTCGATCTCCGGCGACGGCGCTGCGTGGCTTGGCCGCGCTTACGAACCGTTCGCCACGAGCGGCCAGTCCCGCCTCAACATGGAACCCCGCGTCTCGATCGACCAGCTGCAAGACCGTCGTTCGCTGCAACAGGCGTTCGACAGCGTCGAACGCGAAGTCGATTCGACCGGCATGCTCGAAGGCCTCGACCAGTTCGGCCGTCAGGCTTATGAACTCGTCCAGGGCAACGCTCGCCAGGCGTTCGACGTGACCCGCGAAAATGCTCGCACCCGCGAACAATACGGCCGCGGTCTCGGCGAACAGATGCTGTTGGCTCGCCGTCTGTGCGAAGCCGGCTGCGGTTTCGTCACGATCAACTACGGCGGCTGGGATATGCACGGCCAAATCGCCGCCGCTCTGCGTCGTCGTTGCGGTGAACTTGACCAGGCCGTCGCGGCCTTCGTTGCCGACACCGTTGCTCGCGGCATCGACCGCAACATCCTGCTCGTCATCTCCGGCGAATTCGGCCGTACCCCGCGTATCAACCGCAATGCCGGTCGCGATCACTGGGGTTCGCTGTGTACCCTGGCGATGGCTGGCGGCGGTCTCCGCATGGGCCAAACCGTCGGCGAATCCAGCTCGAAGGTGGAACGTCCGCAGTCGGCGCCGATTCGGCCGATCGACCTCAAGGCGACCGTCCTCCACGCTCTCGGTTTGCCGCAGGATCTCCAGTTCATGAGCCCGATTGGACGTCCGACCTACATGATCGAAGGCGGCCGCCCGATCAACGAGCTCGTCTAATCGTTTTCCGCCTTTTCCTTGGGCCGTCGATCCTCGTGATCGACGGCTTTTTTTATGCGCTCGCACGTTTGCATATAATATCTGCCTGTTTGCATCATCCCACCCACGAGGAATCCTCTCATGACGCTGCCAATTCGTTGTTTCACTGCGATCGCCATCGCCTTGCTTGGGCTAACCGCACACGCGCAAGACCACAAGGAAAAATCCGGCAAACCCGCGAACCTGATCCGCTCGATGAAGAGCGGCGCCTGGTCCGCTTCGTCCACGTGGGAGGGAGGCAAAGTCCCCTCGGCCGGCGCGAATGTGCAGATTCGTGAAGGCCACATCGTCATCTATGACTCGAAATCCTCGGACGTCATTCGCTTCATTCATGTCGCGGGCACGCTCTCCTTCGCTTCCAGCATGGACACCGTGCTCAATGTTGGCCTCATCAAGATCCAACAAGGCGAGATCGCCAGCGACAACGGCTTCGATTGCGACGCTCATGCCATGAACGCCAAGCCGAACGGCACCCGTGCGGCGCTCGAAGTCGGAACATCCCTGCAACCAATCAACGCCAAAAACACTGCATTGATTCGACTTCACTTTGTTGAAGGAACCGACAAGAATTCCTGGCCCGCGATCGTCTGCTGCGGCGGACGCATGGATTTGCACGGCTCACTGATGAATCGCACCTGGGTCAACCTCGGCGACACGGTCAAAGCCGGCGCGACCGAATTGACACTGAAAGAACCGGTCACCAACTGGAAGACTGGTGATCGCATCATCGTTACGGCCACCAATCACAGCTATTCCAAGGGCGGCTACACGGAGGAATTCTCGATCAAGAAGATCGACGGTCTGAAGATTACGCTCGACAAGGCCTTTGTTCACGATCACCTCGGCACGGGCGATTTTCGCGCGGAAGTCGCCAACCTCTCTCGCAACGTGACCATCGAATCCGCCGATCCAGCCGGCATTCGCGGGCATACCATGTATCACCACGGCTCCGCAGGATCGATCAGCTATGCCGAGTTTCGCCACCTGGGCAAAGCCGGCGTGCTCGGTCGATACAGCTTGCACTATCACCTCGTCGGCGATTCGATGCGCGGCAGCTACGTCCTCGGCGCGTCGATCTGGGACAGCAATAATCGCTGGCTAACGATCCACGGCACGAACTATCTCGTCGTCCGCGACGTGGTCGGTTACAAGAGCCTCGGGCATGGCTTCTTCTTCGAAGACGGAACCGAAGTCTTCAACGTGCTCGATCGCAACCTCGCCGTCGGCGCTCGGCCCACGAAGCGCCTGCCCAAACAGGTTCTCGGTTTCGACGCGAACGATGGCGCCGGCTACTGGTGGGCCAACAGCCTGAACTCCTTCACGCGCAACGTCGCTGCTGAAAACGGCAACTATGGGTTTCGCTATGAGGCGACTCAGGGCAGTTCGCAGAAAATGACGTTCCGCGTTCAGCAGCCCGACGGCAGCAAGAAACTCGTGGACATCCGCACGCTGCCGTTCATTCGCTTCGACGATAACGAAGTCCACAGCAGCAGCGGGTTGTACGGCTTCAACCTCGGCGAAGGCGTAAACCGGGTCGGGCCGGATACGAAGCACCCGTTCATCGTTCGCAACATGAAGATATGGGATACGCACTACGGCTTCCGTCCGCAGGTTCCGTCGCTACGTGTCGAGAATCTGATGATCCACAAGGTGGCGTATGGCGTGTATCACCCGAATTACGACAATCACGAATATCGCAATCTCACCATAAGCCAGACCAACACCGAGCCGTTCAATCGCGGGCACGATGACGCCAGTATCCAGTTCGGCGCGTTGACGGTGGATGGCCTGACATTCGATGGTTGCAAATCGGGCGGAATGCCGTTGATTCAGATCTCCGATCATAATCCAACGGGAGCGGCGCAAACGCACATTCGCAACGTGAAGACGATCAACTGGAAAGATGGCAGCAAGTCACGCTCGATCGTCAATCTGGGCGGCGGACCGCGACCGACGCCCAAGACATCAGCAGGCGTTCCGATCATTCTTCACGACTGGTATGGACCGGGCAAGCACGCCCAGGTGTCCAGCGTCAAATCGGGCGAGTTCAAAGCCGATCCGACGAAATTCAAGCAGGACTTCCCGCTCACGGGCAATGAGTCGCGCGTTGCTGCCGTCAGCGATGTCAAGTTCCCGAAATTACTCGATCCTGTCGATGACCTGCCGCCCGTGACCATCATCACGAATGTGCTTCCGCAAGACGGGAAACTCCTCGTGCGCGGCACGACGGCGGATAACGGCGACGTTACCAAGGTGCGTGTCAACGGCATCGAGGCACGGGCCATTCGTCCGAATTTCGCGGAATGGGAAGTTGTGATCGATCGTCCCGCGGGCGGCAGGATCGCTGCGCACGGCGAAGATGCCGCCGGTAACATCGAGAAGAACGGCCACGTGGTCGCGGTGAAGTGAGATTCAGGCCGCCTTGGCGTGATCTTGTTCCTGGCGAATGGCGTCCTCGGCGAAATGTTCGGTCTCCGCGCGTCCGCTGCCCCGGCGGACGCCGAGCACAACGAGGAAACGCCGCCGCAAGCCGCGTAAAGGCTCGGCGAAAAAGCGGTGAATGCGGATCCACCATGGGCGCGCGGCATGGGCAGCCTCGCTTGATCCAAAACGCGCCGGCTCGAGCCGCGATAGATGCTTCTGGAGATGGTAAGAGTCGGCGGCTTGCAATTGACGCAAGATCCACCCCGACATCCAACCCTGGCGGCTGGGGTCGGGCTTGCCCGCCCAGCTAACCTGGAAGTCGATCAGATACGGTTTGCCGTCGTCGCCCACGAGCACGTTCTCGCGCTTATGCAAATCCACGTAGGCCATCCCACGGCGATGCACTTCAGCTAATAGGTCCACCAGCGTATCGCAAAAATGTTCGTCAACTTTTTCGTCGGCTCGAAGCGGATGCCCCTCGACGAACGCATGAGCGACGGCATTGGGCAGCGCGGCGCCGTCGGCGTGCACGGTTCCGAATAGCTTCGGGACAAGGGCAACATCCGCGAGCCGCTGGAAATGGTACGCCTCGCGGCGAGCCAGGAGTCGGCCTAGCCAGCGCATCGGAAAACCGAGAATCGATTGCTGCCGATTGAATTTGCAGACGACTTTTTGGCCGCCGCCTTCGTAGAGGGCGGTGGCGGCCCAGGAATCGTGTTTGAAAATCTCGACGCGCCGGTAGGTCGCACCGTCGATCTCCACCGTTAGAGGAGGGTCGTTTTTGCCCAAAGCCCGGAAAAGGGCAGGCCGCGGTTTTCCTAGTTTTTCCATCTTTCCCGCCACATTCGGATAACGGCTGACGTGAATGCAATATTACTCGGAAGATTAGCCGCGATGCTACAGCAATTCCGAGGAGAATGTGTGCGGTGTTCACGTCACCAGCGAATCTTCATTCGCGGCGCGGGCAGGTTGAACGGCTTGCGCTTGCTCAGCCAAAATAATCCCGCGCTGGCGGCCATCCCCGCGAACTGGAGATGCACGGCACATTCCAGCCCTATTCCAAGGGCCTCGTTCTTGGTCACGAAATGAACGAGGAACCAGCTCAGCACCAAGAGCGAAAACCCGAGGAAGAAGAAGAACGTCAGGGCAAGATGCGCCCATTTCACCAGGGAGTCGGTCTTCGCGGGTTGTTTGCCTCGGATGATGTCCATGACTGCGACCGCCGGAGTTGCAAGAAGGAGGGCGACAAGCAACAATACGAACGCGAGATACGTCGGCTGAATGCCGCCTGCATCGGAATAGGCGAGTGTCCATAGGTTGGAGCTTGTTCCGCGTGCTTCGGCGGCTTGTTTCTTGGCGGGCGCGGTCTGCGGAGTCGAGCCGACGTGATACTGCCAGGGGAAGAACGATAACACGAAGATTAGGGCTACGCACAGTGTCGGCATAAACGCCAGCCAGCTGCCGTTAAGCGTCAGCTGCATCGATCGCGTGTACTGCCCATCACCGCCGTCGGCCGTAGGTTTCGCGGCATCCTTTGGCGGATAAACGATCGAGGACTGCACGGGTGATTGCGCGTTGGCCGGCGACGAAGGCGCTTCGGGCTTTGGTGGAGCCATGCTGAAAGTGCTCTCGGGCCCCGGAGGCGGTGCTGGAGGCGGCGCCGGCGGCTTTGGCGCGGGCGGAGTAGCGAGCGTCGGCGCCATGAACTGCTTCGCGCAGAGCGGACAGGATGCGACCTGGCCCGCCTTGTCATCAGCTACGGTAACTCGACGCGTGCAATGCGGGCAAAACAGGTCCATAAAATTGTCCGTGGCCTAATGATCGAGAACGGTCTTTTTCCAACAGTTTTGTTGTATTCTACAGCCTCGTGCCGCGTCCGCCTACTGACTCGATTCTCGGACACCGGCTTCTCGCGATCGCATTGCCGCCGGCAGAAAATCGATGAGATCCGTCGCGATGAGGCTGGCCTCGCCGATTTGATCGCGTGCATGATCGCCTGCCAGGCCGTGAAGATAAACAGCCAGCTGGACCGCGTCGAAGGGTTCGAGCTTTTGGCCGAGCAGAGCGGCGAGGAGTCCTGTCAAGACATCGCCCGAGCCTCCGGTCGCCATGCCCGGGTTTCCGGTGGCGTTCAGATAAACGCGCTCGCCGTCGGTGACGATTGTCTGGTGGCCTTTGAGCACGACGATACACTTCATGCGTCTCGCGAAATCGACCGCTAGCTCTTCGCGTTTTGCCTGCACTGTCTTGGTATCAACGCCGACGAGTCTGCTGAACTCGCCCGGGTGCGGCGTGATGACTCGAACACCCACGGCGTCTGCGAGCTTCTCGGTCTGCCCCGTCAAGGCGTTCAGCCCGTCGGCATCGATTACCATCGGCTGCTTGCAAGTCGTCGAGAGATTGGCGACAAGCTGGCGAATTCCGTCGCTTTGCCCAAGGCCAGGGCCTAGTGCGATTACATCGATCGTATCGCATAGAGCATGAAGAATCGGAAGCGCCGAAATATCTATCCGGCCATTGGCGTCGGTTTGCAGCGCCAGCGTGGTGTAGCAGGGATCTGCCTGCGCTACGATCGGCTGGATGGTCGATGGCACAGCGACGCACACCAAGCCCGCGCCGCCACGCAATGCTGTTCGGCCACACAGCACTGCGGCGCCGGACATGCCGACGCTACCACCAACGACGAGCACTCGGCCGAAGTCGCCCTTGTGTGCGTCCAGCCTGCGCATGGGAAGCGTCGGCAGTGCCGTGGTCTGTTGCATGGCAGAGGTCCCGGCGGGCGGCGGTGATTGATGGGGCGCAGACCCAAACGATGTTGTACGCAGGGCCTATCGCACGTATATCATTTTTATCTATTGTTCCGATTAATGATGGAAAAACCGCGCACGGAACCTGCCAATGACCTATCAGCCCGCGGAAAAACTCACCAACCGTTCGTTTGTTGGACTGATCATCGCTCAGTTCCTCGCCGGGTTCAATGATCAGGCGATTCACGCTGCGGCGATGTTTTATGCGATCCACACGCAGATATTGTCCGAGGCGAACGCCATCACGCTGATGCCAGTGCTGTTCTATTCGCCTTGGGCCATCTTCTGTACGCTCGCGGGGCATTGCGCCGATCGTTACTCGAAAACGACGGGCTTGCAAATCTGGAAATTTGCGGAGATCGGCATTTCGCTCGTTATGATCGCCGGGTTCTATTTCGGCTCCAATGACCACCCGTACATCGGCGGATGGTTGATCATGGTGTGCGTATTTCTCATGGGCACGCACGCCGCGTTCTTCGCCCCGGCGAAATACGGCGCGATGCCAGAGCTTTTGCGCGACCACGTGCTCTCGCGCGGCAATGGAATCCTGGAATCGACGACATTCCTCGCAAGCATCCTGGGAACCGTATCGGGCGGATTGCTGTTCAATCAATTTCGCGATAATCCCATCATGATCGGCATCATCATTCTCGTCCTCTCGGTGATCGGATCCGTTGCCAGCCTGATGATCGCGCGGCTGCCAGCGTCGAGTCCGGAGAAGCCGTTCCCGGCGAACCTCTTCAAGCCGTTGATCGAAAATCTGAAGGTCATGTTTCGCTCACGCCCATTGGCGCTGGCTGTCCTCGGCATTGCGTTTTTCATCTTCATGGTTGCCTACATGCGTGCGTCGATGTACATGCACGGCGAAACACGCAATCCGCGATGGGATGAGCAAAAGACCAGCATCATCGTGGCTACCGTTGCCCTGGGCGTTGGGCTGGGTAGCCCGCTGGCCGGGTATCTCTCGGGCGGAAAGGTCGAGCTTGGCCTGGTCCCCCTCGGTTGTCTGGGCATGATCGTCTCGCTTTTGGCGTCGGCGCTCGCCATCGAGCACACCGAGGTGCTCGTCGGATCCTTGATCGGTATCGGTTTCTTCAGCGGCTACTACATGGTCCCGTTATACACGCTCCTGCAACACCGCGCGCCAAAGAAAAGCAAGGGCGAGCTTGTCGCGACCAGCAACTTCATCAACGTCACCGGTGCGATTGCCGCCTCGTTGTTGTTCAACGTCCTCGTGCAGGCGGCTCGATTCGCCAACGTCACGCCTGAAATCACCCAGATCGACGAAATCGCCTTTGGTACCGTCACCGAAATACGGTACGAAAAAAACAGGCATGGAAAAATCGAAAAAATCGTCATGGAATCCGAAGGCAAGAAAATCGAGTTCGAAGCCAAGTCCAAGCTCGATCCCAAAAGGCGTGCGGAGATGGAACTGCAAAAAGACCAGGCGTCCGTTCTGGAACTCATGGGTATCGGGGCCGAGGAGTTCCTCGAACAAACGGTGGAATTCGACGACAACTTCCTCGACGTGCTCGGCGGGGGCATCAAGGTCAATGAAAAGGTGAAAGTCGTTGCGTACGATCTGCACGGCATCCGCCATTTCTTGGTCCGCAAAGATGGCGATCCGCTGAAGCGAATCTACGATAACGAAAGTCTGCCCAAATACCTATTCCTCGGCGCCGCCTTGATGACGATTGGCATCCTCATTTTGCTGTGCCGCAAGCTGCCGGACTTCTTCACACGAATGTTCTTCTGGATGCGCACGCTTCGATCGTTCCGTTTGAAGGCCGTCGGGATGCACAATCTGCCGACCGACGGCCCCGTGATTCTCGGAACGAATTGCAAGGATCTGATGTCGTGCCTCCAACTCGTCTCAGCCACGGATCGAACGACGAAAGTGATTCTTTTCGACGACGGAAAAGTTGCTGGCGTGGGGCCGATCGTCGACGCGCTGGCGAGGCGATCGAGCTTGATCGTCATCAAAACCGATGCGGGCTCCGAAGGGTGGCTTTCTGCGAAACAGGATGCCCTGCGAACGCTTAAGGACGGCCATCTCCTGGCAATCAACGTCGAGGATGCGGCTCACGCCGACGCTGTCGCCGCTTTTGTTCACGAACTGCGTGAGCAATCCGGCGCGCCGCTCCTGCCAGTCTTCTGTGGGCCTCTCGACGCCGATAACCTTGGTGTGTCTCCTCGGGTGCGCGTCGTATTCGGCGAAGGAATTGATGGCAACGCCAAGCAATCCGCCGATCCGACTGCGATTCAACCCGGTACACCCTCGCAGGGCGCGATTCAGGCGGGCATCCTCTCAAACTCCGAACGAGAGCTTTTGACCAAATGCAAGGAAGAGATCAGGAACCTCGGCGTTTGGATTCGTGCCAACGATGAGAATGTCGGCGGAGCACACTGATAGGGCAGCTTTCCCGCCCTTCGTGGGGGCGTCGCCCGATATCCACGCGAGGAAATGGAAGGTTTGTGAACAAAATTCCATGAGCCTGCATTTTTCCACTGGTTTGTCCACTTCATCTAATCGTTAAGATACGATCGCAAAAACAAAAAATCGTCGGTTTTCACTAAAGTCCCCACAGGGGTTGCGTTGACACCGTTCCAAGATCGACGTAGACTTTGCTCAGCGACGAAATCACCGTTCAATCATCTGTGGTCCCGAACGATCAGGTAACACGCGATGGCATCCCTCGATCTGACTTGGCAAACGTTTCGGCCTGAAGAGGGCTTCTACACCTCCGAAACCCGCACGCCGACTCCCCTGCCCATCCGCACGTTTGCACCCGTCGGATACGAGCCTCGCTATCCTTACCCGCTCATCGTTTTCCTCCACGGCCAGGGCGGCAACGACGAACAGGTACTCCGCCTCGCGCCGCGGGTAAGCCGACGCAACTTTGTGTCGATTGGCCTACGCGGTCCGGTATGTCTTGGGCTCAACAAGAAAGGCGCTCTCGGATTCTCTTGGGGCGATAGCTCGCATCACGAATTGATCGAGGATTATCTGCTGGATGCGATTCGTCAGACGCGGTCGCACTATCACATTCATTCCGAGCGAATCTACCTTGCCGGTTTTGCCGAAGGCGCCACGCTGGCCTATCGCATGGGTCTACTGTTTCCGGAGAAGATCAGCGGCGTCATCGCGCTGAATGGCTGTCTGCCTCGCGAAGATCGCCCGCTCATGCGCTTCCCCGAAGTGCGGTCCCTGAACGTGTTCATGGCTCACGGTGTCGAGAATTCGGTAGTGCCGATGGAGATGGTCCGCGAAGATCACCGTCTGCTCTACTCGACGGGCATGAACGTGACGATGCAGACCTACAACACGAACCACAAGCTTCATCGCGATATGCTGAGAGACATGAACCGCTGGATCATCAACAACTTTGCGTCGTGACAATTCGGCTGACGCCCCAGGGTGAGCGCAGCGAACCCTTGGGATTGGCACAAGAGTATCCCAAAGGTTCGCTACGCTCACCCTGGGGCGTGGGTGTTGCCATCCGAATCAAACGATACGACGCCTTCCGACCATTCCAACGTGCAAATCGGTTTTCCCATTGCTGCGTCCACGATTCCCTGGGCCAAATTGCTTCGGCACAATTTCCGCAGGCCGATGTAGGATGTTGTCAGCCGGGGATTGATTTCGATGATCGTCGTGGCCTGATCGCTCAGGACAAAATCAATGCCGAAATAACCGTTTAGATTCGGCCAATTTTCGGCGATGACGGACGCAACATGCTCGACGCCGGCGCAGGCTGCATCAGTGATCGGCACGGACCCACCCAGGTATCGGAATCGCCCGTCGTCCGAGAGGCGCTGCCAGGCGGGAGGAAGAATGATGAATTCTTCCGGCCCAGCCAACACCGCAACGCTCGCCGAACGGCCGGTGGCATAGTCCTGAATGACAAAATCGCCCGAAGGCCATTCGGCCATCGCCTGCCGCCAAATTCGTTTCTTCTCCTTGCTATCGCGAACCAGAAAGGTCGCCTGTGAACCTGCCCCATTGCGCGGCTTGAGTATGAACGGGCAACGCTTGTCTTCAAAGTGTTTTGCATCCGCCAGTGTTGTATTCGGATGATTGAGGCCAAGCTTGGTGAAATGTCTTGATGCCGCGTACTTGTCGCCTGCGAGAGCAATCGCGTCCGGCGATGATCCAAGCAGTCGCCCGCCGGCATCGAGCACATCCTGGCTGCGTTGCCGAAGCATGCCCTCGAACTCCGGAGCGATGACCATCGTCCCGTCGGCCCTGCCCGCCAATTCGCAAAATTGCGCGAGCTCCCTGCCGGGCTCGACGCGCACACAACGATCGCCGAGCGCAAAGGGCGTATCTGCCGCTAGCAGCGTGACGACGGTTACAGCGCGGATTTTTTGAAAATCGGCAACGATGGCGGACAACATCGCCCGGCCCTCGCGCACGAGGGATTCACTCGCTTGTCCAAAAGCGCCGGCACAGATCGATTCGTAGACAAATAGATTCATGGGGTGGCTGACAAATTCTCGCCATCTGAAGGCACGATTTATTTGGCAATCTACGGACAGGTGGACGAGCCTGCAACGCTTGCACGCGGTTTGCTAAAATCGCCTTTGTTCAATGCTCATTTCCAAGTACGATAACGACTGACCGTCGACACTACCACCAAGGCGATTCTAATGCTTAACACGACTCTGAAAAACGCCGTCACGCGTCTGCTGCCCCGCGTGCAATCGCCCGCGCAATACCTCGGCGGCGAACTCAATAGCGTCGTCAAGGATCACGCCACGGTTCGCGGCAAGCTGTGCCTGGCATTTCCCGATGCCTACACGCTTGGCATGTCGCACCATGGGTTGCAGGTGCTTTACACGATCATGAACAACGATCCGCAGTGGGCATGCGAACGCGCGTTCACGCCGTGGATCGATTTCGAGAAAGAACTGCGCCAGGCCAAGCTGCCGCTCTATTCCCTCGAAACCTTCACGCCGCTCAACCAATTCGACATCGTCGGGTTCAGTCTGCAATACGAGGTTTGCTACACCAACGTCCTTACGATGCTCGACCTCGGCGGCATCCCGCTGCACGCCAAGGATCGCACGCTGGAGCATCCGCTGGTCATCGCGGGCGGGCCTGGGGCGCAGAACCCCGAACTGCTCGCGCCGTTCATCGACCTCTTCATCATCGGCGATGGTGAGGAAAGCCTGCCATTCATCATGCGGCGATGGATGGAACTCAAGGAAGAATTGCAAATTGCAGATTGCAAATTGCAGATTGAGAACGCAAAATTGCGGGCCGACATGCTCGCCAAACTCGTGAGCGAAACAAGCTGGGCATGGGCGTACGCGCCGCAATTTTACGAACCCGAATATCACGCCGATGGCACGATCGCGGCAGTCAACCGCACGCGCGCCGATGTGCCTCGCGAAATTCGGGCGTGTACCATCGAGCAGGATTTCGACGCGATTCCGCTGCCGACGAGGCCGGTCGTGCCGTTCGTGGAAACGCCGCACGACCGCATCGCACTGGAAATCATGCGAGGTTGCCCCTGGCAGTGCCGATTCTGCCAATCGACGGTCATCAAACGGCCCTTGCGAGTTCGTTCCGTGGACGCCATCGTACAGGCGGCGCTCGACAGTTACCGCAGCACGGGGCATAAGGAAATCAGCTTACTGAGTCTTTCTACCAGCGATTATCCCTACTTCGAGGAACTCGTCAACCGCATGCACGAGGTCTTCACGCCGCTGGGGGTGAGCATCTCGCTGCCGAGCTTGCGCGTCAACCATCAGTTGCGTTCGCTGCCCAAGCTGATGAAGGGTGTGCGCAAGGCCGGGTTGACGCTCGCGCCGGAAGTCGCGCGCGACGACATGCGCGAGCAAATCCGCAAGCCGATCAAGAACGAGGACCTGTACGAAGGCTGCCGCGAGGCGTTCAAGGCCGGCTGGCAGAAGGTGAAACTCTACTTCCTCATCGGTCTGCCCGGTGAACGCCAGATTGATCTCGACGGCATCCTCGAGCAATCGGAAACGATTTCGCGCATCGGCAAGGAGGTGCGCGGCAAGTTCGTCGAGGTCACCACGTCGGTGTCGAACTTCGTGCCCAAGCCGCACACGCCGTATCAGTGGAACGGCATGCAGACACGCGAATACCTTCAGTGGGCGGGCAGCTACCTGCGGCGAAACTGCCGACTCAAGAGCGTAAAGATCAAGCAGCACGACGTTGACCTGAGCCTGCTCGAAGGCGTGCTGACGCGCGGCGATCGCCGTATTGCCGTCGCGCTGGAAGAAGCCTGGCGCCGCGGTTGTCGGCTCGATGGCTGGAGCGAATGCTTCCAACCCGAAATCTGGTGGCAAACCTTCGCCGACCTCGGCATCGACCCCGCGTTCTACTCGCAACGCGCCCGCCCGGTGAACGAAGTGCTGCCCTGGGACCATATCAACGTGAAGAAGGGCCGAGAGTACCTGGAGAAGGAACAAAACCGCAGCGTGGTGCAGCTCGGCGTCATGGCGGAGGTGGTGGGGTAGCGGAACACATGACGCTAATGCGGGCAATTCGGCTTCTTCGCAAAGACCGAATGATGATTGGAGGAACAGTGATGAAGATTCGATTTGCTATCCTGGCACTTGCTGTCTCATTTGCCCTTGCTGATGGTGCGATGGCAACCGGGCGATTGTTTCCTCGTTTGTTCTCGCGCCCGATGCGAGGCCGTTCAACGTCCATTACTCCCGCTAGTGTATATTCGTTCTCTTCCGCGTTTAATTTGGTTAATCTGGTTGATCGCGGTTTGCCCATCGATTGGTCTGTCGAGGACGGCAAACATCGAAACATCAAATGGCACGTGGATCTCAAAAGTTTCTGGTGTGGCACGCCCGTCGTTGCGGACGGGAGAGTATTTGTTGCCACGATAAGCTCGCCAGAACGGACGAATGGAGGATTTTTTCCTCGAAAAGCGATTCTCGCCGCATACCGCGAATCCGACGGTAAGGCCTTGTGGAAAATTGAGCATAAATACCCCCACCGCTATCAATCATTTCTGACGGACATAAGCGGTCTAGTGTCAAACCCTGCAATTGACGGACAATTTCTTTACTACGCCACACCGATTGGCGAAGTGGTTTGCGCGGAGGCACGAACGGGTATCATTCGGTGGAGGTGCGACATGGCAAAGTGCGCTGGAGTCGCGGTCCTGGATGGAGTGGTACGATTTGTCTATCCGCAATTCCCGTCGCCCTTAGTCGTTGGAGATCGCGTCTACGTGAATACGGGACATGGTCGTGACGACGACGGGAAGCTCATGTCTCCGAACGCTCCAAGTTTCATGGCGCTTGACAAGGGCACCGGTCAGGTCGTTTGGCAATCTTATCTTCCCGGCGACAAAATCATTCAAGGCCAATGGTGCAGTCCGACGTTCGCTGTCGTTAACGGCGTGCCACAAGTCATCTTCGGCGGCGGTGATAGCGTGCTGTACGGTTTTCACCATCCGACCAGCAAATTGCTCTGGAAATGTGATCTCCTTCCCGATCGAAAACCAGCCGACGCCAAAGAAACGAACAACCAAATTATTGGTAGTCCCGTGGTCGTCGGCAATTTCCTGTATATCGGAATAGGAGTCGACAGGGCGAATGTTGCCACGCCACGGTATAGCTATTTTCTATGCCTCGATATCTCGAAATGCGGCGACATTTCACTTAAATCATATGACTCAAAAAGCGATCGCAACCAGAACTCCGCACTTGTTTGGGCGTTCGGCGGCAGAATCAATCCGCCGCCCACGAAGGGTCGTCGAGCATACTTCGGCCCTACGGTAAGCACTCCTGCGATTCACGACGGACTTGTTTACATACCGGAAAACTACGGTTACTTTCATTGCCTCGATGCCGCGACCGGCCAGCGCTATTGGGTGCATGACGCGAGATCGGAACTTTGGTCGTCACCCTATTGGGTGGATGGGAGAGTATACATCGCTAATGGGGACGGAGTTTTACAGATATTTCAGCACGGCAAGGCAATGAAATTACTCGGAGCTATCGATATGGCTGAACCTGACATACCTAGCGTGACCGTTTCCAACCGTGTGTTATTTATCGCAACAAAAAGCAAATTGTTCGCAATACATTCCCAATGACGGAGAAGATATCCCGCGATGCTGCGGGCGACGTTGTCAGGGAACAAGCCAGGAAACGAGGTCCTGCCGTGGGACCACATCAACGTCAAGAAAGGCCGCGAGTATTTGGAGAAAGAACAAAACCGCAGCGTGGTGCAGCTGGGCGTCATGGCGGAGGCGGTTGTTTAGGCGCGATCGGTATTTGATAGATGGTGGTGCCGGTGTAGAATGAGTAAATACGAGGAGACTCAAATGGCTACCATCATCACCGGCGTCGTTTCTAACGGCCTGATTGTTCCGAGCGTCGCATTGCCAGAAGGCGCTTCCGTCGAAATCCAATTGCAGACGGCACGCGTCATCGTTCCGCCAGACCTGCAGGATGAATTCGACGATTGGGATCGCGCGGGAGCGGGGACGATAGAGATGGTTGAACGACTTGTAGCGGATTAACGAACAATTCCGAATTCATCGAACGGAGCCGAGATGATGCGAATCCATGTCATTGCCGTTTCGATTGTCGCGTCGTTGGCCCTATCGCCCTCAGCAAACGCGACGGGCCGATTGTTTTCCCGGTTGTTTCCACGGCCGCATTGCGTTGAAGTATCGCCACCCCAGCCTGCGTTTGACTTCTGGCGCGTGGCATCGCCCAACAACGTGAACCTCGTTGATCGCGGCATTCCGGTAGATTGGTCAGTGGAGGAGGGGAAGTCTCGCAACATCAAGTGGAGTGTAAATCCAAAGGGTTGGGCGATGGGAAAGCCGGTGGCTGCCGATGGTCGAGTGTTCGTAACAACGACGAATCCGAGAACGACCAAGACGCCTCAGTTTTTCTTTAAGTATTCAGTGATAGCCGCATATCGAGAAAATGACGGCGAGCTACTCTGGCGAATCGAAAATGAGTATCCAGATAAACTCTCGCGTTTTTTGCAGTACCTTGGCGGAATCGCTTCGACACCCGTGATCGACGGACCGCACCTCTATTTCACAACGGGAATCGGCGAGGTGGTCTGTGCGGAGACGCAAACGGGAAAGGTTCGTTGGCGTTGCAATTTGCAAAAGACTCTCAATGTTACCTTTTTGAACGAAGACGACACATGGGGGCTTCCACCCGTTGCGATGCCTCTCGTAGTTGAGAATGTACTTTACGTCAACACAGGCAACCGCCGAGAACGCTTTGAAGGCAAGTTCCCCTCGCCCAAAGCCCCGAGCTTTGTCGCCTTCAACAAGCACACGGGCGAGGTCATTTGGCAGTCCAATTTGCCGGGTGAAAAAATCATCGAAGGGCAATGGTCCAGTCCGGTCTTCGCACACGTCAATAACTTGCCGCAGGTCATCTTCGGCGGCGGCGACAGTGTGCTCTACAGCTTTCATCACACCACCGGCAAACTGCTGTGGAAATGCGACCTGCTGCCTGAACGCCACGCGGACGACACCAACCTGCAAATCATTGGCACGCCGGTCGTGGTTGGCAATCGCTTGTACCTGGGCTTAGGTGTTCACGCGGAACATCCACGACAGCCCCGGTCAAGTTATTTCTTGTGCCTCGATATCACCAAGTGTGGCAATTCGGCGTTGAAGTCCTACGACGCAAAGGCGGAGGCCAAGCGCGGTTCGCCACTAGTATGGGCATTCGGCGGTCTAATCGCCCCGGCGCCCAATAAAGGTCGGCGGGCGTATTTCGGCACAACTATCAGTACGGCGGTTGTACACGACGGCCTCGTCTATATTCCGGAACTGAATGGATACCTGCATTGCTTCGATGCCGCGACCGGCCATCGTTATTGGCAGTACGACTTGAGAGCTAGCGTTTGGGCGTCGCCTTTGTGGGTGGATGGCAAGATCTACATGGCGACAGAAGACGACATGCAGATATTCCAACACGGCAAAACCATGAAACGACTCGCGAATCTCGATATGGTCAGCCCGCTCTATTCGACGCCGACCGTTGCCAACGGCGTGCTGTTTGTGCCTACCCGCCATCAGCTATTCGCCATCAAAGCGCGGCGATTCAGCGCGAAGAGTCACGACTATTTTCCGCCGCGACGCGCCAGCGGAGCGCGGGCCGAACGCTCGGAAGGGACAATTCCGCGCTCCGCTGGCGCGTCGCGGCTAACCTAATCCGGATTGCCGACGAGCACGAAGCTGGCCCAGAAGAAGGGATGGGCGGCGCCATGCGTCCTGCGGCGATTGGTGATGAGGCCCGTTTGCGCGGCGTGTAGTGCGTTGAGTTTGCCGTTGCCCGCGCTGAGACCGGAATAGAATCGCTGCATCAATTCTCGGGTTTCCGTGTCGGGCACTTCGAAGAGGCTGGTGACTAGCGTCTGAGCGCCTGCGTAGAGAAACGCTCGGCGAAGCCCCTGAACGCCTTCGCCCGACTTGATGTCGCCCAGGCCGGTTTGGCACGCGCTGAGGACGACCAACTCCGTACCATTCAGGTTGAGAAGCGCGATCTCCTCGGCCGTGACCCACCCGTCATCCACGCGGGCGGTAGCGTCCTTGTCGCCAATGGTGTTCGCACCCGCGAGCACGATGCCCGAGCGCAGGAGCGGATTGTCCATCCGTTTCAGCCGGCCCCGCGCCCAGCCCGCGCCAGCGCCGTCGTCAGAGGGTTCCTGAGCATCGGGTTCGCGGTCAAGGAAAAAGCCATGCGTCGCAAGGTGCAGAACGCGCGGCGCGGGCATGGCCTTGAGCAGTTCTTCGATCGCCTCGGCGCCGACGTGGGTCTTCACGGGGCCATAGGTTTCCGTGTCGAGGATCTTGCGAATGTCCTTCGCTTCCGCCGCTGCGCCGGGAAGATTCTTCCAGCCGATGCTGCGAAGATTGCGCGACGACTGCCCGCGAAGGGCGATGGCGATCTCCTTTTTGGGCAACAGTTTCTCGACCTGCGCGAGGCGTTTCTCGGCATCGAGCTTGAAGTCGGGATTCGCGAAGACGACGGTTCCCTTCCCGGGGGCGGCATGCTTCTGTAGCAGATCGCGGCCAGTCGAAACATAGACGCAGCGATAATGTTCGATGAGATACTTGCCATCCGGACCGACGAGCGATTCAAACGGCAGGCGATTGAGTCCGCCATCGGGCGCTAAATACAGTCGCTTCGCTGAGCCGAGTTCCTTGCGTAGCGGAGCAAACAGACGCGTGTAAAGTGTTGCGCTACGGGCGGCGAAGACCTTCTCCTGCTTCTTTTCGAGAGCCGCAATTTCGTCGTCGTTTTCGCAGTCCTTGAGCTTTTCCTGAAAGTCGGTGAATTCCTTGCGCATCGCCTCGACGCCGGCGTCGATTTCCTTCGTCGGCCCGAGATCGACGAGTCGCGGCGAAGCCCCGCCCGGCGTGATCACGAAGGCGATGTAGTTTGCCGGACCCCATGCCTGTCTCTTGAAGTTGAGCTGTGGCACGCTGGAGAACTCGATCAATGCGGCATCCTCGGGCAGGCGCTTGCGTACCATGGCCGTCGTGAGGCTGTCACGACCTCCGACGAGATCAGGCATCTTCTGGCTGACGAATTGCGTCAGTTCTTTCTCGAGCAGCGCCACCTCTTCTTGGGCGATGTCCGCCGCCTTCCGAATGCGCGGCGCGTCTTTTTCGGTCGGTGGATTGAGGGCCAAATTGGCGAGAAACTCCTTTTGCGTGCGGTAGCGGGAGACGCGACTTTGCAAGGTCTCATCTTTCGCGAGGAAGTTCTGTCCCTGGCGGTAGCGGCAGACCGTATCGAAGACGGCGCCTTTCAATCGAAGCGACCAGTCGAAGGCGAATGTCGTAGCGGCCTCATCCTTGGATTGCAGCGCCAGGCAAATCACGCCTGGCAGCCGAGAGTCGCATTGCTTCGAGAAGTTGTGCATATTGGCTTCGGAGCTAAACCCGAAGATATTGCGGAATTCCGCCTGGTAGATAGCCAGGCTCTCGGCCTCGAACTTCAAGGCGTCGCTGGTTCGGCCCATCACGTGATGCAAGGAGGCTCGGCTGTGTAGGGCATCGGCGCGATATTTCTCTTCGGCGCCGTACTTCGCTTTCATAAGCTCTATGCTCTTGGCGACGAGTTTGTCAGCCTCGGCGAAATTGCCGAGATTCCATTGCACCATGGCGATGTTGTTGATCGTGGCCGAGGTTTGGTGATGGCCCACGCCGAGGTGCCGCTCCTGAATTCGGAGCGACCGTTCCAGATAGGCAAGCGCCTCGTCGTTGCGATCAAGCCGGCGGAGCAGCGCGCCGAGGTTATTGAGCGGCGTGGCGACTTCGATATGGTCCTTGCCGAGAGACGATTCCAGAATGCGCAAAGCCCGCTGATAGCCGGCAACGCCTTCCTTGAATCGCCCAAGATGGTGATGAATTGCCGCCAGGTTTATGATCGAGGCGGCCAGTTCCGGATTGCCCGGCGACAGCTTCTCCTGAATCTCGATACTGCGAACGAGGAGCTTTACCGCTTCATCGTGTCGGCCGAGATAATCGTAGAGCACCGCCAGATTGCTCATCGTGGATGAAATGCTCGGATGATATTGGCCGTACCGGCTTTCGTTCATTTTCAGCGCGCGGAGAAACATCGTCTCGGCTTCGGCGGGCCGACCCGTGCCCGTGTAGATCAAACCGAGATTCTGAAAACAGTCGGCATTTTCGGGATTGTCCTTGCCCAGGAGCTTCTCGCGAATCCGGAGCGATTCCAGCTGATATTTCTCCGCTTTCTGGTGTTGGCCGACGTTGAACGCGATTATCCCAAGCTCGGCAAGACTCTTCGCAACCAGTACATGCTCATCTCCAAAAGCCTTTCGGCGAGCCTGTAAGGTATGCAACCCGAGTGCCTCGGCCTCGCGGTCGCGCCGCATGCGGCGATAGACGCCAGCGAGGTTCTGTAAAGCGTCGGCGACATACGGATGGTCCTTGCCGAGCTTGGCTTCGCGCAATTCAGCGCACTTCTTGAAGTACACTTCGGATTCGGCGTACCGGCCAACGCGGAAAAGCAAGGCAGCGTAGTTATTCAGCGTCAGGGCAAAACTTAGCGTGTCACGCTCGGCTATCGGTTCCTGAATCGCAATCGTTCGTTTGTAGGTCTTTTCCGCGTCGGCATATTTCCCGAGTATGTCCTGCGTCGTTCCTAAATTGCTCAACATGCTGATGATGCGGACTTCGTTGTTCGGAATGCGCTCATGAATCTCCACGCCCCGGCGGAAATACTTCTCCGCAGCCTCATACTTGCCAGCTGAATAACTGATCTGCCCGGCGGTGGCGGAGATGGAGCCCACATTGACATGATTCACCCCGAAAACCTTTTCCCCCAGGACGACGGCCTTTTCGATATACGGAAGCGCCTCGGCATTGCGCCCGCTCTTGCGAAGTGAGACGGCCTTGAGATATGCCGTATCAAGTTCCTGCTGAAGATTCGGTTCCTGCGCCAAACCCAAGCCAATCACGACGGCGCCAAAAAGCACAGCAAGTAGAAGACGCGGCTTCATGGCGAGACCCTTTCAGATTATTTTGGAGTGGACGCGTTTTACGATCTGACACAGGTCCAGCGCGGCTCGCGGGACCTGCTGCGTGCGGCATGGCGAGTTCAGTTACCAATTGGCCGCCGGGGCATCTGTGCGATGGCCATCTCTTCGATGTGCGCGTTCGCGTAGCGGACGGCCAAGCCCAGGTTGGGATAAAAATGATACGCGGTCTTTCCGTCGGCGATGGTGCGCAAGACGCCATCGGTGCGTTGGTCCTTGAGCATGTCTTTCGCGACGGATTCGGACATGCCGATCTTCAGCTCCATCGTATTGCCCGCCAGGCCGACCTGCTGCAACACGACGGGCGGGGACTTCTTGCTAGTCAGGAATATCGCGAGCACCTTGTCCTTGGCAAGCAGATCGATTCCTTTCTCGACGAAGCGCCAGCGCATGATCTTGGAATCGGGGTAGAGCGGAATCGGTTCGCCGGCGTCCTTCCCGATTCGGCCGACGGCTTCGGTGGTGGGTTCGCTGAGGGTGATGATCTCGGTGCCGACCTTGATCGTGGAGATGGTTCGCAGATCCTGCGGCGCGGCTTTGCGAAAGAAGGCGACGCGCGGCATGACCTTGCGGTCGATGTCTTTGCCGACTTTGCCGTAGTAGGAATAGGCCAACGGCCACCATGCGGAATCGGGTTGGGTCTGCTTGAGGTACGATTCGAGCACGGCGAAGGCACGTTGTTTTTCGCCTGCGTTTTTAGAGCGCGCCCAGAGGATGGATCGATTGAACGCGACCGCATCCTCGATGCTGCGGACGATCTGCGTCAGCTTCAACGGCGCCGTGGCGTCTTCAGCCTCTTGAAAACGGCGATTGGCCGATTCCATATCGCCGCCCGCCATGTCGGCGACACCAGCGTTGACGAGCAGGGCGGCACGGCACATCGCATTCCGGCTTAGCTCGGGATCCTTCTCGATGCGATCGAACGCCGTCGCAAACCATCGCTTCGCAGCTTTCACATCTTTGCCTTCCGGATGAACCAAATAAGCCACGCCAAGCGACGCGCGGGGCAAAACCAGATCGGCTTTCAGATCGAGCGCCTTCTGCAGCGATTTGACGGCATCCTTCCAAAGCTTTTCGTCGATGCCGCGAACTTTCGCTTCGAGCGAATCGGGCCGAGAATAGAAGCCGCCGGTCACGATTTGGCCGATGCCCATGCGTTTGAGGTCGTCGTAGTCGAATCCGTCGCAATACTGCATGAGCTTCGCATAGCCGAGATTCGCCCAGGCTTCGTAGCAATCGGGGAATTCGCTCGTGACGGCCTTGAAGCATTGCTGTGCAGGAAGATATTGCTCCATTTCGAGGAACGCCTGCCCGTTGCGGTACGCGGACATCGCCGACCAGAGCTTGGATTGCTCGCGGTCGAGAAAGATCAAGCGATCCTCCCATGAGGGATGGGTTGAACTGAGTCCCTCGAACGAGGAATACTTCGTGTTCGCACGCATTGCCGTGAACGATTTCGCCACACCTTTGCGATACGGATAGCCCGCGGAGATGGCGTAACGCATGCCGTTGAGGTCGGCCTCGATCTCGTCATCGCGGCCGAACGAGAGCGTGACGATGGCGGATTCGCCCTTGCGGATTCCACTGACGTGGTCCTTGGTGAGATGAGCCAACTCATGCCCCATGATGACGGCCAAGCTGTGTTCATCGCCACAGACAATCTTGTCCATGAAGCCCTGGGTGATCATGACAACCGGCCGAATCTTGCCGGACTTGGCGTCAACCTCGGCTCCATGTGCCCGGTGAGCGGACGCATAGGCGTTCATTTCCTGGCTAGACTTCGGTTTGATATACGCCTTGGGCGGATAGGCGAACTTGTCTGGATACTCGCGCACGAACACTTCGTTGTTCATGAGACGCTTCATCACACTCTGAAACAGTTTCTCGTCCGCGTCGCCGTCCGCCTTCACAACTGCGGGCAGCAGACATAAGACGGAGAGGGACAACAACAAGCGTGAGCGAGATTCGCGCATCGGTCTTGCTCCAGGTGGAAGGAAGAGAAAATTAATTTCCCATCATAGTACACGCCGTCGAGGCCGATCGCAATCGGTTTTCTTTCTTTGCATTAATTTTTTGTCGAAAATAACAAATTCCACTCGGACTGGTAGAGATTTCGAGCCAGAAGCAGATAATCTGGCCTGTGGCGATCATCAACCAGGCCACGCCCTCGTCTTTCTGTTCGCGAACGAGTTTCCCCCATGAAGAAACCACCGCTCAAACCCGGCGACGTTCATCCGTCACACGTTCTGCGCGACGAATACGGGATGAACGCCGCCAATCGACCGACGATCGTCGTGAATCCGGATGAGGTTCCCGAACCGCTGCGGATGCTAATCCCCTACGTGGAACGCTGGGCGATTGCGTGCGATGTCACCCGCAGCGACTATTTCGACCAGCAACCGAAGGAGGATGTCGCGGCGTTCTGGAATGACCTGCTTCCGCACGTGGCTGCGATCAACCGATGGCTAAAGACGCTGCCGGAGGACGATTCCGCCTGGCCTGAAGCCGCGGTGCATTTCCTTTTTCTGCTCAAGGCGCACGAGGATGCGTATCAACCATCGGAAGAGGAGAAGAAAGAACTCAAGGAGGCCGAAGCAAAATGGCGGCACGAGCAAAAACGTCAGCGAGCCATCGAGAGCGCGAGCGACGCCTATGCTCGGAAAGATTATGCAGCTCTCGTGGAACTGCTTTCGCCGTTTGAACCGGAGCTTGAGAAAGTGACGAAGGCAAGACTGGATTTCGCTCGCAAAAAGCTCGCGGGCAAGGGCAGCTAGGGACCAGCTCACGCTTGACCCACGCACAAGGGAAGAGATAATGAGAGAAGCCCACACGTTCCGGTAACCTCTCATGACAGCCAATCACCAACGCATCTGTTCCATCTGCGGCAAGGCAGCGTCATCGCGTACTCTTATCCCCGCCTCGGCGATTCGCGAGGTCATTGCGAGGGAGATTCTTCAGGAGCATCCCGATTGGTCCTCGGAGAGTTTCATTTGCCGGCCCGACCTTAACCGATATCGAGCCCAATATGTTCATTCTCTCCTTAAAGCCGAAAAGGGAGAGCTTACGTCTCTCGAACAGGACGTTCTTCGCAGCCTTCGAGATCACGAACTCCTGGCCAACAATGTCGAAGCGCAGTTCGAGCACCAGTGGTCATTTGGCGACCGGCTGGCGGATCGGATCGCTTCCTTCGGCGGCAGCTGGACCTTTTTGATTAGCTTTGGTCTATTTCTTTTGCTCTGGATTGCTATCAACACGACCGTCCTGGCGTCGCGCTCGGTGGATCCTTATCCGTTCATCCTACTCAACCTCGTGCTGTCTTGCCTGGCTGCGATCCAGGCACCAATAATAATGATGAGCCAAAATCGCCAGGAAGCGAAGGACCGCCTGCGGTCGCAGCACGATTACAAGGTGAACCTCAAGGCCGAGCTTGAAATCCGCCATCTTCACGAAAAACTGGATCATCTGCTCTTGCAACAGTGGGAACGTCTTGCCGAGATTCAGGAGATCCAACTTGACCTGATGTCGGAACTCGAGAAAAAAGGATGATCGGAAATCGCCAAAATGGACGCCGCAGCATTAATTGACCTGGTTCGAGTCATCATCGACGGCGATCTCGCCGAGGCGTCGCGTCGGCTCCGCGCCGCGCCAATTCTTGCCACAATTGCGTTACCGGTAGGCGCCAAGGCGAAAAAGCCTGCGGACTATTTCTTTACCGAAATCCGTCATTACATCTATGGCGGTGACACGGCGCTGCACATGGCCGCGGCGGCACTTTCGCGCCCAATGGCGGAACTACTCGTGACGCATGGAGCCGATTGGAACGCAAAAAATCGGCGCGGCGCTGTACCGCTTCATTACGCTGCCGATGGGAATCGTTCGGCACCGCCCGCGCAGGCCTGCGTAATCGAATACCTGATCTCCCTTGGAGCGGATCCAAACGCCGTGGACAAATCGAGAGTCGCGCCACTGCATCGTGCGGTTCGAACGCGATCGCTCGAAGCTGTCCGCGCATTGCTCGACGGCGGCGCCAACCTGCGGCAGCCGAATGGATCAGGCTCGACGCCGCTGCATCTTGCGGTGCAGACGACGGGCGCCAGTGGAAGCGGTTCGGACGAGGCACGCACGCAACAGACAGAAATCATCAAGCTCTTGCTCGAACGCGGCGCCAACCCGAGCGACAAAGATTCGAAAGGCAAGCGAGTCGATCAAGCGGCAACCAGCGAGTGGATTAAGGTTTTGCTGAGAGGTGAATTCAACGATTAACGCGTCCACTGGGTGCGAAACCTCTGGCGAAAAAAATAGAACGAGAGTGCAAATCCTCGAAAATAGTTGTTGCATTTTCGCTCGATTTCGTACAAAATAACATTAATTAAACCGCCGCGCGTTTTCACCGGGTTTGTTTACGCGGCGGGGACTTCTTGAAAAACCGGATAGACGTTCCTGCCATTTAACCTTCGGGGGGAAGCCTCATGAGATGTTGTCGTTCATTCTGGCTGGGCCTGTTTGCCGTCGCGGCAATCGTAGCAGGCCAGGGATTATCCCGAGCCGGCGAAGAGAAGAAAGCAGTGAAATCGGAACAGGCCGTGATGCCTGCTCCCGCTGACATTCAAACGCTCACTGTTTACCCGACGACCTTATCGCTCAAGGGCCAGGACGATTCGGCGCAGCTGATCGTGACCGCCGTTCTGAAAAATGGCCGAACACAGGATTTGACCGGCGATGTGAAATACGAACTCAGCAACGAGCAGCTGGCTCGCATCACGAGCGCGGGCCGAGTCATTCCGATGGCCGACGGCAGCACGGACATCAAAGTCACTTTCGGCGACAAGTCTGCCAAGGTGACGCTGAAGACCGAAAGTTGCGCGACTGATTTGCCAATCAACTTCGCGAATCACATCGTGCCGATCTTCACCAAGCTCGGTTGCAACGGCGGCGGTTGCCATGGCAAGTCGGGCGGGCAGAACGGCTTCGCCCTCTCGCTGCTCGGCTTCGTACCCGAACTCGACTATCAGACTCTCGTGAAAGAAAACCGTGGCCGTCGCTTGTTCCCTGCGGCGCCTGATAGCAGCTTGCTTCTGCTCAAATCCGTGGGCGCCATTGCTCACGCCGGCGGCAAGCGCATGGAAGTCGGCTCCGATGAGTACAAACTCGTTCGCCGCTGGGTTGCCTCAGGCATGCCCTACGGTGACGAAAAAGATCCGACGATCACCAAGATCACGATCAGCCCCGAACACCGCCTGATGAGCCGAAACAACCGCCAGCAGTTCGCGGTGACCGCTCATTATTCCGATGGCTCGACCCAGGACGTCACCCAGCGAGCTCAGTACGAAAGCAACGACACCGAAATCGCCGTCGTTGAAGGCGCTGCGTTGGTTCGCTCGCTCGAAATGTCCGGCGAAGCCGCGATCATGGCTCGCTACCTCGGCCAGGTCGCCGTGTTCCGCGCGACCGTCCCGCTGGGCGTGACGATTCCGGAATACAAGTTCGCCGAGCAGACCATCGTGGATCGCTTCACAAAGAAGAAATGGCAAGAGCTCGGCATCACGCCGTCGGATCTCTCGACGGATGAGCAGTTCCTTCGCCGCATCTACCTCGATCTCACGGGCACGCTGCCGACTCCCAAGCAAGTGACCGACTTCCTCGCCGACAAAGATGCACAGAAACGCGACAAGCTGATCGATCGGCTCGTCGATTCGACTGAATACTCCTACCTCTTCGCCAACAAATGGGCAGACATCCTTCGCGTGAAACGCCGTAATCAGCCTGATCGTGCGGCCGGCACGTTTGCGTTCCACGCCTGGATTCGCGAATCAATCGCCAAGGACAAACCCTACGACCAGTTCGTGCGCGAAATCCTGGCCGCCACCGGCGACGAAAGCCAATCCCCGCCGACGGTTTGGTACAAGGAATTGCAAAACCCGCAACAATTCGTGGATGACACCGCGCAGGTGTTCCTCGGCCTGCGTATCGCCTGCGCTCAGTGCCACCATCACCCGTACGAAAAATGGAGCCAGGACGATTACTGGGGCCTGGCAGCGTTCTTCGGGCGTGTCGGCCGCAAGAACGTGCAGGTCATGGGCGGCGTCGGCAATCAACAGGCCCAGCGGCAGGTTATTTACAATAGCCGCAATGGTACGGTCACGAACAAGCGCACGAACGCGCCGGCAAAGATCCAACCGCTCGACGGCGAACCGATGGACATCGCTTCCGACGAAGATCCTCGCCACAAACTCGTCGATTGGATGGCAAGCAAAGACAACCCGTTCTTCGCGAGAGCCGTGGCGAACCGCTACTGGTCGCATTTCTTTGGCCGCGGCATCGTTGACCCGATCGACGACATGCGCGTGACCAACCCGCCGACCAATCCGGAGTTGCTCGACGCCCTTGCCAACGAACTGGTCAAGAACAACTTCAGCCTCAAGCATCTCGTCAAGGTGATCGTGAAGAGCCGAACCTATCAGCTCAGCTCGACGCCGAACGAGTTCAACAAGCATGACAAGCAAAGCTTCGCACGATTCTATCCCCGGCGCATGTCCGCGGAAGTGTTGTTCGATGCCGTCAATCAGGTGACCAACACGAACCCCACGTTCGGCGGTCTTCCGAATGACAAGTATTCGCCGAATCGCGCCATCATGTTGCCTGACGAAGCCTTTGCGTCCTACTTCCTGGATGTGTTCGGCCGTCCGCAACGCATCAGCGCTTGCGAATGTGAACGCGTGAGCGAGGCGAATCTCGCTCAGGCGCTGCATCTGCTGAATTCGCAGGAAATTCAGGACAAGCTGTCGGCTGCCGGCCGTCGCGCTGACCTTCTCGCGAAGGACAAACGCGAAGACGCCGAGAAGATCGACGAGTTGTTCCTGTGGGCCTTTGGACGCCGTCCGACGCAGGAGCATCGCCAGCTCGCCATGGAGCACATTGCTCGTCATGCGACGAATAAGAAACTGGCCTACGAGAATATCCTGTGGGCTCTTTTGAACACGAAGGAATTCGTATTCAATCAATAATAAATTGAAAGCCTCGAAAAAAGGCCCGGAAACGATGGTTTCCGGGCCTTTTTCGTTTGCCACCGTAGCCATCGCGCTCCGCGTGATGGATTTTTGTCAAATGCAATCCATCTCGCTGAGGGAGATGTCTACGATGGCTCCCGAATAATCGACAAATCGCTTGACAGGATTGCGCGTGACGGTATCGTCTCTGCGCCCAAACCCAATCACGGAGGTGCGTCATGCGTCGATGGATTTTCGCGATCGTTGCTGCATTGGCCCTTGTAGCGCCCGCGTCGGCCCAGTTTCAATTTCCAGGCACGAGTTCGGGAAGCAAGTCGAGCACGATGCCGCAGTTCACGCCGTTCTTTGCGAAGCCGAACTTTGGCGCCATGACGACGAGGCCTGCACTGCCGACGCTTACCCGTCCGACCACGCTTTTCTCGTCGTTTCCGAGTTTTCGCGAATTGTTTTCATCGCGAGGCGGGCCGACGTCGCAGCCGCAGATCGTCCTGCCGCCGCCGAAAAAGAATTAGTGGTCCGCTCTCACCAGAGAGTGTAGCCGCCGTCAATTACCAATGCGGCACCGGTCATGTAGCGTGAGGCGTCGCTGGCGAGATAAACAGCCAATGGACCGAGATCTTCGGGTTGGCCGTAGTCGCCGAGTGGAATCTGAGATTTGAAAGTCGCGATCACTTCGGGGTGAATCTTCGCCCAACGCTGGTTTGGTTCCGTCATGAATCCGCCGGGCAGAATCGCATTGACGGTAATCCGGTGCGGCGCCCAATCGACGGCCGTCGCTCGGGTGAACTGCAAGAGCGCACCTTTCGCTGTCTCGTAATGCCTACCGGCGATCGCGCGACCGGCGACGAGACTATTGATCGAGGCGATATTGATAATGCGCCCGCCCTGCCCCCGCTCGATCATCGCCTTGCCGATGATTTTGGTGCAGAGAAACGCGCTGGTAAGATTCAGGTCCATCAGCGCTCGCCACTTTTCCAGCGGCATATCCTGCGTCGGAATATTCTCCCGCCGACCGCCCACGTTGTTGATCAGAATGTCAATCGGGCCAAGCTCGACAGCCTTTCGGCAAACTTCTTCGCACTCCGCAGGTTGACCGACATCGCCGCGAAGCACCCACGCCTGTCGGCCGAGCGAGCGAACATCATTCGCAGTCTTCTCCAGGCTTTCGGCATCGCGCCCAACGAGAACGACGTCCGCACCGGCGTCGGCGATGGCGAGTGCCATTTCACGACCCAGGCCTCGGCTGCCGCCTGTGATAAAGAGTCGTTTATTGGTCAGACGGAATCGGTCGAAGATGCTCATGGAAAAATGTACCACACCCGAGGCTGAACGCAGCGAACCCTTGGGATCGAGGCCTTATCTCAAGGGTTCGCTGCGCTCACCCTTGGGCTTAGAATTGTCAGATGGTCTGCGGCTTGCCGCTGTCGCGTGAGTTGAGCGCCAAAAGGAAAGGTACAGCTTTCTCGACCCATTTTTGCGGCGATGGATAGCGACTCGCGGTTCCGCCGAAGCAGGTGCGCAGCATATCGGTATCGATCACGCCTGGATTCACAGGGATTGCACCCATGCCGCGAGGCAGTTCTTCTGCCAGGGCCCGGGTCAAGCCTTCGATCGCCCATTTGCTCGCGCAATAGGGAGCGACATCCGAGGATACCTCACGCCCCCAGGCTGAGCTGAAGTTGATGATCAGCCCGCTCTTGCGAGCGATCATCGCAGGGAGAAAATGGCGAATGACATTGGCCACGCCTTTGACATTGACATCGAAGACGCGGTCGAATTCGTCGGAAGGAACCTGCCAAAGCGGCGCGTTCTGGTTGATGACGCCAGCGTTATTGATGAGAATATCCGGCGAACCGTGACTGGAAAGCAAGCGTGCAGCCCACGGTTCGACCTGACTTTCGAGGGACACGTCAACGGCCGAGAAATCGTGCGGCGGACGGTAGCGAGCTCGCAGCGATTCGATGACATCCCGCGAGCGGCCGCAACCGAGAATGGTGTGGCCAAGTTCGATGAATTTTTCGGCCATCGCAAAGCCAAGCCCGCGAGTGACTCCGGTCAACACGATGACCCTGGGTTCTTTCCGCGCCACGATGACCTGCCTTTGAACCTGGGAGAAAACCGCTTCGCGCCTGGGTGGTAGGAGGCAACGGAATCTGGGCGTGCCCGAATTTTCAAAGTTCAAACGTTCCGTCTTGCCCTTATATTTGATTTTATATAGAAAAAAGGCCATTTTGAAGGGCGGAATTGCCAAAAATAGCGAAATTTCCGTATTTTGTGGCCGTTTTTTCAGCATTCCAGGTTCAGGTCTGCCATTTTGCGGTCAAACCCTGGCCGAAAAGCCGCGATCGGAAATACAGACTTACCCAGATAACTAATTCAGCACAAACTGAATGGTCCGCTTAATCGTGGTAAAGCCGTCAAACACGCTGATGTCCACGAAAAACACGCCCGTGAGCGAACTCGGCCGCTGGATCGTCAGCTGATTTCCCTGAATAGAGACAGTCAGTCCAGGATTCGTCGGCGTTTTTGCTTCGGTGAGCAGTCGTGGTTCAGCGTAAACACTGGGGTCGAGCGTCGCCAGCAGATTGGCGGGTTGCAGGGTCTCCGCTATCGTGCGGTACCATCGATACAGTCGCCCGTCGGGGAGAAGCGTGTACCAGATATTACCCGTCCCGATTAGCCATTTTTCTTGATAGCCGGTGAGGTTGAAATAATAGGTGCTATTGGCCGGCTTGAAACTGTATTGCTGGTTGAGTTGGTAGGCCAATGCGCTGGGCGCCTGCACGCTCGCCTGGTAGGTCAACGCATCGCCGTCGGCATCGCTGCCTGGCAGCGTGAGGGTTTGGCTGGTCTTGCCCGCCGCCAGCGTCTGCGTGGAGATCGCGCCGAGCGTGGGCGGATCGTTGGTCAGCGTGGCGTTGAAGGTGCGCGTTGTCGTTGCCGCCCCATCGCTGGCGGCGACTTCCACGGTGTAGGTTCCGATGCTCGCCTTGGTCGGATGCAGCGTCACCTGCGTGCCCTGGATCGTGGCTTCCAGCGGCGCCGGCTGGCCATTTGTCGACAACACGCGAACGGAATAGATGAGTTGATCGCCGTCCGCATCGCTGGCGAGGATGTTCAGCTTCTTGTCGATGCCATGCGAGAATGTCTGGTCCGGGATCGCCGTCAGGACGGGAGCGGAATTGATGATGGTCAAAGAAAACGTGCGAGTGTCCGTGGCTTTGCCATCGCTTGCGCTGACCTGGATCGTAAACGTGCCAACGGCATTGATCGCAGGTGTAATCGTTAGCTGTTTACCCTGCACCGATACTGAAATGGGCGGCGTCTGACCTGCTACGGGCAAGACCTGAGCCGAATAGGTCAGCGGATCGTTGTCAGCATCGGTCGCGTTCAGCGTCAGTGCGAGTGAACGCTGCAAGTTTGGCATCGTCTGACTGGCCGGCGCCGCCAGTACGGGCGCGGAATTGCCCGCGATTTGCGTCACGTTAAATGTCCGCGTGACGACAAATCGCCCGTCCGATGCCGACACTTCGACCTGGTAGCTGCCGAGCCAGGCACTCGGCGCACTCACAGAAAGCGTCGTACCACTGATCTGGAGTGATGCAGGCGGCATCGCGGCGTACGGCGCATTCCAGAGTTTTGTGGGATCGGCGTAATAGGACGCATTGAGTTTCGCCAGTAGGTTCGCAGAAGTGAGCGTCAAAGTCATCGACCCGGCCCAACGCCGAAGTTCACCGTTCGGAAGCAGCACATACCACGCCGACTTGGCGTGGCTGTAGATCCACTTCTCGTTTCCGCCGGCGCTGTTGGTGTAATAATTCCCCGAAGAGTTCAGGACATAGGCGGCGTCCAACGCATAGGCCTGCGCGGGCAGGTAAACCTGTCGCACCGAAAGTGTGATCGGATCGCCGTCGGAGTCGCTGACGTTCAACGGCAGGAGGATCTTTTGACCCGTGGAAATCGTTTGATCCGCAATCGCCGAGAAGGTCGGCATGCGGTTCGGATTTCCGAAGCTATCCAGGGCGGCCTTGAGATCAATCCGTTTGAAGGATAGTCCGGTGTTGACAACGTTGTCGTTCTCGTCGTCGCCATCCACGACGGTGACGCCGGTGGCCTTCATGATCTGAAGGATGCCATCTTGATTCGCCTGGGCCGATTTCCCTGTCTGATCGAGTGCCTGGTGGATCACGACTGCCGAGCCTGTGACGACGGCAGTGGCCTGGGACGTGCCTCCCATCGCGTAGGTCTTGTTGTTGAGCCAATCGCTGGTGATCCACGCCCCCGGAGCGACGATGCCGAGATTTGCGCTGCGCTGAGAAAAACTGGCGATTCGGTCGCTGGCCGTGGTGTAGTCGGTCGCTCCCGTGGAGAAGGTCGCAGTCCCGAAATCACCGGCCCAGGTCGCACCGACGGAAACGACATTGGGACTGATCGAGGGATAGCCGATGCCGGGTTGGCTGTTGAAGGTGTAGAATCGATTTCCTGCAGCAGCCGCGGTGAAAACTCCCAGGTTTTTTAGCTGAATGAAATCGCTGTCAAGGAGGCTGTAAGGATTGACCGTGAAATTGCCGCTGCCCAGCGAGAGATTGACGGCGACGATGTTGTACTTCGCCTGATTTTGGATGACCCACCGCAGGCCGGCATCGATATTTTCCCAGGTTCCGGTGTTGGTCGAGTCGAGCACCTTGAGCGCGACGAACTGCACGTCCGGCGCGATGCCGCGCATGGTCGTGCTGGAGCTGCCGATGATTCCCGCGAGGTGCGTGCCGTGCCCGTTGTCGTCCATTGGGTCGGCATCATTGTTGACGAAATCCCAACCGGCAACGACGCGCTTGCCGGCGCCGAATCCGCCGCCGAGGTCGGTATCGTTGTAGTCGATGCCGGTATCAAGAATGGCGATCGTGTACCCTGCCCCGCTGTAGGGATAGGCGCTCTGAACCGCGTCGAGTCCGATTACCGATCGGAAATCGGTCGTCGGCACGAGGCGGTCTTCGAGGACCTCGATGCTCAGGCGAGGCTTCCTATTTCCTTGGATGGCGCGCGCACCTTGCACGTCGCCGCGGAGCAAGCTCCGCAGTGCACCATAAATCCTTCGCATGGCGGCACTCGAATTCGTGGGATGGCTTCGTGCGTTCGTTTAGCGCATGCGCCAAATCCAAAGCAGCGAAATCACCACGATAAGGGTAGGTTTTCGACCATTCACCGCGATGTCGGCATCCTGCCGAGCAATCAGGGGAATCCGTTCCAGCATCGCTCGGTAATAGGCGCCGAGAGATGGGAAGGCGCATTTGCGATTGCGCAAACGCTCCGCGAGAACTCTACCCCATGCTCAGGGAAATGCACGGAAAGGCAAACGATTTACGCGCGGATTATTCACGATCTCGGTGCGTTTGGCGCGGACGTGTCAACGATGTCGGCAAGCGAAGATGTTCGGACGATTCCGACGAAACCAGCCATAGCAAAGAAAAGGGCGTCAGGTTTGGCCTGACGCCCGCATAATCGTTACTGTTTACCTACATCCCAAATCTAGTCCATGTGCTCGCCGCCGCCCTTGCCGGCTTTTTCTTCCTTGGGCATGTCGGCAACGAGAGCATCGGAGGTCAGGAGCAGCGTCGCCACGCTGGCCGCGTTCGTGAGAGCGCTCGTCACGACCATGGTCGGGTCGATGATGCCTTCCTTGACGAGGTCGCAGTATTTGCTCAAACGCGCGTCATAACCGTAGTTGACCGATTTATTATCGAGAACTGCATTGGCGACGACATCGCCGTTGTCGCCGGCATTGGCGACGATCTGGGTGAGCGGCGCCCGGCACGCACGAACGACGATCTTGTAGCCCGCTTCTTCATCAGGCGACATGCCGTCGGCCTTGAGACCAGCCGACGCGCGAAGCAAAGCCACGCCGCCGCCTGGCAGAATGCCCGAGCGATACGCTGCACGGGTCGCGTGCATGGCGTCTTCGACGCGCATCTTCTTTTCCTTCATTTCGCTTTCCGTCGCGGCGCCGACGTTGATCTTGGCCACGCCGCCGGAGAGCTTCGCGATTCGTTCGCTCAGCTTTTCCTTGTCGTAGTCGCTCGTCGATTTCTCGAGTTCGCGCTGGATCAGGCTAACCCGGCCCGTGATGTCGGCCTTCTTGCCCGAGCCTTCGATGATGACGGTGTTGTCCTTGTCGATCTTGACCTTCTTGGCCTTGCCCAGATCCTTGAGCTGAACGTTCTCGAGCTGGATGCCAAGGTCTTCGAAGATCGCCCGGCCACCGGTCAGAACGGCGATGTCTTCGAGCATCGCTTTGCGGCGATCGCCATAACCCGGCGCCTTGACGGCTGCGCATTTGAAGGTGCCGCGAAGCTTGTTAATGACCAGCGTCGCGAGGGCTTCGCCTTCGACTTCTTCGCAGATGATGAGGATCGGTTTACCTTGCTGAAGAACCTTTTCGAGGACGGGAACGAGGTCCTTGTTATTGGAGATTTTCTTTTCGTAGATCAGAATGTAGGGATCCTCGAGATCGCATTCCATCTTCTGAGCGTCGGTGACGAAGTAAGGCGACAGGTAGCCGCGGTCGAACGACATGCCTTCGACGAATTCGTTGTGCGTTTCCGCAGTCTTCGATTCTTCGACGGTGATGACGCCATCCTTGCCGACTTTGTCCATCGACTCGGCGATGATGGAGCCGATCGCTGGGTCGTTATTGGCGGCAATTGTGGCGACGCTTTCCAGGTCCTTCTTGCCCTTGACCGGGATGCTCATCTTTTCGAGCTTGGCGACGACGTCTTCGACG
>CAZAFH010000067.1:0-41387 GCA_964484265.1 uncultured Singulisphaera sp.
CCGGAGAGCGAGGGGAGAAGGATAAACCCCTCATCACCGCGACAATGTTCGGCGTCACCACGCCTTGCGTCGAGGCGGCACGCAAGCAGATCGAATCGGCAGGCTACGAGGTTCTCGTCTTTCACGCCACCGGCACGGGCGGCATGACCATGGAATCTTTCATCAACGACGGCATCATCGAAGGCGTGCTCGATATCACCACCACGGAATTGGCCGACGAACTCGTCGGCGGCACGCTCACCGCTGGCAAGGACCGCCTGACCGCCGCGGCGATTCGCGGCGTGCCCCAGGTCATCTCCGTCGGCGCCATCGACATGGTCAACTTCGGACCACGCGAAACCGTGCCCGAGAAATTCAACGACCGCAAATTCTACATCCACAACGCCAACGTGACGCTTATGCGCACCACCCCTGCCGAGAACGACAAGCTTGGCAAGGAAATCGCGGAGAAAGCCAGCGCCGCCCGCGGTGCGACGGCGATCCTGCTGCCGCTCAAAGGCGTGTCGGCGATCGACCGCGAGGGGCAGCCGTTCTGGTGGCCTGAAGCGGACCAGGCACTCTTTCAAAGCATTCGCAACTGGGTTGGCCCGCAGGTGAAAGTGATCGAACTCGATCTGCACATCAACGATCCCGAGTTCGCGCGCACTGCGGCGGAGACGCTTTTGGGGATGGTTCGGAAGTGAATTAGGTTAGCCGCGACGCGCAGCGGAGCGCGATGAATATCCCGAGTTCCGCTGCGCGTCGCGGCGAAACGATCGCCATTATTGTCCGGAAAACGGCGGCGGCGGCGGAATAACGATCGCCTTCGGCGTGCCGTCCGGATTGAGCTGGAGCGCCGGCAACGTTGGCAGCGGCGGCGGGGCCAACTCCTTCAACTTCACCTCGCCCACCGGAAACGTGAAACTCGTCGTCTGCCCCTCAACCGACTTTTGCGGCGCAACGAAATCGCTGATCTTCTTCGCGCCGTTTTGAACGTCTTGTTTGATCTTGTCGGTATCCACATCGGCGTTGACCTTCGTATGGCCCGTGGTGCCCGGTTCGACACCGAGCTTGTACCATCCCAGGTACCAGCCCGCGCCCGCGAAACCGACAACAAGCAACCCAACCAACGCAAGAATATTCTTCATGGCTTCCTTTCCTTCGAATTCACGCCGCCTCGCTGATAGTCAAGTCACGCGGCGAGCTTGTTTTTCCTACCGATTGTTTCACCGAACCGATGACATACGTCGGCCGATGCTTGACCTCTTGAAACGTTCGGCGCACATACTCGCCGATGATTGCCAGGGCGAACAATTGAACGCTCGTGCATGCCAAGACGGCAAGCGTCACGATCCACGTCGCGGACAAGCCCGTACCAGCCGCCAGAGCGCCGAGACCGAGGGTCAAAAGCGACATCATCGTTGCCGCATAGGTGACGACGCGAATCGGCGCGCTGCTAAAGCCAAACACGCCATCCAGCGCCAGGCGACAGAGCGCGCGAAAAGTGTATTTCGGTTCGCCGGCAAAGCGAGCGGCGCGTTCGTAGGTCACGCCGACCTGTTTGAACCCGACGAAGGACCGCAAGCCGCGCACAAACCGGTTGCGTTCGGGCAGGCGTTTCAACGCCTCGACGACGTTGCGATCCATCAAGCAGAAATCACCGGCATCGAGCGGGATATCGATATCGCTCACCGCTCGGAACACGCGATAGAACGCTGCGTAACAGCAGCGTTTGAACAGATTCTCTTTGCGTTTCGTTCGGATGGCGAAAACGACTTCGTTGCCTCCGCGCCACGCTTCGATAAACGCAGGCAGCGCTTCGGGCGGATCCTGGAGGTCGCCGTCCATCAGCACGACTGCCTCGCCGCGGGCGTGATCGATACCCGCGCAGATCGCCGCCTGATGCCCGAAGTTTCGGCTCAGGTTGATGCCGACGACGCGCCGATCTCGGGCGCAAAGCTCCGCCAACAAACGCGGAGTCGCATCGCGGCTGCCATCGTTGACCAGCACCAACTCAAATGACTGCCCCTCCGCCTCCAGCGTCCGCACCAGGCGTTCGTAAAGGATCGGCAAGTTCTGTTCTTCATTGAAGAGCGGCACGACGATGCTAAGCACTGGTCGATCGTAATCGGTGTCGATTCCCATTTCCGCATCCTTGCGCTGTTTGCCCAACTCGCCTGATGTTGCCAATAGACCGCAGGAAGGAGCATCCAATATCCCCCATACGCCAGGGCCGAAAAATTATCAAGACAGGGTTGAGAAATAGAAAGGAAAAATGGAAGCGAAAGGCGCGCGGAACAATAACTCAACGCGCGAAGGTCGACAACTGCTGTCTCATCTATCGAGCAATTCGAGAAACGGCGACGGGTCGGCCAGATCGCGCAGCACGATGTCGGGCCTCGATTCGGCAAGCTGCTCGACCGTATGCACGCCTGTCGCGACGGCGACGACCTTCGCGCCGATGGCGCGGGCGCATTTGACGTCGAGCGGCGTGTCGCCGATGACCCACACGCGATCCGTCGAAAGGGTCGCGCCGACGTGCGTCTTCGCTTCGCCCAGAGCCTCACGCGCGACATCGTCGCGGTCGTAGTGGTGGTCGCCGAACCCGCCGAAGGTGAACTGCTCGTAAAGCCCGTAATGCCCAAGCTTCACGCGTGCGCCAGCCCGCACATTGCCGGTGAGCAGACCGAGAGAAATATTGCCCCGCTGCCGCAGAATATCGAGCAACGACAGAATCCCAGGCAGCACTCGGCCCTGGTGCCGATTGAGGCTGTCAGGCAAGCGGGCGAGGTAGGCAGTCATGAGCAGTTGCCGATTTTCCGGCGAATACTCGACGCCGTGCACGCTTAGCAGTTCGCGAATGATCGCGCGATCGGTGCGTCCGCTGTAGGGAATCTGCGTGTGCAGAGCGATCCGAAAGGTTTCGGTGAAAGCGAGTTCCAGTGCCGCCTTGCCCGCGCCGCCGCTGGCGAGCAGGGTTCCGTCGATATCGAATAAGCAGGTGTTCATGGGGAAATTGTAGGAAATTCAGCCACTGGAACGGAAACAGGGGGAGTCACTGCCGTCGTTTGGCGGCGTTTTTCTTTGGCGTCCGCTTCTTTTGCCCCGATTATGCGTTTATGCACCTACCTGGTTTGGAAAGACGTGCGACAGGCTTCGCCACGCATAATGGCATCGTTCAAGAAATCGAGCCATTATTGAGGAGGCTTGGGAATTGGGTTTTGAAACAACAACCTGACGGTCTTTTCCGAATACGGCTCAAGCGTAATGACGGCACTGGCTCCGCCTTTTTCGGTGCCGACGACAAGGCGGTAGCCAGCGATCTCCTCTCCTGTCGCAACAACAAGGAACAGCGATTTGGGTACACCTTCGCCTGTGATGGAATAGCGATAACGCCGCAACTTGTTCGGATCGGCTGTGCCGACTCGCCGAAGTTCAACCTTGTGATGGTCTTGAGCGAGAAAAGTGCTCGCCTGGGCATCGCCAAATTCATTGAGACTGCACGTGTTGGGATCTAGCATGAGTATCCCTTGGCCCCCCTCATCCTTGAGGACGCCGATGAAAGCCGCCTGGCGAAATACCTTCTCACCGATCTTGAATGATGAAACCTGATAGGCCGACATCATGGCCAGCCTGTTGTTGTTGTTGTTATTACCCGCTTGGGCGAGCAGAAAAGGCGATCCAAGGGGAAGAATCGCTAGCACGGAAACCGTTGTTAGCGCGACAACACTTAGGTACTTGAACATGGTTGGAACTCCACTTCCGAGACAGTTTCGTTGAATGAGCGTGAATGAATCGAGTAAGCATCGGGTCTGTTCAGCCGTTTCCTCCAATAACAGGGGTAGATTTCTCGCAAAGGTTAGCAAAGAATCCAACTCCCAGGATCGGGGCCAACGGTGCTGGCCAGGCCGAATTGGCCGGCGGTTTGTTTGATCCAGAATTCGCTGCCGAAGGGTTGGCCTCGCTCGACACTGCGGCGGACGGCTTCGAATTCCGCATTTCGCAACGGTCGATTCACGACACGTCGCCAATCCGTCCTGTGCAAAAACGTTGACACAGCATCGGCGTCATGGAAACCGCGACGAAACGCGGAAAACGGCGTGAGTTGAATGTCCGCTTCGGATGATGGGACGCGGGAAATTTCGGATTGATAGTGCGAAATCCGCCAATAGGGCCAGACAATCCACGGCAGCGGGTCTCGCGGCACCGCCGAATCAGCAGATTGGATTTGCGTTCGTAGTGCTTGAGCCGGCCGCCGAGATGCTCGGAAGAGGGTGCTTTAATATTCTTCGCGCGGGCGAAATCGACGTTTCCGAGCCGCGCACGCAGCGTAGCGGAGTAAGCGCCAGCCAGAGAATCGCTTACTCCGCTGCGCTGCGTGCGCGGCTCGGACAATGTGTAAAATCCAGCCGCGCGGTGTATATCATCGTAACGCGCTGGCGGAGGCGATTGCAAAGTCGGTTGCGAGGCATTTTTTTGCTTTTCCCAAAATAATCTGCATGCAGTTACCCCCCTCTCCCCCTCGGCTTGTTGGCCAACACCCCCCAAAAGTGCAAAAAAAGGCCGAAAAAGTGCGAAAGCGCTTGGCCATCGGCTGTTGGCCAACCGGGTCGGCTGTTGGCCAGGGCGTGCTCGGTTTATCTGCGTGAGGGTGATAAGTTCATCGGCATGTTCGTTCTTTTGTCGAGTTCGCTGGACGTGATGTTAGCGTCAGCTATTCTTGCAAGGCTTACTTTCCGGAGAGCCTTTTAGTCTGTCATTGACAATTCCGCGGAGTTTTCGGAAGATACCAGAAGGCGATTGGTCGATCCGAAATTCATGTCAGTCGTGGATAGACCGCCAAAGCGATGCGCGTTGTTTCGTAATGCAGATCCCGTTTCCGTTTCATTCGCGCCGCTATCATTTGTCGTATTAGATGTTCCCTATTTCCTTCGAGCTGGCATTTTTTATTCGTTTAATTCGCCGATGACTCGAAGTCTTGGAGACAAACTCATGAGTAGGTGCAGGCCTGGCTCGAGCCGGCGAGCGTTTACCTTGATCGAGCTCTTGGTGGTAATCGCCATCATCGCCGTATTAATCGCCTTGCTCGTGCCCGCAGTTCAGAAGGTGCGCGAGGCGGCGGCGCGGACGCAGTGTGGCAACACGCTGAAGCAGCTCGGCATTGCCGTGCAGTCGTATCACGACGCGAAAAAAGAGCTGCCGCCGGGCCGACTGAATTACGACGGCGGGGCGACGTGGTGCATTTTGATAATGCCGTACATTGATCAGGGCAATGCATCGGACCAGTGGGATATCGTCAAGTCGTACTACGAACAGCCAGCGGCCTTGCGAGGGTTCGCCCTGCCTATTTTCTTCTGCCCGGCCCGGCGTTCGCCGAGCACCACGCAGCTCAGCACGATCGACATTCCCGAAGCCCCGTGGAGCAGCTGGCCCTGGTCGCCCGATCCGGCGATCACCTGCGTTACGTCCGCACCCGGTTTTCCGGGTTCGCTTGGCGATTACGCCACCTGCGACGGCGACAATATCAACGGACTGTACAACACCCCGAGTGCTAATGGCCCGATCATCCTCGGCTACTACACGCTCCAACCCGGCGGACCGCCCTACCGGATTCGCAGCTATCGCTCCTACACAAAAATCGCCACCATCCTCGATGGCACGAGCAATACCATTCTGATCGGCGAAAAGCACGTTCCGCTCAATAAGTTCGGCACATCAGGCGATGGCTCGATCTATAACGGCGACCCGGGCAACCGCAACATGTCGCGCAGCGGCGGACCGTCTTACCCCATCGCTGCCGGCCCAACGAGCGGTTATATCGGGCAGTTCGGAAGCTATCACCCGGGCATCTGCCAGTTCGTCTTCTGCGACGGTTCGGTGCGCGCCTTCCCGGTCTCCATCAATGCCACCATGCTCGGCTACTTCGCCGCTCGCGATGATGGCAACCCCGTGAGCTTCGATTTTTGAACGGAGCCCGAGGATCAGTGGCACAGTCATATTTTTGTCTGTGCGGGAATTTGCCACCCGCGTAAAGAACTTGTCGAGAACCATGACTTTGCCGAACTCAATCGTGTTGACGGGCGTGCGGGTGCATAATCTCCAGGGCATCGACGTCACGATTCCGCTCGGCGGGTTGACCGTCGTCACCGGCGTGAGCGGAGCCGGCAAGCGCAGCCTGGTATTCCACACGCTTTATGCCGAGGCACAACGGCGATATCTCCAGAGTTTCTCCACTCACACTCGGCAATTCCTCGAACGCTTCGACAAACCGAACGCCGACACCATCGGCGATCTCCCGCCCGCGATCGCCATCCGCCGCACGGGGACGCTGTCGCCTCGGCTATCGGTCGGTGCATTAACCGATGCGGGCGAGGCACTGAGGCTGCTATTTGCCCGGTTTGCTGAATTCGTATGCCCAAGATGCGGATCGCGCGTCACGTCACACAACATCGGCGATGTTGCGGCCCATGTGCTTGCTCTGCCGACCGGGACGCGCTGCGCGATCGGCTTCCGCTCGGCGCCGGCCGACGCGAACGATGGCGAAAGCTGGCAGGCGGGATTGCTTGAAGAGGGCTTTGTCCGCATCCAGATCGGCTCGCAGGTGCATCGGCTCGATGAAGGGCCGATTCCGCCGGAGGCCGGCTGGGTATTGCTGGATCGCCTCGAGGTGGGCAAGGCGGCGCCCGAGCGCATCGCCGAATCGTCGGAGACGGCGTTCCGACGAGGCGAAAGCCGATTGGCCGTCATTGTTGATGATGGGACTCGCGTATTCGATCGTCGGCATTGCTGCATCGCCTGCGAGCGCTTCTTTCCCGCGCCGTCGGCACGTCTATTCGACTCCGGCGATCCGCTCGGCGCCTGTGCCGAGTGCGGCGGACTTGGCCTCGTTTCCAAGTCGACGACGACCTGCCCTGCCTGCGCTGGCACGCGCTTCAACGCCGAGGCTCGCGCCGGGAAGGTCGGCGGGCGATCGATCGCCGACTGGCTTGCCCTGCCAATCGACGCACTCCTCGCGGCAATTCACGAGATTGGCGATTCGCGCGAACCATTGCATGCAACGGTTGATTGCCTGCTTCGCGCGATGAGCCAGCTGGGTTTGGGTCGAATCAGCCTGGGTCAACGAGCGCTCACGCTTTCCGACGGTTCTCTTCGCAGGCTGCTGCTGGCGGGCGCCGCGGCGAGCAACATGGTCAACCTGCTCTATGTCATCGACGAACCGACCGTGGGCCTGCACCCCACTCAAACCGATTGCGTGCGCGACGCCCTCGTCGCCCTGCGTGATCGAGGCAATACCGTCGTCGTCATCGAGCATGATCGCGGCATCATCACGGCGGCGGATCACGTTATCGACCTCGGCCCCGGCGCCGCCGAGGAAGGCGGGACCGTTTCCTATCAGGGAAAGCCCGCCGGCCTCGCCAGCGCCGAGGCCGCGCCGACGAGCGACTGGTGGACGGAGCGAACGCGTATCGCCACGCCAAAACATCGCCGCAAGTTGACTCGAGGCTCTGCCATTCCGCTCGGCGGCCTGTGCGTCGTCGCGGGAGTGGACGAGCCGGCTCGGCAGCGCTGGGTGAATTCACTCGCACATGCAAAGATCAAAGGCATCTCGGATGTGGTGTTGCTCGATCAAGCGCCGCTGGCACGCGGCGCTCGCAGCAACCCGGCGACCTATCTGAAAATCTTCGACGATATCCGCACGCTCTTCGCCGACGCCACGGACGCGAAGATTCGCAATTTCGGGCCGGGGCATTTCAGCTTCAATCAACCGGGCGGCCGGTGCGAGACCTGCGCAGGCGAGGGCAGCCTGACGATCGACATGCAGTTCCTCGCCGATGTGACGACGGTGTGTCCCGACTGCGAGGGGCGGCGCTATCGCCGCGAGATTCTCGACATCAAGGTGCGGAGCCGAAGCATCGCCGAGGTGCTCGAACTGTCGGTTCGCGAGGCATTTCGCTTTTTCCGCGCTCAGGCGAAAATCGAGAAGAAGCTGAAAATGCTGCTCGACGTCGGCCTCGACTACCTTCGGCTCGGCCAATCGGTCGAAACGCTGTCGGGCAACGAATGCCAGCGATTGAAGCTCGCGGGACACCTCGCCACGAGCCGAAAGACGGGTTGCCTGTTCGTGCTGTTCGATCCGACTGCCGGGCTGCATCCGGCGGACGTCGCCGACTTGCTGGAATGTTTCGGCAGGTTATTGTCGGCGGGTCATTCGCTCGTCGTGCTCGACAATAACGAAGCGATCCTGCGAGCCGCGGATTGGATCGTCGAGCCAGAGGAGTTGACGGTCCGCTCGGGATCGCCGGAAGAATTGGCGAAGGACGCGGATTCGATCACGGGCCGATGGTTAAAGGATCACCTGTGATGGGCAAGCGCGTCACTGTGGCTTGGCAAACGGCACGACGACGGGCGTCGCGTTTTCGTCCGGCGGGTTGCGCAGCTGGCCATAGCGGACGTTTTCGAAAGGATCCGGGATGTTGATCGGCACAAACGAGATCGGCCGATCGCGAACGACGGCGAACGCCTTCATCGCCGACTCGACGCTGATGTCAAACGCCGGATCGCCCAGGGACGCGCGATCCGGCACGGGCTGCGACAGAATCGGAACTGGGATCGGCATCGAGGCATTTACCGCTGGCAAATGGACCAGCGGCTGCGTTGGAAAGACAAGAACGCTCGGGGCCGACGATGGATCGCGAAAAGCGGTCAGCGGCGTACTCTCGCGCATTGCGGGCGGGAAAACGAGCTTACGAGCCGGCGCGGGCAGATGAATCAGTTTCGGCGAAATCGGCGCGGCCGAGAACTCGATCGCTTCCACCAATCCCGCACGCCTCCAGACCAGCGGTCGAGCCGGCGGCTCGGCGGCTTCCGCGCGGCCGATCGTGACCAGGTCTTCCAGGCGTTTTTGCGCCTTCTCCGCCGGCGATTGCGCGATCGCGGGACCGGCGGTCAAAACCATTGCGAGTATCAGAGATCGTTTCATCGCTTCGCTCCCAATCTCGGCCTATTTTTTTGCGACTTCAATGACGAGTTTCACGGGCGTGCCTTCCTTTGGCAGGACCTTCTTGTTCACTTCGAGTTTCATGATGCCTTCGTACTTGATGGTCAGGTCGGTTTGCAGCACGACTTCATCGGTGACCGGGAAGATCGACATCAGCGTGCCCGAATTGTCCGCCCCGTAGGTCTTGTCGGCCTTGTTGGGATCGAGCTGAACCATGGCTGATCCGGTGAAGCGCCAGCCCACGTTCTTCGGAAACGGCTTGCCGTTCTTGGAATCGACCATCGCGCGGTCGAGCGTGATCTTGCGATCCAGCCCCGTGGAATCCGGCACGAGGAGGTAGATGTTGACGGCGGGGCCTTTCGCTTCGCCTTCACCCTTCACCGGTTTGCCCGCGGCGATGCCGAGCGAAACCAGCGCCTTGTGCACGTCGCTTGGCTTGATCGATTCGTCGAAGTTCACGATCGTTTCGTGCGCCTTTTTTCCTTTCGGGTAAGGCCAGGTCGCGATCACTTCGAGCGGATACGGCTCCTTCTTCTCCTTGAGAACGACGCGCGGCGCGATTTTGACGTCGAGAGTCACAGTGCCAGCGGCCTTATCGATGACGATGCCGGGCTTTTTTTCCTGCGACGAAGTCCGCGCACTTAAGCTAAACGCCAGCGCAAGTCCGCACACGATAAAGAGGCAAGAGCGTTTCATGCGATTCCTCGGAATGAACAACGAACCCTTGAGATCAACCGATATCCCAGAGGTTCGCTGCGCTCACCCCTGGGCTTGTGAACTACTGCCCAATGCAGACGACGACCGTATCCTTGCCGGCGTAGGGACCTTGCAGATTGCACGTGGCGACATAAATCCGCTCGCCGTGAACCACCGGGCCGCCGTAGATCATGCCCGGCGCTTGCACGGCCTTGTCGGCGCCGAGGTCGAGTTTCCACGTCCCGGCTCCTGTCTTGAGGTCCATGGCGTGGACGGCGCCACGAAGATCGCCCGCATAGACGACATCCTTCGCGATAGCGACGGGGGCGAAGAACGGCATCTTGGCGTCATAGATCCACTGGCGATCTCCCGTGGCGATGTCGAACGCCCGGACCTTGCCGTCCGTCGCGGTGACGACAGCCGACCCGCCGGCGAGAGCCGCACAGCTGACAACGCCGCCGGTGATGTCCTTGATCCATTTCAGGTCGCCCTTGTTCAAGTCATACGCAGCAATGAAGCCCTTGGCGCCCTTGAGAATGTTGTAGTCCATGCTGATCGTGCCGCCAGTGATGATGACGGTATCGCCGATGACAGACGGCCCACCCCAGGGATTGAGCTTGAGGCGTGCCTGCCAGAGCGTCGCGCCGGATTTGGCGTCGAGGCAGAAGAGCGAGCGGTCGCCGACCTGTTCCTTGTCGAGAAAAGCCGAGGCCGCCAGCACTTTGTCGCCGACCACCGCGACAGGCGCATCGACGTGCCATTTCTTCGCGCCGACTTGCCAAATGCGAGCCGGGTCGGCGGGAGGCAGGTTGTCTTCGTTGGGCGGAATGGCAAAGGAATCGGTTTTCTTGACCTTTTCGTATTTCGCTTGCAGGTTTTTCCACGCATCTGCCAATAGCTTTTGCACCGTCGGCAGATCATGGGTTTTCCCCGCGACCTTTGCCTTGTCGATCTCGATGCAAAGCACGCCCGCCGCCCCGCCGCCGATATAAGCTCGCCCATTGACGATGCTCGGCGAGCCTTCCAGGTGCACCAGATCGCCCGGCACGGCGTGGCGCCAGACGGGAGCGCCTTTGGCCTCCTCGATGCAGTACAGCATCGCGCCGTTGGTCTGGTGCATGCCGTCGCCAAAGATGAGGTAGTTCTTGAAAATCGCAGGCGAACTGACAGTAGGTAATTTCAAGTAGGGAGTCGATTTCGTCCACAACGTGCGCGACTTGGCGGCTGTTTCCGTCGAGAGGCACGAAAAGTTGCCGAGGTTGAATGCGCCTAGACCGGACACGAGCAAACGATCGCCCATCGGCACGGGCGAAGCGATATAGTTCTCTTTGGATTTCAACGCCCACAACACTTTGGGGGCTTTCGGCCCCGCGACGCCATCGGTATTCGCCGTCCGCTGCGCATTGCCGCGGTAGGTGGACCAGGCGTTGGATGACTGAGCGCCAGCGGGGAGAATGATTGACAACGCGATGACAAAAAAGGACAAGGATCTGAAAGTGAAGTGGATGATAGACATGAACTTCGTCCCTCGAAATATTTCGCCAACCTAACGATTCTGCGTCGGAGAATCTTCAGCACTGGCAATGCTTTTGTGTCAATGTTGATCCCGGTCATTGCCTCTTTGGATCAGGTGTGCCAAGATACCGATGATCTTTCCCAGGTCGGTTACGTAATATTCTCGCCGATCGATAATAAGATCTCTTGCTCGCAACTCCATGAACTGCCAGGCGGTTCCTGTGGTGACGACGCCGAAAACCGTGTCGATGGTCGTACCTGCCTTTTGGTTGAATTCCCAGGCCGCGACCATCTGTGCGATATTTTGGCCGTAGCCGTAATGAACGTTGTCATTCTTGGCTTCGACAATCGACACAAGCGGAGCCGACAGGATTAACTGAAGCGGCGATTTCGTCAGGATGAAATCGCAGACCCCGTTTAGGCCATGTTCCGAATCGACGTTGAGTTCGACGCCGGAAAACAATCCGAACGAATCCGGCAGGGTGCGCTTCAACTCCAGCAGGATCGGCGCGATAATAAATTCCGATCTTGCTTTCTCGGTATTAATCGCCAGAGCTAACTCCACTCCTGCTTGAATCTGCTCGTGGAACGGCGTGCGCAATTCGATGGGCGCAATTGCCGATGTGAAGTCAGATTCGCGAATCGTCAGCCCAAGCTGCTTCTGAACGGCGGGAAAACTAAAATCGCGAAACGCCATGATTCACCTCCTGGCGTCATTATAGGAGCCTACTCCGTGCCCGCCGCTTTCGCCTCTGCTTCGATTCGCGCTCGCACAGGATCGCTACCCAGCGTAATCGACTTGGTCAGCGTGCGGCCATCGGACAACGTGACCGCGGCGCGATACTCGCCTGGCTCGAGCGTGAAGCGTGCCAGCGGCGCCTGCTGCCCGCCTCGGCCTGTGCCGCCGCAAATCTGGCGGGCGCCGACGCGCTTGTTGTCCTTGTCGAACAGCTCGATTCGGCTACCCGTGACGCCCGCCTTCGCGCCGATGCTGACAAGCAATGGCACGCGTTTACCCGTCACCTCGGGGTTGGCGAGCAGCACGACGGAGTCCTGGCCTTCGTTGTTGAAGATCATGTCGAGTACGCCGCGGTTTTTCAGATCGACCAGACTCACGGCTTGTGTGTTGAAGACTTTTTGCGTTAGCCCGATCGCCTCGGATTGGTCCTCGAAGGCGCCATCACCCTTGTTGCGAAAATAACGATTGCAACTCTTGATGCAGCCGACGACGATGTCGAGTTGGCCGTCGTTGTCCACGTCGCCGACGGCGGCACTGGTGGCCCAGAAGGTGAGCTTGTCGAGACCGGCCTTGGCCGTGACATCGGTGAATTTCGCCTTGCCGTCATTCTTGAAGAGCTTCAGTCCGGTCTTTTGCGGCACGATCAGATCGGGATGGCCATCCTTGTCGAAATCGGCGAACACCGGGCTGACTCGGCCTGGTGCGAAGGCGATGCCGGACTCCTTGGCTTGGGTGAAGATCGCTTCGCCCTGGGCATTTTTGTCGCCGAGGACGAGGATTCCGTTGCCGGCGCCGTAGAGAAAATCGGGCTTGCCGTCGCCATTCACGTCGGCGACGGTGAGCGAATCGCCCTTCATATCAGCGCCGATGCCTTTGGCGCCGAGGCCGACCTTGTCGGAAACATCGACGAACGCCTGCCCTGTCGGGATCGGCGCCGACGGCGGCTGCGCGTTGAAGAAGAAGGCCCAGTCGCCGTCGCCCTGGCCGATCTTGATGACGAGATCGTTCTTGCCTTTCTTGAGTTTTAGCGTGGCGAGATTCTGATCGGGTGCACAGCCACGATGCTCGGCCGAGGCAACGATTTTCTTGCCGTTCAGCCAGACGGTGAGGGTATCGTCGCTGCCGAAGCTGGCGGGCAGATCGGTGTCGGCATCGACCTCGATTTCACGATAAAGGCAGCAGGCGGCCCAGATTTTGAGTGGGTAAAGCTGCAGCAGATCGTTGAGTGCCCCGTCGGTGAAGTCGCGTTGCTGCCAGCGGATTTTGAGTTTGTTCTTACCGATGTATTCGGCCTTGAGGTCGATGGTTTTTTCGCAAGGGTGCACTTCGTTGAAGGCGCGGTTGCTGATATTTTCAAGCGGGCCGATGTGATGCCATTTGCCGAGCTTGGGCCCCTTGGGAATGGCGGGTGGTTTGATGCCGACGTTGCGATAAAGCCGCAGGCCGTGGTAGCCGTGGGCGACGAGCAGGTCGGGTTTGCCGTCGCCGTCGTAATCGATCCAGGCGGAGGCGGTGACGGCGCCGCCGGGCATGGGCGGCAGAAGCTGGGAGTCGTCGCGCATTGACTTGCCGAGGTTGGTGAAAAGCTTGAGTCCCGTGGGAGTGGCGAGGAGGAGATCCGGCAGGCCGTCGCCATTGTAGTCCGCCCAAATTGCTGAGCGAGCACGGGAGACGCCGGCGAGCAGCGTTTCCGCCATCGAGTCGCCGGCGTTTTGAAGCAACAGCACCTTGCTGCCGCCGATGAGGCAAAGGTCTTGCTTGCCGTCGCCATCGAAATCGACGACGCTGATCGCCTGGGCTTCGGGATCGACTCGGCCGACGGGGGACAGGTGCGTGAAGCCTGGCATGCCGAGCAGGCGTCGAAAGTCTTCGCCGCCCCAGCCGAGGAAGTCGCGTTTCTGGTTATAGTCGAGCAGCTTCAGGCTCACTTTCAAGCGTTGGATCTTGGCCCGGCGATTGTGCAGGTCTTCCTTGTTGCCATCGACCATGCACGGAGCCGCCGCCTCCTGCCCTTGCAGCATCAGATCGACGATCGACGCCAGCTTGTCGGGATTGCCCGCGAAACTGCGCAAGAGGAACGGCTCGGCGTGGCTGTGGTTCCACCATTCGCCGCCGGCGTAGGCCTGATACCACCAGGAGCCGATGCACGTCTCGCTCGCCCCGCCCTGGTAGAAGAACATCGCGGTCTTGCCAGGCTCGGCCCAGTCCATCTGTGGCTTCCACTCGTTCGGGCGCAATCCGCCGCGGCCGATGTTGTGCTTGATGACATCGGTCGGATGTTTGCCTTTGACATCGCGCACCTTGCGATAGATGATGAGGTTCTTTTCCTTGTCCACCGATTCGACGCGCATCAAGACGATGTTCGTCGATTGCTGCACGATCGCCCCGAGGCTCATCGGCGCTTCGACGTAGGCGTGAGCGCGATGTATGGTCCACGCAAGGGCCATCCCCAATAAGACGGCGAGGAACCAACGAGCGTGACGATGTTGTCGCATTGAAATATCCTTCTAAGGGCGATAGTGATTCGCAAATTAGTATCCTTTGGACGCAAATCGAAGCCATCGATGGACGCACCAAATACTAATCAAACAAGCTACGGCGGAAACACAACCTGACCAAAACACGACGATAAGCCCGATAGGGGTGGTCAGCCCGTTATGAAGTCCAGAAATCAACGCAATACATAGCGCCACCCGATCCATCCATTCGGACTTGCTCCGCAAACCAGGCAGGGCCAGAAAAGCCAGGCTCCAACCAACCCACACGTATTCGCATGCGACTGAAAGGAGCATAAGCGGGATTGCCAGTTCCGCGGGTATATGGGCAACAACAGTATACATGATGAGTGTCCTTACTCAAAGATTGCTGCGAGCGGGCTGGTCTGTGATGAACACGAATCGCAAATCGAACTATACCACCACCTCAATTGGCTCCGATTCGGCCCGGAAACCGTCGTATTCGTAAACTGCTCGCACCGAATAGGTTCCTGGGACAGTCAGCGCTTCCGCCGCAGTTGCAAAAAAATGCACGTTAGCGGTGAATTTCTCGCCCGGCGCGAGTCGCAGGAATCTTGGCTTCGCGGTCGGCGAGAAGCGGTCGGCATAGTGGCCTTGAGACACTATATTGCCAGTTGAATCGCGCACGACGAGATTGAAATACTGAAGGGCAGTCAACTCGTATTCAATTGACAACATGAGGTCGGATATATTCTCCAATTCGACCTCGGCCATGAACGGAACAGAGCCGCGTCCACCAACCACCGCAGCAGGACGAAGCCGACACACAAGCGGGTGCGAATGTGCCGGTAACAGGCGATCCTTCAAGGTCAAGGTATTCGACAACTTACGCTCCTTGGCATTAGCGGTGGCGATAAATGAAATAGGCTTCGCCATAACTCTCGGGACCGTCGGTGAGCTTGCGCAGAGTTTCCGTGGTTTCTGGAAATTTCCCGTTTTTCGTGCGAAACTCCGCCAGTTCGTCAAGGCGATTCTCACCTTCCGTCACGATTCGTTTGGTGAGGATTGCCGAATGCATCGGGCTCCCATCCGCATCATGCCAGATTGCTTTGTCTCCCTCCACGGCAGCCGTTTCTGGTTCGATGCGAACGAAAAAATCGCTCAAGATTTTCGCTACATCCGATCCAGAGAATGGCGATATCGCGCCGCCCGGAGCATCCTTGCCGCCGAAGGTCAACCCATGACAAAAAAAAAACTGCCCGTCGTCGGATCGAAATACTTCAATTCGGCTCCCCGTAATCAATTCCACCTCCAATTGGAACCCGTGCACGGGTTCCTTGTAACGCAGTACGCGTGGGCGAATTACACGTAGCGTCTCCCATCGGAAAATAGAATCCTGCTTGGCGGCGGCGGCGATGTCGTCCGTCATTAGGTTACCAGTCTCGATTGCGCGGCCAGGCCGACATTATCCCAGGGGTTCGCTGCGCTCACCCCTGGGCTTGCGATCACTTCACGCCCAGTTTTTCTTTCGCTGCGTCGGCCCAGGGTGTGCCAGCGAACTCTCGCATCAGACGCTCGAACTGGCGATTCGCCTGGGCGCGTTGGTTAAGCTCGATGTACGCCAGGCCGGCTTCATAGAGCGCCGCAGCTCGCAGTTCGGGGTAGTCATACGTCGTCGGAATGACGAGGAACGCGTTGACGGCGTCGAGGTAGCGTTTCTGCTCCATGCGGCACATGCCGATCTGGAGCTGCGCCTTGGCCGCCAGCTCGGTGGCCGTGCGGGCGATGACGCCGCTGTAGGCATTAGCGGCGCCATCGAAGTTTTTCTGCTGTTGCAGCGCCCAGCCGATGCCGTACCGCGCCTCATCGCCCCACGTGCTGTTCGGAAACGCGCTGACGACTCGCTCATATGCCGCCCGGCTTTCGTCCCAGGATTTATTGACGGCAAGCGCATAGCCCAGACGCAATAGCGCGCGGTCGCTCAATCCGGGCACGTTGTTCCAGGTGCCGTTGTCGCGAAACATGACGAGGCGTTTGATCGCTTCGGTGTACTGCTGGTCCTGAATAAGCACTTCGGCAGCACGATAGTTTGCCCAGCCGAACAGCGCGCCTTTGGGATTGGAAGCGACCGCGTTGAATTGCGTCAACGCGATTTTGTTGTTGCCCTTGGCGGCGTGAATAGCGCCGATCCGCAGCCGGGTCTTCTCGGTCATTGCCGGGTTCGGCTCTTTGTCGAGGACCTCCGAAAGAAGCTGGAGTGCCGGGTCGAATTCGCGGCGCTCCGCCAGGAGTTCGGCCAGTTCGTAACGCGCTTCGATCGAGATCGGCAGTTCGCCAGCCTGATCGATGATGAGCTTGTAAAGACCGCGGGCACGCTTTTCGGATGGCTGCAGCGGGATCTTATCGATCGGGATTTCCGGGACCGGAAACTTCGCGGAGGTGCTGTTGAGCTTTTTCTTGAACTCGAGTTCCATGAGCGTCCGTGTTGCCGTCAATTCTGGCTCGGCGAGCTTCCGGGCACCCCAGGCCGCGTCGTAGAGCATACGGGCACGTGGCAATAGCAGCGTGGGCGAGGATTTGATCGCATCGGCTTGCGTTTCGAGATAGCCGACCGAATCACGAAGCAGCTTGTAGCCATCGTCGGTGACTTTATTCGCAACGGCCAAATCCTCTGGCTTCTTGATGCTGCCATGCAGTTTGCGTGCATGGTCGAGTTTCAGCTGGGCTTCGTCCCTGAGACACTGGCCGATACGAAGCGCCGCCTCGGTCGCTTCGACGCGCTGAATGCCGAGCTTGACGACCGCCTCAAAAAGGCCACGTGCTTCCGGCAGTTTGCCCGCTTCACGCAGCGCGACACCGTGATGGTAGCGCAGTAGGCCGACGGTGGTCGAACCCTTGGGATCCTTGGCGAGCTGCCCTTCGAGAAAGTCGCGGTTCTTCGCAAAGAGATCGACGGCGTCGTTGGTCTTGTTCTGTGCTCTCAGATAGGTGGCGAGCTGGAGAATCGCCTGCGGCGCGACGGGATTTTGCCGAAGCGGGTCGGTCGTGAACTTGCGCAATTCATTCATGCCCGTGTTAATGTCTCCCGCGAGTGCAATGCACTTGGCCCGCTCGAAAAGGGCATGAGCGATGTGAACCGGTTGGCTCCCGGCCTCTTTTTTCATGACGCGCTCGTAGGTGGCGCGGGCTTCGTTGTATTTCTTGACGCGTTCCGGCGGCTGAGCGATCAACAACGCCTGGCGCTGCTGCGTCATGCCCAATCGAAGCAGCGCATCGGGCACGTTCGGATTTTTCGGACTGGCGCTGATGAATGCCTCGAGCGCCTCGCCGGCGCTCTTCAGCTGCTCCTCCATCTTCCCGGCCGCAAGCGCGTCGTCCGGCACGGCAGTTGGCGTCTGCCTGAGCAAGCAGTCGGCGATGAGGTACGGCGTCATGACGAGATCGCCCGCGCGATCCGCGGCAGGGATTTCGCCCAGCGACTTCTGTGCGCTGGCCAATTCGCCCTGTCTGTAGTACGCCAGGCCGACGCAGTACCGAGCGACGTTGATCTTCGGGAATTCCGGATACTTCGCGATCACCGCCCCGTAGCGTTTGATGGTTTCAGCAAATAGTCTCGGCATCTCCTTTTCGCGCTCGGCCTGGTTCGGATTTTTCTCCATCGCGTTGATGCGGAACCAGCTATTCTCGGCATAGGTAAAAAGTACCGAAGGCGTGAGGCTGCCCTGCGGAAACCGCTGTTGAAATTGCAGGCATGTCTTGTCGGAATCATCGTAGGCGCCGGAAAGATGCAAGGCGTCGGCCAGGCGCTGCATGACTTCTTCGTCGCGCTCGGTAAGAGCTTTTTCGTTCAGAAGTTGTACGTAGATCGCCGCCGCCTCCTTGTTTTGCGAGATGCGCTGCATCTGATCGGCAAGTTCGAGCAGAATCTCGGCTCGGCGGATTTTCGCCTCGAGGTCCTGATTCATGACCGCCTGGGCGCGATCGACTGCCTGGCGGAAAGTATTCAGAGCCGCAGCGATTGCTTGCTGGAAGCCCTGCGGATTTGCCGATGGATCCGGCGCGGTTCCCACCTGGGCCTTGGCCAACCAGAAGAGCACCTGGTCGGCAAATTTGGGGTCCGCGTTCACGAGTGGTGTCAGCGTCTTGATCGCGTCGGCGTATTCCTTCATCTGGACCTGGCAGTAGCCGTAGCGCAAATCGGCTTCGATCTTCAATGGCGATTGCGGAAATTGCTTGGCGAAGTCGGCAAATCGCGTCTTCGCATCCGGGAACTTGCCGCCCTCGTACAGCAGCACACCCAGATACAATGTTGCCCGCGCGAGATGGCCCGGCGGAGGCGTTCTCACTAGCGTCTCCAGGCGTGCCCGAATGACCGGGTCGTTTTTGAATTTCTGCGGCTGCTTCAAGAGTTCGATCGCGTCCGTCTTGGCCTTGGCGTAATCCGCAATGGCGCCTTCATAATTCGCCGCCGCCTCGGCACGATCGTCGAGTAGGTGATGCGTCCTCGCCAGCAGGTAGCGCGCGTGATTGCCAAAAGCCGGATCGGTAAACGGCGCCAGCAGCGACAGCGCCTTCTGTGCCGAGATGTACTCCTTCAACAGCACGCTGGCATGGCCATAATAATATCGGCCCAGGTCGCGGTATTGGCTCTTCGTCCAGACCGGATCACCGACAAAAGGCAACGCGCTCGCCTGCGCCTCCTTCACCTTGCCCGCACGCAGCTGCACCTCGGCGAGGTCGCATCGGCATCGCGCGATCCACTCCGCATTCAGCGTCAGCTTTTCCCCATCGGCGATCTTGTCGGCTTTCGCAGTCAGCGCCGCCAGCGCCGACGTGAACAGCGGAATCGCGTCGTTGAATCGCGCTAGCGCGGCTGCGCGGTGCTTCGCCGACTCCGCCGGCTTGGCGTTCGCCTCGGCGAGATCGTGAAGCCCGATTCCCCGCACCGCCACGCCGGCGTAGTATCCCGCCAATTCGCGGTCGCCGAATTCCTTCTTCGCGGCCAGCGATTGCAGTAGATCGCGCGCCTCGTCCCATTTCTTTTCCGGACCTTCGATGAGCGCGAGCGCCAATCCGTACCGCCCGGCGTCGCTCTCCTTGTGTCCACTGAATTTCGACAGGTACTCGCGGAATTTCGTCGTCGCGAACGCATAATTCTTCTCGTTGAACGCTTTTCGCGCGCTGTTGAGCAGCATCGCGGCCTGCTGGTCCGGCGTAATCTGTGCTTGTGCTAAAGCCGCGAACAAGCTGAAGGTCAACAAGCTGGCAAGGATGATTGTTCTGCGATGATTCATCGGGGTTGCTTTCATTCAAAAAGGCGTGCGGCTGGAGTAGACGACTCAGAAGGAAAAGGCGAGGACGGCGAACAGTTAATTAAAAAAGATTGTCGCAACCAACGCGCGCGGAGTCAACAGATTAATGCTTGATTATAAAAAAAAGCGCAGCCAAAGATGGTGATTCGTTAAGATTCGAAAAAGACGGGGATTCACTCCAGGCCTGTTTGCCGATCGCGCCGCTCGAGCAAGTCGGCCTCCAGACCGGCGAGATGCTGCCTCGCGAGTTGCTTCTGCTGCACCAGGCTGAACCGTGCGGTGGCCCAAAAATCGAGCACTGCCAGCGCGAGCAGCACCATTAACACGAGCAACATCGTGATCAGGTAATAGCTCAGGAATTGCATCGCCTGCTTGCCATTTGCGTCACCGTGCTCCGCTTTCAGTTTTTCGGGATCGAATTCGAGGAACATCAGGCCGATCATCAGCCCCGCAAGGATCAACAGCAACGCCGAGCCGAACAGGCGACGATGCGCCTGCGAACGCAGGTACGACATGCGCTGGGGTGTCAGCAGTTCGGGCGAGGGCAGAGTCCGCAGCAAGTGAATCTGGCGCCAACCGAAATAGCTGGCGATCGCGACGAGCAGGCCCGCGATGCAGAAGCCGATGGTGGTCGCGAATGGGTCCACGGCGATGCGCTCCCTTATTTCGTCCGTTGCAGCCAAACGCTCAAGACGCGCGCGACTTGTGCGAAGCTGTCGGCGGAGCAGTTGTTCGGCGTGTCGCTCAGCCGATGCCAGTGCGGATAGTCGAAGTCGATGATATCGATCGCGGGAATGCCGACCTTTTGCAGCTCGATGTGATCGTCCAGCACGGCATGTTTGACGAACGGCCGAAACGCCGACGCCTTCTGTTCCGCCGCGATGGTCCACACCTCCCGGCATAGATTCGAGCACCGGTTCCAGGAGTGCGACTCCAGCGGAAATTCAATGCGCTTGCCAGCGATCATGTCGAGCAGGATCGCGGCGGAATAGTCGCAGCGGCTTTTGTCGGCCTTCCAGGTTTTCGCGAAGTGCTGGGAGCCGATGAAGTAGCGATCGCGATTGAAGCCTTCGGTCTGGAAGATATACTCCTCGCCGTCGAAGATAACGAAATCGACGCCGACGTGGGTTTTCAGGTCTTTCATGTGATTGCCCATCTCCATGAGCAAGGCGACGCCGGAGCCGCCGTCGTTCGCGCTGACGAAGTCCTTTTTCCAGTTGCGCGGATCAGGCTCTTGATCGGCGATCGGGCGGGTATCGTAGTGCGAGCACAGAATGACGCGGCGTTTCTTTTCGGGGTAGAACGATACGATGATGTTGGTCATCTCGACTTTGCCCTTGACGCTGGTCTGCTGGGCTTCGAACGATTGAAACGCGACCTTGGCGCCGAGTGATTCAAAATGCTTTTTGATGAGGTCTTGCTGGAGCCGCATGGCTCTGGATCCGCTGATGCGCGGGCCGAGATCGCAGATGGCGCGGAGGTAGGTCATGGCGCGATTGCCGTCGAACGCGACAGGCTTGGCGGCCTGGCCGTCCTTGACGCGATCGCTGCCGAACTGCGTGCCGACTTCGCTGCCGTCGGGAAACGTTTCGCTCTCCTCGGCAAGCGAATTTGGCGATTTGTCGGCATTATTGCCCTGGCTGTTATGAATCCAGAACATGATGCCGACTCCCGTGAGAACGATCGCGACACTGCCGATGAGAAATTTCATTTCGATCACTCCATTGCCAACCGGGGCGTCACTTCCCTTATACGCGTATTTTCAGACGGTGTCCATAGCGGTGATTCCGTTTAGCGTTCGCGTAATCGCTCGACAGAAAAAAACCAACCACTGATATCACCGAGGACACGGATAGGGATCAGAGAGCGACTCGCCTTCCGTCCAATTTCCTTCCTTTCTTTCTTCATACGTGTTCGTCGTGTGATCCGTGGTCAGATGGGTTTGAGATGGCTTGACGGTTAAAGCATCAGAGAACGACTCGCTTCCAGGCCAATTTGGCGTTCTTGAAATTGATGAGTAGCGCCAACTTCAATCCGGTAATGTTGAGATAACCTATCATCTGTGCGAGGTGTGTTTCATGAAACGCAGCAACAACCTTTGGATCGGCGATCACGAGATCGTCAACGATCAGGTCAGGGATCAAATTGCCGATCAGTTTCCCGTCGTAGTGCACGGGAAATGAACGTTGCTGGTCCACGCGATGGCCTCGCTTTGTCAGTTCGATCACAAGTGCATTCTCGTAAAGTTTCTCATCCAGTCCCGGACGAAGCGTATTGAGAACTTTCATCGCCGATCCGATGATGCTCTCGCTCAACTCCTTGTGAATCAGATCTTTTTCCATATTTCCTTCTCTCTCATCCATGTACTTCGCGGATAATTTCCAACCACGGATAGAGATCTGGGCGGGAATAAATTCCAACCACTGATAACACCGAGGACACGGATAGGAATCAAGAATGACTCGCTTACAGTCCAACTTTCATTGGCTTTCTCATCCGTGTTCTTCGTGTGATCCGTGGTTAGGTGGTTATTTAGATTGCCCGCCCGATGATGTAGCGCAGCGGATCGACCTCTTCGCGGAGGATACGCAGTTCGTCGTCCGTCGGGGCAGGCGTCGTCGTCAAGACTTCGGCGGCGGCGATCGTGAAGCCAGTACGGTCCTGGACCATTTCCATCGTGCTGCCCGGATGTAGGCTCAGCACTTCCATGCGTTTCGTTTCCGCGTGGTAACCCATGATTGCCAGATCGGTGATGACGCGGAAAGGTCCCGTGCCTGGCGGCAGTCCTGCGGCTTCGCGAGCGCCAGGCCCCGTGAGGTAACCGGGCGTTGTCATGAAGTCGAGTTTGTTGACGAAGCGGCGTTTGTCGTGATTGGTGACGACGAGAATCCGCCAGCAGAACGAGGCGAGGTCGTTGGCCCCGCCGCTGCCAGGCAGACGCACTTTCGGCTTTTTGTAGTCGCTGCCGATCATGGTGGAGTTGAGGTTGCCGAAGGGATCGATCTGCGCGCCGCCGAGGAAGGTGTAATCGATCATGCCGCGCTGGCAGGTTTCCATGACGTCGGCCATGCTGGTGGCCATGATGCCGCGATAGAAGGTGCGCGAGTCGCCGACGGAGATTGGCATGGTTGGGAGTTGCGGCCCGACGCCGCCGGCCTCGAAAAAAACGCCGAGTTCCGGGGCGGCGGTGCGCTGCGCGAGCATCGCCGCCGCGCAGGGCACGCCCGTGCCGACGGCGACGGTGCGGCCATTTTCGAGGAGCCTGGCGGCACAGCAGATCATCAATTCCATGGCGTTGTAGGTGGATGTCATTCGTCGTCGTCCCGTTGCCGTTTCTTTTTCCCGCGCTTTCCGGCTTTGCCGTCGCGCGGCCGACCCCATTTGTCGTTTTTGCAGCCACAGCGTTCGCAAGTCCATCCGCCCCAGAGCACTTCATACGTGTCAGCGGGGTGGCGGACTTCGGGCGGCTTTCGCCCGCACTCGCCGCAAACCGTCGTGCTGAAGTTGATGCCAATCGGCCATTTGAAGATCGTGCCAGCGACGACCATCACTCCGGCGAGGAACAACCCGCCGCAGCACAGCGCGCCGATGGCGCTCATGATAATCGTGTCGCGATCCATACGGAAATCTCAAGAGGATTTGTTGGCAGGCCGAGACGCCAGAATAAGGCGGACACGCCCTACATTTGGACTAACGATCGATCGGCTCCAGCGTGATGTTTAGCTCCACACGCTGGGTCGCGCCCATCACTCTGCGAACATAACGAAGAAGCGCGCCGGTCTCCGGGTCGAACAAGGCAGTCACGTAGACCTTCGGCGCTTTCTCCTGTTGATCCTTGGTCATGAATATCTTCACGAATCGGAAGGTCGCATCCATGCTGTGGTAGACTTTCATGTCGCGCGTATCATCGGTTTCCTTCGGCAATGGCTTGCCGTCCATGAGCACGTCGGTCACTTTCTTGTCGCGCACGGTGACGAGGAATGTGGTGACCTTATCTTCGCTATTGAGCTTCTTCTTCAACAGCATCTTGTAGTTCTTGGGGCCGTTCTCTTCCCAGCGCTTGATCGCTGCTTCGAGTTGCTCCGGCTTGAGCTGAATGCTGAGATTGAACCAGATCATGAACACCGTCACGCCGATACTGGCGATTATCAAAAACGCGAAGTACCAAATCCAGCCGGAGTTTCTCGCGGGGACCTGCGGCTTTGCATCGGCACTTTGTACGTCGCTCATGATCTAGCTCCGGCTAACGGGATCCATTTAAACCACAGATAACACGAATGGACACGGATAAATGCAGGAAAAATGGCCGCATTGTGTTCAAGCGCGTTTGAACGTCTCCGGCGATTCACCTTTGGCGATGACCACGACGCCCGCCTCGGTGATGGTAAAGCCGCGGCGGCGGTCGTGCTCTTCATCGTAGCCGATCGTCGTGCCGGGCGGTATCTGGATATCCTTGTCGACGATCGTTCGCCGAATTCGGCAGCCGCGCCCGACATCGACTCCGCTGAAAAGAATCGAATCCTCGATATGAGCGAAGGAGTTAATCCGCACGTTCGGCGACAGGACGCTGCGCTCGATATGCCCGCCCGAGAGGATGCAACCGGCGCACACGATGCTGTCGTGCGCCTCGCCGCGCCGACCGGTGGTTGCGTCGTGGAACACGAACTTCGGCGGAGGAACCTGCGGTTGGTAGGTTCGTATCGGCCAGGTGTGATCGTAGAGATTCAGTTCGGGTACGACCTGAATCAAATCCATGTTCGCCTGGAAATAAGCGTCCAGCGTGCCAACGTCTCGCCAGTATGCGGTCGGCTTTCCATTCTTGTCGCGAAATCGGTACGCGAGGATCTTGTGCTTGTCGATGACGCCCGGGATAATATTTCGGCCAAAGTCATGCTGGCTGTTCGCGCTAGCGGCGTCTTGCATCAGCAGATCATACAAGAGCGGCACGGAGAAAACGTAAATCCCCATCGACGCCAGGATGACATTCGGATCTCCAGGGACCGTAACCGGATCGCGCGGCTTCTCCTGAAAACCGGTCACGCGGTCCGAGCCGTCGACTTGCATCACGCCGAAATGGATGCTCTCTTTCGCATCCACGGGCAGACAGCCGATTGTCACGTCGGCCTTGGCGTCGATATGCGCCTGGATCATCTCGCCGTAGTCCATTTTGTAGATATGGTCGCCGGCGAGGACGAGCACGTACTCGGGCTTTGCTTTTTCGATCGTGTATACGTTCTGATAAATCGCGTCGGCCGTGCCCTGGTACCAGTTTTCGTCGAGGCGTTGCTGCGGCGGGAGGATATCCACGTATTCGTCGAGCTCCCGCGGTAGAAAGCCCCAGGCCGTGGCGATATGCCGATCGAGGCTGCGTGCCTTGTACTGCGTCAACATGAGGATGCGGCGAAGTTTGCTGTTGATGCAATTCGACAGCGTGAAATCGATAATGCGATAAAGCCCGCCAAACGGAACCGCTGGTTTGGCGCGATCGCGCGTCAGGGGTTCCAACCGTGTCCCTTTGCCGCCCGCTAGAATTAGCGTCAGTACATTTTTCACGATAACATGCTCCGCATAAAGAAGTCCAATAAAGAAATTTTCGGGCTTGAGCAGCGAAAAGGCAAAGGGAAAATCAAATCGCTCCGATGATGCATTTTTCCAGGCATCAGGTGATTGATTTGTCAGCCTCGCCCGAATCCTAATGGCTTCCTGCCGAATTCGTATCGAAACCGGCATCAAGCGATGCACCTCAATTCAGAGAACGGTCAGTTTTCCCAGCAAAAAATGGTTCCGAATATTGTCCGCTCCGAATGGCTCCGGGGATCATTCTCGTGAGCAGGCCAATCGACCAGAAGTAAATTGCATGGTGCGGGTTACTTGGTTCGGTACGGCCTGTCCTAATAAAAAGGGTGAGACTCATGTTTGCACATTCGACACGACGCAGTTTTTTGGTATCCTCGCTGGTTTTCGGCTGCCTCCTGATCCCGGCCGTTTCAGCTTTTGCTGAGGGATGGAACTTTTCCGGCACCGACCGCTGGGGTAACACTCGCGCGGGCGATTATTTCCAGAACCTGGGCAATGGCACGTGGCGAGAGGTTATTCAGGATCGGCCTGGCCGACCGGGGCGGATCTTCTACTATCGCGAAGTGGAAAGAGCTCAAAACCTCAACGACGCGCCTATCATTCTGTACGACGCCAGTCGGCGCGTCCGTATTGCGATTTGGAATGATCTGACCAACATTCAGTACCCTGGCACTGATGGATTTGTGCTACTGGCGCGGGGCCGGTATGTACGGTGACCGAGTCAATCCTCCGCTGCTCTGGAAGGTTGTCTGGAGCGCCAGCGATGGAAGAGCCTTTCTCGGCGCTTCTTTTCGCTGGCGCTTTGTATTTACGCTACGATCTGGGCGACATCCGCCAGATCCTGGTCGGCCACGGGTTGTTGTTTTCCGAGGCCAAGGATCACGACGGCAAGCGGGTTCGACGTCCCGTTGCCGACCGTCAGCGATGCCTTGACGTATCGATTGCCGGCCGTCAATTCGGCGCCGTTGAGCGCGATCAAACAAATCGCTCCGTCGTTGTTCGTCGCGTGGGCGGCGAGCTGGGTGATTGCCTTGCCGGAAATATCCGAATAGCTTCCGCCCGAAGTGCTCGCTTCGGTGAGTTTCAGGTCGATGGCGTTATCCACGTTGCCGCAGTTCAGAATCACGAGGATTTCCGACCATTTGCTCATGTCGATTGCGTCGGACAAGACGCCGGCCTGGTTGTTCTGATCCTTGGCGTCGATGGTTCCAACGACGGCCACCGTTTCGAATAGCTTTCCCATGTCGATTCTCCCAAAAAGTTGGTGTTTGAAATGGCCCTGACGTGTTTGGCGAACCAGGAGCGTGAGCGACTGGAGAGAATCCACCGTGATTGCTCATTCCTCCAGTCGCTCACGCTCCAGGCTCGCCAAAAATCAAAGCAGGTCCACGAATCGATCAAACCATGGATCGAATCCCGCTGCAAAGTCGGTTGCGGGATTTTTTTTGCTGATTCGAAAAAAAACGCCCGCGACGGGGATCGCGGGCGTATGGGGTTCGGAGATGTCTTTAGGAAGTGCGGGGTTCGGCGGGTGGGCCGCTTGCGGCTTGGCGTTCGCGGTGTCAATCACCGTTGCGGAGAGGGTTTCGCGAACGCCAAGCCGCAAGCGGGTATCAGAAGAAACATGGCGGCCGTCAACTCCTTAGCGTTGTTGGTACCAGTAGTACGGGACCTGCTGTTGGCCGTAGTAGCTTTGGTACATCGGGTAGTAAGCGCTCGGCTGGTAGTAGTAAGCGTCTTGTTGATAGCTGGCCGTGCGGAACAGGTTGTTCGGCGTTTGGGCCGGGGCTTGTTGCTGGTAGTAGTATTGCATCGGGTAGGGGTAGAAGCCCTGCTGTCCGACGGCGCCAGGCATCGTGGGATTGATTTGTTGCGGGAAGTTGACGGGGACGCCGTTAGGCTGAGCGGCATTGGGTTGGGTGCCGTTGGGTGCGCCGCCGAAGTACGGGAAGGAGCCGCCTGGGGTCATCTGGCCTGGGGTGAACGGGCCGCCGCCGCCGGGTTGTCCGAAGGCTTCCGGTCCAGGGACCTGGCCGTTTTTCCAGAGGCCCCAGAGGACGTTGTTGTTTGCACTCTGGACATGCCAGTTCAAGCCAATGCTGAACTTGGCGTTGACCCAGGCGTTGGCCTGGTGTTCCGAGGTTGCCAGCGCGCAGGCTGTCAACAGACCGACGAAAAGGATTCGCTTCATGTGTGTTCTCGCTTCGATATGGGGTCAGACATGGGTCATGGTCCAAGGCTCGTCTCGACATGAGATTGACTTCAGCGTTGGACAATACAACATTGCCCATGCGCGGCGACCTTGCCAATGAGAAATAATCTTCTTGACGAAATCTTTCCTGCCAGGACATGGCACGCAAGGCATTATTCCGACTATTGGTCAAAATCGTAATTTGGCGCAATCGAGAATGCTGCGCGCAACGCGAGAATCACGCGCAGCTGTCATCTTTGACAGGCCGACATTAATACATTCTCGTCACCCGCGCGCCAATTCGCGAAACCGACGCCCGCGAACTCCGCATCGCCGGCACAACCCGACCGAATACTTCGCGCGGATCAGATAGATTTTCATTGTCAATATTGCGTTGAAATATTTACGAAAATTAGCCGCAAGCCGAGCGGCGATAAACTTCTCAACCGGCTTTGACACCAGCAAACTTTGCCTGATACTATGTTGAAAGGTGTAACCGCACGCCACACAGAGTTGCGGGTAACTGGCGGAGTGCGTCAAGCGTGAGCGCGGGCGCACCAGATGCTTGCGGGTTCACCATCACGGGGCATGACCACTATGGACATTGACACCGATAAGATTGACGAGGCAGTCCTGGCATTGCTTTATTTGACGCGCTGCGACCGCAAGTTTGGCGCTGCAGCGTGGAAAAGTCACGATTGGGATGTGCTCAATCGCTTGCACGAGAAGGGATACATCGGCGACCCGGTCAGCAAGGCTAAGTCCGTCGCATTGACCCAAGAGGGAAGGGCCAAGTCCGACGAGTTGTTTCGCAGGCTTTTTGGAAAGGCCGAGTGATTTCTGGATGTGCCTATCTGCGTTTTATCCGGCCGCTACATTTGTATCGCCTTGGCCCAGGCGGCTCGCGCGGCTTCGCCGACGGCTTCCGAGAGCGTCGGGTGGCCGTGACAGGTGCGGGCGATGTCTTCGGCGCTGGCGTGGAACTCCATGCCGAGCACGCCCTCCGCGAGCAAGTCCGAAGCGCGCGGGCCGATGACGTGCATGCCCAGGATGCGATCGGTTCCAGCGTCGGTCAGGAACTTTACGAAGCCTTCCGTCTCGTCCATGCATTTGGCTCGGCCCGTGGCGGCGAACGGGAACTTGCCGACTTTGTACTTCACTCCTTTTTCCTTCAATTGCTCCTCCGTCGCGCCGACGGCCGCCACCTCGGGATGCGTGTAAATGACGCTAGGTATTGTTTCGTAGTTGACGTGTCCGCTTTTGCCAGCGATAAGTTCGGCGACGGCGATGCCTTCCTCGCTTGCCTTGTGCGCGAGCATCGGCCCGCGGATGAGATCGCCGATCGCGTAAACGCCTTTCACCGACGTCTCGAAGTGTTGGTTGACGACGACGCGTCCGCTCTTCGCCTCTACCTGAACCCCCGCCTCGGCCAGGCCAAGTCCGTCCGACGCCGGCCGACGCCCGACAGCGACGAGCACGCGATCGCCCTGGAAGTCGATGTTCTTGCCGCCTTGCTCGGCATGCACCGTGACGCGAATGGCGCCTTTTGTCGCGCCCGTCACCTTGGTTTGTAGATGGATGTCCAATCCCTGCTTTTGCAGCGAACGCTGCAGGGCCTGGGCGATCTCTGCATCGTTGGCGGGAAGCAAGCGCGGCAGGAATTCGAGTACGGTGACCTTCGCGCCGAGTCTGGCCCAGACCGAGCCGATTTCCAGGCCGATAAAGCCGCCGCCGATGACGATCAAATGGTTCGGCACACGCGCGAAACAGAGAGCTTCGGTCGAGGTAACGATTTGCGTGCCATCCGTCGGCAGAAACGGCAACTGCGTGACGACGCTGCCCGCAGCGAGCACGATGGCGCGCGCTTCGAGCGTCGTCGGCTTGTCGCCGGCGACTTGCACCTTGCCGTTGCCAATCAGCGTGGCGGCGCCGGGCACGTGGGTGATGTTATTTTTTTTGAGCAGGTACGCGACGCCATCGGTCAGGCTTTTGACGATGGCATCCTTGCGTGCGATCATCTTTCCAAGGTCGAGCGTGACATCGCCGACCTGGATGCCGTGATGGGCAAAGCGGTGCGTGGCAAGGTGGTAAAGTTCGCTGGAATCGAGCATCGCCTTGCTGGGTATGCAGCCGACGTTCAGACAAGTACCGCCGAGCGTGCGCGACTTTTCGACGCAGGCGACCTTCAGCCCAAGTTGTGCCGCGCGAATGGCGGCGACATAGCCGCCAGGCCCGGCGCCGATGACGATAAGGTCGAACATCGCTTCATACCTCAGTAGACACAACGTGCCGCGAAAAAAAAATCAAAAATGAAAATCCGAAATCCGAAACAAATTCAAATTCCCAAATCCCAATGGCCCAACCGAAGCGCCCGGCCGACGTATTCTGTCTTCGCGTTAGTATTGCGTTTTTGTTTCGGATTTCGGAATTCGGATTTCGATTTTTCATTTACACTGACAGCAACAGCCTTTGCGGGTCCTCGATGCAGTCCTTGATGCGCACCAGGAACTGCACGGCCTCCTTGCCGTCGATGAGGCGATGGTCGTAGGTGAGCGCGAGGTACATCATCGGACGGATGACGATTTGGTCGTCGCGGACGACGGCGCGTTTTTGGATGGCGTGCATGCCGAGGATCGCGGTCTGGGGGAAATTGAGGATCGGCGTTGAGAGCATCGAGCCGAAGATGCCGCCGTTGGTGATGGTGAACGTTCCGCCTTGCAGATCGTTGACGCTGATTTTACCATCGCGCGCTTTGAGCGCCAATTCGCCGATGGTCTTCTCGATTGCCGCGAAGGTCAGCGTGTCGGCATCGCGCAATACCGGGACCATAAGGCCTTTCTCGGTGCTGACGGCGACGCCGATATTCGCGTAATCGTGGTAGACGATGTCGCGGCCATCGATGGCGGCATTGACGAGGGGAAAAGTCTTCAATGCCTCGATCGACGCCTTGACGAAGAACGACATGAAGCCAAGGGCGACGCCGTGCGTTTCCTTGAAGCGATCCTTGTAGCGCGTGCGCAGATCCATGACGGCGGACATATCGACTTCGTTGAAGGTCGTCAGGCTGGCGGTGGATTGTTGCGCGCCGACCAGCCGTTCGCCGATGCGCTGGCGGATCGCCGACATCGGCACGCGGCGTTCGCGTTCGCCTGTTGGCGTTGTCGGCGTCGGAGTTGCCGGTGTCTGGGAAGCGAGATGGGCTTGCACGTCTTCCTTCAAGATGACGCCGTGCCTGCCCGTGCCGGTCACCGCGGCCGGGTCGATCTTCGCCTCGGCGATGATGCGTTTCGCGGACGGTGAAAGCCTCGGCTCCGGCTTGGGGGCGTCAGCAGCGGGTCGAGAAGGAGCCTTCGCCGGCTCGCTCGGGGGCGGCGGCGCTGGCGTGCGTGCAGCGTCTGCCGAGGGCGTGGGCGGCGTGGCGGATTCGTCGATCTTGCCGAGCACCGCGCCGACCTGCACGCGATCGCCCGATTTGGCGCTGGGTTGCAGGATGCCCGATGCCGGTGAGGGAATGCCCTGTGTCGCTTTTTCGGATTCGATTTCCAGAAGGATGTCGTCCTTGCTGACGAAATCGCCTTCTTTCTTCATCCATTGCGAAACAGTACCTTCGGTGATCGATTCGCCGAAACTCGGAACGATGATGTCGATAGCCATGGAATAGTGCCCAATGCCCCATGATGACGCAGCAACTCTTGGGGTCATGCTTGCCGTGCATCTCGCGCCGCCAATCGCTGCGCCGATGGCGGGTCAGCGGTTCGGAGTGAAGCCTAGGCGCTGCCGAATTGCCGCGGTTCGTACGATACGACGTAGTGCGACACGTCCGAGCGGTACGCCGCCAAGACCACTTCCTGCTGCTCGCGCTTGTGAATCTCGAGCGATCCGGTTGCTGGGCTGGCACTGGCATCGCGGCCGATGTATTTCACATCCAGTCCAAGCTGGCGCAGTCGCGGTTCGATGAATGACCACGCGCCCATGTTTTGGGATTCCTCCTGGCACCAGACGACATCGCCCTGGGCACGCGAATATTTTGCCAGCAGGCGCTGGAACGATTCCGCATGAAAGGGATACAGCTGTTCGACGCGAATGATGGCGACGGGCCGGCTTTCCTTGACGCGCTGCTGAAGGAGATCGTAGTAGATCTTGCCCGAGCAGAAGATGATGCGCCGTGTCGTTGCCGGATCGGCGGCGGGATCGTCGAGCAGATCTTGGAAGCACGATCCTTCCAGAAAATCGGCGATATCCGATACGCACGCCTTGTGCCTCAAGAGGCTCTTGGGCGTCATCACGATGAGAGGCCTGCGGTACGGCGCCTTCACCTGGCGGCGCAACAAGTGAAAATACTGCGCTGGCGTGGACGGATACGTCACGAGAATATTGTCCTCGGCGCATGCCTGCAGGAATCGTTCAAGCCTGGCGCTGGAGTGCTCCGGGCCTTGGCCATCGTAGCCGTGAGGCAGCAGTAGCACCAGGCCGCTATCTTTCTGCCATTTCGATTTGCACGTTGTAAGGTACTGATCGATGATGACCTGAGCCCCATTGACAAAATCGCCGAATTGCGCCTCCCACATTACCAGGCTGTGGGGCGAATCGAGCGAGTAGCCAAAATCGAAGCCGAGGACGGCGGCCTCCGAGAGCATCGAGTCATAGACGCAAAACGTCGGCTGATCCGGCGCGAGATGCAGTAGCGGAATGTAAGCATTCTCGTCGCGCCGGTCGTAGTAGACAGTGTGCCTCTGGCTGAACGTGCCGCGCCGGCTGTCCTGGCCGCTCAGGCGGATCGGGGTGCCTTCTAGCAAAAGCGTGCCGAACGACAGCGATTCCGCCAGGCCCCAGTTGATCGGCTTGCGGTCGCGAACATCGGTATGGCGTGGCTCGATCACTTCCTTGTACAACTTCGGGTTCGGCTCGAAATCGGCGGGCAGCGTCGCGATCGCCTTTGCCACTCGCACCAGCGATTCGTAAGGCACCCCGGTCGGCACCGGCGTGCTTGAATATTCCGACTGCACCTTCGCCCAATAATTGCGGTACGGCCGATAGCTCGATGCCGCATGAGCGCCGGTGCGGACCTCTTGCTGCTCGACATCGAGAAGCGACACGAACTTGCCTTCGATTTGCCGGTCTTCGTCGGGCGTGAGGACGCCGGTGTCGATCAAGAACTGCCCGTACTTCTTGCTGAGGAGCGGCTTCTTCGCGATGCGCGTGACCATGTCCGGGCTGGTGTAGGCGGGTTCGTCGCCTTCGTTGTGGCCATGTTTGCGGTAGCAATACATGTCGATCACGACATCAGTGTGGAATATCTGCCGATACCTCACCGCCAGCTGGGTTACGTGCAGCACGGCCTCGGCGTCTTCGCCGTTCACGTGGAAGATCGGAATGTCGATCATCTTCGCGACATCCGTGCAATGGCGAGACGAGCGCGCGTCGCGCGGCCTCGTCGTGAAGCCGATCTGGTTATTGATGATGACGTGAATCGTGCCGCCGGTCTTGTAACCCTGAAGCTGCGACATGTTCAGCGTTTCCGGCACGATGCCCTGCCCGGCGAACGCGGCGTCGCCATGGATCAAAAGCGGCATGACCTTGCTGCGCATCTCGTCCTTCCACGCCCGCTGCTTGGCCCGCACTCGGCCTTCCACGACTGGATTGACCGCCTCCAGATGGCTAGGATTCGGCGTCAGTGTCAGGTGGATCGCGTTGCCCGAGGACGTCAGCCGATCGTCGGAGAACCCGAGGTGATATTTGACGTCGCCGTCGCCCGCCATCGAATTCGGGATATAGTGCGCGTCGAACAGCGTGAACAGTTCCTTGTGCGGCTTGCCCAGAATATTCGCCAGGACATTGAGCCGGCCGCGATGCGCCATGCCGATGACGAGTTCCTTGACGCCCATCGACGACGCGCTCTCGACGATCATGTTCATGAGCGGGATCAGCGTCTCGCCGCCTTCGAGCGAGAAACGCTTTTGGCCCAGATAGCGCGTGTGCAGGAACCGCTCGAACGACTCGGCATGGTGAAGGTCTTTGAGTATCCGAATCTTGACCGCGCGCGAAAATTTCGGAGTGTTGTGCTCAGGCTCCATCCGCTGCTCTAGCCAGCGCCGGATTTGCGCGTCCTGGATGTGCATGTACTCCACGCCGATCGATCGGCAGTAGGTCTTCTCCAGGGCCTGGATCAGCTGGCGAAGCGTGCCGTTCTTCAGGCCGAGGAAGTAGCTCGTGTCAAAGACGCGATCAAGGTCGGCATCGGACAGATCGTACTCGCCGAGGTCAAACGTCAGGTCGCATTTCGGCGGATCGCTGAGCGGATCGAGGTGGGCATAGGAGTGCCCGCGCGCCCGGTAGGCGTCGATCAGGCGGATGATGCCCGTCTGAAGCTGCGACGATTCCACGGTGCGCGGCTTGTAGTCCCGAGCGAGTTCGAAACCTTGAAAGAACGTATTCCAGGTCTCGTCCACCGAGGTCGGATCGGCTCGCCAGCGCTGATAATGCGCTTCCAGCAGATCGAGATTGTAACGGATAGGAAATGTCAGATGGCTCATCGCATCGATCCCGCGCGGTCGTCGTCAAATAGCGACGCATTACGGAGAGCTGTCATGATGGAACCCGACGATCCAATCGAATCCGACGAAAACGGCCCGAGTCAGTCGGAGAGACTGTTCCGGGCCGCACATTCGCCCAATTTTTTTCGCCGAGATCCACATTATTTACCCTATCAGACCGCCCGCGCAAGTCAACTGATTCACCCCGCGCCGCCCGGACTTCGCGACGCGCCGCCTCAAAGCCACTCGCCCAACCCGCACAACCGGCAGATTAGGCAGGGATGAGATTCAATTCTTCTCGCTTTTGCATTCGAATCGAAATGGCCTCCCATTCTCAAAGCAACGTAGCCGGGCTTCTGCCTCAGTCCTGTAGTGGGGGCAATCTTTGACGGTTTCCACTACTTTCAGTGCAAGTTTCTTTGCTTCGTCATAATTTCTGGATTCCGCATAGGCTTCTGCCATAGCAAGGAGGGGTTCCCACTTTCCCGCGGCTGTCAAAGTTGAATCGTTCAAGGCTGATTTTGCAATACGCATTGCTTCGGCGCCGTTTCTTAGATTATCGTTGGGACACCACGACAAGATTGATGCCTTTCCACAAAGTGCGGTCATTTCATTGGGTTCGGCTTTAAGAGCATCATTGAAACAATCCAGCGCCGCCTTGTATTCTCCGATTCGGCAATAGACGGCTCCTACTGAAGACATCACTTCCGGGGTCGGGACAGTTACTTCATAGGCCCTGCGCGCCCGTTTCTTCGCGCCTTCCGTGTCCCCAATGGACGCAAGCGATTCTGCTTTCCACACATATCCGATCGGCTGGCGGGGGTGCGAGCTGAGCATTTTTTCGGCCCAAATGAGCGCCGTATTGTGTTTCGACAACAAACGGAATGAAGTGTAGATTCCCAACACCGCATCCGTGGATTCACGATCCAGATGATGGGCGACAAGAAAGTTATTGAGTGACTCGTTGGGCTTGTTCAGCCAGATAAGGCACGTCCCGCGCATGCGGTAAACATACCCCGGATCAAGCGGATGGTAAGGATGTCGCGCGAGAAGCCGGTCCGTCTGCTCGAGACATGAAACGGGGTCGCCTTGTTTGAAATAAACAAAAGCAATAGTTAGCCGACATTCGGAATCGGTTGGATCAATTTCCAATGCTCGCTTGCATTTCTCAATCGCGTCATTCGATCTGTTTTCCGTGTAGTCCACCATGGCTAGTACGTTTAATGCCTTCAAATTCTTCGGAGCTAATTTTAGCACATTCTTGCAAATCTCCGCGGCTTCCGCTTTCTTTCCGATTGCTAACAAGGCATATGCATGCATTGCCCTGTCGTCAGGTGTTGCAAGCGGAAGTTTGAGAATTTCTGCAAACGCCAAACTCGCCTCGTTCATCCTTCTTTGCCTTATATAAGCCAAACCTCGGTGCCTAAGAGCGTCGGCAATCTCTTTCTGGTCGTGATTAGCGCGATTCTCGAGCACTTTGGCACACGCTGCCAACATCTCATCGACACCAAGTGCGGCGCCGGACTCGGAAGAGATTTCCGCTAAAAGCGCCGCTGGTTTCGGTTGGGCACCAGTATCGTCGAAGGGCTGAAACATTGCAAAACCGCTCAATGTAAAAACAAAGATCGCTCTATTTAGTTGCACGGCTCTCCTCCTTGTTAGATTAGAAAAATCTTTAATTCCTGGACGAGGGACGACCTTGTCGAATCGGCAAGAATATCTCAATTCCAATAGAATTGCGAGTTCGGCTTTTCGGGGATTTCTGGGGTTGGCCGGGGCTAGTAGAACCAAGATGAACTGTACAATAACGAAATATTCTAATTCTCAGCGAACGCATTGGAAAGACCCGCGCCGGCCGAAAAAACCAGAAATAAAACTGAGGAATGGCATTGATATTCAAGAAATCGGATCTACATCGAACCCGGCATTATCCATTAAGCCTAAAAGGCAGTACATTATCCACCCCTCTGGGTGCTCATCGACGAAATATTCGTCGAGCCACGATTCTAGCACAGGCTTATGGCAATTTACACGAAATCGCTCCGCAATCCCAGCTAGAAGCTCCATCTCATCCGATGTTGCATTGGACAGGAAGTCAGACCCATCGGGATTATTGAGCCGAGACTTAAATCGCTTTGCGAAATTCGCAAGGTAGACAAGGTTCTCTGGAACATTATCCCAGTTGGGCTCAAGAATCATCTCCACGTATCCAACGGGATTTACAAAAAACGGTTCGATTTTTCGTTCGGCGAGAAAATGAAGAAAAACGAGAATTCTTCCTACGGAAAGTGAGAACTCGAACTCATCCAAAGGAAGTTCGGATTCATTTTTCTTGCACCAATCGATCCATCTTGAAATGGGTTCTGCGTGTTTATTCAATACAATGGAGTTTTTCGCTTCAATTAGATCGCGACGATGTTCTTCGGTCATCGATTGGAGCGCGTTTTCAAAATCGTGCGAGAAGTAACATAGCTTGTACCGGTCGGAGACGATTCGAAGATAAGAATAAGCATGTTGTCGAAGCATGGTGATTCCCAAATCCTTTCGCGAGTTGCGATTTCCTGCATGATAATAATCTCAATCGACTCCGTTAAAGCGAACTCGAAACCCGCGGTAACTCGTTCTGTACCATCCATCGTACGGCGGAGGTGCTACAAAGGGGCTAACATCCGGATTGGCCTGGGTCTCGTAAACACCTTCTAATGCACGTGCTTCGGCCAGTGTCATGTCGCCTAGATCGGTCCAGTTGCTCGTTTGTGCATAACGATACCAGTTGCCGTTAGGTGAGATCTGATACGGCCGGGCAATAGCTGGATCAAACGGATAAATGTTCCACCATCTCCGACGATCGATTATGAAATACGTCTCTGCTATCTCCACACGCCCCATTGTAGTCGGAGATTGGCTTCGCCACGTTGCCCCCATCTCAGCTGCTTGGGCTGTAGTTGGGTTTGCTAGTATCTCATAGACGACTAAGGCGGCCATCCCCGCAGTAAATCGAATAATTCCCCCAGGTGCACCCGACACTCGTAACGTCCGAACACCCGGGTTGGCACCCGCCATTATTGCGTCAATATTTGCCGTAATTACGCTCATGGGAACGTTGGCCGCACGCAGTGCTCCTACTATTAACGCTCGCTGCCGCGATAATGAAAGACTCCGCCATGCTGTTCGCCCAGCTTCGCCATACCGAATATTGTTGGCGCGTAAGTATCGATGAAATGCACGGTGATCGGCTTCAGAAAGTAGTCGGACTAGCGGTTGATTGGTGCTTCCGCCGAGATGTAGAGGATATCCGTGGTTATTAAGTCCGGTTTGAAGGCCTGATGGATCTGTAGCGAATGTGGGCCTGTTTCCCGCGTACCGGTACAGATTTGTATCGCCCCCGTCAAATCCTATTGGATCCTCTTGAAGCCACCGACCAATCCCGGGATCGTACATGATTCAACCTCCAAGCCAAGAAACTCTTCTCAGAAAAATCAAAATGATAGGTGAATGGTGCAACCCTCGGCCGAAAATTGCGCGTGGGCTCGTTTCGGCTTCTTTTGAATGAACAAACCTCGTCTCATCGGATCCCACCATCTGGAGTTTTGGTCCGGATCGTTGAGCATGTTCTCGAGCGTTTCAAGCCCAAGAATATCCAGTTCCATTTCAAAGCGAAATGTCTCGGGGAATCGTCGTCGGCCGGGCGAAATGACGATAGCGGGAAAACCGCATGGCCGGCGCTCCTGAAGCTTTCTCAACCATTCGTTGAGGATCATTTTTAGAGTGTTGCTATAAAAAGCGTTTTCGGGAGATTGCACACTTGCCCATGCCATCGCCGCTACCGCACTTCGGTAGGCACCAGCATCGCTGAAGTAAGCAGAACGCTCAGCTAGGAATGAAGCCAATTCCTCGCGAGCGGTCATCGATTTCAGAAATCGCCCTTTCGTTTCGATGTCCCGCGAGATCGCATATCGTCCTGAGCGATAATAATCGTCAGGCGGGCAGCGTAACCCCGTATCGGTCGCTTCAATGTTAAAACATTCTCCCCGTGGATCGTCCCATCTCAAAAAAAGGTGCGTCGCTCCGTCTCCTTTTGCAGCAACCAGTTTTAACGGATAGTTGAGGCGCCTTCCCACAGCAATGAAGAGAACCGGAAGATTCGCGCACGTACCGGCTTTGGACTGAAGCACCCCTGCAAGAAAACTATCGTTAGCAATAAAACGAGCATCGCCAGCAATTTTTTCAGGATTGTAGTGAATACCACAATCACGCTGCAAAACAGTGACCAATGTCAGCATGCGGAAATAGGCGCGAGAGTAGTGATACTTCCTCGGCGATTCCTCAAAAAGGCGGAAGTACTTTTGGGTTTTCCAGCGTACTCTTTCAGCCATATCGGCCAAAGTTTCCTTGCAGCGGTTCAAGTCAAATTGCACGATACCAGGTAAACCGACCGAGCAGGCAAGATTTACTTCAGCAATATCGTTACTTGCCAATTCGCTTTCATTGGAGTGGACGAGTTCAAGCCAGGTTTTCATATCGCACCCACGATGGGACATTCGAGAGGAGTCGATTTTTTGAAGACTACACGGGATCGACTGGAAAATCAATAAAAATCAAAAAAATTCACCCCACGGCATGGGCGCGTGCCGAGGGGTGATTGTTGATGGGGTTGCCGAGTTCAGGCACACGCGACTTCGCGGTGCGTGCTGCGGTGAGATCGGCTGTTTTCGAGGGCGTTCTTCAAGCGGTTGCGGGCGACGTGCAGACGCCGCTTGATCGTGCCGACCGGGGTCTCGAACTCGCGCGACATCTGCTTCAAGGAACGGCCCTTGATGTAGAAAGCCACGAGGGTGTCGCGGTCGATCGGCTTGAGGCGATCGAGGCCCTGCCAGACTTCCGAGCGATCTTCGCCCTTGATCATTTCATCGAGCGGACCGGAATCCGCGTCCGGAGCGCTCTGCAGGACCTCGGGCTCCACGCCATGCACCGGGGCCTTGCGCATGACGCGGTTGATCGCCATGCGCACCGTGATCTGGCGCAGCCAGCCGACGAAGCAGTGCGGATCGCGCAATTGCGCCAGCTTGGTCATGGCGTGGATGAAGACTTCCTGCGCCAGTTCCGTTGCCTCGTTCGTGTCACGCAGACGCGCAAGCGCGACGGCGTAGACGGCCGGGTGGAAACGCTGCACGAGCTCGCCGAACGACTCGCGGTCGCCGGCCTGAGCGCGCGTAATCAGAATGTGGATTTCATCCCAGGACATTGTGGTAATCTCGTGATCCTTGCTTGACATTTCCAGCCAGCCATCGTCGGCAAAGTCCCTGGATCAAGGACGCGCGCACGCCGAGAACGAAATTTCGCGGCTACTACGATTGGCCTGGCACATGGAATGATGCGGTCGCGGGGTGTATCCGCCGCGGAATGTCGGCTAATGGCCTGACGATGGTTCTTCAAGTGATACCCACCAGGATTCGCTGCGCTCATCCTGGGGCTTGGAGAGTTACCCTCGTGTGGACATCGCCTGGCGTTTGCCAAACGATGCCGACCCGAACCATCCGGATAGGACGGTCCGCCACGCGGATCTCGCGTGACGGGAGGTCGTCAGGACAACCACTATCACCTTGGACCGACCGGCCCATAAGACGGCCTGGGCCGTCTCGGGATCATTACCCGAGAGTCGGCCGTCAGGTCGTCCGGGTTCGGTTGGATACCCGGTTGACAGCGGCAGCCTTGGCAAGGACATGAGACTTGGGCCAAAGGCGGCATGACCCATCTCGACCTTGCGCGGCATACCAGCAGCGCGTGCGCCAAATGAGTTGGCAATACACTGCGTCGCGGTTTGCAAGTTCTTGATAGCCATGGGAGCCTCCGGCGATAAACAACGAGCTTTTCCAGAAAGCTCGAAAGGAAAGGTTTTTTCGGCGCTAATCCACTTTCGTAAAAAAGAACACATTCAACAAGGGCGTCCTACGCGAACAGACCGAACCTCCTGTCATACCCAAAGATCGACTGTAATCGATCGGGAAAGGTTCGCGCATTTTTCGGTTTTTTTGTTATGAATTTGAAAGCAATTCTGATGCCAACCAGGAATCTCGGGCCGGCGATCTTGCCGTAATGACATTGGTTGAAGTCGCTTACGGCGATTCAGCGCGGAGCGATCGTCATTGGGAATGATGGCGCTACGGTGTGATTGTGTTTTTTCGCAACAAACCGATGCAGCAGAACGACGCGGCCGGAAAACAATAAACCCCACGCATGTGCGTGGGGTCCGGGGAGAGACATCACATTTCACATCACGTCCATCACACAGCCGCCGGTTCGCTCAGTGGCGGCCATTCGTGCTCGAGACCTTCCTCCTGAATAGCTTTTAGCTGTTCTTCACTGATGTCAAAATGATCCGTCACCATTTCATACGATTTGCGCACGTTATGCACTTCGTCTTGCGTAGCGACAAGGTGGGAGAAGATTTCTTTCTTCTCTTCCGTGGAAAGTCGTTTTCCTATCGACATGGAAATACCTTTCGTTATCAAAAGCCAAAAACAGTAAACATCCGTTCGGCAAACAACCCGAGAGCCGCAGACGCACAAGGCCTGCCGTTGCCTTCCAGACCCTCTCAACTGCTTACCTTCGACTCCTCTAAGATAATTATACACGCTCAGGCGAACGTTCCCCTAAAAATCCTGGATTTTTCTCCCGTTACCTGCCTATGCTTATACCATCGCTTGAATATTCACACCATACCTGCCCTCGTGCGAAAGGCATTTTCGATGCGAAAGTTCCCCTTCCTCTTCAGCTGGTTGCTCGTTTTAACCGCACTGGCGCCGATGTCGCCGCTAAATGCGCAGAATTTCGGCTACGACCTCCCGAAGCGTAAGGCGCTCGTCACCGAGCGCGTTGATGCTGAGCTAAAGAGTCTCGACGCTTTTTACAAACATCTCCATTCCAACCCGGAACTTTCATACGAGGAAGAGCAAACCGCCGCCCGACTGGCACGCGAACTGAAGGCGCTCGGCTTCGAAGTGTCCGAAAAGGTCGGCGGGCATGGCATCGTCGGCGTTTTCAAGAACGGCGACGGTCCGGTGCTGATGGTCCGCACCGACATGGACGCACTGCCCGTGACCGAAAAAACCGCTTTGCCCTACGCCAGCAAAATCCGCACGCGCGATAAAGAAGGCAACGACGTCGGCGTCATGCACGCCTGCGGCCACGACATGCACATGACCTGTTGGCTGGGCACGGCACGCGTGCTTGTCGCTCTCAAAAAACACTGGCAGGGCACGCTCGTATTCATCGGCCAGCCTGCCGAGGAAGTCGGCGCCGGCGCTCGCAAAATGATCGAGGACGGCCTGTTCAAACGCTTCCCGCGTCCCGATTACTGCCTCGGCCTGCATTGCGATACCCGCATCCCC
>CAZAFH010000068.1:0-41239 GCA_964484265.1 uncultured Singulisphaera sp.
GGGTGAGGGCAGAGTTTCCCAATCGCTGAAACTCAACGAACAGACATTGCCCTACTCGCCCCGCTTGCATGGCATCCTGTATACCGCAGCGACATCACTCGGCTTCGCCCTGCCCACCGGCGTCTACGCTCAGCTAACCGGACCAAGCTACGAGACACCTGCCGAAATTCGTATGCTGCACGCCATCGGAGCGGACGCTGTCGGCATGTCCACGGGCCGCGAAATCGAGACGGCTGCGTCGCTAGGAATGGAGTGTGCTGCCCTGTCTTGCATCACGAACAAAGCCGCCGGTTTGGGCGACGGGCCGATCCACCACGGCGAAGTGATCGAAACGGGGCAACGGATAAAAGCGAGGCTAATTGGGCTGCTGGAGGCTGTGCTGGCGTGTATCGCGGCAAAGGCGTGACAATCAAACCTTCGCTTACGCTTTCGGCTCTGGGGTTTTCGGCGAATATTTCACAACCTCCAACACATTCTCCATTCGCCCATTCGCTGCATCGCCATAGTTTATTTGCCGCGTCAATGCCATGGCACGCAAACGCGCTGCGACGGATTGCTTTTTCCAGAATTCCACATCCTGAACGGCGGCGTCCGCAAAAGTTGGAGTCGTCAGCACGCGGCGAATTTTTCGACGTTTCATCGTCAACACCTCACGCCAGCAGCTCTCGGATCGGTCTGCCGCCTTGTGCCGCGGCGATGGGGCGGCCCGAGCGGTCGGGGACCATCAGGTCCGGATCGATGCCGAGGACTTCGTAAATCGTGGCGCAAATATCCGCCGGGCTGACCGGACGGTCCTTGACGTAGGCGGCCTGAGCATCCGATTCGCCGACGACCGTGCCGCCACGTATCCCGGCGCCTGCGAACCACATGCCGTAACAGTACGTCCAATGGTCGCGGCCGCCGTTGCCATTGATACGCGGCGTCCGGCCCATTTCGCTCATCACGACGACCAAAGTCTCATCAAGCAAACCACGAGTTTGCAAATCCTCAAGCAAGGCGTCGTACACCTTGTCAAACTCGGGCAGGTTCACATCGCGAAGTATCGGGAAGTTGCGCGTGTGCGTGTCCCAGGCGTCGTAATTGATTTGCACGCGATCCCAGAACAAATCCCACGTCACGTTGACGAACCGCACGCCACTCTCGACAAGCCGACGCGCGATCAGCGAGCAATTGCCAAACAGCGTGCGGCCATAGCGCTCACGCAAGCGGTTATCTTCGCGGTCGAGATCGAAGGCGGAGCGCACTTCGTTGGACGTGAGCAAGTTGAAGGCTCGCCGTTGCGTGCGGTCGAATTGATCGACGCTGCGTTGCACCGATTCGTTGCGAAGGTGATCGTCGATTTGATTCATCAGGCTTCGCCGTGTGTTGAGCCGATCAAGCGTGACGCCTGGCGCGAGCGTGCTCTCGGGCAGGCGCGGCTCGCCGAGCACCGTGACCGGTTGGCCCGGCGCGGGAGTCGGGCCGGTCATCGAACGGTACGGCGAGACTTCCGTATAGAGCGGATCAAAACGCTGGCCGATGAATCCCGCGTAAGGACCTGGTCGGCGAATCGCTTGTCCCCAGCCGAGGTAGCATGGCATGTAAACGTAATCGGGCAGTTCGGAGATTCTCCGGTCGCCCACGTTTCCAGCTTGCCCATTTGACCGCAGCCATTCGCACACGCTGCCCATGCTCGGCGGATAGGTGTCGCGCGTGCTCGTGTTATCCAGTAACTGCTCAAGCCCGGTGTAGCTCGGCAACGTGTTGTGGCAGCCGGCGCGATGATTCAGCGATCGCACCAGGGCCATCTTGTGCATCCATCGGCTCATGCGAGGCAAGTGCTCGCAGAACTGGATGCCGGGGACGTTCGTCGAGATCGGGCGGAACTCGCCGCGCGTTTCGGTTGGGCCGGTCGGCTTGAGATCGATCATATCTTGCGTGGCGGCGCCGCCAAGCAGGTAGAGCAGGATCACGCTCTTCGCCTTGCCAGCCCGACCGGAGCCACGTGCTTCGTTCGCTTGCAAAAGCTGAGGCAACGCCATACCGCCGAGGGCAGCCAGCGAGCCGGCCTTGAGTGCTTCACGGCGCGTGATGCCGTTGGCCGTCCGTCGTGCGGAACCGAGCATTGTCAACATGATCGCGATCCTCGTAATGAGTTGTACGTGGGGGTGAGGGTATGATAAAGTAGAACTAAGCGAAATGGAAGCGAAAAATGGCTGCGGGAACAACAATAGTAAAAGCCCTCGCCTCTTAGCACTGGTAGGAGAAAAACTATGACGATTGCAACCGCGGCCGTGGATGTGCCGACGCTACAATCTGGCGATCACCTGACGCGCGAGGAGTTTATCCGTATCTGGAAACAGCTGCCGCATATCAAACGCGCGGAACTTATCAGGGGAATTGTGTATATGGCTTCGCCAACAAGCGCCGACCACGGCGACATGGATTTCAACATGGTAGGAATCCTGAGCTATTACCGCATGATGACGCCAGGTTGCCTCGGCGGCTCCAATACTACCACCTACATGCTGCACGACAGCAGCGTCCAGCCGGATATTATTCTTCGCTTGATTCCCGAATGTGGCGGCGAGTCGTGGATCGAAGACTCTTATATTAATGGTTCGCCTGAATTGCTGACCGAAATCAGCTATTCCTCGGCATCGATCGATCTGCACGAAAAGCTCGAATTGTACGAGAAAGCGAAAATCGCGGAATACGTCGTCGTTGTGGTCCGCAAACAAGCCATTCGTTGGCATCGCCTTTCTCGCGGTAAATATCGGTTGATCGAACCGGACGCCAACGGCGTATATCGCTCGCGCATCTTCCCTGGCCTTTGGTTGGACAGCGTCGCGCTCTTCGCCAACGACATGTCGAAGGTTTACGCCACGCTGCAAGAAGGCATCGCATCGGACGAGCACAAAAAATTCGTCGCTGAACTTGCGAAGCGGATGAAAGCGATAAAATAATCGTCTGACCGATCTGCCGAGGAGTGGAACGTGGCATCAGGAATCGTCAACGAACCGTGGCTTGCGACCGGGGACAACCTTTCTCGCAACGATTTTCTCCGCATCTGGGAACAGCTTCCCGATGTCAAATCCGCGGAGTTGATCGGAGGCATTGTCTACATGTCATCACCAGTACGGCGGGAACATGGCAAAATAGACAAATGCATCACCGGATGGCTCGCCCACTATGAAGCATATACGCCCGGATGTGAGTCCGGAATCAACACCACTTCGTTGATCGGCGAAGATTGTCCACAACCGGATGATTACCTTCTGATACTTCCCGAATGTGGCGGACATTCCTGGGGAACCAAATACGTCGAAGGTTCACCTGAATTCCTGGCGGAGATTTCTTTTACCACTGCGTCGATGGACCTACACCAAAAATATGACCTCTATGAACGCGAAGGCGTGCAGGAATATCTGGTGGTTCTCATAAAACGAGGACAAATTCGCTGGCATCGCCTTGTGGATGGCAGGTACCAACTCATCGACTCCGATGCGCTCGGCGTGTACCGCTCATTTGTTTTTCCCGGCCTTTGGCTCGACAGCACGGCACTCTTCGCCAACGACATGGCCAAGGTGCTCGCGACCCTGCAAGACGGCATCGCATCCGACGAGCATCAACAATTCGTCGCGGAACTCGCGAGACGCAGAGGCGAGGCGAAGTAGTCGTCATTCCGCCTTCGCCTTTTTCTTTTGCGGCGTCTCTTGGGTGTTTCGCATTTCGGCTTGCATCTTCCTGGCGTGTTCGGGCGTCGTGATGAAAACGCCCGTGGGTAGAAACACTGGCTTCAGGTCCGCCATCTCCGCCACCATGCGCACGGCATCGCGCAACGTGACATCGCCATTAAAGCGCAAGCATAACTGCGTTTGCCCCTTCTGTTTCGCGCGTGTGTCCAATAGAAGACTCGCGCCTGTTTGATCGGACAGCTCGTCCAAAATGTCGATCAATTTCACTTCCTGCGCTTCAAATGCAACTGTCAGTTTCAGGAGGTGTTCGCCATTCGCGAACCCCGCCGGTACGATATGGATGCGACCCTGACGAATCAGGAACGTGCTGGACTTGCCGATTTGGCTCAAGATCATGTTAAGGGCCTCGATAACGCGAATCCTGCCAGGCTTAGGGGGAAGAGACACCTCCTCGTCGAACACCGACCCTTCCGTCAAGCCGTTTTTTGCGAATGCAGCCTCGTCAACGAATATGGGGGCTTTTTTCAGGAATTTACCTGATAGAATATCGATCGCATCTTTGAATTTCTCCCTCCCTTTAAGAAAATCCTCCGGCTTGATCTCCTGTGCCAACAGGTTTCGCAGAGCACGCGTCGCACCGCGTTTCGCTCCGAATCCGCTTGAGGCGTTGTTATCGTTTTTTTTCGCTTCTTGCGCCGATCCGTGAGACACGAGACCAACCGCAAGAGCGATGACAAGTAAGAATCGCATCAAGGCCTCCGGAATGGTAACGGGATGAAAATGGTACCATGGCAGCCACCCTGCCCCGCGTAATAGATTTGCGTATCGACAAGTTAAGTTTATCCGACCTGGTGCGTTATACGCAAGCGAAAAATAAACGCAGATGGAAATGCCACGTAATTCGGCGAGCCGAGAGCGTGAGCGACCGGAGTAAAACACGCACTCGCCTAAGCCTCCTCCGGTCGCTCACGCTCCCGGCTCGCCATGCAATGGAATATCACCGCCCCTCGTACGGCACGTTCGTCGTTGCCAAGTAACCGATGTTCTGCTGGGCGCGCAGCGTGTTGGCAGCGGTGCTCCAGGTCGCGGGGCTGGCGACGGCGATCTCCGTTCGCACTTCGACGTGGCCGTCCAGGAACGCCACGTTCGCGAATCCGCTATGGCGGAAATGCGTCGTCGGCTGCGGCCCGCCGATGTTCGGGCCGTTGACAAACGACGTCGCCGGCGCCGCCATCGCATACGACTCCTGCAAAGACGGCGTCGCACCCGTGGCGCCTCCGATCAACGCCGAGTCGGAAAAAGCGAACGTCTCCGTCGTCGATTCCATGTCCGAGAAGCGCTTCGTGTAAGGCACCGGCGTGGACCAGTTCGGCGATACCCAGTAAACCCCACCCAGGCAGCGGTTGTACGCGTACCCGCCTGTCACGCCGTTGTAGATCGTCTTCAATGTATTGGGCGGCAGCGAGGGGCATTTGAGCGCTGCGGTCGAGTTTTCGTAATACGACGTGAGGTGCCCGTTCGTCGGGTCAACATTGCTGGCCGGATCGACCGTGCCGAACCAGTAGGTCGTGTTGTAAGGCCAATTCGACGGATTGGGCGTCGTGTAGTTCGGCGGAAATTGCTTCATCGCTCCGTGGTAGTTGTTTACCGCCAACACAAGTTGTTTAAGATTGTTCGCGCACTGCAAGCGTGCGGCAGCCTCGCGGACCTTTTGCACTGCGGGCACGAGCAAAGCGATGAGAATCGCGATGATCGCAATGACAACGAGCAATTCAATGAGCGTGAATCCGTTCCGACGACGATACCAAAACATGCGTGCCTATCCTTTCCTGCCAGGCTCGGGCAGTGAAAGAGGCAACGGACAAGGCGCGAGGAGTGAAGGCGAGCGGGGGGCGTAAGCCGCCTGATTCTAATTAGGAAACCGAGAATCAGGGGGCTTACGCCCCCCCCGCTCGCCAAAAAAATCGTTCTCCGCGCGGCGGCTTGGATCCGAAGCCCCGAGGGTGGACACGACAGGCAGGTCTTCTGGCTTTCGGCTCATCCGGTTCGCTCACGCCTTCCCGATCGCTCTCGCAATCAGTGGCATCTCTCGGCAAACCTGGCCGATTACAGCGGCGGCCCCGCAACGGATTCGCACCGTTTTCCCTATTGTCCTCGGCCCCAAGCCGAGGCACCTGTCGGTGGATTGAACGTTTTACCAACCTCACTTCGGTTGGCAAGTGGCCGAAAAGTCCGTGGTCAGTAGTCCGTAGTCCGTGGCAAGGAATCGACGAACTACTGACTACGGACTACTGACTACGGACTAACCACGCAACCGCATCAACCACCCAGCCCGAGTGCCAGGTGTGCGGCGTCTTCTTTTCGTCGCGGTATTCGTGGGGAATGCCGAGCCGTTTCATCAAGGCGTTGGCCTCGACATGATGCGTACGAAAATTGGCAAACCCGATCAGCGCAAGGCGAGGCTCTTTGCCAAGCGATTTGGCGCGAGCCGTCAGCTGCCTGGCGATATCGTATTTCTCGAAGTTCGCCTGCGTGCCAAAGATATCCGCCATACCGTATTTGTTGGGCTGAGTCATCAGAATCGGCGCGTCCCAGGCGACAGCCTTCGCGAAAAGCTCCGGGTGGCGCAATAGGAGCGAAAACGCGCCCCAGCCTGATTTGCTAAAGCCGAGCAACCAGCGAACCATCGACACCGGATAATGTTTTTCGATGAACGGCAACACGACTTGAATGAAATAGGTCTCCTGGCGAATCCGCGTGTTCGTCGCATGATCGGCATACCAGGGCAGATGGCTGAACGTCGGCGCGACGAAAATGACGCCGTATTTGTTGTGCAGATTGTGCTTGAGTATCTCCGCCAGACCATCGCCATACACCTTGCCCAACCCCGCTTCGACGGGCAAAATGTAGATGACCGGATAGCGTTTGCTCTTGTCGAAATTATCAGGCACAAGCACGCGAATCTCCGTCGGCCCCGCCTGATGCTCGCTGACGATACGATGCACGCGAATACCGGCAGCATTAGGTTTCGGCAATTCGCCTGCGTGGGCAAGCGCTGATGGGAACGAAACGACGAAGAGTGCAATCACGGAAGAGGTACGGGACATAATCACTCCTACTGTTGGTTTACCGTCTGATGAAATGATAGAAAAATGCTACATGCTTTATCGGGTCCGGAGCGACTCCTCCCTTGCAATTCCTCGACCTCACTCTGCCGACGCTTGCAGCGAATCTCGCGTTGGACGAAGCGCTCGTGCTCGCTGCCGAGGATGGCAGCGCGGAATGCTTGCGTGTCTGGCAATGGCCCAGAAACGCTGTCGTGCTCGGCGCTGGGGGCAAAGTCGGCGACGACGTGAATACCGAAGCCTGTGAGACCGACGGCGTACCAATCGCCCGGCGTTCGTCCGGCGGCGGGACGGTGCTGCTCGGACCGGGCTGCCTGCTCTACAGCCTGGTGCTTCGCTTCGACCGTGATCCGATGCTTGGCGACCTGCGTGCTTCCTACCGATACATCCTTGCCAAGATCATGGATGCGCTCTCGCCGATTGCTTCGCCTCTCGCCATCGACGGTATCAGCGATCTAACCTGGCAGGGCCGAAAATTTTCGGGAAACGCCCAACAGCGAAAGCGCTTCCATCTTCTCCATCATGGCACGCTCTTGCTTGGTGGGTTCGACGAAACCATCGTTTCACGCTATTTAACTCTTCCGCCGCGACGCCCGGCCTATCGCGCGGATCGGTCTCATGCCGATTTCCTCGCGGTGCTTCCGACGGACGCGAGCACGGTCGCCAACCTGCTGCGGAGAACCTGGCAGGACGACGCAGGCGAGGTTGCCTGGCCTAGTTCGCTCGTGGAACGCCTGGTCGCGGAGAAATTCTCAAGCGATGAGTGGATATTTCGACGCTAAGGCAAGCGAGGTTCCCGTGTTCCTGGCTTCCCTAGTCAAACCATCTTTACCCCATTCGCGTCGGTGTATGCAGCTTGCCTCTGCCCTTGTACTTTTCTACAAGTATCGTTATAAGATGCTTAATCGTCAGATAGTGATTATCACGTGGATATGTTACCCTCTCAGGGATGGCGCCCACGTTGAAACCGTTCTCTAGGTCTTCGTTACGATTGGGGATAGGATGTCCGCGCTCGCAACGTCTGGTGTCATCACGTCTTATGCATCATCGAAACCGCCCGCCGAGCCCAACACTGCCTCAGCGGAAGTGGGCGTGGACGCTACCATTCAGAATGCGCGCCGCTGTTTGCTCTCGTTGCAAAACGAAGACGGCCATTGGTGCGGCGAATTGCAAGGCGACACGATTCTCGAATCGGAGTACATTCTGCTCATGACCTTCCTGGGCAGGGAAGGCGAAGAACGCGTTCGCAAGGCAGCGAATTACTTGCTGGAGCAACGCCGTCCCGACGGCGGATGGGCGAACCACCCCGGCGGACCGGTGGACATCAACGTCTCCGTGAAGGCCTACTACGCACTGAAACTTACCGGACACTCCATCGACGAACCGCACATGCAGCGAACCCGTGCCGAGATCCTCAAACTCGGCGGCGCGGCATGCTGCAATAGTTATACGAAATTCTACTTAGCGTTCCTCGGTCAGTTCCCGTACGAAAACTGTGCTGCCGTGCCTCCGGAAATGATGTTCTTGCCTCGCTGGATGTATTTCAACATTTACGCGATGTCGGCATGGACGCGGACGATTATCGTGCCGCTAAGCCTCTTTTACGCGCACAAGCCGATCCGAAAACTACCGAGCGAAATGGGCGTGGCCGAGCTTTTCGTCGGCGATCAATTCGAGAAGCGCTGGCCCTGCGCCCCGACTTCGCGATGGTTTACGTGGACGAACTTCTTCCTGGCCGGCGATCAATTGACAAAATGGTTCGAGGCCTGGGGCCCAAAGATCATCCGCCAGAAGGCGATCGAACTGGCAAAGCGCTGGATGCTCGATCACTTTCGCGATTCCGATGGTGTCGGTGCGATCTTCCCGCCGATCGTGTACACGATCATCAGTTTGCGCTGTCTCGGCTATGCCGACGATTCGCCGGAAATGATCTACGCCCTCAAGCAACTCGACGATCTGGTTATCGAGGAAGGCGACACGGTACGGTTGGAACCCTGCTTCTCGCCCGTTTGGGACACGGCACTATCGCTCAACGCGCTCGCCCTTTCTGGAGCTAGCGCTGACGAAAAAGCCGTCACCAAGGCCACGCAGTGGCTCCTGGACAAGGAAGTGCGCCAACCGGGCGACTGGAGCTTGATGAACCCGGGTCTGGAGCCTGGCGGATGGTATTTCGAGTACCGCAATGATTTTTATCCGGACATCGACGACACGGCTATGGTCCTCATGGGTTTGGCGCGGAGCGGCAAGGCATACAGCGAAAAGAAAGAAGTGATCCCGGCTGTGCGGCGCGGCGTGAACTGGTTGCTGAAAATGCAAAATCAGGACGGCGGGTGGGCAGCATTCGATCGCGATATCAATCACGAAATACTGACGAAGGTTCCATTCGCCGACCACAATGCCATGCTCGATCCCAGCTGCCCCGACATCACTGCCCGAGTGATCGAGGCAGTCAGCCAGTTCGGAGTCAAGGTAGGCAATCCGCAGGTCGATCGCGGCGTCGCGTTCATTGCCAAGGCACAAGACCCGCGAGGTTGCTGGATTGGGCGGTGGGGCGTCAATTACATTTACGGAACCTGGCAGGTGTTGATCGGACTTGAAGCCGGCGGATTCGACATGCGCCATCCGATGATTCGACGGGCTGTCGATTGGTTAAAACAGGTCCAGCAACCATCGGGCGGTTGGGGCGAGACGTGTCTGAGTTATGATGACCCAGCGCTGGCGGGCACAGGTGAAGTGACGCCCTCGCAAACCGCGTGGGCGCTCGCCGGCCTTATCGCCGCCGGCGAAGCCGATTCCGAATCGGTGCGGCGCGGGATCAAGTATTTGGTCGACACGCAAGATGCCTCGGGCAACTGGGACGAACCGCAATTCACCGGCACGGGATTCCCGAAAGTCTTCTACCTCCGGTATCACATGTACCGGCTTTATTTCCCGCTGATGGCGATTGCCCGATACAGACGTGCCACGGAAAAGGCGACCGGATCTCCGGAGGTGAATTACGCCTGGCCAGCGACGCTTCCGATGAAACGATAGATGCGGATCCTTGCCACGGCGTCAAGAGGCCGTCGATTTCAGGGTAGCTCGAACAAACTCGATATCGACTTCCAAAATCTCTGCTATCGATTTGGCTTCGATACCCTTGATGGCCATGCGGCGAATATTCTCCCGGAGCATTTCCGTCTTTCCCTCGATCTTTCCTTCGATCTTGCCTTCGATCTTTCCCTCGATCTTTCCTTCTTCCTTGCCCTCCTTGATGCCATCTTGGCGAGCCTCTTGATAGAACCGCGATTTACGATAGTCATCTAGCTCCAACATAGTTTGAATCTCCTCTCTGGACAAATCATTGAGTTTTGCGATCACCACAAACTCGACCAACCCTAGCAGCTTCATTTTCTTTTCAATCGGAGCGATCTCTGACTTTACGCGCCGGACGAGCAGCATTGCATCCTGACCGACATCGCTTCGTGATTTTGTCGCCAGTTTCAAGATCGCCAATCCAAGTCCGCCCTGCTGGCTATCGGGCAACGCGTCAAGAAAAACCCGTTTGACGCGATCGCAATGCAGCAACGCCCGATAGGGATCTTCAAACGACGGCAACAACTTCTCCGACGCAAAAAATATCGCAGCGAACCAATCCCTTGATGCATCTTGTTCGAGCTTCAAGAATACCTTGGCGAAGATGTTCGCATAGGCGTTTTCCTTCTTGTAAAACAATACCTCGACAAAATGCAGAGGGTGTATTGGGTCCTTTGGTTCGAAGTATCCGTCCAAACGGCGTTCGATCGCCTTTAGGTCGATCGCGTGAAAAACGTAATTCGCCGCCTCGGTTCGTGGTTGACCGATCGCTTCAAAATACCCTTCCGGATCGACGACGAAGACCTCATAAGCCAGTTGGTCCGAGTTCATTTTCGACTCATCTCATTTTACTCGCCGTAGTCCGTACTTGGAACGCAAACCAGCCCCTTGAACTTCAAATCCACTCCACCTCGGGTTCGCCATCGCGGATATCGCCGATCACATGCGCTGGCGCCCCTTGATCGGCAAGCTGACGCTGGATACTCTCTGCGTAGAAGCGGCTGACGATCATCACGAATCCGATGCCGTTGTTGAAAACGCGATCCATCTCCGCTTGCTCGATATTCCCGAGTTTTTGCATCCAAGGAAATACGGCAGGCATCGGCCAGCTGCCGCGTTTGATAAACGCACGCCTGCCCGGCGGCAGCACGCGCGGAACGTTTCCGGGCAGCCCCTCGCCCGTAATATTCGCCAACCCGCGAACGACGTGACGCTTGATCGGATAATGTTTCAGCACGGCATGCACGGCCCTGGCGTAGATACGCGTCGGCGTCAGAAATTCTTCGCCGACGGTTTTTCCCAGTTCGGGCACATGATCCGCCGCACTGAACCCGGCATGCTCGAACACGATCTTCCTCGCCAGGCTGTAGCCATTCGAGTGCAACCCGGTGCTTGCAAGCCCGAGGATGACATCACCCGCTTGAATCGCTCTGCCATCGATGATGTTGTCGCGTTCGACAACGCCGACGCAAAAGCCGGCCATGTCGTAGTCGCCAGGCTTGTAGAAATCCGGCAGAATGGCCGTCTCGCCTCCGACGAGTGCGCAGTCGGCAGCGATACAGCCGTCGGAGATGCCCTTGATGAGTTGCTGGATGAGCGGCGGATCGTCCTTGGGCAGCGCGAGATAATCGAGGAACATCAGCGGTTCGCCGCCGGTGCAAATGCAATCGTTGACCGACATGGCGACAAGATCGATGCCAACGGTATCGTGCTTGTTCATCAGACAGGCGATCTTCAGCTTCGTGCCCACGCCGTCGGTACACGTGACGAGAACGGGATGGCGGTAGTTCTCGGCAAAAAGACGCAGGTTATAGTCGAGGCTGAACAGACTCGCGAATCCGCCGCCCGCTTTCTTGCCTCCGCCAGGACGCAACGGAAATGGCGGCGGCAGCACGCGAGGCGAATGCGTTCGCTTGAGTAACGGGAGCATGCCCGTGAGGCTTTGCTCGTATAATTTGAGGTCTACGCCCGCGGATTCGTAGGTGAGGTTTGGTTTCGACATGCAGCCATTTTATGACTGCCACGCTAATGTTGGCTGGTGACACGCGTTTTTTTGACCTCGAAGAAACACGCCCGTGGGCGAATCCCCAACATCCCGCTGTATCACGCCGCCACATCATGCCGATGATCGATCGGTTGATCCAGCAAGTTGGCAATCTCGATACCAAGCGCATGCAAGATGATTCCCAGGGAACTTGCAAGTATCTGCCGCGAATTCAAGGATTCCCACTCCAGATCGAGCGCATCCCAGCGCACGCGCAAGCCGTAAACATTTCGGCCCGTGCGGCGGACGGAAACGCCAAACCGCTTCGGCGCCGAGCCTCTGATAATCACGCCATCTGGCAGATACCAGACATTCTCGGCCACGGCAGGCTCACAATCGTCCCAGCGCAATTCCATCGTGGAATTCGGCGCCTTGGTTTCGCTTTCCCTGACACATCGAACCATTTCCGGTTTCGCAAGGATCATGATGGGTTCGAGCCTCGTGTACTCTGTAAACGGGAAGAAAAATATCGCGTTCCCATTATTGTCCGGTCTTGTTGACGCGCTGTATGGCTCCAGTGTTTTCCGGCCGAAACAGCGCCTCGGCCTGATCGGGATGGCGATCGACATAACACGACAGGGCCGCGAAGAACATCTGCACCTGGCTTAGCCCCTGCTCGGCCAATCTCGGCGCGGATTGGCCCATCATTTTCGTGACGGCCGCGGCCGCCCGGCTGTCGGTGACAATCGCGACCTCGGCATGATGCCGGATCGTCGTGTGCCCGTTCGGATTTTTGCCCTCGATGTAATGCAGCACCACCAGAGCTTTCACTGGCACGAGCGGCAGCACGGCGTTCGGCTTCACTTTCCCCTCCGCAAACCAGATGCGGACGCCCGGCGACCTGTGAATCGTCTGCCAGGAAATATCGCTTCCCGATTCGTCGGCGTAGCCAAACCGCCCGGGACCTCGCGGTAAAATAGACACGCATTTGGCGCCGATACGCCGCCAGGCCGTGACCGCGCGATCCGGGTTGTCGAGAAGCCAATGATACTGCTCCGGAACGCACGTGAAGGTCTCAGACGGTCCACGCGCCTGCACGTTCGCCTTATCGAGCAGTGTTTTGACGAGGCCGGCCGTTTGCTCTTCAAGCTGATTCCAGGGAACATTCAAGACGTGAGGCGGAACCGTCTTTTGAAACGGCAAGAGCGCCTTTGCGTTTGCCTGGTTGACTGACACTACTTGAAGCAGCCAAACCGCGCCAATGCACGCGAAGATCAGGCGTCGCATGTTCACCTCATCTGATGAAAGAAAGAGCGTCCCCCCAATCATCGTGCCGCGGCCCCCTTTGACATGAACGATTTTTCGGATTATGCCGGGCGGGAAAGCTTTCATCTAGGGGCATCCATCACGCGGAGCGTGATGGCTACGGTAACAACTGAGCTTGCTTCGGAGCAGCATCATCGCCTATAGACGCGAGTGGATTTCCCGGTGGCGAGCAGGAGGCGGAAGATGGGCAAGTTCCTCGGCAAGAAAAAGAACTGGGCGATCCTCGCGCTCTGTGCTGTCATCGTGGGATTTCTTTGGACCCAGAAGGAATGGGCGCTCTCGTGGTACTATGTGCGCCAGCTAAGTTACGCCTACCCAGAAAATCGGGATGGCTGGGCAAAACGGGCCGTCAGTCTCGACGAGCATGTCCTGCCCCGATTGTTGCAGCAGCTTCACTCACCAGATGCCCTGATCTGCGACAACATGCAGCACACGCTCTGCATGCTTGCGAAAAAATGGGGCACCGTCGATCCACGCTCGCAACGGCTCGTCGAACGTATGCACGAGCGCTTCGAGCAATTCAGCCTGCCAGGCCAGGAGAAGGCGCTGCTTTTCCTGACCAAGCTACTCCAGCAGGAAGCGCTCAAGCCGCTTCCGCCCGCCATTACGCAGAATGTCTTCGAGATCACTCTCGTAGCAGACGCCAAGAAAGAGCTGAAACCAAGCGCCCTGTTCCTGGCCGCCGAACTGGTGGATTGCGTCGCGCCTGGCCAATGGGTGTCGGAACTGCGCGGCATGGCCGAGCAGGGAATGACCGAAAAATGGCCGAACACTCGCATCGCGGCGTTGCATTTGATCAAGCGAGCGCCGATGAGGCACGAACGCTCGCTGCTCGTGAAAGCGATACCTCTCTTGACGGACACGATGCCGATCGTTCGCCGGGCGGCGCTCCTGGCGCTGGCGCCGGAAGTCGATGTGGTCCGCGAAGAGCATTTTTTGCCGTTGCTTCACGATGACGACATCGAAACCCAGTACCTTTGCGAGATGGCCTTACGCCGCCGCAATTTGACTGACGATGACATCCGCCTCGCGCGGTTGATCAGCCATAAAGACCCGGCGATGCGCATGACAATCTTGCGTCATTTGCCCGCCATGTCCGATCTGAACTTGGCCGAGTGGCTGAGGCAATTGAGCAACGACCGCGAGTCGGCCGTCCGCGCCGCCGCCGTGCGCGCCGCCGGCGACTTTGTGAACGTGGATCTTTCGGATCGCCTGCGAGAAATGGCCGAGCACGACCCGAGCGAGACGGTCCGCCAGAACGCTCGGCACTATCTGCAACATCGCACGATCCGGTCGGCGAGCGTTCCAATACCGCGCTGAACGGTTCAGCGATTGAGCTGAAACTCGCGTGTGTTCAACAGGCTCCACATTACGTCTTCAAGGCCTTTTTGCAGCGATGCACTTGACCTGATGTAGCCCGTGCATGCATCTAACTCGGCTGCGGTCGGCGATCGGCTGAGCGTCCAAAGGTAGAGTTCGTTTGTTGCTTTCCGGGCATCGGGATGCTCGCGCGCAATCTTCGCAATGCGCCCATCAGCAGCTTGGATCTTTGCCTGAATCGTTGGGTGATTCGCAAGAAAGAGGGCCTGCACTACCGTCACCGTCGCATCGCGCTCGCAATCGCATTGCGAATCCGGGCTACGCTGAGGCCGACCGAATATCTGCAATGCATAATGCAACGACGCCTTCTTCTGCTCGCCGCCCGTGCTGCCGGCAACCTCCACGGCCAGAGCGTCAGCGGGCACGAAGAATTCCGACGGATACGTTTCCTTGCCCAGCGTCGCATGATTGAGCGCATCGATCAATACTTCCGCGGGCAATCGGCGAAGATAAAACGATGCATAGTTGGCGGTGTCGTGCTTGCTCGTCGCATCGGTCTTTGCGCTTTGCTGATACGTTCGGCTATTGAGAATGACGCGATGCAGATGTTTCAAGTCGTATCCGTGTTTGACGAAATCGCCCGCCAATTCCGCAAGCAGTTCTGGATGCGTCGGCGGATTGAATGGCGACAGGTGATCGGGCGGATCGATGATGCCACGCCCGAAATAATGCGCCCAGACGCGATTGACCATCGCTCTGCTGTAGTACGGGTTGTCAGCCCGCCTGAGCCAGGCCATGACGACCGCGCGTGGATCCTCTCCCTTGGGAATCGTCGCGTTCTGCTTCTCGCCAAGCAGGCGGAACGTCTGTGACTTTTGGCTGCCCAGCGTGCTCGTGACGCTGGCGAAAGCCGCCTTGTCGAGAACGCGCACCTGCGTGCCCTTGAGCCTTTTCGCGGTACTGTCGAGGGTTTGTGCCTTGTCGTTGTAGCTCTTGATTTCCTCCTTGAGCTTGGCCGCCTCCTCCTTGGTCAGCGATTTGTCTTTGGCTTTCTGCGATAGCAGCTTGGCGTCTTCACGGACTTTCTTCGCCTGTTTGGTCAATGCATCGACCTGTTTGGCGATCTCGGGCGAAACCGGAATGCCTCCGCCGGCGCCGGCGATGGGCATGAAGAAATTCGCCATGCTGAGGAGGTCGTCCTGTTGCCAAATGTCGTAAGGATGACGATGGCACTGGGCGCATTCCATGCGCAGCCCTAGGAACGCATGAGCAATCTGCAGCGTGCCCTTCACGCCGGCTGCACTGGGGCGCTGCCAATAGAGATCGAGCGATTTTCTTTTCGCATAGGCCTTGAGATCGCTTGCTTTCGCCGCGTCCTCGGTTTGGTAGCCCTGCACTTCCCGCACCCAATCTTCCGGCGAGCGGCCATCGACACTGGTGGCGAGCAAGATGCGTTCGGTAAGCTGGTCGTACGGAACATTCTCATTTAGCCGGGCTCGCAGCCATTCATACGCTCGGCGAGCGCTGGCGTTTTCGTTTAGCCCACTTTTCGTGTCGAACTGCGTTGGCCGAATTATGTCGGCGAATTTCGTGGCCCACAGAGCGGAGTAACCGGGGCGGTTCAGAAGTTCATCGATCTTGCGGGCACGCTTGTCAGCGCTTTTGTCGGCAAGGAACGCGCGAATCTCATCCGGTGTCGGCAACGCGCCGGTCACGTCGAGGCTCACTCGCCGCAGGAACGTGACGTCATCGCACAACTCGGCCGGCCTGATGTTCAGGCTTTTGAGCCGGGCGAGAATATGGCGATCGATGAAGTTGTGTTCCTTCAGCGCGGGAAATTCGCCCTTGGCCTCTGCTGGAATGAGAACCTGCGCCATCACGGGATCGCCGCGATAGCGCGCGATGACAATCGTATCGCCGAGGGCGATGGCCTTGACATTGCCGAGGGCATCAACCTGGGCAATGGTTCCGTCGCGGGATTCGAAACTGCAAAAGGCAGTAACATCTTCGGTCGTCTTGTCGGGAAAGACGGCGCTCACTCGAAGGCGGCGGATATCGCCGCGTTTGAAAGTCGTACCTGCCAGCGACACGCTGAGCTTGGGCGCGGCCGAGGAATCGGGATGGTCCAGCGGAGCGCCAGCCGCGATCCATTTGAGCAAGAAATGATACTCGGCACTGCCAGGCTCGAGGCGTTTGCCGCCCTCGTGCGGCATTTGACCAGTGGCCTTCTGCAAGAGCAGGCTAGAACCAGGATCCTGAAAGTTGAGGCGTCGCCCGGCGAATTCACGCAGCAACCGGGTGTGATCGAGAATCGGATCGGCGCCGAACAGCGTCAGACGAAATCCGTTCTGCCCCTTGACCGCGCCATGGCACGCCCCGGCATTGCACCCAAGCCTACTGAAGAGTGGCACGACATGACGACTGAAACGAGCCTCGGCCGGCAGCGTTGGTTCGTCGGCACGCGCTGAAACTCCGATGGACGCGATCAACCCGGACGCGATCAGGAATCGTAGGTGTTGCATATCGGTTTCCGTGTCAACGTGTAGCCGCTCGCCTTCGGCTAGCGCGGGCGATGCGCGTCAGCGCTACGATTACTTCGCCATGGAAAAATATCCGGTCTTGCTGACGTAGCTGCCGTTGCCGCCTGGGGCAATGCGTTCGGTTGGCGTCGCGCCGGTGGCGAGTTCGAAAGCGATCGGAACAGGAGTTCGGCCCGGCCGCTCGACCGTCTGACTCTTGCCGTTGGCGTCGCCCCATCGGCCCCAGACGTCGCCAAGCGCGACGAGATCGAAGCGCGTAATGGCGTTTTTCTTGCGATCGAATTCGACGATGCCGTGCAACGGCGCTTCGTAACCGAAGGCGAGCGGCCCGTTCGGCGATGTTGCCTTGGTTGCGTCAAACGAGCTGCCCAGATGCGCGAAGCCGATCGCGCGAAACCGAACGCTCGATTCGCTGACGTCATCGACTATCAGCGTAAGTCTCGCCGACCTGAGTTGGGATTTACCCCAACTGGCCCCTTCGCTCGTCAGGCGTCGCGGCATCAGGTGGAAAATCGCCAATCGTTCGACAATGGCCTTGCTCACTTCCCGCTTCTCGCTCTTCACGAAAGGCCCGGCCATCAGGTTCCGCCATTCCGCCTCGGTGATCCACATGTAATCGGTGTTGGGTCCGAAATAGTGGCTATGCTCCTGGAATGACTTGATGTTGCCCTTCTTCAGAGGGTAGTCGTCAACCGTCACCTTGCGATAATTGCCGACTTCGTCCCGCGCAAGAGCACGAGTATGAACCTTGAGGACGAGTCCGTTTTTCGGCGGTTCGGGAATGACTGATTCGCCCGCCATCAGATCGGCGATGACACCGCCGTTGGGCTTGCGGTCCGCTTCGGGCAATTTGCGAAACGCTTCAAGCACCTTAACCGACGGAAAATGGCCAAGGTGCTTCCCGCCTGCGGCGACGACGTCCATGTAGCCGCTGGAGGTCACCCATTGACAGCCGCACGAGCGAAGGAATTCGCCTTCGGGATTCTTCGCCCGCAGCACCCACGTGGGCACAGCGACGGCGACGAAGTGCTCGCGGATCAGTTTGACGCTCGCATCGGTCCAGTTGGAAGCCGCCCGGCCTCCGCGACCTGCAGTTCAGCACCCCGCCGCGGGAGCGCCGCCGCTGCCAGCCCAGAGGAACATCGGCTTGCCTTCGCGTGCCGCTCTTTGTCGAGCCTCCCAAACGTTGGGGTGCCAATCGATCTCCATCCACCGCGCTTCGCCTCGTTGCGGCTTGATGAATTGATGAAGTTTCTCGAACTGGCCGATCGGCATTGGCGCAGGCTCGTCCGCGCGAACCGTGCCGACCGCCAGGCCAATTATCATGGCTAGCGGGAATTTCATGTGAAGCGTCTTCAAGATGAATGCTCTCCAAATTGCAGGAGCAGGCTCGCATCGAATGGAGCGAGCCAGGCGGGAATCATGCCATCAATTGCCCGATCGGCTGGCCTTCGGTGATCATGCGGATCACGTCATTGCCCAGACCGCGCATCAGACGAACCTGGCCGACGTCGAAGAGCGTGTTCATGATCGTCGCATAGAGGTTCTGCAGCGTCACCGGATCGGACGCCGGCCGACCGCCATCCGCCGTCGATCGGCCTACAACCTCGCCCATGCGAAGGCCGCCGCCGGAGAGCAAGAGTGGTCCCAGCGACGGCCAATGGTCGCGTCCGCCGCCCTGATTGACACGCGGCGTTCGGCCCATTTCGCCGCAGCAGACGAGGAGAATATCGTCACTCAAGCCGCGCGATTCGAGGTCCTGAATGAACGCCGACACCGCATGATCGAACGGATCGCCGACGTAGGGCAGCGCTTCGGTGGGCGGTGCGTTGTTGCCGTCAGCGTGCATGTCCCAAACGAAATTCGTGACGACGGTGACGAATCCGCAGCCCGCCTCGCACAAACGCCGCGCGAGCAGCAATTGCTTGCCGATGGAGCGGGCATGGTCGATGTAGAGTCGATAGTTGCCCAGGTTGCGGCGAATCATTTCGACGTTCAGCAGCGGAGCCGTGTCATAGCTGGCAACGACGCGCGGGTCTTCTTGCGACAGATCGAACGCCCGTCCGACGCCGCGCAGTATGACGTCGAACGCCTGATCGCGGTAGCGATCCATCGTCTCCATCGTGCCGGTGTTGTCCATCTCGCGGCGTAGGCTATCCAACCCGGCGAGAACGGATCGGCGATCGTCAAGGCGATTGCGCGGCACGGTGAGCTGCATGTTTCGCAGCATGTTGCCGCCCGCGCCAGGCATGACCGGAGCATAGGCGTTGCCCAGCGCCCCGGTTTGGCCAAACGTGTTGGCGCCGGGACCTGCCAGCGCGACGGCATCGGTGTACACCGCCTGTGGCGTGAGCAGCATGTTCGTAGGGATGCCGGTCACCGGATGGTTCAATCCGACCACGCGGCCATAATACGATCCGATATTCGCGTTCTGCGTTTCACGATTAATGATAGGGCTGGCACTGTGATCGTACGCGGGCACATAGGATCGAACGACGGAGAGCTTGTCCGCCAATCGGGCGAGTTTGGGGAAGGTCGCGCCGAAGGTCACGCCGGGCACGCGCGTTTGGGTTTCGCCCGTGGTGCTGCGAACGCCGACCGGCGCGGTCATTTTCGGATCAAACGTCTCGAACTGGCTCGGTCCGCCGTGCATGTGCAAGAAAATGACCGACTTGCCCGTGACGACTCGCCGCGATTCCGCAGCAGAACCACTCGCCGCAAGCAATTGCGACAGAGTCAGCCCGCCCAGGCCGAGCGCGCCGACCTTGAGAAACGCACGACGCGAATGATGGTCACTGGTATTTATTGTGAACATGGAAGGTCCTTTGAAATAAAAGCTGTCAACTATCAGCCGATGCAATTCAAGGCGAATAAAGTTGTTCGCGAGTATTTGTTTGGCTGAAAGCTGATAGCTGACAGCTAATAACTTCTCCCTCACGCAAATACATCTCGAATAGGCGTGCCTTCGGGGACGAGAAACAGCGGGCGGTTTTGGCGATCGCGTAGTTCCAGATCGGCGGGGATGCCGAGACTGTGATAGATCGTCGCGACGATGTCGCTCGCCGTCACCGGAGCGTTGTTCGGATACGCGCCTCGGCGATCACTGGCGCCATGGATGTAGCCCGGCCTGACGCCGCCGCCGGCGAAGAGCACGGTGTAGCAGAATTCCCAGTGATCGCGCCCCGCGCCGTTGTTGATCCGCGGCGTGCGGCCAATCTCGCCCATGACGACGACGAGCGTGCGTTCGAGCAGACCGCGATCGATGAGGTCGGACAGCAAGCTCGAAATGCCGCGGTCGAAGGGAGGCAGCAGGTCATTGCGTAGTTTGGTGAAGTTGCCGCCGTGCGTATCCCAGGTGGCGTTGGCGTTAGGCGCCCACGAGATGCACGTCAGCCGCGTGCCAGCTTCGACGAGTCGCCGGGCGAGCAGTATGCTTTGGCCATAGATATTGCGGCCATAGGCATCGCGGACGCGCATCGGTTCATGGTCGAGTTGAAACGCTCGCTGCGCCGCGGACGAGGTGAGCAGATCGCACGCGCGTGATTGCAAGCGTGCCATCTCGGCAGATCGGCTGGCGTTGATCGGCATGCCGTTCAGATTCATCTCGGAAAGCAGCTGACGACGTCCAAGAACGCGCTGTGCGTTCATGTCCGCGCCGGTGGCCAGCGCGGGCATGTTGAAGCTATCCGGTCTTGGTCCACCCTGGAGTACGACAAACGGATCGTGCGCCCGCCCCAGCATGCCGCCCATGAAGCCAGGCTGCAATGGCCCGCCAGCGCCTTCCTGCGTCAAGTACGGCATCATTACATACGGCGTGACGGGCGATGTCGGCGGACGATAACAGCCGACGACCGAACCAATCGAGGGATGATCGGTCGGCTTCGCACCCACGATGCCGGCCCGAATATTGCTGCGAATGCCCGTGAGAGCCGTGTACACCGCCGGCGCGTGCGCGACCTGGTCGTGATGGACGGACCGCACCAGCGTGCAATGATGCAATAGCCGTGAAAATCGAGGCAAATGCTCGCACACTGGTTCGCCAGGCAATGTCGTTGCGATCGGCTGAAACTCGCTGCGCATCGGCGTCGGCAGGTCGGGCTTCATGTCCCACATGTCCAGATGGCTCGGCCCGCCATTCAAGAATACGAGGATGCACGAATCCGCACGCGGCGTAATCCCGCCCACACCGCCGCGCTCGCTTGCCGCCAGCAGTTGAGGCAGCGCCAGATTAAACGCGCCAATGGCGCCGATCTGGAGCATGTTGCGCCGAGTCAGTCCCACGGGTCCTCGGCAAGTGGATGGTGAATGCATGGGTCATGCCGCCTTGGTTGTTTTCAAAACGTGATTCAACAAATACGCGGTGGCTACGGTAGGTTGGGGGTTTGTTAATTGGAGTTTACCCATTTCGCTGCAAGTTGCAACAGAATTTGAAGATATTATGGAAATTCGATTCTCCCAACGGCCGTCAGAATGACCTTGAAAATAACGGCCTGATAAACGATAACCATTCCGACGTGGTTACCAATCACCAGGATCGGATCATGGCGAGCAGATATTCAGATTGGTCGATTGGAGCTTCGGCTGCTTTCACTTTTCCACCCGTGGCATTTGGCCAGGGCTTCTCGTGACTGATTGTTATCGACTGACGGCGTGCCCGTTTCGAGCTATTCCAGCATGACCTGATTCAGACCCATGCCGCGAACACGGTCCCTGTTTGGCCGTGGTCGCGCGCCATCGGCAGGGACAACCATGGCGATTTCAAAGACGATCGTGGCGTTCGGGTTCGCGCTTTTTTTGACCTATCCGGCATCCGTTTGTTGCCAGGAATTGCGCTGGCATTCCGACCTGAATTCAGCACGTTCGCTAGCCAAGAGCAGTAACCGACCGATCTTGATCGACTTCGGCACGGTGAATTGCTACTGGTGCCGACAACTCGACGCGACAACTTTCCGAGATCCCACGGTCGCCAAACTGCTGGCCGATCGATTCGTCGCCGTCAAAATCGATGCCAGCAAAGACCCCTCCCTTGCACAATCTTTGGGCATCCAGGCATTCCCGACGCTGATTTTCATGACAGCCAGCGGAAAGATAATCGATCGGCAAGACGGTTACGTGGATGTGAATCGGTTTCAGGCTCTGTGTTCCAAGGTCCTCAAATCACAACCACCCCAGAATTTGCACCCGCCGGTTACGAAAATCCGCATGCAGGCGCCCGAAGAGACAGCCAGACCCGTCGCAATGACAAACTTCGTCCTCCCGAGCCCGCGAGAGCTTGGCGTTTCGGGAAAATTGCTTCAAGGCTCCGCGTCCAATCAAGAAGCGCATGACTTTGGCACGTTATTCGCAAAGATGCGTCAGATGGGCGTGCTCGGATTCCATCTGGAGCGAACCAAAATCGGATTCCGTGCGTGTATCGATTTGGCTGGGCCGGATAGCCAAACGACAACTTTTGAAGGGCGAGGCGCCACCGAAGTCGCTGCCATGGCGGAAGCGCTCGCGAACGCGGACTCCAGGAAATAGGTGATTGTTTGAAAGTAATCGATCATGTCGCGTGTACGGCTTGCGGATGCGTGTGCGATGATTTGCGAATCACCGTCTCCGAGGGCAAAATCGTGAACGCCGAGCACGCCTGCAAACTTGCCGAGCCTTTGTTTCGTGATTCAGACAGCCGCCAACCGCCAGTCGCGCAGGTCGCTGGCCAGCCAGCATCCTTTGCAGCCGCGATCGAAATGGCGGCCCGGATCTTGCAAAACGCCGATTCGCCGCTCATCTACGGATTGTCGCGCAGCAGCACCGAGGGACAACGCGCAGCGATTGCGCTTGCCGAGCAGATCGGGGCAACGATTGATACGACGGCCTCCCTGTGCCATGCTCCGTCTATCATGGCCATCCAGGACGTTGGCGAAGTCACCTGCACCTTGGGCGAAGTGAAGAACCGAGCCGACCTGGTGATTTTCTGGGGAGCCAATCCTGCTGAAAGCCATCCGCGCCATCTGGAACGCTACGCACTTTACCCCAAGGGACGATTTCTTCCTCGCGGCAGAGCCGACCGGTTTCTCGTCGTGGTCGATGTGAAGCCGACGGAAACATCAAAGTTGGCAGATCTCTATCTCCCCGTCGCCCCCGGATGCGACTACGAAATCCTCACGGCTCTGCGCACACTTATTCGCGGGCAACGATTGCCGGAAAATACCGAATTGGGCATGCCGATCGAAGCTCTGGAGCAGCTGGCCGAGCGGATGAAATCCTGTCGATACGGCATCGTCTTTTTCGGTTTGGGTCTCAGCATGACAGGGATCGGCCAACACAATGTCGCGGCACTGCTTCAACTGGTAACGGACTTGAACCGATACACTCGCTTCTCGGCTCGGCGAATGCGAATTCCCGGCGACATCACCGGCACCGACATGGTGCTAACCTGGCAGACTGGGTATCCGTTCAGCGTGAACTTCGCACGAGGCTATCCGCGCTACAACCCCGGAGAGTTCTCAGCCCAGCAGATGCTCGAAAGAGCCGAAGTCGATGCCTGCGTTTTTGTCGGTAGCGAAGGCGCCGCCCGGTTCTCGACTGAAGCGTTGAATTGCCTGGCAAAAATTCCCACTATCGTCTTGGATTACCCGTCGGTCCGATCATCCCCGAGACCCACGATTCGATTCACGACGGCCGTCTACGGAATACACCGGCCTGGAACCGCTTATCGCATGGACGGCATTCCGATTCCGCTTAAAGCCCTACTTCCCTCTGAATATCCAAGCGATCACGAGGTCCTGAAGGCGATTCAAAATCAAATAACATTAAACACTCGTTGACACTCGCTGAGTGTTCGCCGAGAAGTGAGCTGCCCCGCCCGATCAACACTTGGGAGATTTCCGCTTCTTGCCGATCGCGCTGCGTGCCTCGAATTTTTTGATGTAGTCAGGCGCGTAGGGAATCTTGCACGCTCCCACCAATTCGACCGAGACTTTGCCAATCTTGTTCGCGGTTTCGACGGCGAGCTTGTGCAGCGGTTTTACGAAACAGCCGACGGCGATGACGAATCCGTTCATCACGTACTTGACGCGATTGGGTTTTTCGTGAATCGATTTCGCAACTCGTTGCAATAGCGACTTGATTTCGGCGATGTCCAGGTCCGCGTCATCCGTAATGCCGACCATGCTGCTGTAAGTCTGCCAGCCGGCCGAGGCGATGACCTCGTTCTTGGATTCGATCCACTTCAGCGCCATCTCCCGCCCGTGTGGGCTTGCGGACGCCACCCAGGGAACGGTGAATTCGGAGACCATGCTCCAGTTGGCGTTCTCGACCCACTTCTGCAGATTCTTCTTGGTCATCTTCGCGTCGTCGGCGATCAAACCAGCCAAGTACATCGCGTCGGCGATGCCGGTGTCGTAGAGATCCAGAGCGAGCTGATAGTCCATCTTCACCCGTTTCTGGATCTTTTTCATGTCCTCCACCTTGACGCCGAAGCACGGTTCCTGGGCGCCATGATTCATCCAGGTTTTCTTGGTCTGCGCCGTGCCGAGCTTCTTGAGTTCGGCCACGATGTCATCGGCAGTCATCTGCTTACTCCCCTCATGGATTCTGTCGCTCCTGGCGTGGAGCATTCCCGTTATCGTATCGAATGCCCTCCTCGCCAGATGCTATGATGACTTCATGGCGTCAGTTTTCGTTTCACCAATGCAATGTTGCCGAACGTGCCGGCTTCAGCCCAACAATTGCGCCTGCCACGAGGCGCCGCGTCTGGATCTCGAAACGCGAATCATTGTCGTGATCCATGCCAAGGAATGGCGGCGTTCGAGCAACACGGGGTACCTCGCCCGCCTGGCGGCGAAATCGGGCGAAGTTCGCTTGCATGGTTTGCGCCACGCGATCGTCAGTGACGCCAACATCGATGCCGATTCGCCGTCCACACTGGCGCTCTACCCCGGGCGCGGAGCCGTGCCTTTGACGCCTGCATACCTCGCCGGCCTGCCGCGGCCATTGACGCTGCTCGTTCCCGACGGCAACTGGATGCAGGCGAAGAACATGATGCGCCGCGTGCCGATGCTCAACCGCGCCCAGCCGGTTCGGCTCGATGGCCCGCGTCTGGGCTTGGCCTGCCTGCGGACCAATGCCTTTGCCGACCGCATGTCCACGTTCGAAGCGATCGCCCAGGCGATCGGTATCATCGAGGGCGAAGCCATCGCAAACCGCATGCTCGCGTTCTTCGAGCGCGTCCTGCCGCACATGGCGCTGAGCTTTCACCGATCGGCCAAGATGGACAGTAAGATCCATTCCGCTTGTGCGACACAATCAGCTTTGTGATCGATTTGCCTGCTCGATGAATAGGATTGTTCCATGTGCACGATGACGATCATCCCGCTCAACGATGGCTTCCGTGTCGCCTTCAACCGAGACGAGTCACGCAAGCGGCCTATCGCTTTTCCGCCGCGGCTTGTTCAATGCGGCCGACACACAGCGGCGATGCCGATCGATGCGCGATCGCTCGGCACGTGGATCGCGGTCAATGACGCCGGCATCGTGATGGGCATCCTCAACCGCAACATCGGCCTGACGCGCGGTAGCCGCGATCCGAATGTGCCAAGCCGAGGCACGATCATTCCGCTGTTGGCCGCCTGTGAGACATTGAACGAGGCGCGACGCACGGCACTTGCGCTTTGTGACCGGCCCTTTGCGCCGTTTCGGCTCATTTTTTCTGATTACGTCTTTGCCGTCGAATTCGTGTCCGAGCCTACCGGAGTGAATATACGCGAATACCTGCTAACCTCGCCGGTGATGTTCACGTCATCGGGACTCGGCGACGATCTCGTGGAACCGCCGCGCCGGAAGTTGTTCGCCACGTCGTTCACAAAAGCCGAGAATTGGCCAAGTGAACAGGATGCGTTCCATCGCCATAGCTGGCCGGATCGGCGGGACCTGAGTGTCTGCATGAGCCGGGAAGATGCATCGACCGTGAGTCTCACGACGATCACCGTGCGAGGCAAATCAAGTGTGATGACTTACCACCCCGGACCGCCCGACGAAGTATCAGAGGAGACTACGCTCTCGTGTGATTGACTATACGCGTCATCTATCTCACTTCGCACGAATTTTCGTAGCGGCCAAGCTCGCGGCGCGGCGAACCATTGGGCTTTTGTCAGCGGCGGCCTGACGGTCGAGCATTGTGAGGGCGGACTTTGCTTCCGGACCGAATTCGCTCAAAGCTTCGGCTGCAGCAACTCGAACAAGATCGATCGAGTCCTTTTCCAGTATACCGATCAGGGTAGTAACCGCTTCCGGCGGCGGAGACTTCATCTTGCCCAAAATAATTGCTACCCAGCGCCGGGCCCGAGCGTTTTCATGCGTCGAGCATTTCAGAATGTGCGGACCAACCTTTTCGCCCATCTCGGCCAGTGCATCCGCGACTTTCTTCCGGATCACTTCGGTTTCCTTGGTAGATGTCAACACCTCCACCAGATCGGGAATTGCCTCCTCGCCATCGAACCCCATTCTTCCGAGCACGACAACCGCGCGAGTACGTGCTACGCTATTCTCGTCCTTCAGAAACGGCCGAATGGCAGCGACCGCCTTGTCAGGTAAAGGCCGCATTTGAGCGAGCGCAATCGCAGCGCCCAGGCGAACGGAGTGGACCTTGGAATCGGCTGCCTTGAGCAAAGTCGGAATGGCCGGCGTTCCAAGGTCCGCAAGCGCCCTTGCCGCCGCCTTGTCGAGTTCGTCGTTATCAACGGGTTTCTTTTCGAGTATTGCCATCAGCTTGGGAATGGCGTCAACGGAACGAATCTTGCCCAATGCAAATACGGCTTGCTGCCGGACACCCGGTCGCGGATCGGCCGTTGCTCGGATAAGGTCCTTCACGGCCGCTACCGCGTCCGGACCGATGAAGCCCAGGGCAGCGGCCGCTTGCTCGGCAAAAGAAATCTCTTTGGTAACCAACTTACCTACGTCGGAGGGGTCTCTGAAATCCAGTTTTAGCGCCGTCGTTTTGTCCTTCAGTGCGTTGATTAGCGCGGGAACCGCACCTTTGGCTATAGGGCCGAATGCCGCCAAGGCATTGGCGGCACCCCAGTTCTTTTGTTCCACGGACTTAATAAGTGCGGGAATTGCATCTTTGGCTTCTACTCCTATTCGCCCGATGGTGGATGCAGCCTGCCCGCGAACACTAGCGTCAGCATCTTCCAAACACCTCATTAGTCGAGGAACCATACTTGAATTAAGGCTTCGATTATTAAAAAGTGCAACTAACGCCCTAAACCGAGTTCTTGGTAGCGGATCATCCAACAGTTTCAGCAAAGGACCTATTGCAGGTTCACCGGCGATTCCTACCAGATCGGTAACAATGAAAGACGTCTCATTCCGTTGCAACTCTACCAGCAATGCGGGCAGGTAAGATTTGTCAATTCCAATCTGTTCGATCGTGCGCAGAATGTCGCCCTTGTATCTGCCGTTCGCCTTCCAATCTTTTGCTAATTCAAAAAGCATCGGAATCGCTGCCTTGGCTGCTTTTCCTTTGCCGCCCAGCGTCTTTATCGCCTTCAATCGTGTCGGTTCGTCTGGGCTTTTTAGCTGCTCAATCAGTTGTGTCACCAAGGCTTCGAGTTCCTTGGCTTTCTCAGCCGCCTCAGCGATGCGTTTGGCTTCCACCTCCTTGGCTTCCGCCTCGTCCTTGGCTTTCTGAGCGGCCTCGGCGACACGTTTGGCTTCCACCTCCTTGGCTTCTGCCTCGTCCTTGGCCTTCTGCGCGGCCTCGGCGATCCGCTTGGCTTCTTCATCCTTGGCTTTCTGTGCGGCCTCGGCGATCCGCTTAGCTTCCGCTTCGTCCTTGCGCTTTTTTTCGGCATCAATTTCGGGTTTATTCTCCACGTCCTTGGTCTTCTTTGCCGCGCCGTCTGTTTTTTTCGTCTGAGCGACGGCCGGTGTTCGAGACGATCCACGGAAAAACGTGAAGAAAATGGTGACCGAGCAAAGGATCATGACCACTGCCGCTATGCCAGCCGTAACGAACACGATCATGTGGATATTTTTTTTCGCGGGCCGGGCAGACGGTCGTTTCCTGGCCGGCTGTTCTTCATCCGTCGCCGGTCCGGATTTCGGATTCGGCGAGGTGTTGAATATCAGCCCTTTGACCGCGCTGGCGGGAATCCACTTGCCCGCGTCCGATTTCTTGACCGTATCTGTTGGTCGCAGCTTTCCGGATTTTGCCAGGCGTTGAAGTTCGGCGCCGGTGAGTGGTCCATGAGTCGTTTCGTCAATTCGACAATACCAATCTACTGACATAGCGAGTTCCTCGGCTTGAACGATATTATCGTTTGGGGTGAGATTCCGACGCGAGTTTACGACAATTAGCCGAGCGGGGCCGAAAGGCCGCCTACCCCCTTTCCAAGGTTGGCAAAGAACGCGTGGACGCGACGGAGCGAGCGAATCATACGGACCTCTGCGCACAGCGAATGGAGGCGGTGTAAGTTGATGTTGGGATTGTAAACATGAGACAGGCGAAGAGTCAAACTCCTTTAAGAAAAAATCTCCAGCGGTACGGCGATCCCATTCTCAACTGGTTGGCTTGCTACCTCCTGCTTTTGCCGTTTTTTCGGTAGCAATTCGTGCCAATTTTTGATAAGATGCTTTCACACTACCCCCCGCCTTCCTTCCTGCCGGAGATTCGGATGACCTCGCATTTTCCGCTGTCTCGTCGTAGTTTTCTCAAGATTGGCGGCATTGGCGCCGCGGGTTTGGCGTTGCCGCAGCTGCTGCAAGCGGAAAACGCCGCCGGGATTCGCTCGTCGCGCAAATCGGTGATATTTATTTACCTCGTCGGCGGTCCGCCGCACCAGGACATGTTCGATCTCAAACCGAACGCGCCGCGAGAGATCGCCGGCCCCTGGCGGCCGATCGCGACGAATGTCAACGGCATTCAGATTTGCGAAGCGTTCCCCAAACTCGCGAGCATGATGGACAAACTCGTCGTCGTGCGGTCCGTCGTCGGCAATCAGGCCGATCACGACGCGATTCAGGTGTTCAACGGTCATCACCCGCGAACGCAAGTGAAACCGCAGGGCGGTTGGCCGCAGTTCGGGTCGATGGTCGCGCGGGTGCAGGGCCCGGTCGATCGCGCCACGCCGCCGTTCGTCAGCCTCTGCTACACCTGCACGCACGGCCCTTACAACGAACCCGGCCCCGGATTCCTCGGCACATCAATGGCGCCGTTTCGGCCGATGGGTCCATCTCGCAACGACATGATCCTCAACGGCATCACCGTCGATCGTCTCGCCGATCGCCGCACGCTGCTGCAGAGTTTCGACAGCCTTCGCCGCGAAGTCGATATCAATGGCGCCGTCAGCGGCATGGATCACTTCAGCGAGCAGGCGTTTGGCTTGCTGACCTCGTCGCGCCTGGCCGAGGCACTCGACCTATCGCGCGAAGACCCGCGCATCGTCGCTCGCTATGGCACTGGCGACCCGAGAATCATGATGGATGGCAACGGCGCCCCGCGCGTGCCGCAGAGCTTGTTGATGGCACGCAGGCTCGTCGAAGCTGGCGCTCGCGTGGTCACCCTCAACTACAGCAAGTGGGATTGGCACGGCGGCCTGAACGCCGAGGGCCGCGCCAACAACTCGATTTTCTTGCGCGAGGAAGAAGATTTCCCGATTTTCGACAATTGCGTCTCCGCACTCGTCGAAGACCTGCACGCCCGCGGCCTGTCGGATGACTGCACCGTCTGCATCATGGGCGAGTTCGGCCGCACGCCGCGCATCAGCGACCGCGTCGGCCGCGACCATTGGCCGCAAGTCAACCTCGCGTTGATGGCAGGCGGCGGAATGCGCACCGGCCAGGTGATCGGCGCCACCGATCGCATCGCCGGCGAAGCGGTTGCTCGCCCTGTGACGTTTGGCGAAATCTACGCCACGCTATTCCACAACCTCGGCATCGACGTCAACCACACGACGATCAGTGACCTCAACGGTCGTCCGCAGTACCTCGTCGAAGGCAACGCCCAGCCGATGCGCGAACTGATCGGCTAGAGCCAAGCCGCTCACCGTACTGAAAGTGCGGCAGCCAATAGCCAGGGCCGCAAGGCCCTGGGAACCGCGCCCCTGACGGCCAAGTCCCGAAGGGACGATAGCTTTTTTTTCGCCGCTTCGCGGCTTTCCGTGTGAGCAAATCCGCGTCCAGGGACATTCGGCCCTGGCGCCGCTCCGCGGCTAAATTGTCCCCAATTCACTTCCGCTTGGCGTTCGTCATTACATCGATAATCAAACAGGCATTCCGCGCGCACTTTGCCGCGATTTCGACTCGCTCCCTTCGAGGATCCGCCAATGCGTTATTTCATTGCAGTCGTGGCATGGGTTGCATGCCTCGCAACTTCGTTTGCTCAGGACGTGACGGGGCACATCGAGCAACTGCAAAAAGGCTCCGAAGCCGCGAAAATCAGCGCGGCAATGGCGCTTGCCGAACTCGGCCCGAAGGCGGCGCCGGCGGTCGCGGCATTGACGGACGCCTTGCAGGTTCGCAATGAATTCCTTCGACTCAATGCCGCTATCGCGCTTGGCAAGATCGGCGAGCCTGCCGTGGCGCCTGTCGCGAAGCTGCTGAAAAGCACCGATTCCAACGATCGCTACTACGCGCTCTGGACCCTCGCCTGGATCGGCCCGCCGGCGAAGGGCGTGGTGAGCGACATCACACAGGCGCTAACCGACAATGACGCCAATGTTCGCCGCAAGGCTGCTTACGCGTTGGGCCGCGTCGCGCCGAACGAGCCAACGACGGTGACGCCGCTGATTCGCCTGCTCGCGGATGGAAATGCTGACGTCCGCCAGACCGCCGCGGAAGCGCTAGGCAAACTCGGCGCCGCTGCCGTGCCCGGTTTGGTCAATGCACTGAAAGACGACGCCAAGCCGGTGCAGATCTACGCCGCCAAGGCTCTCGGTGAAATCGGCAGCGACGCCAAGGCCGCCGTCGAACCGCTCGGCGCATTGCTCGTCTCGCCCGATGATGTAGTGAAAATTGCCGCCGGCGAGGCGCTGGCCAAGATCGGCAAGGCTGCAATTCCCGTCTTGATCAAGTCACTAAAAAGTGAAAAACCAACCACCCGCACTCGAGCCGTACAATCGCTTGGCAAGATCGGCGGCGATGCCGTGCCTGCGCTCGTCGATGCCCTGAGCGACAAGCAAACAGAAGTTCGGCTCGGCGCCGCGACGGCGCTCGCGCCGTTGCGAGTCTCCGACAAAATGGTCGTGCTCGCGCTCGCTCATGGCGCAGCCGACAGCGATATGGGCGTGCGCTTCAATTGCATTCGCGGTTTGCAAATGCTCGGCAGCGGCGCGAAATTGGCGGCGCCGAAACTCATCGCCACACTCAAGGGCGCCGATGCCCAGACGAAACAGCAAATCGCGGTCGTGCTGCAGGGCATCAACGAGGAATCGCCCGCCATGTTCGCCGCCGGGCTTACGCTGGTGAAAGACGGCAGCCCTTCCGTTCGGCAGATGGGACTGGTAATTCTCACGCAGCAAGGCAAACCCGCCCTGCCCCACGTGATCGAATCGCTAAAAGACGCGGATCCCAGCGTGCGAATTACGGCCGTCAATTCGCTGCAGCGGATTCCTGGTGATATCAAAGAGGCGTTACCGACCTTGGTATCGATGGTGGATCAAGGAACGCAGTTTCAGAAACGCAACGTCGTACTCGCGCTGGGCCGCGTCGGCGAACCGGCGGTGCCCGCGTTGATCAGTCTCCTGTCAAGCGATAACACGACCCGAGCCAACGCGATTCAGGCATTGGGTCTCGTCGGCTCCGGCGCGAAAAAGGCTTTGCCGAAACTCGTCGAGATCGCCGCGAAGGATCCGTATCTACCCGCGAAGCGCGGTTCGATCCAGGCTGTCGCCGCCATTGATCCAGCCTCGCTTGCGGAAATTTTTGACGCCGTGAAGAAATCCGGCGACGAAAAGGCGCGAAGCCTTGCCTATGGCGCAGTATTTCAGCGATTCGGAAGACCCAGCTCGGCGCCGCTGTCGGCCGAGTTTGCGCTGCCATTGCTCGCGGAGGCTGCGAAGGACTCCTCAGTCAGCGTGCGGTTCGCTGCCGTGCAGGGCTCGGCGCTGTACCTGAGCCATACGAAAGAGATCGTACCGATTCTTCAAAGGCTCGCCGCCGATTCCGATGCCCGCGTGCGAACGCAAGCCAATACCCTTCTGAATCAGGTCAAGAAGTAATAGCAGACATCACGCCTCGCGCAATAAAATGCATCACGCGGAGCGTGATGCCTACGGTAGCGCAGGTTGTTTGATTGGCTCAATGAGGAACTTGAACATGATTCCAAAATGCACCGAAACCACCGTAGCCATCTCGCTCTGCGAGATCGATTTCTAGTTCTCTTGCTCAACAATTCAGCACGCGGAGCGTGATGCCTACGGTTTCATCATGCCTTTCGACCGCCGGTCACGTCCACATCGACTTCGCGCAGATACTCCGCGGCCTGTTCGGGCGGCACGGAATTGATGTAGAACCCTGTGCCCCACTCGAACCCGGCAATTCGCGTCATGCGCGGGATGATCTCCATGTGCCAATGGTAGTGAGGCAGAGATTGTGTATCGAATGGCGACGTGTGGATGATGTAGTTGTAGCTCGGTTTGTCGAGCGCTATCTCCAGCTTCATCAGGATCGTCTTCAGCACCGTGCCCAGTTCGTCCAGTTCGTTCTTCTGAATATTCTCGTAATGGCTATTGTGATTCTTCGGCACGATCCAGGTCTCGAACGCGAATCGGCTCGCAAACGGCGCGAAGCAAATGAAGTTCGGCGTGTCGAGCACGACGCGCTTCTCGGCGGAAAGCTCCTGATAGATGATATCGCAGTAGATGCATCGACCTCGGTAGTCGAAGAATTCCAGCGAGCCGTTCATCTCCTCCCAGACATTGACGGGCACGATCGGCGTGACGATAAGCTGCGAGTGCGAGTGTTCGAGCGATGCGCCGGCGGCGGTGCCGACGTTCTTGAAGATCATGCCATAAACCATCCGGGGATCTTTCTTGAGATCGACGAGGCGATCGCGATAGACCCAGAGGATCTCGCGGATATGTTCCTGGGTAAAGTTGGCCATGGAGACTTCGTGGAACGGGCACTCGACGATGACCTCATGGGCGCCGACGCCGTTCATCTTGTCGTAAATGCCTTCGCCGCGCTTGTTCAGATCGCCTTCGATTTGCAGTGCGGGGTACTTGTTGGGAACGACGCGCACGCGCCAGCCTTTGTCGTTGGGCCTGGTTCCTCGATCGCGGTAGGCGAGGATTTCGTTAGGCGTGTATTCTTCCCCGCCCTCGCAAAAAGGGCAAAGCTTGCCCTCACCGAGGTTCGGTTCGTTCTTGAGGGTGATCGGGCGTTTGGCCCGATCGGGAGCGATAATGACCCATCGACCGACGATCGGGTCCTTGCGAAGTTCAGGCATAATGGCTCCGGATGCAACAAATAACCCTGCGGTTCAGTTTCCCCGCGGCACTATCCCAGGGGTTCGCTGCGCTCTCCCCTGGGCGCTCATCATCATACATCCCAGTGAATGCGTTCGTAATCGTCCGACGGCATCGGCAGCGCGATAGCGCCGTCGCGCGGCGCACGGTCGCGGCTTTGCTGATTCTCCAAAAGCTCCACGTAGAACCTTAGCGAACGGCTCGGCATTCCTCCTAGCAAAGCCAACGGGATCGCACATTCCAGCACGCGGTCGCTCGCCGCCTGCACACCCTCCGCGTCGGCAACCGGCTCGCCCTGCCTGTACCACCGCCACGTCTGGGCAGCCTTCGCTGGGTGAAAAATCCGCAGCTCGCAACCGATCGGTTCCTCGAAGCCCACGAGCACCAGATCGTATCGCTGAAGGAGCGATTTGGCTGCCTCGTCGAAATCGACACGCAAGAAAAAGTCACGCCGGCTGAAGCCGAAATACAGCTCGCGAATCGGCGTCTTCGTCACCATCGCCATGGCGCCTCGCTCGGCCTGACAGGTGAATCGGCCGGCGTTCGCCCATTCGAAAAAAGTCGTGCGGCCATTCACCTTCACATCCAGAAAAGCCGTCGGCTGGGTGTGCGTATGCCGCTGCGCCTGTCTCTTGATCGCACGGCTCAGCTCGCCAGGCGGAATGTCGCCCAGCGCATGATACACGTTTTGCAGATGCTTGCGGAAAAGCTGATCGAAAAGAGCGTCCTGTTCGCACGAGTGGTCGTCGCCGTACCACCAGAACCAGTCGCTGCCCTCGGCGATGTACAATTCCTCCCAGGCAAGCCGCACGCGCTCCGGCGACAGATGGCCTTGCTGCGAGCGCTGGATCAAGTGCTCGCGCGTCCGGTGCAGCGCATCCCATGCCGTATTGTCTTCTTCGTGGCCGATCCAGATTGCGAAGTTGTTGTGGATCCAGCTGCCCGCGAAGAGCTTCGGCAGCGTATCGATGGGCGGATTTTCGCTCAGGTATTCGCCGATCTTCACGGGTCGAATTCGGCGATCCTGCTCGCAAAGGCTGTACAGCGTGCGCAGAAACGGCACGCCGCCGTCGGGATAATGCTCCCAGCAATTCTCGCCATCGAGGATGACGCTGACGAGTGCAGGCTGATCCGCGGGAATGGCGTTGCGAATGTTATGCAAATGCTTGACGAAATCGTGGGCCGCATCGCTGCCGGCGCTGCGCTGGTAGTGGAATCCAATCAGGTCGCTCAAGGCGTGATCGCGAAAGACGATGCCGAGCTTGCTTTCGCCTTCACGCACGGAATACGGCCGATAGAGATGGCTCGGATTGCGAAGATGCCCATGCGAATCGCGGCTCACGAAACCTTGTGTCGATTGGCTGAGCACGCCCTCGTCCGTCGCGATCCAGTGGATGCCGTACTTCGCGAGCAGAGGCAACATCTCCTGGCAGACGCTTCCTTCCGCTGGCCACATTCCGTGCGGAGGCGTACCAAACAATTCCGCATGCGACGCCACGGCCCGGCGAACGTGCGTCTCGGCATCGTCCAGGTATCCCGCGACATGCTTTGGCAATTTCACATCGGGCATTGCCTCGCGCGCCAGCTTCTTGTCGAAGAGCAGCGGCAGTATCGGGTGGTAGAACGGCGTCGTCGTCAGCTCGACCTGCCCCGATTCCGCGAGCTTGCGATGGAGCGGAATGATCTGCTTCATGATCTCGATGTGCTTGTCGAGTACGAGGTTCTTTTCCGCTTCCGTGAATTGTTTGCCCTTCGATCGAAGCTGTTTCAACTCGAGATCCGCGTCAAAGACGAGCGGATGAATCCAGGCCAGATTGAAGAGCGTCTGAAGGTCGCGCAACTCGCGTTCGCCGAACCGCCGCAACGATTCCTCGGCCGATTGCTTGCCGGCGGCGCGAAGCTGGCAAAGCTCCCAGAAGCGCGGCCAGGGCTTGATCATCTGCTCATGATTGGCCATGAAGTAATGATCGAGAAGAAAGACGGCATCCTGTCGGCTCAGCTCCTTTGCAGGGATCCTCGCGACCTGAAAAAAACGATCCGTGGCGCCCTTTTCCGTGTAGGCCTGAATCTGGACGAGCAGGCTCGGCACAAGGTTGATGGTGCAGCGCATCCGCGGGAATTCGAGCAGATGCAGCGCCATGCCGACGTAATCCTTGACCCCGTGCAGGCGCACCCACGGCATCGCGTTCTCGCCATTCTGATCGTCCGGGTAGTACGGCTGATGCTGATGCCAGAGAAAAGCCAGGGAGAGTTGCGGCATTAAACAATTTCCAGAGTCATTCGCGCGATGCCAATCAGGGCGCTTCTGACGATTCTATTCCTCGGGCGGCATTTATTCGATGCCTGGGAATTGAATAAAATAAATCGATTCGCGTCGAATCGTCGATTGGATACTTCCCTGAGCCTGGAAAACTCTCATGCATGCACGCGCTCTCCTCTGCATTCTCGTACTTTCCGTTGCCCTGGCGCCGACCCTTGGCCAGCAAAAGAAAAAACCGGCCTGGCCACCCAGCCCGCACGTCGCCGCGACCGATCCGCTTCGGCCTGAAGAGCAACTCAAGAAGCTCAAGGTCCCGCCGGGGTTTGAGATCCAGCTCGTCGCGGCTGATCCCGATATTCGCAAGCCTATCAACATCGCGTTCGACGCCGCCGGGCGATTGTGGGTCACCGAGACTATCGAATATCCGTTTGCCGCAAAGGACGGAATGGGCCGCGACGCCGTCAAGATCCTCGAAGACTTCGGCCCCGATGGCCGCGCTCGCAAGATCACGACGTTTGCCGACAAACTCAATATCCCGATCGGCGTGCTGCCGACGGCGGACAACAAGGGCGCGCTCGTCTACAGCATCCCTTCGATTTCACGCATGACCGACACCAAGGGACTGGGTAAAGCCGATATACGAGAAACCTTGTACTCGTCCTTCGGCTTCGCCGACACGCACGGCATGACGGGCGAATTTCAGGCCGGGTTCGACGGCTGGATTTACGCCTGCCACGGCTTCCGCAACACGTCAAACGTTAAGAGCAAGGACGCCTCCACCGCCATCACCATGAATTCGGGCAACACCTACCGCATCAAGGCCGACGGTTCGCGCATCGAGCATTTCACGCACGGACAGGTCAACCCGTTCGGGCTTACCTTCGACCCGTATGGCAATCTCTACTCCGGCGATTGCCACAGCCGACCGCTAACGATGCTGTTGCGCGGCGCCCTCTACGAGCATTTCGGCAACAAGCATGACGGCCTCGGTTTCGCTCCGCACATGAATACGTTTAAGGATCATTCGACGGCCCTGTGCGGCGTGACCTACTATGCCGCCGACCAATTCCCGACGGCATACCACGACAAGCTCTTCCTAGGCGATGTCGTGCTCAACCGCATCAACGCCTACAAGATCAACTGGACTGGCGCCAGTCCGTCGGCCGTCATGGAATCGTTTGTCACCAGCCAGGATCCGTGGTTCCGCCCCGTCGATATCAAACTCGGACCGGACGGCTGTTTGTATGTCGCCGACTTTTACAATCGCATCATCGGGCATTACGAAATCGACCTGAAACACCCCGGACGCGATCGCGACAAGGGCCGCATCTGGCGCATCGTCTATCGCGGCAAAGATGGCACGAGCGGCCCGCGACCGGTGACCAATCTGGCCAAGGCCGATGTCTTGTCACTCGTCAATGCATTGGCGAGTTCCAATCTCTCCGTGCGTCTGCTCGCCGCCGACCAGCTCGTCGAACGCGGCGGTGCTGAAGCCGTCACGGCGCTGCAACCAACTGTCAAGGATATCGCCGACGCCGGCGATGGAGCCCGCAAAGCGCATGCATTGTGGATCCTCGAACGACTGACTAAGCTCGATGACGCGACGCTCGCCAGCGCCACCTCCGCGAAAGAGAAGTTGGTCCGTGTGCATGTGCAGCGCATCCTCACCGAGAAGAAAGCGTGGACGCCCAAATACACCGCCATGGCCAAGCTCGGCTTGCTCGACAAAGACGCCTTCGTCCAGCGCGTTGCCGTCGAGGCGATGGCGGCTCACCCGACCGCTGAGCATCTGTCGGCTTTGCTCGCGTTTCGGCATGGCTTGCCCTTGGCGGATAACCACATCGTCCATGCCGTTCGCCTGGCGATTCGCGAACAGCTCCGCGCCAAGGATATCATGCAAATCGTGACGACCAAAAAATGGGCCGAGAAAGACCATCGCGCAATCGCCGATGTGTGCCGATCGATGAAGTCCGAGGCAGCAGCCGAATATCTGAGGGGCTTCCTCGCGCAATTCAGCGAAGGACTGGAGCGAACGCGCGAACTCGTGCATCATGTCGTGCGCTACGGCAAGGACGGCTCGACGCCGTGGGCGATCCAATTTTCGGTCAAGAAGTTCCCGAAGGACAGAGCCGCGCAGGGCACGCTGCTCAAGACGATCCTGCAAGCCAGCCAGGAACGCGGCTCGGTGCTGGCGAAGAACGATCGCCAGGCCATCGAAGACCTCGTCGCCAGCCTGATCGATTCCACCAATGCCAACGACAAGCAGATCGGCGTCGAGCTTGCCGGCACGCTGAAGCTCGACCGCACGCCGCAGTTGCTGGCTCTCGTCGCCCAGGCCGACACGCCCGAGGCTCTCCGGAAATCCTGCATCACGACGCTCGTCAACATCAATCCCGGCAAAGCGATTCCGCCTCTCGCAAAGACGCTGCTCAGCGAATCGGAATCGATTACCATCCGCGAGCAGATCGCCAACGCACTCGCCGGCACGAATCATCCGGCCGCGTTCGCATCGCTCGTCAAGGGCCTGCAAAACGCTCCGGCACGCCTGCAGACGACGATCGCGCTCGGCATGTCCGGCAGCGCGCAGGGCGGCGATCAATTGCTCAAGGCGATCGAGGCAGGCAAGGCGTCGCCTCGCTTGTTGCAGGATCGCGCGATTGAGTTGCGATTGAAGAGCGTGAAGATCGCCAACGTGAAGGATCGCCTGAAGAAACTGACGCAGAACCTGCCGCCCGCGGACCAAAAGGCGCTCGAACTTATCGCGAAAAAGCGCGACTCTTTCGCCAGCTTCAAGGCCGATCCCGCGCTCGGCCAAAAAGTATTCCAGAAGACCTGTGCGAACTGCCATCAGATCGCCACGCTAGGCGCGAAGATCGGCCCGCAACTCGACGGCATCGGCATCCGCGGCGTCGAACGCTTGCTTGAAGACATCCTCGACCCCAATCGCAATGTCGATCAAGCCTTCCGCACCACGCAGATCGTCACGAAGGCAGGCCAAACCATCAACGGGCTATTCTTGCGCGAGGAAGGCAACATCGTCATCCTCGCTGACAACCTCGGCAAGGACCTGCGCATCGACAAGGCGACGATCGACGAACGCAGCATCAGCCCGCTCTCGCCGATGCCCGCCAACTTCGCAGAGACGATCAGCGCCGCCGACTTCAACCACCTGCTGGCGTATTTGTTGGCGCAGCGGGGGAAGCAGTAGACAGCGACAGATCGTATATAGCCCGCCATTTAAGGCGGGTCCGGGAAAAAGCCCCGCCATGAATGGCGGGCTATATGCTTATTTTGTCACCGCCAAGAACCGCACCGCATCCGCGATCACGAAGCCGTTGGCGCCATCGTTGCGGATCGTCACGCTGCTCTGCGTTCCCTCGTTGAAGCGGCCGGTGAAGACTTTCGCCCAGCCGCCGCCTTTCTTTTGGTTCACCGTGAGCTTCTCTGTCCCGCCCGCATGCACGATCTCCACGGGCACGTTCGACGCACGATTCGCGTTGGGCGACCAGATCAGATAAACCTCGTACACGCCAGCGCTCGGCAGCTTTGGCGTGAAGGTTGCGCTCTTCTTGCCCTGGGCCATGTTGTTGTCGTGCAGGTAATCGTCGCCGACGTAGGGGCCGACCGTCGCGCTGCTCGACCATTCGCCCGTGAGCTTTGCTTGTTCGTTATCGACCACGATGCCTGTCACCGTCTTCGGGTCGATGCGCGTCGTGGCTCCCTTGCCCAGCGGCGGGCCGGTCCATTCGAGCATTTGTTTGTCCGCGAGCAGGCGTTCCTTTAGCTTCGCGTAGGGGACTTTCTGCACGCTGACGTTCATGTCGATGGCCATGGACGCTGCCGTGCCACTGGCTTGACCGAGGATCATGAACACTGGTTCCATGCGGATCGAGCCATAGGCGATGTGCGTCGACGACAGGCAAACCGGTACGAACAGGTTGACGCATTCGCTTTCCTTCGGCACAATGCTGCGATAGCTCACCGGATAAGGCCTGGGACAGCCGATTTGCACATCGCCCTCATTGCGGACCTGGCCATTGATGACCACACGCTGCGTGTTGTGCGAGTCCATGTTGTAGCTGGCCAGCCCGACGGAATCCTCGGCGACCTTGGCGCTGCGGCAATTGTGCTCCGTCATCACGTAATCGGAGATCATGCGTCGGCCTTCGCGGACGTACAACTCGTGCGGCCAACCGCCGGTCTCGGGGAATTCGCCCTTGGTCAGGCCAAAGGCGTTAACGCGTTTCTGCATGTCAGCGGGCACTTCCTTGTCGTTGGCCCAGAACCACATCAGGCCCTGCTGATAGTTGACATGATCCTGAAAAATCTTTTCGCGCGTGGCATAGTCGCCCTCGGGCCAGGCGTAATTGGCGCCGATGTAGTCGGTCGAAAATCCGCCCTGGTTGTTGGAATCGCCCACGTGAAGTTGCAGCGGAATGGGCGGCTTCATCTTGATGTAACGCAGCAGCAGCAAATACTTGTCGCGATCATAGTTCGCCGGCCTCGGGAAAGGCAGACGATCTTTCGCGTTCGAGAGAAACATGCGGAAGTTGTAAGTCTGCACCTTCTTGTCGCCTTCGCCCGTCTTGCCCGGATCGGCTGTGGAGATGCCCCAGAGCAATCCGCTCTTGGCGTCGCCCGGCGTCTTGTAGGGATCGACCGGGAACACGAAGTTGTGCTCCTTGCGAAACTGCACGCCGTTGAGCGTCTCCTGATAGACAGCGTTCGCCTCTCGGCCAACGTGAAACGAGACTCCCGCCTTGGCGAAGAGGTCGCCTTCATACGTGGCGTCGGCGAAGATCTTGGCCTTGAACGTGTTGCCGTTCTCCGTCGTGATGGCGGTGATGCGTTTGCCGTCCATCGTCACGTCTTTGAGGCGATGCTCGAAATAGATCGGCACCTTCGCTTCCTTCAGCATGGCGAGGAACGTCTCCTCGGCCTTGCTCGGCCGGAACCCGCGCGTTTGGCCGACACGGGTGAGAAATTCGCGGGCGATGCCGGCGATCGAATCGCCGCGCCCGAGATCGACGGCACTAAGCCCGCTGGAGGTCATGCCGCCAACATGCTTGCGAAAGACGACAAGCACCGCCGACTTGCCCATGCGCGACGCCTGCACCGCCATCATGACGCCGCCGGGCGTCCCGCCATAGACGCAGACATCAGCCTCCACGGTTTTCGGCGGATTCGCAGCCGGCACTGGATAGTAGTAGCGCAGCTTTGGCGCTCCTTCCTGAGCGAAGGCCAGCGACGGGAAGCAAAGGAGTAGGAGAGTTAACGTGCGCATGGAAACTCCGGCAAGTGAGATCCTTGGTGTTCCCGGATGTTGTACGCGCGGAGGATGAAAAGGGAATCAGGGCTGAGAGGTTGAAGAGTAAGTAAAACGGAGAGAACAAATTCAACATGCTAAGTATCTCTCGAAAAATAACTTCCCGAATTGTCGAACCCTCTTGCTCCCCTCGCCCCCGGTACTCCGGGGGAGAGGGG
>CAZAFH010000069.1:0-41198 GCA_964484265.1 uncultured Singulisphaera sp.
TCATCAGCAACGCCTTCACCGGCAACCTCGGCAACCTCTTCGCGTAAACCAGCAAGCGGGCGCTAAACAGACACAAAAAATGTAGAGCTGATAAGGGCCTACACGCTTTGCAAATCTGCCGCCCACATCTTTGGCATTGGTGCCGCACACTAGTTCGAGGTCTCCGGCGGATTCCTCGTTCAACCGTGAATCACCGTCATGCGGCGATCGTTTATCAGGCCGCCCTATCCACACAATTGATGTTCCCGGTCGCGAGCATAATTGATGAAACTCCCGCGTCTGAAGTTCACCCAAAACAGATACAATATCACCCTCGACTAATAAACGCGCTTTTGCCGTGTTTTCAATGGAAAGGACCCGATCCGTAGCCGCTTGCTCCATGTCTGCGAGACGTTCTAATGTGCTATCACCAATCGGAAAAAACTGATAGCAGTATTGGCACGGGAATCTCGTGACCTTATTTTCTATAGCTGCGGCCAAAGCATCAATATCCGCAACAGCGCGACGACAGTGTGAGCACTGGACGATTTGAATACACTTGTAAATTATCCCCTTCTCGTCCAAATAGGAGCGTGCAACAGACAGGAAGAGCCTTAAATCGTCACTCTTTGTCAAGTCGGCAGATGAAATGACGAATGTTCCGAAAGGTGACTCCAAGCCTTGAGCGCGCAATGCGAGATAACCGCCATCTGCACTTGCAAAAACCGCACCGCCTTTTTCAAGCTGGATCAATGAAAACCATCCGCCGTACACGAATCTGATAACAAGCGAGGCGTACAAAAACTCAGCGTCAGTATCAAGGGTGATACGGACTCGGGCGGTTAGCTCAGCACTTGTAAACTCGCCTTCTTCATTCAGTTTACTTGGAAAGACTAGGCGACCGTCCTGCTCGTAACAAATGCCAACGCGGACCATTTCCTCCACGGTCGCGTGATTAAGCAAGACGCGATCTGACGAGGATATTGGTGGATCGAGGTCTTCACTGCTTCCGCGTAAGGCATCCGCCTTCTCGACGCAACCCAAGCCACTTGGATGAGACCGAGCCGCGTCAATGATTGACGAGGCCACCGTGTCCAGCAATTCCGGTTTCAGTAGCACTAATCGTCCAAAGCTAAGTCGGCGAACGAGCCCCGCGTTCTCAACATGGCCAACTACAGTGGCGAATTGCCCTATGGTGATCTCGGACCCGGCCTTTAGAAATCGTTCGCGCAACTTATGAATGTCTTCCAAGACGCGACCTGTATTTCGAACACTTGCGAGAAAGTGCTTCACCTCGCGAAACAATAAGATGCTCTCAATTGTTGGTACATTGTCCCAGTTGATCGCGCTTGCAATGGTATCGCGCAACGCCTGACATCCGTCGCCTTTCTTGGCGCTAGTTTCGAAATGTCCCAAAAACCCTTGCTTCTCGCAAAGTGCCACGATTGACTGGCGTGTCTTTCGAGCGCGACCAACATCCGTGCGAGCCGCTATCAAGATCTTTTGTGGCGGCGGCGTCACCACTCGATTAAGCACACGCAACCAATACGAAATACCAGATAAGGAAGTCTCAGACTCCGTCGGATCATAAACACAAAGCGCCAGCGTAGTCTCATTCATGAACATTTGATGAATGAGGCGATACTCGGGCTGCCCGGCTAGATCCCAAAGGAGAATTTCACGATGCTCGTCTGATTGTAGTGTATAAATTGTCATACCTCGCGACGACTGGTCTGACGGGTCCCAGCGATCTTCGACGAGTCGGATAGCCAACTTGGTCTTTCCTACGCCACTGTCTCCGACTAATACGGCTTTTGCGTTTGAGTATACTACGGACGTAGAACTCGACAGTGCGGCAATGCACTTGTCGTAGTCCAGGCGACACAAGCACAACGACTTGTTGCGTGACGTTGGATAAGCGACGGTGACCCCGACAGGGCCGAAAGCAATCTTGCATGGTCCTCGTCGCGACGTTTTTTCGAAGACGTTGACGGAATGAACAGAGCGCCACTCGGTTTCCTTTACAAAAATCCGTATTTCTTGGTCATTTGACCTCGCAGCAAGAATGTTGCCATCTGGTGAAAAGGCAACGGCCACAACTTCCGACGAAAAGACTTCGTGAACTTGCAGCTCAAGACCTTCGAGGGCGTTCCAAATCCGAAGTGTAGCGTCGTCGGATGCGGATGCAAGTAATGTTCCGTCTGGAGTCCATGAAACGTCATTCACAGGGCGACGGTGGCCCTTCAAGCGGATGGGCGTCGCGTTCTTGCTTAGAGCGAGGAGGACAATTTCTCCCGATTCCGTTCCAACGGCCAACGTCTGTCGGTCCGCAGATAAACGCATGCATAGAATACGACCGAAGACGGGATCTAACGTTCGAGGGGTCCTGGGATCGGCAATGGACCAGAATCGAATTCTCTTGTCAAGCGACGCGGTAACCACATGGGCGTCATCGACCCAATCAACAGCTGTTACCAGGTCAAAATGAGGCCGAAGAATGGCAACTGGGTTTTGCTGGGTGATGTCGTAGACTCGTACTACCTGATCTTCACTTGCTACAGCAACAAGCGCGCCGTTGGGACTTACTCGAGTGTCTATTACGCGGTGTGGAAGCATCCCAAAAGTGCCAACTTGCTCGCCGGTCGTGGCGTTCCAAATCCGAACCGAGTTATCCATTGCGCCTGTCAATATCCGGCTGCCATCGGGCGTCCAGGAAACAGAGGTAATCGGGCTGGTGTGCGCTGAAAGAAACAAGACCGAATCAACGACATCACTGTTCCTGTGCTTTGCCTCAGATTCGGGTGTCAAATCCTCATCGGATACCGTCGCGCCAACTTCTTCAACTGTCGTCAGATCAGCAATTAGACGCTGTGCTGACTTGTAACGACGGTCCCGACTTTTTTCCAGGCACCTGAGGCAAATCTGTTCCAAGCGAGTTGAGATTCCAGGGCGCAGCTGGGACGGCGGCACAGGCGCATCTTCGGTAATCTGAGTTATCACATCGCGGGCACGAACACCGAATGGGCGCCTTCCTGTGAGTAGTTCGTACAGGATTACACCAAGACTCCAGATATCTGTTCGGCCATCAAGTTTGTGCCCACGTATTTGTTCGGGCGACAGATAGTCAAGTGTTCCGTTCGCGTTACCAACTCGTTGCTCATCCATTGGAACAGCCAAGCCAAAGTCGATGATAATTGGCTGCATGGTATTTGGGATCATAACATTGCCGGGTTTGAGGTCCTGATGAATCAATCCCCGGCCATGTGCATGACGTAAAGCGTCTGCAAGTGATCGAATTAAGCCTAGAATCTCTTCTTGCGAGAAGATTCGGTTGGCTGACAACAGCTTGTCAAGCGATTGTCCTTCAACAAAAGGCATGACTAGATACGGAAAAGGGTCTTCCTCGAAATAAAGTACTCTTGCGACGTTAGGATGGTCGAGCGTCGTCGCTTTTTGGGCCTCACTCCGCAGAAGTTTCATGTACTTTTGCCAGTCGCGTGGATGGGTCACGAAGGGAATTCGCGGCACCTTGATTGCTACGAGTCGAGAAAGATGAACATCCAGGGCGCAATAGACCAATCCAAAACCACCATCACCAAGACAAGACTTGACCTCGTAAGTGCCAATGAGTCTAGGAGGCATGTTCGCGCTTCCGGCAAGGACGTGACAAAACGCTCCACGCACCGCACTTTCATAATGTGGAAAGCGGTTTAGGTAATCATCAAGGCGAGGATGATGGCCTTGCTGATCAAGAACCTCAAGCTCCTCTGCAACTAGTTCAAACAAGAGGTAATGACGATCTGGATCGGCTACAGAGTCTAGGTACTCCTCGATCTGAGGTTCTTTTTCCTGCCCCCGGATGGCCGCTGAAAAACGATCCGCCACACTGCGGACGCGCATTGCGGCAGATTCAGAAATGTCGTTTTGATGGACTGGGGTATGAGGACTTTTCATTCGAGCTTGTCCTCCCACAGTGTTCTGGCCATCGAGATGTCGCGCTCCACCGTCCGTCGACTGACGCCAAGTTGCGTTGCTATATTGGGAACGCTCTCGCCGGCAAAGCGAAGACGAATAATGGACCTTGAACGATCGTCTGGCAACAGCTGTAGAAGGTAGTCCAACAAGTCTTGCATCGTTACTTCGAGCAACGGATCAGTGTGATCGATAGCGAGCCGTTCTAGGACCTCTCCGTCGGATTCTGCTGTGGCCGCCCCATCCTTTCTTTTCCCGCCGCGTTTTTCCGCACCTTGGCGGCGATACTCATCGACGATCTTCTGTGCAGCGATCGCTGCGAGGATGGACCACAGCGCATCGCGATCCGAGAGGTGAGGGAAACGGTCTTGTTGAACGGCAGAGAGAAATGAGCGAAGTACGGCTAGCGCGACGTCCTCGGCATCTTCGATGCCCAGCTTCCTCCGAACGAAACCGATTATCCGGCGCAAGAACGCTTCACAGATCTTTTCTTGGGCGCGCTCGTCGCCACGTGCCAAGCCAGAAAACAGTTGCGAAATAGAGCTTTTTTGCATTCGCCTCTCCGCTGCGTTTTCGACCGCAAAAAAAAACGAAACCTCGTGTCGCAGTTGTCGCCTTCGCAACGGTGGCCCTTTTGTGGGGTCACGGCCGCGAAATGGTCCGGAAGCTGGCCCCGAGAAAACAAAGACCATTCTACGCTGTAGGAGGTTCCAATGGTAACGGAAAACCGGACCCAGGCGGTCCACCGCGACAGTTCGTCGCGGAGCACGTTTCTCATCCTCGCCGTGGCGATTCTGTTCGGTCTGGGCGCATCCGTGCTGGCGAGCGCCGTCCGTGGGGATTCAGCGGATAGCTACAGCAGTGCAATGCTCGCGCAGTGGTTGCCTGCCGTACTTGTTGTGCTCCTGCTCGCCGCAGGCTGCCCGTACGTTGCCTCGCAGGACAACGATCCGCGCGAAGAAATGTCTCGGCGGATGCCTGGCTGGCTGCAACGTCCATTGACTCTCCTGACGGGAAAACCGCACCAGGGTCAGCAGCCTGTGTTCCAATCGACATGGCTCTTTCACCTGATGACTGCCCTGGCCAAGCTCCTCGCCGGCCCATTGTTGGCTGCGGCGCTAGTCGCTTTGTGTTACGCGATGCCATTGTTGCTGCTGTTGCCATACGTCTGGCTTGCCTTAGCGTTGGCATGGCTGATCACGGTCGCAGGCGCCCGCGCATGCCTCGTCACCGTTACCCACCAGGTTATCCACGGGCAGTTCAGCGGTTCGCCACGTCTCGATGCGTGGATCGCCGATCTGCTCGGCAGCCTGCTGCTGCTTCAAAATCGCGAGGCCTACGAGAAGGATCACCGAGGGACCCATCACCTATTCCGGTTCATGGCGACCGGCTCCGATCCCGATGCTGCATTCCTTCGTCTTCTGGGCTTTCTGCCTGGCATGACCAAGTTTCAGCTATGGCGACAGTTGTGGAAGACGACCTTCTCGCCCTTCCACTTCCACGGTCGATTTCTCAAGGCCCGCCTCGGCGCCAATTTCTGGTCGCCTGAGACCCCGCTGTCGCGCCGCTTGCTGGCCTTAGGTCTGCATGGCGCCATGTTCCTGGCCGTTGTTGCGTGGTGCGCCGCGTGGTGGACATTGTTGCCCGCCATCGTGTTCGCCGTCGCGTGGTTACTCCCACTGACGGCTCTGTATCAGAGCGCTGCTCTCTGGCAATTTGTGTGTGAGCACTACTGGGAAACAGATCGACAACCCAGGGATTCGGATGTTTTCTCGGGCAGCAAGAAGGCGATCCTCGCGAAGCTTACCAATGGCCGCTTCATGGCAGATCCGTTGCCGCCAGAAGAGGCCACGGGCTTGGCATGGGCATGGTCGTGGAGTTGGTGGTGGGCACGGTTGCTCCTCGTACACCTGCCCTGCCGCTTGGCCGTCGTTTGCACAGACCTCCCCAGCCACGACTGGCACCATCGCCACGAAAGCAGTCCCGAATGGGTGGACGGCATCTATGCCCGCCAGCGCGACGTCGAAGCCGGGTGCCCTGGGTGGGAGTGCCCGTACACGGAGGTTTGGGGCTTGGGCAACGCCATCGACCGTGTGTTCGAAGCGATGGCTGGCATGCAGTCGGCCGCCACCCCCGACAAGCCTGGCGGCGACCTCGATCCGGCATTTCTCGGAATGTAAGCGTTTTGCAAACGCGGGGTGCGCTCGGCACCAAGCACGCCCCGCATATCACAACTCGGTGCCCAAGGAGATGACAGTCATGCAATATCAAGATAACGGCCATAAGTGGGTCGTCGTCCTGAACAGGAAGGTGCCCACGCCACAGTTGATCAATGCGGTCGGGCACTTGGCGCTCTCGATGGTGAGGCACAGTTGCCAAGAGGAAGCCAACTACTTCCATCGCTATGAAGGCATGGACGGGACGCTTCGTGCCGAGCTCTCGCATTGGCCATTCGTCGTGTTGCAAGCCAAAAATGGCAACCAACTTCGCACGCTGCGTGAAGCAGCTTTGGCAGCGGGCCTTCCCTGCCAGGATTTCACGAGTGCGATGCTCGGTAATTCCGCATCCGATCAACTCGCGCGGACCAATACCACGCACGAGGAGGATCTTGAGTACTTCGCCGTGCTGCTCTTCGGGTCGGCGGAACGGCTCGACCCGTTGACGCGCAAGTTCTCCCTTTTCCGCGCGGAAAGCCAGCTTCTGCTTGCAACTGCCGAGTAGCAGTCCTTTCGGGAATCGCAACGACGGGCCGGCCAGCGATGGTCGGCCCTTTCCTTTATTTGCGCGTGGCGCACTGATGTGGGACCGGCGTCCGGCAATCGATCAAGATAGGACAGCCGACGCGCTTCGGTTTGACACCGTACCCGTCGATAACATGAAGGCCCGGGGTTCGATAAATGCACGCTACCGTCATTGAACTGTCACCGCCAAATCTTGCGTCGGGCTACCGAGCGCCTATAACCTAAACCGCGCGACATGGGTGAGACACCGAGAGTTTGGCCGGTAATATCGGGCCAAGGTGGCAGTTCAGGAGCCCACGGATTCGAGATGAGAGACAACGACGGAGACGAACGCGACGCAACTCGTTGCGGAGGATAGCGGAACAACGACTGAGGGGCTCGCAGATGCGCGTTTACCCCTGGGTCGAAAAGGCTTGGCGAAAAAATCGGAGTACCCCCGGCAGGATTCGAACCTGCGACCCTTGGTTTAGGAAACCACCGTTCTGATGTTAATGACCCCTAGTTGTGATTCTCAAGTCTTTGTTTTTCAAGGAGTTGTGTCGATTGTTTTTGGATACCCTGCCACCATGTCGAATGGATACCCGTCGTGGATACCTTTTTGAGCATTTTTTTGGTGAGTACCCCCGGCAGGATTCGAACCTGCGACATCAGCTTTAGGAAAGCTGCGCTCTATCCAACTGAGCTACGGGGGCGTGCCGAAATTGTAAACAACCTGCGCCGAAAGAACCCGCCAACACATTTTAGCTACTAACGAGGGCTTGGGCCACGTCACCTTCCTGTTGCTGTTTACCGACCCACCCTCCTCACCACGACGAACCACGCCTTCGGCCCGCCCTGGCTGAAGCTGAAGTCCTTCAGATCGGGCCGGACCTCGAACCGGGTCGGCTCGATACTCTCCACGGCCCACCCCTCGGCGAAGGCGTCCCGGATTTCTTTAGCGGACACTCTTCGAGGCCCCTGGTCGCCCGGTTCTTCGTCGCTGAAGCAGAGCAGGAACAACTTGCCGCCCGGTTTCACGGCCATCGCCAGTCCCTCAACGTAGCGGCGGCGGTCATCGTCGTTGAAGACGTGGAAGAGGCCGGAGTCGATCACATTGTCAAAAACTTCGGGAAGGTCTTTCAGGGCCAGGGCGTCCATGACCAGGAAGGTCGCCGTCAGGCCCCGCTCCTCAGCTTTCCGCTTCGCAATCGTGATCGGCTCGGCCAAGAAGTCGATGCCCGTGACCTTCTGGCCCCGATTGGCGAAGTACAAGGCATTCTCGCCCGTGCCACAGCCGGAGTCCAGGATCGACCCCGTGATCTTGTCGGCAACGTCGATGAACGCCTTTTGTGGTCTGCCGATATCCCAGGGTGGTTGCCCGGCGTAGATGGACTCGAAGGTGGTGCGGTCAATGGTCATCGTTGCTTCCGGTCGTCTTGTTGCGTCTCTTGCGGCACGCCTCTCAACTGCCGCAGCACGGGGCAACTCGACGCTGCGGCCTGATGGTCAAGGAACGAGTATTGTATCTTCACGGTGACGATGGAAGCAGGCTACGACGACGCCAGAATGAAAGAACGCAGCCGATGCCCTGGAACGAATGGTACAACGCTCTCGAAAAGCCATCTTGGACGCCCGCCCCGGCGACCATCGGGCTGATCTGGACGCTGCTCTACCCGGTCATCGTCATCAGCTTCGGATTCGTGTTCTTGAGGGCGTTCCAAGGCAAGGTTCCCCGAATGGTCGCCGTGCCGTTCACCATCAATCTGGTCGCCAACCTGCTGTTCATGCCGATCTTCGCCGGGTTGCGGAGCGTACCACTGGCGGCGGTGGACATCGTGATCGTGTGGACGACGATCATCGGGTGCGTCGTTGCCGTCTGGCCGCACTATAAATGGGTTGCGGTGGCTCAAGGGCCGTACTTCGTGTGGGTGTCGATGGCGACAGTGCTGCAACTGTCAATCACGGCGATGAATTGGGGAAGATCATGATCCATAAAATGCTGGCGTTGCCCCTGCTGATCCTGATGGGGTCGTTCGTCATGGCCGAAGACACGCCGCAAACCCTGTTCGACTTCACCGGAGCCGACGCTGCGAAAGAATGGCAGAACGTCAACGATGGCGTGATGGGCGGCGTATCCGATGGCAAGTTCAAGATTACGGACAAGAAGACGCTGGAGTTCTTCGGCACGCTGTCCTTGGAGAACAACGGTGGCTTCGCCTCGGTGCGGACGAAGGCCAAGAAGCTCGGTCTGGAGAAAGGCGATACGATGGTCGCCAAGGTCCGGGGTGACGGGCGGGAGTATTCGCTGAACCTCTACGTCAACAAGCGGCTGATCGCCTTCTCGTATCGAGCCACGGTCCAGACCAAGAAGGACGAGTGGATCGAGGTCAAAGTCCCGCTCGACAAGTTCGAGGCAACCTCGTTCGGCAGGGTCGTCAAGGATGCCGGGCCGGTGGACCCGAAGGAAGTCAACGCCCTTGGCTTCATGTTGAGCGACAAGAAGGCCGGGCCGTTCAAGATGGAAGTCGAGTCGATCAAGGTGGAACGGGCGGGGAAGTGAGCGGGCGATGGTTCAGCGGCAATTCTCAAAAGGATGATACCTGTGAAGAAGGCATTACTGGTTATTGATCTGCAAAATGACTACTTCCCCGGTGGCAAGTTCCCGCTGTGGAACACGGATGTCGTCCTGCAAAACATCGAGCGTGCCATCACCAAGGCCAACGCTCAAGGCGTCCCTGTCATCCACATCCAGCACGTCGCCAAGGGGGTTGCCCCCTTCTTCAACGAAGGGACGCCCGGTGCAGACATCCATCCTCGCATCCTCGCTGCTGCTCCCAAGGCTTCGGTGGTGGTCAAGGAGTTTGCAGACGGCTTCGAGAAGACGACCCTGGACGAAAAGCTGAGGAAACTCGGCGTTACCGACTTGCTGGTTTGCGGCATGATGACGCAGAACTGCGTCACGCACACGGCGATCTCGAAGGCGGCGGAAAAGTACAACGTCAGCGTCCTGGTGGACTGCTGCACCACCGTCAGCGAAATCCTCCACCAGATCGCCCTGCACGCCCTTTCGACAAGGGTGAAGCTGGTTCCTTCGAGCGAGGCGCTGTGATCTTCCATTCTGGTTGCGGGTCACGCCGGAACCAGCCCTTGCACGATTAGCCGACCCGCTTCGCCTCATTTCTTGTACCGATACACCCACATTACGCCGTCATCTCTGCTGTCACCGGCGACGTGGCAGAAGTAGGCGTTCAACTCCCGGTCGTAGAAGGTGTTGGCGGCGTACTGAAACTTGGGACCATCTGCCGGAAAGGGAATCGGGTCGGCCCATGAATTCGTCTTCGGGTTGTACGCATAGATGCCGGGCGTTTTCCCCTTGAAGTGGATTGCCACAACGAGGTCGAGGCGAGCATCGCACTCGTAGAACGCAGCGTTCGTGTTGGCTGGCTCTGGCGCAGTCCCCGTGGGTTTCAAGTGGCTCCAGGAATTGCTCTCGATGTCATACGCCATGAGTCCTTCGCCTTTTGAGTCGTCGCCGTCGTTGCGGTAGAACCGGCCCCGCTTGGAGTCGTAGCAGCCGCAGGCGTCGTACCCCTTGGGGCTTGGGCCTTTCGGTTTGGCATCGGTCCACTGGTTCTTGGCGGGATCGTAAATCGCTACGGTGTTGGACCCCACGGCGAAGAACTGTTTCGTGGACGGAAGGTAGTGGAACTGAGGAAAACCTCCAGCGTTGATGGCTGTGGAGTTGTTCGCCAGGGATCGCTCGAACTTGCCCGACGCCACGTCGTAGAACCAAGGGGAGTAGATCAGTTTCTTCTTATCCTTGAGTTGTTTCTCCAGCAGCTTCAGCCCCTCGTCCATCAGTTTCTCGCCGCCGAGGAAGTACCTGGGAATCTGGTTGCCCATGCCGTTCCAACTCAGGAAGGCGAACTTCTTCCGGTCGGAGTCGTAGGTGAGATAGCCCCAGGCATGAACCAGCGTATGCAGAGGAATAGACTGTTTGTCGCTGTCGATCAACTGCCCATTTTCATCAAGAAGGAGTTGCTTGTCCTTGACCCGCTGCGTGAAGGTCTTGGTGTTCATTCCGGGATAAAGGCACGTCCAGGCGTGGGCGTTGATGTCGTAGAACCACAAGTCGTCCATGCTGTGTCCATCGGGCTTGACGTAGGCGTGAACTCCTTCTCCGAAGAGGAATGCTCCACGCTTGTCCGGTGCGAGAATCAGGGCTTTAGCACCCCACGAGCTACCCCGTGCCTTTCCCCACTTTGGGTCTGCGGCAGGCGCACCCAGATTCAGCCACTCATTGTCGCCCAGCGCCTTGATCTTCTCGACGTGCGGCCCCGGTTTGTTGGGCAGTTCGGCGAGTGGACCTTTCTTGTCCTGGGCGAACAGCGTCAGCGACGTGTTGGCGACCGCCGTGAAAGCCAAGCAGATCACACCGATCTCGAATACCTTGTTCATGTCCCTTCTCCCCGATGAAATGGCTCCGACTTTGGGCCGGACCCGCTGCGGTAGTTCACTTCAGCTTGTGCTTCTTAAAGAACTCCCACATCAGGTCGTTGGCCGAGACGTTCTTCGCAGATTTGCCCATGAAACCTGCCGGTGGCGTCATCCCCGGCCATGTGTGACCACCTTCTTCGATGACGATCAGCACGACCTCGGACCCATCCTTGCCGCCGCCATAGGTCTTGCGGGTCACTTTCATCTCGTCCCCGTCCTTGGACAGCGTTTCGATCTTGGGCTTCTCTTCGCATCCGTTCAACTTCACCCAGGTCTGGATCGAGTCCTCGACGCCTTTCAACTTCATGAACGCTGGAATTTTTCCCTTCGCCATCTCGAATGGTACGAAGGTGTCCTTCGTGCCGTGGAAGTGAATGACCGGCACGGGGCGCTTCGGCTTGCTTTCATCAATGGCAATGGTTCCGGCCACGGGAGCGATGGCGGCGATCCGGTCGGAGAGTTCCGCCGCCAGCCGGTAACTCATCATGCCGCCGTTGCTCATGCCGCAGGCGTAGACCCGCTTCTCGTCCACCTTGACCACGGTGGCGAGATCATCGAGCAACTTACCGATGAAGGCCACGTCATCGGCCTTGCCTTCGGCCATCTTTCCCTTGAACCCGCCTGCGTTCCACGTCAAGAACGGCCCGGCCCCTGTGCCGCTGGGATAGACCACGATAAACCCTTCCTTGTCCGATGTCTTGTTGAGGCCGGTGAACCAGACCATCATCGAGCCGTTCATCGCCGCCCCGTGCAGCGCCAGCACTACGGGCGCAGGCTTCTTCGGGTCGTAGTCCTTCGGAACGTGAACGAGATACGTCCGCTTCTGCTCGCCCATCATTATGGTGCGAGTGTGATCGCCGGGGCCGAGGGGTTCAGCCTGGGCGACGACAAGAGAAAGAAGAAAGAGGCAGGCATTCATGGGTTTGTCTCTGGTAACTGGCAGTGATGTTCCTGCTTTTACCGGGTTGCTGTTCCGACAGTTTCACCATTGAACCTGCCATTTATTGCCTTCAATCAGCTTCACCCGGCGCTTATCCCTGGAGCCGCTGGCGGCTTCAACAGCAGCAACAGCATGACCACTGGAGTTTTCGCCTGGATGCTGTGGCGCTGGCCGGTGGGCATGTGGACCCAGGTTCCAGCCTTCGCCTCGTGCTTGTCGTCACCCAGGCCCACGGTCGCCTCGCCCTGGATAAATTGCAGGATGGCGGGCATGGAGGCGGTGTGTTCGGATAGTTCTTCGCCCTGGGCGAAACCGAAGATCACCGCCTTGACCTTTTCATCGTTGAAGATCGTGTGGCTCAGGATGCCCTTGTCAGGCGGTTGGGCTTCCTTTGCGAGATCGCTGATGTGCGTGTAGGTAATCATGACCATCAACCTCCTTTGAGAGCCTGCTCCCATCGCACCACGTCGCTGGCAAAGCTCTCGTGCCAGCCGGTAACCCCTCGTTCTTGTTCAACCTGGGAGAATCTGCTCGTCACGTCGGCATCGTCGGCATCACTCATCACCCGCTCGGCCATGTGGAACAGCACGTTATTCTCTTTGAAGATGTGCTGTCGCAGCAGAGGAATGTACTGACGAGCGGCTTCGGCGAACTTGCGGGTATCGACCGGCTGCGCTTGGCTCGCATCATTCATACGGCCCACGCAGTCCCGTCCCAGCACATGCTCATGAAGCATCACGCCAATCGGCCCGCCCTGTTCGGGGATGCCACGCTGCTTGAGGACCGGAAAGAAAACGTCCTCCTCCTTGGCGTGATGGCATTTGTCCGCAAACTGCTGGAAGAATTGGACAGCCCAGGCCGGAAAATCTTTGGGAAGAGTCTGCCCGGCGTCGATTCGTACCACGGCCTTTTCGAGAAGGACCAGCCCACGTTCGATGAGTTCGTGTTCGGCCATCAGGCGTTCAACGGATTTCATGATGATTCTCCTATCTGCCGCAAGCCCATCCATCACTTGATGTCTCGCCCTGGGATTCTCGGTGGACATGGCTCAACTTTGAGTTCGTTGATCGACCTCAATGCAGCCTGCCGCCTGCCGGTACATCTCGGTCGGGACGCAGCAGCACGACGTTGCTCTTTTCGTCTGGCACGCCGAGGGTCAGAACTTCGGACTGATGCTTGCCGATCTGCCGGGGCGGGAAATTGACTACGGCGAGAACTTGCCTACCGACAAGTTCTGGACCTTCGTAGTTGGGGACCAGTTTTGCCAGTGACCTTTTGACGCCGAAGCCCGGCCCAAAGTCGATCATCAGGATGTGCGTTGAGTACCGGCCTTCGGGGAACGTCTGCACTTCGACCACCCGGCCTACACGGATGTCGAGCTTCTCGAAGTCCTCGAACGTGACTGCGCTGCTGGTATCGCTCATTATTGCACAACTCACCAAGACCGAATCAAATCCCGCCGTCCTCTGGCGCAAGTCGAAACACCTGCCCACCAGGAGCCTGAAAGTAGAATCGGCTCTTGTCGGGATACTCGACTTCCTTCACTCCGAACTCAATCAGCCGCCGTTTGACTTCCGGCACATCTTTCGTTTTGATTTCCAGCCATGCTGCTTTCAGGTGGTCTTCCTCGGAAAGCACGTCGGCCTGCTCGCAAAAGAAGACGCCGAGAACGAAACTGTCGGAGAGCAGAAACAGGTCCAGGTCAGGAGCCGGGCTGGGCATCGTTGTGCATTGAAGGACATCGGGGTAGAACTCCCGTACTCGCTCCCGAAGGCTATTGTGGACGTTGAACTTCATGGTTGCCGATGATCGTCATGCCTCGTTACCTTCGTGGTCCTGAGTCAACACGCCTCGGTCGAACCGACCTTCACTGGCGGGCGGCGCAGCCTGCAAGTCAGATAGCCGGTATTTTAGCCGGATGCCGAAAAAGGACCGCAAGCCGAAGGTCAAACCGTCCGCTGAGAAATGGATCGTTTACATCCTTCGCTGTGCCGATGACTCGCTCTACGCCGGGATCACCAAGGACGTGAAACGCCGCTGCCAGCAGCACAACGCTGGCATGGCCTCCAGGTACACTCGCAGCCGCCTTCCCGTCAAACTGGTCTATCAAGAAGTTCACCGCAGCCAAAGCTCGGCACTGAAACGGGAAGCAGCGATCAAGGCGATGACTCGGAAAGAAAAGCTGGCGATGATTCGTTCGAGAAAGAAGGCAGGATGATCCCGCTGTATGAAGACCCGTGTTTCACCTTCCGTTTCGCAGATGACCGGATCATTCCTCGCTTCCATATCGAAGGCGTCGAGGCCGGGCGTCGGGTTTCCGTGTTCAGGATCGACGGCATGACAAGTGAACGCATGGGAGTCCTGGCGACGGCAATCGTGGGCGTCGGCGGCTGGGTGGACCTGGATCAGCCGATCATCGTCCGGCCTGGGGATGCGTTTGTGGTCGTGCCGGAGGCAATGGGATGACCATCGTGAAAAAAACATGGCAAGGTAAACCCATGAAACGAAATGTAGCGAAGGGGCGGAAGCAACTTGCTCGTCTGGAAGACATCCCCAACATCGGCCCCTCCATCGCCGCCGATCTGCGGCAGTTGGGGATCGACGTACCTGCGGACTTGCTCGAACTTGACCCGTATGGAATGTACGACGACTTGTGCCGCATCACCGGCCAACGTCACGATCCGTGCCTGCTAGACACGTTCATCGCCGCTGTCCGGTACATGGAGGGAGGGCCGAAGAAGCCGTGGTGGAGCTACACGGCAGAACGAAAGCGAGAGATGGCGGCAAGAGAGTCAGCAAAATGACAAACATCAACTACGAAACCGCCGCAGAGGAGTACGCCTGCCATCGTCAGGTACATCCTGAAGTCCTGCGGAACTTGATTCAGACGGCCAGCCTGAAGTCGGCCTCGATAATACTCGAAGTCGGGTGCGGCAGTGGTAACTACATCACCGCTCTGGAACGTGTGGTCGGATGCGCCTGCTACGGGATCGACCCTTCCGAAAAAATGCTGGCGAAGGCGACTGAGAAATCGCAGACAATCCGATTCCAGATCGGCAAAGCTGAACAACTTGAGTTTGCCGACGAGTCGGTTGACGTGCTTTTCTCTGTAGACGTGATCCACCATGTTGGTGATCGCACGGCGTTCTTCCAGGATGCGTATCGGGTCTTGCGGAAAGGTGGGCGTGTCTGCACCGTGACGGACTCCGACGAAATCATCCGACATCGGCAGCCCCTTGCAGCTTATTTCCCGGAGACGGTCGAGGCCGATCTTGCTCGGTATCCTTCGGTAGCCGAATTGCGATGGTTGATGGGCGGGGTCGGCTTTTGCCAAATCACCGAGGCGGTTGAGGAGTTTCCATATCCACTAACCGATATTGCGGCCTATCGGGACAAGGCGTTTTCGTGTCTTCACCTGATCCCATCGGACGCCCACCGTCGAGGGATTGAGCGCATGGAACGGGACTTGAAGTTAGGGCCGCTACAAGGGAATGCCCGTTATTTGCTGTTATGGGGATCGAAGCAAAGCGAAGTGGACAAGCCATGAAGCCGTTGACCTTGGGTAGCGGTGAAAAAGCCAAAAACGATCCACATGGTCTTCATTGTTGCTTCCTTTGATGGCAGTTTCCTTCTCGATTACTCTTTCGACAAATCATCTCACATGGTCATGGCCTGAAGTAGCCGTACCCCTCCTGCTGCTTGCCGTTGCAGCCCGGAAAAGAGTGTTGACTGAACGAAATGCTGGTCCCCGGCAGCTTACTTTGCGCCCCGCTTCGCCGCCTCCAGCGAGTACGTCGGGTCGGCATCATCCCACTTCACGTCGCCGGAAGGTCCGTAAATAGTCGGGACGTGTTGCCCCGCCAATCGGAGCCATGTCTGCACCTGAGTCCGATGATGGCAAGTGTGCAGCACCCGCCGCCAGAAGACCCATATTCGTTCCCGTTGCAAGCCGCCGAAGAAGGTCCGCTGCTCCAACCACCACGAAGTCGTTCCTGCCGCAAGTTGCGGAAGTCTTCCCTTCACCAACCAGAGGTATTTTTCGATGTAGCCTTGCACGGTCGGCTTTTCGCCAGATGGCAGAAGTTCTTCGACGGGCGGTTCCTTCGTGCCGACGAATTTGCCGAAGAAGCGCCGCTCCGACAAAAGCTGATGCACGAGGATGGTTCGGATCGGGTTCATCTTCTCGTGCGGCTTGAAGTCGAGCAGATCGTCCGGGACCGCCCGCCACATGCTCACGGTCTTGTTCGCTTCGCTGGCGTAGGTTGTCACGACGTGCTGAAAGACCGGCTCGACGGCCTTCGGAATCTCGGCGTCGGGGATGGCGATGAAGTCGTAGTGCATGATGTTCTTTCCACCGAAGCGAATGCCCTCATGCCTTCACAGCACCGAAGGCCGCAAAAGAGATGTTTTTGTGCAAGATTTCGACCTGGGTGAATCCGACCTGACGCAGAAGGTCCAGTTGAAATAGGAGCGGTCGTGGGGTGTCTTCCTTCTCGACGTAGGCGAATACATGGTCCCGATACGATTCGTCCTTGAGTCGGGTCAGGTACTCGCCATACCGCTGCTGCATCAGTCCTTGGATCGCAGGGATCGAACTCTCGACAAGATCGAACACCCAAACGGAACCACCGGGCCGTAACGCCCGGTGGAATGATGCGAACACATCCCGCCACTCCTGGTCGGCCCGCAGGTGGTGCAACACGGCAGCAGCCAGCACGATGTCGAAAGACCCCTCAGAAAGTTCGACCTCTCGAATGTCGCCCTGAATGGTCTTGATGCGCCCGGTGGTCTTCTGCTTGATCCGTTCCGTGGCCCGTTCGAGCATCGGTTGGCTCAGGTCGATCAGGGTGACATCAAGGTTCGGCAAACGCTCCAGCAGCTTGAGCGTGTAGTTCCCGGCCCCGCAGCCAACGTCGAGAACGTGGCGGGCCTGCGGCGTGGTCGCTGCTGCTGCGTGTGCGACCAGCACCATCGCCAGCGGCGCATCGACCGTGGCCGACTGGCCGGTTTAGAGGTTGGAGAACCGCTCTACGTCGGCGTCAAATCGCTGCCGGATTTCATCGACCGTCGATTTCATCCCTTTCTCCTGGTGTTTTCCGGTTATGACTGGACCATCTACTCCGTGACCTCCCGAATGACCCGGCACGGATTCCCAGCGGCGAACACGCCGTCCGGGATGTCCCTCGTGACGACGCTCCCAGCGCCTATGACGGACTTCGAGCCGATCTTCACGCCGGGGCAGATGATCGCACCACCGCCGACCCACACATCCGATCCAATCTCGATAGGCTTGGCGAACTCTTGCTTCCGACGCAGTTCGGCGTTCATCGGGTGCGTGGCGGTGTAGATTTGGACCGCAGGGCCGAATAAGGTGAAATCGCCGATCTTCACCAAGCACACGTCGAGGACCACGCAGTTGAAGTTGAAGAAGACCCGTTTACCCAACAGGATGTTAGAGCCATAGTCGCAGAAGAACGGCGGCTGCATCCAGACGGAATCCCCGCCCTGGCCGAAAAGCTGCTTCAGGATTGAGCGGCGGGCATCCTGGTCACGTTCACGAGTGGCATTCAAATTCTGGCACAAGTCTCTGGCACGGTCCCTGGCCTGGACAAGTTCCGGGTCCAGCGGGTCGTAGAGTTCCCCGGCCAGCATCTTCTCCTTTTCGGTTCGCATGATTGCCTCCTCCGTTCAGCCCGCTTCATTTGGCTGGCAACTTCCCCACGAACCTCATCGCCTTCTGAATCCAGTCCTTCAACTGCACGTCGTCCTCAACGCCCTCCGGCTCGACCGCCACCCAATTCCTCATCGGCCTGCCGGTGATGTCGAACGCCCGGACGTGCGGCTCCAACATCGCTAGTTCCCCCTCGTCGGGGCCGAGGCGGGCGATGAGGCGGTTCTTCCAAACCCCGGCCAGTGCGTTGCCGTCGAGCATGAAGCAGAGGCAGCCGAACATCCGCTTCTCCTCGATGCCCTTCTTGCGGGCGAGGGCGTCACGGATGCGGGCGGCGAGGGATTCATCGAAGGCCATTCATCATCCCTTTTCATCGTTCACGATTCGCATTGCTGGGTTCGACACAATGTACACTGGAAGCACGAGTTCCTTTTGCTCGGCCTTCGCCCGCTCCAGGATTGCGACCGTCCGCTTGTTCCCGTCGCACAGAATTATGCCGTCAACGCACTCAAAAAGCGTGATCTTGATCTCGATGCTGTTCTCTGCGAGGCGCTGCTGGTAGTTCGTGATGGTTTGCAACATCTTTGCATCCGTGCAGGCCGGATTCCGAAGAGTATCCATCACATGCTTCACCAAAAAGCGCCTCTTGCCCAACGATTCCTGGCTCTTGATCCCACCAAGGCAATCAAAAATGGTTTCGAGATCACCGACTTTCGCAATAGATTGCAGTTCCGCTTTGCACACGCTCGCTCCGGCGTCGATGAAGTCGCAGAGCCACGGCACGGGTGTTGAACGCAAGTAAGTTCGGAGGTCGCCGATTTCAGGAGCCTCGCACCTGATTCGGTTCGTGAACAACTGGCTGCTCATCAGCGAAGTCGCATTACCTGCCTTGCCATCACACGCCTTCAACATCGCCGCCAGCGGCTCCGGGTCACCACACCAACTGACGAATTGCCCGTGGTGCGGGACGAAGATCGACCCTGGCAAACACATCAAGGTCGAGATGTACAGCGAAGGGGCCTGTCGCACACTTATCTATTGCGGAGCAAAGTTCGGTCAGTGCAAGTTCTCGATGAAGGAAGCGCCGGGCGAAGGGCTGCCGGTCATGGTCGTGGACGAGGAGATTTATCGTCGGCTGCCGTCACTCCTGATTACCACGGTAGACAAGTTCGCACAGTTACCCTGGAACGGCTCGGTGCAAATGCTCTTTGGTCAGGTTGATGGCCTGTGCGAGCGGCACGGGTTCCGGTCGCCGGGTCTGGCCGACGCAGCGGAGGAATTGGAGATCAACGGCGTTCACCGGGCGAAGGGCAATTCGCCCTCGGCCAAGGTGCTGCCACAAAATCCGCTGCGACCACCGGACCTCATCATCCAGGATGAGTTGCATCTCATTAGCGGGCCGCTCGGCACGTTGGTATGAGACTAAGAAGGATGGGGTCACGATTGGCCTCCTCCGCAAGCCAAGCATTGAGCCGTGGGACGAGTTTACTTGCCTCAACTCGCTGCGGGATGTCGAGCCGACCGCCAACTTGATCTTGGACGATTTCGGCATGGATGACGACGGCGGCGATGAAGCTGAAGAAGGAGCCGCCCCATGAACAACAAGGATCAAAAACGCTGCAAGGTCGGCGAACTCCGACCCAGCCAAGCGCTCACAACATTTGGGATCGGCTCGATCATCGACTTGCCGAACCTGTCGGTCATGGTCATGGGTCTGGAGGACTGGCCGCTCAAGGATACCATCGAGATCGGCGAGCAGCGCCTACTGGCATCGGTGAACCGGATCGAGGGCCAGGGCGAATACGACTGCCTTCTTGCCTTCGGCGCAAACGTGGCCTCGGCCTGCTCGGTGTACTACTGGCCGCAAGAGAACAGAGCCAAGGACGACAACGGGAAGATCGGCATTCTGCACGTCAAGTGTGCAGTCGCCGATGGACATCGGATGTTTCTGTCGAGCGCCAACTTCACCGAGTACGCCTTCACCATCAACATGGAGTTGGGCCTGCTCGTGACAGGCGGGAAGTTGCCGGGACAGGTGGAGCGGCATTTTGAGAAGTTGGTTTCTGCGGGGACGTTGTTCCGTGTGTGAGCGGATTCGATGCGTTGACTTGGATAGAGCCGAACAACCTTGTGCCTCCGAAACGATCCCTATGCAAAGGCGTCTCGACTGACACATTTGGGAAACTCTGCCTATGCAATCTCGCTGTCGATCATTTGAGAAGGTTCCGTTCACGAATGCTTGTCAAGGCTTCCCGTGCATTGCGCCGGTCAGCCAGAACGAAGTAATCGTCGGCGACTGGTCTGGAACCCTGTTACGAATTCAACTTCACCCGTTCGTCGTGAAGAACAAGGCATTCGTGGCTGGCAAAGTCGTCGGAGACATGCCAATCAACAACACCCTTCGCTCTCTCACTACGGCCCCTGACAACACAATGATGTGCACCGTTGCCACACGAGGCAATCATGCCGCCGTATGGGATTGTCGGAGCAACAACGTATTCCACGCAATTCCCGAAGACGGCCTGGTTCAGTCCGTGGCATGGCTAGGAAGCACCAATTATTTGTTGCTTGGAATAGGCGACTATCCGCTGAGTTCTGGCGTCATGCCGCAAGCCCGGCTTGAAATCTGGAAACTGGACAACAATGAGCTTTCTTTTGTTAATCGAGTGGCGTTGCCCGGCGCTTGTGTTGATGCGATTGCGGTTATCCCGGACGGTGCAATGCAAGTCGTGGCCTTTAGCGGCATGAAGTCACAGGAGCAGGGATTTCTATCTGTTCTCGACGCCAGTTCGCTCCTGCCGCAGTCAGTTTTTGAACTCCCTTTTTCGATGGCAGGGCGTGTCGAATGCACCGAAGAGTCTATCCTTGTTTGTCATCGTGGTGCAGTGAGCGCCATCAGACGTGAGAATGGTAACGAAAAATGGTCCCAGAAGGTCGCCGGAGATTCCCCCGATTTCGCTCATGACAGCGACTCCCACCAGCTACTTCTGTCAACTGGTGAGTTAATCTCAACCGGAAATGGCCGAGTCGTGGAGACATTGCCCATTCTTGATGATTGCTGTTGTGTGAAACCAATGCCCGAAGGTGGGTTCGTGGCGGTGTCGAAAACAGGCATTATTGGGGTTTGGGATGTGGCTCCGTAACGACGCCATCCGACCATAACCCGGAACTCAATGGTGACAAGATTGGGTTACGTCCGTGACAAGATTCGTGGTGCTAACGACCGGCAAGAACCAAGCCCAGCAGTTCTTGCTGAATGGCTTCAGGGACTTCCTCAAACGATGCACGACATGACCGAGGCTGAACTCGGCGTGAACAATGCTGCCCGTGAACTCATCGACCGCATCGAGTACGGCGTCTTCGGCGGAAAGCGAACCATCATGATGGAGTTTCGAGATAAAGTAAGAGAACTTGAGCGTGCCGTTGGTGATGTTGCCGCTGGAAACGGCTCTCCATCTCCGTTAATCAGTTGATACCTGAGTGTCGAGAACCCAGAGAATCAGTGTCAGCACAAGTGAGGGCCGTCATGGACAACCTCAAGAACTCCTTCGAGGACGTGGCCGACTGGAGCGAGAAGCATCTCGAAGATAAGCAGGGCCGGGAAATCGGCATGACCTTCGGGGCGATGCTCCGGGCCTACGGTCGCTTGGCGACTCTTCCTTCTTGGCTTCACGGTGAACAGCGTACTGCCAAGGAGCGGGAACTGAACGCCAAGGCCGAGGAGCTTCTGTTCGAGCTTTCTACTCGGTTTTTCGTTGCCCACGAGTCGAAGCCCAAGATCGTTGAACCGCATTTCGTGCGGACCAACATGACCTACGACACCGGCCCACGACCGCAAGAGTGACGGCGACGAGCGGCGGGTTCAACAAGGGAGACAACATGGGCCAACCACGATTCGAGATCGTCCAGGAGGACATGGGCGGCTGGGTGCGAGTGTTCCTGGGCCGAGGCGAGCCGACCGGGGAACTCGGCAGGTTTCTCTCGCACGGCCTGACCGACTGGATGCGGAAGCGACCGCACCTACGGGTCCGCTTCGCCGTGCCGATCAACAGCAATGGAGACACCGTGGAGCTTCACGCTTGGTATGACCAAGTGCTGTTCCCGGATACCAGCACGATGGCAGACCCGGAGAAATGAACCGACCTTAGGACGACGGCTACCTCTCGAACCCAGGCTACAACCAACGTGTCCTTTCCAAACCGGGACCGGGCAGCCATGAAAGCCGGAGGACGCAGATGGCGATCTTTGACCTGTTTTCCAGAAAGCAGCGTGACGCCGAGCGGGATTCGCCCGACGTGTTCCGCTACGACGACATTCCGCATGAACTGCGGATTCAGCTTCTTCATGCTCTCGATGATGCCCGGAAACGCATCTACCCGCCACACCGATCTGCTGCACGGCTCGATATGATTCACCAGCGGAACCAGGGTCAATAGGGCAGTCGCCGAACCCTGGCATAGCCTCAGCGTTCAGGCCACGCTTGAGTTTGGGAGACTTTGAATGAGTCCTGAGAAGGCAGCGAAACAGGCTGCAAACTTGCTGATGTTGGCTTTCAAGAGCATTGTTCCCGACGACTACTCGGTGGGGGCGGGGCATTTTAGGAAAGGGCCGTCCGAGCAGAATTTCGTTCTCAAGCCAGAAAGTCTGGAAGCACTCGCCAACGCTGCTCGGAAGCTAGTCCCTTTTATCGACTTCTTTCCGTTGGAGAAGTGTATTGACCATCTGACAACCTTCGTCGTCGAAGAGAAGGACGCAAACACACCGCTTCCCCAGGTCCATGAACGACTTCGGGGAAAGGTAATTCAATTTCTCAAAGGATTCGCTTCGCAAGTTGAGTGGGAATTCGTCCTTGCCGTCAAAGGTGTCAATTGTTCGGAGGGGGCCTTCACGGTCGGACAATGCAGTTTCTATTTGATGGACGATAATCAGTTTGCTCTTTGGGGGCGTCGTTTTGCAACCGGACGCTACGACCCTCCAAACAATGCGCCACTTTTTCAAAGCTGGGTCCAGCATGAGGCGGCGCTGCGAGGGCAGATCGTTGCCGTGGCAAGAGTGCGTGCAACCGATCAAGATCACGCCAGAGCAAAAGGTCGAAGCCGTATTGAAGAGGCCGTCAATGTACTTAGGTGCGGCCAAGTTGCCATTGGCTTTGGCTTCGCCACCTTCCCGGAAATCGGGTTGTGCAGTCAACATCAACTGGACAATCACAGCATCGTGATTCGGTTAGACAAGCCAAGCTGCTCAACAAACAAGTCAGGCGGCGGATCGGCGGGCTTTCCTCTCTCGATTATTCGGCACGCACCGGGCTGGAATGAACTTGAAAAGGTCGTCCGTCTCGATCTTTCGGCTCGAAATGAATTGCAGTTACGGCTGACCACTGCACTCGAATGGATCGGACAAGCCACGGTTGCACCATCCAGCCCAATTCGACTTGTTGCTCTGGTGACGGCTCTCGAAGCACTGCTGATAGAGGAAAGTGAAAGCACCGGGAAGAAGTCCAAACTGGCAAAGCGGGTGTCGAGACTGATTGCCACGTCTGACGCAGAAGTGCCGGGATTGGCGAGGGAGATCGAGGAGGTTTACAAGACAAGGAGCGAGTGCGTTCATGCGGCACTCGTGGACGTTGAAAAAGCTGAGATTGATAGGGTTGTGCGACTTGTCACGAAGACGGTCAAAGGGATACTCACCAAACCTCCGTTTAATACGGCCAATTCCCTTGCGGACATCCTGTCCCTTATCGCCCCGCCCTTGATTCGGTCGGATGAGGCCCGATGCCGATGGATTACTGAGAACGCATACTTTCGATGGTTGAATGAAGGACGCCCTAACAACCGCTCCATTCAGCACTGGTTGGACGCAGAAAGGGAATTTATCTGTACTACCCTCCTTAGAGGCAGGCCGCTCGACGCCTTCAGCGCAGAGCGACCAACGGGCGCTGAGACTGAGCAGGCCGAATGAATCGGACGGAAGTGGTATGAACAAGACCACCATCTTCACCTGGGGCTACTACGGCTGGGGCAACGCCACGCCTCAGCTTGTCGAAGCAGTCGATGCCGTCGAAACCAGCCGGGGCTTCGAGCCTCCGATTTTCGTGGACATCCGAATCCGGCGCAATGTTCGGGCCAAGGGTTTCGTGGGAAACGCCTTTGAGAAGCTGATGGGGCCGAGCCGTCATCGCTGGATGCAATCTCTGGGGAACAAGTTTATCCAGACCCGCACCGGCCCCTTCGTCCAGATCGCCGAGCCATCTGCCGCTGATGACTTGCTCGATCTGGCGCTGGAAGCTGCTGGTCGTAAACAGCGGCTCCTCTTCTTTTGCAGTTGCCAGTGGCCCATGTGCGACAGGGAGATCGCTTGCCATCGAACCACCGTGGCCGAATTGGTGCTGCAAGCGGCGCAAAGGCGTGGCGAACACGTCGAGATCGTGGAGTGGCCGGGCGGGGAGCCAAGGCAACTCGACCTCGATGTGACACCGGAAGTGTTTGCCTCTGTCCGCAAAGGGCGCATGACCGTGCCGCTGGGGGAGACACCTGATCTCGCTCAGGTCGCCGGATTGCCGTGGGGTTCGATTGCGACGGTGCTTTCGGCGGGGGATAAACTATACCGCATCGTTGGCCCGGCGATCTGGCAAACCGACAAATGGTGCTTGCCAGTGTTCCCAACGGATGCCGAAGGATTGGCCGGGTGCGAGACGGAGGCGCTCAACATGAGGCAAAGCCTGGGGCTGGAGCCAGCGTCGGTGTGATGGCGGCGTGGCTTCCCATTTCACCCGGCATATATTGGGAGGCCCCGACATGAACATCAAGGCAATCATCGAGACGGCCATCTATGTGGACGATCTCGACGGAACCGAAGCCTTCTACCGGACGATCCTGGGTCTGACGGTGATTACCAAGGAGTCGGGCCGTCACGTTTTCTTCCAAGTTGGCGAGTCCAGCATTCTTCTGGCTTTCATTGCAAACGCCACATTGAAGGGCGATCACCTACCCGCTCATGGAGCCAAGGGACCAGGGCATTTTGCAATGGGCATCGACGCCGAAGCCCTGGTTGCTTGGCGGCAAAAACTGCAAGAGAGCGGCATCGCCATTGAGCAAGAAGTCGAATGGCCGAGGGGCGGCAAATCCCTGTATTTCCGTGATCCAGCAGGAAATTCGGTCGAACTGATTACGCCCGGCGTTTGGGGATTGCCGAGCGGGTGGTGAGGATGACCGAAGGAGGCTCAACATGAACGACGACGACAAACCCCTGACCCCGGCCCAGGCCCGGCAGAAACTCCAGCAGGGTCTTGCCGACTATTTGGCGGGCAACGGCCCAGAGCGGATTGTGTTCCGCCTCAAACGGACGAAGAAGGCCAGCCACACATAAACTTTCTGCACGACAAGAGCCAGACGCCCTACATGCGGTCCACTGACATCGACCACTATCTCGGAATCAGTCCAAGCTGCGGGGCGGCAAAGCCGGCGGCAATCCGCAAGATGTTGGGGATGCACCAGCTTGACCCCAACTGGAGCCTACCAAGCCGTCTGGAGGACAACCCGATGGTGTGGATGCTTCAGGTCAACGGTTTCATGGTGGACGTGCGCCATGCTCCCAGAGAAGTCCAGGAGATTGCCTTCAACAAGGGGCTGATCCCGTACATCCCGGCAGATCGGCAGCAGGGAGGATGAACGATGGCGAAGAAGAGGAACCCGTTCGAGGGCCGTTGGCGCATCGTGTCAATGAACGCCTGGGAAGACGACTTCCTCGATGAAGAGGTCGAGGCATACATAGAATTCGACAACAAAGGCTGGGGTGGGTTTCACTTTGGCAACGTCCAGGGCCACATGGATTGCCGCCTGACCAGGAGGGATGGTGAACCAGCCGTCGAATGGACCTGGGATGGTAATGCCGAGATGGACGCTGCCCAGGGCCGGGGCTGGGCTGTCATTCGAGATGGCGAATTGCATGGCATGATCTTCTTCCACGGCGGGGACGACTCGGAGTTCGTGGCGAAGAAGAGTAAGGAAAAGAAACGCAAGAACACAAAATGACGGCGGTGCAAACTCGACACAAGTTCAATGAGTGATGGGGCGACCCGTGGCGAAGAGTCCTGCAAACAACCTTGACGATCTCAAAGCCTCGCTTTTTTCGGCGACCGACTTTTCTCAAGCGGCCAATGACGCCATCAACAAGCTGACCAAGCTCGCAAAAAAGGGAAGCGAACAAGCCAGGAACGTGTTGGCTGACTATCTTCGCAACGGATCAATCAAACGCATGAAAGGATTCGTTTGCGCCTGCCTTGCTGGGCTTGTCATGGAGCCACACGCCGAGTTTGCTGCGCTGTTTCGGCACGGCTTGTCCGATCCAGAGCTTCGCTATTGGAGCATCTTGGGCTTTTCCAACTCTGCTGGCAGAGATGGCTACGATGAACTCATCAAGATTGCCAACGACACGAGTATCCGGGTAGCCGAGCGTGCGCACGCCATCAAGTGTATCGCCAGATTCAGCAAACAGACTTTCGACCGAGGCTTGCCTGCTGATCCAGGGTTCTGGAAAGAAACAGACCTTCGGCTTGCCGATCTGAACGCCTGGGCAGACGGTGGCTACCAAGACGGCACGGGATATTCCCTTCCAGGTCGCCACCCTGCGCTGGACAAACCAAAAACCGACTTCGAGAAGATCGTCAGCCGTCTCGACAAAAAACTAGGCAAGCAACGGCAGAAGAACCAGGATTCTGCCGATCCAACCGATTGGCTCATACTTGCTGCGGCTGATGACATCGCACAGATCAACGCCCGTTGGAAGTTGCCTTCCACCTACCTCGACTTTCTGACACGGTTTTCGCCCAAGAATGTGATAATTGAAAGCCGGAAGTTCTACAATCCTTTCCAGCTTTTCGGGGCGAGTGAATTGATTGAAGCCCAGGACGGTTATTCCTTCAATTCGGTAGAGCAGCAGCCCATCGAAGATTGGCCCGCCCATCTCGTCGTCATCGCAAGTCACGGCGGCGACCCCTTCGTTCTCGATCTGTCAAAGTCTGATGGCAAGGACGCTCCCGTAGACACCGCCGAACATGGCACGGGCGATTGGGAGTTCAGCCGGGTCGCCGATTCGTTCAGTGCTTTTCTGGAGACATTGGCAAAGTGACAATGGTTACGGCTACTTCCGGCTATTCCCACATGCAGAAGGCTCCGCTCAGCCTAATTCTGTACGGCTCCGCACTCGCCTGCTTTGCCCTCGTCCTCATCATCGGTGAAACGCCCGGCATCTATATCGGCGGCGGCGTGGGCTTGGTCATTGCTCTGCTCGGCCCATGCTTCCACCACCTGACAGTCGAGGACCAGGGCGACGTGCTGGCGATATGCTTTGGCCCGGTCCCACTGTTCCGCAGGACGGTTCGCTATGCCGAAATCGGCTCTGTCGAGATCGGTCGGACGCTACTGCTCGACGGCTGGGGAATTCACCTGAGCATTCGGGGCGGCTGGGTGTGGAACTTGTGGGGCCGGACGTGCGTGGTCGTTCATTTCAAGAACGGCGGGACGCTGCGGATCGGCACGGACGACGCCGAGATGTTGGCCGAGTTTCTGCGGAGTAAGGTGCAAGCATGAATGAAGTCAAACCCGGTCGCTACCGGCACTACAAGGGCAACGAATACACGGTCATCGGCACGGCCCGTCACAGCGAGACGCTGGAAGAAATGGTCCTGTACCGGCAGGAGTACGGCGATCACGGCCTGTGGGTGCGTCCCAAGCCGATGTTTTCGGAAACGGTGAAGGTCGATGGGCAGAACTTGCCTCGCTTTCAGCCCTTGGGGTCGAGCAGCCAGAAGGTCGGCGACAACATCACGAATATCTTCGATGAACTCCCGCAGCACTTGCCCAAGGAAATCGTCCAGACGCTCATCCAAGCCGCCGACATGCGTATCGAGCGGATCATCTCGCACGGCCACGCTTCAGCCCCAGACTTCTGGTATGACCAGCCCCAGCACGTATGGGTGATCGTGCTGAAGGGGGCGGCGAGGTTGCAGTTCGAGGACGGGATGATCGAGATGAAGGTGGGCGACTTCGTGAACATCCGGGCGTTCAAGAAGCACCGAGTTGATTGGACGACGCCGGACGAGCCGACCGTGTGGCTTGGGGTGCGGTACGAGAAAACAGGACCATAACATGCCAAATGATGATCGGCTCATTTCGGACCAATTCCCTCGTGCTTCGCATTACCACCCGGAGTGGGTCATGGCGAATGCAAGCGGCGGTGCGAATTCTCTGTGGCTCACGGAATGGCTCGCCTCGGCGCTGGACCTGCGACCCGGTATGAGGGTTTTGGACCTCGGCTGCGGGCGGGCGTCCTCGTCCATTTTCCTGCGGCGGGAATTCGCCGTGCAAGTGTGGGCAACCGACCTGTGGTTCAGCGCCGCAGAAAACATTCAGCGCATCCGGGATGCCGGGGTTGAGGACGGCGTGTTCCCGCTCCATGCCGATGCCCGGTCGTTGCCGTTCGCTCCCAACTTCTTCGATGCAATCGTGTGCATTGACGCCTACCCCTACTTCGGGTCGGACGATCTGTACCTCAACTACCTCGCTCAGTTCGTCAAACCGGGCGGTCCCATCGGCATCGCCGGGGCTGGGCTGGTGCGGGAGGTCGAGGGCGAAGTCCCCGAACATCTGCGGGCGTGGTGGACCCAGGACTTGTGGGCCTTCCACTCGGCGGCGTGGTGGAAGCGGCATTGGGAGCGGACGGGGATCGTGCAGGTCGAGCGGGCCGACACGATGACAGACGGCTGGAAGGTCTGGCTCGACTGGCATCGGGCGGTTGCCCCGGACAACGCCACGGAGATCAAGGCGATCGAAGACGATGGGGGCAGGTTCATCGGCTACATCCGTGTGGTCGGTCGTCGCCGGGGCGAGACGAAACTGGAAGAATACTGTTGGCCCGACACGCTGCGTTCCATTCCCCAGCAGTACACAAAGAAGCCGTTGCTCCGCAGCCAGGAGTCGTAACCGAGGCGAATTCGCAAGGAAGCTGAAACAACATGAGCAACACCTTTACCCCCGGCCCAGCGCCAAACACCGTCCGAACCGCCGATGGCAAAGTCCTGACGGTCCCGGAAGGCTGGGTTCTGCTGCCGCCCGGTGACGCCGCCCTGACTCGCAGGGTAAAGGCTGCTGGCGATCATTGGGTCGTGGCCGAAAAAAAGGGCCGGAAGGTTTTCTCTAGGGGCATCTGGACTTCGGCGGCGACCATTGAGCGGATTCGTGCTGATCTCGAAGCCGAGCGGTCCACTGAGGGCTTCGCAAAGAAGAAGGAAGCCGATGCCCGACGCCGTGAAAAGGCTCAGGTCGAGTACGTCGAGGATTTCAATCTGGCGGTCGTGACATTCCTGGGCTTTCATGGAAATTACGCTGATCTTGCCGACCGGCTCGCCCGTGCCGTCACCGACCATGCCACGCCTGTTGGCTCCGGGACCGTCGCCAGAACGAAACGTATCCCGGTCGAACAACGAGCCGAGGCTGCCGTCATCGCCTGGATGCGCCACAGCACGACCGGCTACGACGGGATGGTGATCCCAAGGGTGAAGGGTAAGCGCCGGGAGGTCCGGCGAATGCTGGCCCGGCGATCTCATGAATTGCTGGAGCGGTATCGACGGGGAGAGCCGGTTGGCGATGAGTGTCCTTTGAAGAAGGCGCTGGCTGTAAACTCAGGGGGCCAGCAAAAGGAGGTCGTCGTGAGGGAGGTCAACAACGACAAGGAACGCAAGCATGGAGATCATCCCAATCATGGCGATCACAAGCACGCCTTCGCTGACCCTGCGGAGCGTGCGAAGAAGTGGAACGACCCGGAACGTGACAAGTGGCAGCACCCGGAAGAGATTGTTGCGGCACTGGCCCTGAAGCCAGGGGCGACCGTTGCAGAGATCGGAGCGGGGACGGGATACATGGTGGCGCATCTGAGCAAAGCGGTGGGTAAGGGCGGCACGGTCATCGCCATCGACGCTTCGGCGGCGATGGTCGAGTATCTTACGAAACGCAGCGATGACCTGGGGCCAGCCAAGATCGTGCCACGCAAGGTCGGCCCGGACGACCTTGAGTTACAGACCGCCAGCGTGGATGGCGTGCTGACACTGGACGCATGGCATCACGTCAATGGGCAAGAAGCATACGCCAAGAAGGTGTACGAAGGGTTGAAGCGGGGTGGGAAGTTCGTGGTGGTGGAACACGAGGTCGATGGGGAGATTGGCCCGCCGAAGGCGATGCGGCTTGAACCTGCGAGCGTGACGAAGCAACTCGAAGCGGCAGGCTTTCGGGTCGAGGTCGTGCGGGAGTCGATGCCAAGGCACTACATGGTCGTCGGACACAAGGATTAGGTGCTGAACTCGACCATCAGTTACCCCTTGAAGTGTCGCCGGTTGCGATCTCCTCTAGCTCCTCGATCAAAGCCTCCTGTCCGGCCTTGATCTTCCTTTTTGCCGCAACCACGTCGAAGAAGTCAGCCCGGTCCATCTCAGGGAACTCCATTTGTCGTCCTGACTTCGGGGGCCATTCCATCGTGAAGGTGTTGCTGACAATGGCGCTCGGATCGCAGTCGCCCTTAAATGCCCAGGCGTGGACGATCTTGCCGCCCTTTTGCTTGATCGGCGTCAAGGCAGTGAAGGGGCCGGTTGGTGTGACGCCTGTTTCCTCCTTGAACTCCCGCTTGGCGGCTTCGAGCAAGTTCTCGCCCGGCTCGATCTCGCCCTTGGGGATCGTCCATGCACCGTCATCCTTGTTCTTGAAATAGGGACCGCCAGGATGAGCAAGAAGCATCTGCAACTTGCCATCCTGAATGCGGTACATCAGCAATCCGGCACTGACACGGGGCATGGTCAGGAACCTCCGACTCTGACGACGATTTCGCTATTCTATCTGGTGAATGGGAGGCAAACGAATGAACGAGGAAGCCGAACGCATCCGAGCCGCCGTGGAAAAGAACCCACGGAAAATGACCCTGCAACTGGCCCGTGATCTCGGCGTGCCAGAGGTTGAGGTCATCCGAGCGTTCCCAGCAGATCGAGTGACGGAACTCGACATTGCCCGGTGGGAGGAATTGCTTCAGAGCATCGAGGCTTTTGGTTCCGTGCGGGTGCTTGTCTCCAACGGGGCCACGACGATTGAAGTTGACGGGCAGTTCGGCGGTTTCAGCACGGCGGGCGAATTCTTCAACGTGCAAACCGACACGCTCGACATGCACATCCGATGGCAGCAGTTGGCCGCTGCGTTCGCCGTGGAGAAGCCGGGCCACATGGACGGCATGGCTACTCGCAGCTTTCAGTTTTTCGATCAGACGGGTGCAGCAGCGCTCAAGGTATTCCTCAACTTCGGAGGTCCGATCCCACCAGAGCGAGAAGCCAAGTTCACCGAGTTGCGGAGCAGGTTCAAGCGATAAAGTGGAGAATCAAATGTTGAGTTCCTGGAAGACCATGATATTCGCTACCTTCCTGGGCGTGATCTGTCCTGTTGCAGCATCAGCCCAGGAGAAGCCCGTCGTTGGCGTCATCCCGAAGGCGCAGAAGCCGCTCAAGATGGATGGTAAGCTGACCGATTGGGACGGGGCCTTCGTCACGCCGGTCCATGTCGGCCATCCTGATTTCGCCAACCGTGGCGGGCAGTTTCTTTATCTCTGGGACGAGAAGTACCTGTACATTGGCCTGAAATGCCTCGATCAGAAACCGGCCCACATCGGCAAGGATACCGAACTCTACAACGGCGATGCGGTCGAGTTTTATCTGGACCTTCGCCGTGGGGAAGACCTGGGCGCTGCGCCGTTCGGCCCCGGCACGCTGCATATGTTTTACACCGCCTTCACGAAAACCGAAGTGAAGCCCCGAATGAAGGTCAGGGATTTACCAGCGCTCAAGGACTTCAAGTTGCAAGGAGCCGAGGTTGTCGCCGCCAAGACACCGTGGGGCTATACCGCCGAATTCAAGCTGCCGTGGGACAATTTCCTACGGCCTGAAGCCAATTTCGTGCATTTCAACCCGAACATCGGCGAGATCATCGGCATCGACTGCGAGCTTTGCAGCAGCGACGGCGGGCCACGAGTAGACCGCACCTTCGTCTATTCCGGTCCCGCCGCCGTTGGAAGTCCATCGGCGTTTGGGCGGGTACAACTCGTTGACAAGATCGAGGCCGGTTCTCTGAAGCCGTATGGACGTGTCTTGCTTCCATTGACCTTGGCAAAATCTGCCAATTGCGCTTGGCTGTACGGCACGGTTTGCATTTCACCGACCATCGAGGCATCGGTCGCCAAGCTCGAAGGCAAGCTCCTCGACGCTGGCGGCAAGGTCCGCAAGTCCTCGACCGGGAGCCGGAAGACCCAGGACGGCGGCTTCACGCTCTGGACCGCCAGTTGGGAAATGTTCGATCTGCCTCCTGGAGTCTACACACTCGAACTTGCGGCGACCGACAAGGCCGGTGGAGTGATAACGACCAGATCGGAGAAGGTGGTCCACGGGAATCCGACGCTGACGAAGTGAACACGTTGCTTCAGATCACCTTTGGCTTGAGCCGCTGTTCCTGGAGGCCCATGTCGATGCGTGGCTGACGGCCCGATATTCGATTGCTTCCTGGAGGTCAGGCTGTGGCCTTTCCATCGACATTTCGGACACCAAACGATGCGTTGACTCAAATGGCTTCGTCACCGTGGCAGAGGCGCAGCGGCGTTATCTCTCCGGGGAAAAGTCGAGACGCTGGTGGTATCAGATGGCGAAGGCCGGGAATATCGCCCACCACCGGGTTGGCGATTCAATTCTGTTTCACACGGATGACATCGAGAAGTTCATCGCCGAGTCCCGCAAGGCCGGGGATGTCGAAACCCCCAGGACCGAACCGGCTCCGGCTATTCCTGTGGTCCCACAGTCAGTGAAGCGCCAGGCTCGGAGGAAGCCTGGGGAGGAGGTCGGGTTCAAGTTCTTTCCACGGTGAAACACTCGGCCACTAGAACCCGAACTGCTGACCTAGCCAAGTCAAGGCTCGATCAAAGACATCTTGTGATGGCTTGGCATACCTGGATTCCGTCATGCTGTCGGGCGCTTGGCCGAGAAAGAATTGAGCGTAACGCCCAAAGTCGGAATGTTCTTCTAGCTTACTTGGACCAGTCTTGCGGAGATTCGCCAGGGGTCTGACGACTACGTTTTTCTTCTTCATTTTGACGACTAACCGATCCCATGCACAGTCGATATTGTCTACTGACGATACCGAGCCATCGTCCTTGATGGAGTTGCGGACCAATCTCCCACCATCTTCGTTTAGCAACAGGAACTCCTCTCTGTGAGTCCGGTGCTTGTCGAGTAGTCTGCGAGTCTCGTCCCATAGCTTCCAAGACACAACCGGGACATTCTTTCCTCGGCCCGAAGTCGTCCTTTTTCCAGTTTTCGTTCGGCGTCTGGTGATTTTGTGACCGTCGTATTCGGAAGCTCGCAACTCCGCAATATCGGTCGGTAGCATTCCGCAATTCAGCATCAAAAGCGCATATAGCTTCGTGCGTTCACTGGCATTTGTCCAAATGACTTGCAACTCGTCATTAGTAAACGGGGCGATTTCCTTGAGCGTGACCTGAATCGTCAGAAGCGGGTCATCCAAATTGTTCGGCAACTCGCACGCTCCGTGCCGCCAGAGCCAACGAATGACTGAACGTGCTTGACTGAAGAGGCTCGCCCCGTGTTGTTCGGTGATGTCGCCTTTTCCGATCAACATCAGCAAGTGGTTGTTGTATGCAGTAACCGCCTTGGCAGTGATCTCGGTTCTTGAGTTGTCTTGGAGCCATCGACGGAAATACTCAGTTCGCTCCTTGTATCCCTTGTATGTAGTGACTTTGATTTGGCCCGATCTGGCTCGTGTCAGTTGCATCGCCAGAAAGTCTCCGATATGCCCGTCAAGTGTATTGTCTGTCGCCGAATTCCTCGTCCACCGCTGATGCTGCCGCAGTGAACCAAGTCGCCCCAGCCACGTCATGATGTCTTCCATCGACATCACGGAGCGATGAATCGGGTCGAGGATTATTCCAGTCTCCGTGATCGGGCGTGGCTTCGGCTTGGCGAACTCCGCTTCGAGCGTTTTTACTTCTGCGAGAAGGCGAACCCGGATCGGGTCAGGGTCTTGCTCAGTCGCCAACCAAGCAAGCATGTCCTTGCGCAACCCAATCGCTTCGTTGTATTCGTCCTGGTGCGGTTTGTTCTGCTGCTTCTGAAGGTCGATCTTGGCTCGCCAAATCTTGAACGCCTCAATCGCCCGCCTGTAACCGGCCCGATCAGACTTTCCCTCAATATCCGAGAACCAGAAGGTTTCGCCTCGATGCTTCTTTCGCCAGCGTCCCCCGGATTTGCGGTTCTCGTCAGCAACCCATGTGAGTTCTTTTTTCATGGGATGATATTCCCGTCGATTCCTGCTTCTGGGCGAATCGCTCACCCCTTGGATACCCTTTTTAGCAAAATAGAGGCAAAAAAGGTATCCACTAAAACAAAAAACCCCTGAAAAACAGGGGTTTTGCAACCAGAAGTGTGTTTTTAGGAAACCGATGCTCTATCCCCTGAGCTACGGGGGCAAATTAGGTTTTTATCACACCAAATTGACTTCCTTGCAGCTATCCGTATACTGTTGACAACCGCTTTGACAACCGCGTGGTTGTTGAGGAACAAAGGCCCCCGCGACGCTGCAAACAACCGAGGGTGTGGACAACGCTTTCAGGGAGAGTCATCATGGCTCATTCTACTCGCGGCACATCTCGAAGCAAACACCAATCCGCCAAGCCGTACAAGACTTACCCATTAACGGCACATCCGAGCGGACGATGGTGCAAAAAAATCCGTGGCCGAATCATCTTTTTTGGCAAGATTATTCCGAAAGACGGCGGAGCGTCAGCGCAAGCCGCACTCGACAAGTATCTGCGTGAGCGTGACTACCACGAAACCGGTCGTGTTCCTCCTCCCGATCCGAAAGACGTTCTCACGCTGGCAGGCTTGTGCAACGCGTTTCTGACGCATCAGCGAAACAAGATGCATTCGGGCGAACTGACAAGCCGAACATTTGGAGAGAACTATCGAACGTGCGAAAAGATGCTCGCGCATTTCAGGAAAAGCCGAGCCGCTGACGACGTTCGGCAACCTGACTTCGCGGCATACCGCGTGCAGCTCGCGCAGGGATGCGGGCCGGTCACTCTGGGCGGAGAAATCCAGCGCGTTCGTTCGGTTTTCAAGTACGGATTCGAGGCAGGCCTGCTGGATCGTCCGGCATTGTTTGGGCCTGGATTTGCGCGGCCATCGAAAAAGACGATGCGAATCGAACGCGCAAAACGCGGCCCAAAGCTGTTCTCGCGTGAAGAAATACTCGCATTGCTGGACGTTGCCAAGCAACCAATGAAAACCATGCTCCTGCTGGCATTGAACGCCGGCCTTGGCGCTGGCGACTTGGCCAACATGCCACTGGCGGTTGTCAACCTAACAACCGGATGGTGCAATTTTCCAAGGCCAAAAACTGGCGTGGAGCGGCGGTTCCGTTTGTGGCCTGAAACGCTGCAAGCAGTGAAGGAATACATCGGGAAGAGGCCTGAGCCGAAAGACGCGGCGAACGCTGGGCTGCTGTTCATTACGAAGTACGGCGGCCCCTGGGCGCGTTCCGATTTCCATGAGGTTCCTGGCGAGAAGCTAAAAACCATCGTCAACAATGACAACGCCATCGCCAAGGAATTCTCCAAATTGGCCAAAGCGGCCAACATTGAACGGCGGCGGGGGTGTGGATTCTACACGATGCGGCATGTTTTTGCGACGATAGCAGGCGGATCGAAGGATCAAATCGCCACGAATCACATCATGGGCCACATCGATGCAACCATGAGCGCGACCTATCGCCAATTCGTTGACGACGAACGCCTGCGAGCCGTCGCCGAACACGTCCGCCGCTGGCTGTTTGGCACGCCGGCGCCTGAGGCGGAAGGCGGCACGCAAAAGCCGAAGTAGACGAAGGTTCAGTGTCGCGTACAATTTCGGTGGCGGGACGTCGTGGCTGATTCGAAGCTTCCATGACAAGCGGATGGGTATCGGGCGGGCTCCTCAATCCCTGGTCGATACTCGTCCGGCCCGGCCTGATTGAGGGACACGCACGATGCATGCCATTTCCCAAACAGCGATTGAATTGCCGTCGCTGATTACGCTTCCATCGCCGTCAGCAATAATTCAGGGCGTCCCATTTGCAGGTTCACTCGCATTATTCGAGAAAGTTGAGCGGTCGCTTGGCACCGACCTTGCCCGGGCGATCAAAGTCTACTCTTACTACCCCGCCTTGTTCCGTTTCGTCGCGGTTGAAAATCGATATTGGACCAACGGCCCGATCTGGTCCTCGGAGGATGCCGAACGCAGACGGAAAGCAATCATCGTCCTAAACAGGGTACACGTCGCGGCAACCTCGATACTGACCGCGAACGCAAAACGCCAGAACGTAAATATTCAACCCGTCCTTGATTCCGCCGATCACTGTACGTCTATCTTTTCGCGGCTTCAATTGTACGGGACGAATCAAGAAAGTTCGCCGAGAAGCGAGCAGTTGACGTGGCCCGACTGCCTGCTCAACGGGTATGTCAGAAGTTCCACGAGATCGGAAAGCACAGCACGCAAGGCAGCGAGAGCCATTCATGCGATCTGGGCTGCGGTATGCGAAAATGAAGCGTCGTCACTGGCTATCCCTAATGACCGAAGCAAGACTACGCCGACGATAATTTGGCACGGGGAAAAGTCGTACTCGATCGATGGATTCGAGCCAATCTCGGTAACCGATTCCGAACACGCTGTGCTTAATGAGTTTGTCAACTCGCCGAGCATGGACACGGAAGCACTGACCAAGAACTCAGGCAACAACCGCGCGCCAAGAGTGCTCAGGCAATTGACCAAAAAGTACGATGGAAGGTTTGCGCCCGCAATAAAGCTGCCGGGCATAAAAGGAAGAGGCGGCTACGCAGTAGCGATCAGAACGCAGCCAAAATAACAGGGCCACAACGCGCCTACAACGCGCCTACAAATCCAATCGCGTCCGTGCGATAATTCAGGCATGGACCCAACAAAACCAATCTCTGACCCTCTGGCGATGGTGCGCGGCTTAGATGCCGAGACGATCCGCAAGCAAATCGACAAGCTTGACGCCGAACGCAACGCGCTCATGACGCTGCTGCGCATCGCGAAACGCACCCAGTCAAGTAAGCCGAGAGAGGCGGTGCCGTGTGCCGACTGACCGCCTCGCCACCTATTCGCCTGCCGACCTCGCCGAGCGCTACAAGTGCAAGCCGGAGAAGGTCATCGCCTGGATCCGCGCGGGCGAGCTCGCGGTAGTCAATGTCGGCAACGGCACGCGCAAGCCGCGGTGGCGAGTCACGGCGGAGGCTCTCGCGGACTTTGAGCGGCGGCGTGCCAGTCCCGCGCCGGCGGCAGCCAAAGCCACGCGGCGGCGGCGACGCGCCCCGGCAGGGATTATCGAGTTTTTTTGATTTGCGCAAAAAAAACGCGCTGAGCAGAAAACGGAAATCGATCGAGGCTGAGATGAAGCGTTTGGATTTGGAGATGTTCGACTTTGCAGTCATCGACCCGAAGCATGTAGCCGGTTCGTCCGACGAGTATTTCGGCTACACCGAGATTCCCTACGTCGGAACATGGCGAACGGACAACATGGATTTTCGCAAGGTGAGATCGTGGATCTGGACGCTTCAGTACCTGTCGCTGTGCGTCAAGACCATCGAAGCTCGGGCCGACATAGTTCGGTTTTTCAACAAATTGCCGCGCGGGATAAAACCTGAGAGGCAGCGACCTCGCAGTTCGCGGTACAAGTCGAGCTTGCGATAGTGTTACGTGAAAAACCAATCACCAACCACAATCAAGGAGGCTATATGGCCAGTAAAACGCCTTTGATAGCGGGGATCATTGACCAGCATGGCGAAATTGGAAGGCAACGCCTCAAGGCTAGATTATGCCCCAGGTGTGCCGCCGTGCTGAAAGACAAGGACTCAAATATCCAATGCACATTATGCCCGTGGTCTATTGATGACGGGTATGTGTGTTACGGAAGCGGAGAATTCATTAAGTTCTATGAAGATTAAACCAAATACACCAAACTAGCAGGAGGACTGGAAATGAGATCGTTCATCCCGTGCAACAAATCGTATCCGTGCGTTATCTGCGGACGTCCTGATAATGGCTGCTCGGACAATCCTTCCAAGGTAATGAAGCATTGCCGTGGGCATCGCGAGGACTCGCCTCCGATCGGTTGGCGATATGTCGGCGAGGACAAAACATCCGCAGCCATGTTCGTCCCCGACTACGGTCACGAGACGCATTACAACGACCCAGCGCTGAAAGCTCAGTTAGAAGAGAACAAGCGAAAGCGACAGGCGAACCGAGAGGCAAAGCGAAACCGATCCGATTCGACATCATCGGTAACTTTTCCGAAAGATGATCCGCTCCCCACATTCGACCGCGTTCACAAAAACAAGCGGCCAATGACTCCGAAGGAGCGGGATTGGATTGCCGACCATCTCAGGCTGCCGAAGGGTATCTTTGATCTGCTTGGCGTGATGTACCTTCCACGCGAAAATTACCACGATCCAGCGTTCGTTTTCCCAGAGCGAGACGCAGCCCGCAACGTCATCGGCTACTCGCTCCGCTACCTCAACGGAAAAAAAATAAATTGCGGACGCCGCGGGTTGTCCATCCCGACTGACTGGGATCCTTCGAAGGGCGGACTGCTAGTCCTCTGTGAAGGCGCAAGTGACACGCTCGCTCTCCGAGCGATGAACATCAACGCCATTGGTCGCCCAAGCAACATGGGTGGCGTGGACATCCTCGCGGAACTGCTCCGGCCCGTTAGCTCCAAGTGGGCTATCGTCATGCTGGGGGAAAACGACTTGAAGCCCACCGGGAAGTGGCCAGGCCGCGACGGTGCGGAGGATTCGGCGCAGAAACTGGCCGACTACCTACGACTCCCGATTCACGTCTCGATGCCGCCCGCGGACATAAAGGACGTGCGGGATTTCATTCACGCCAACGAAGACGCTGTCCGCGTCAAAAAAACCAAAACACTGGCAAATCTTGGCGCTGAGTTCGCGTCTCACTGTCGAGACGTCGCCGTGACATTCAATCCCGTCGTCAGCCAAGCAGAAGCCGCGGCCAAGACGGCGGCGATCAATCCGCCATCTATCAGTGTCATCGGAACCGGCACGCAATCGCCCTCGCCGGCGTCAGCGTCGGCATCCTCCGCGACCAACTTCCCGAACCTCGGCTTCACCGCTCTCGATTACCCACCCCCGCCCGATCCGTCCCCCTGCTCCAACGAATGCAAGCATTGCCCGAATCCTCGCGGCGTCAACATGCGGCACGACATCAACCACAGTAACGCATCATTCTGGTTCGACTGCAAACGGATCAGCTGCAAATACTGCGAAAAAAAGAAACGCGAGCACTGGCAAACAACCATTCAGCATCACCTCACAACCTACGGCGAGCGCAGCAACCCGAACGTGTGGATGTTCCGGTGCGACGCTGCCTCGTGGGACACCGTGTCGCGCAACCTGCGGAGCAAGCATGCCGATTACTTCCGCCTGGAAATCATGCCAGGGCAACTGATGGTAGTGTCAACGGAAGCGCCAGGCAGCGAAGCCATCAGCGGACTGACGCAACTCGCTGCGAGCGACGCGGCGAACCGACTATGCACGGTCATCTCCGCCGCGCACGCCATCCACGAGAAACAACTCACTTCCAGCCGAGACTGGAAACTACTAGAGGAGCCGCGCAATCCGATCTGGAAGGGATGGCGCCGCATCAGCAAAATCGAGCACTCCCAGCAGGCCGTCTTGGAAATCCTCGAACTCCGCAAGATTGACTTCAAGCACATCAAGCACGCTGGTCGATTCTGGGGCTGGTCCTCGTGGCAGTGGACCGACGCCCAGTGCGAGGCCGCCGGCGGATACCAACGGATATTCGACGACATCTCAGTGGGCGAAGTGTTGCAGGACGGCGGGTGGAACTGGGGTCGAGAGGACGGGTCGGACGCCCACGCACACGCGCAAAACAGCACGGACGAGTTCGACGACGAATTCGCCAGGGCTAGCGCTGGGGCTGGGCCTCCAGTGCCCAGCGGAGTCTGGTTGGATTGGTAGGCAAGCCAGTCCGAAGTAGACACGCAGGTCGATGAGCCGAACCGGATGAACTTAAACAAAAAAACCGCGAAAACCGGGATCGTGAAAGGTACGCACATGGCGAAATTAAAGCGAGCAAAACCGCAGAGAGGCGATCAACCGACGCTGTTTGGGGGAGCCGAACCGGTCGTAATCACGGACAAACCGGTCGTTTTCACCGCCAAAAACGAGTCGCGGACGGACGCTGCGAGTACGGTCGCGAAGGGCGAACGATCATCGAAAAAACCGTCATCCGATTTGCTCGGACTTAATAATAAGATTACGAGCAAATCGGATGACGGGTTGGACGGTCGGACGGCCGGTCGATTGGACGGTCGATCGGGCGGCGGACCGGGCGGCGGGCATGGTGTCGGACCGGGTGTCGCCGGTGCCGTCGATCCAAAAGACTCCGACACCCTTTCCCCGATTGACTCGTCGCGTTTTTACCGGAGCACGCAAGCCGGGATCGCGACCGCCCGCAGGAGACGGGCCGGAGTCGGTGGATGGAGCGCCTTGCACTGAATAGGCGATGACCGCGAATGTCGTCTTATTCCAGTGGAAGTCGAAGCCGAGCGAACGCCGACGAAATCATGGTGACAGCGATTGCGCTTACCGCTGGCCGCACGTTGGCGGTAGCTGTGGAGACCGCTGCCGTCTCGGCGCGCACGGTATCACGTCGGCTTGCCGACCCCGCGTTCGAGGCACGTATCCACGCGGTCCGCGGCGAAAAAGGTCGCGCAGGCCTTTGGACGCCCAACCAACGGCCTGAGTGAAGCTGCGGACGGGCTTCGCGCTCTGTGCAAAGCCGAGAGCAAAGGCGTGCGTCTGGGTGCATGTCGAAGACCTGAACTCTTCGATCCTTTAAAAACGCGGGTCAAAAAACGGCGAAAGTCGTCGAACTCTTTTGGACGACGCCGACGCCGGCTTTCGCCCGGTCTCGCGGTCAACCGCACTCTGCTGCTCCGCTTCATTGGTGCTCATCTCCCCGTGATTACCCCCCGCCCGCTAGGATCACGCCGGGGGCATCGGCGACCACATCGATGCCCCTTGTTGCGTCCATCAACCGCCAGCGGGCGGTTTGGGGGCTTTCCGTCGGTGCCCGCGGGCTTTTCGCTCGCGGCTTGCATCGCCCCTCCAAACCGGGTTGACCGTCAACCGCCAGGACTTCCGGGTGGTCGCGGGGTACTCCTCCCCCTCAAATCGCACCAGGATGCGATCAGGGACATCGGCGGCGTCACAGTCAGCGACAACCACG
>CAZAFH010000070.1:0-41143 GCA_964484265.1 uncultured Singulisphaera sp.
GCTCAAGATGTTCCAGGCCGACCCGCAGACCGAAGCGATTCTGATGGCGGGCGAGATCGGCGGCGATGCCGAGGAAAAAGCGGCGGCGTATATCAAGGAACACGTGAAAAAGCCGGTCGCGGCGTTCATCGCCGGGCAGACGGCCCCGCCAGGCAAGCGCATGGGCCACGCCGGGGCGATCATCTCCGGCGGCAGCGGTGCAGCAAGCGACAAGATCGCGGCTCTCAAAGCGGCGAACATCCTGGTGGCTGAAAGCCCCGCCGATCTCGGCGTGACGCTGAAGAAGGCGATGGGGAGGTAATTCGCGTTTAGCCGCGACGCGCTAGCGGAGCGCGGGATATGGTTCGCGCTCCGCTGTCGCGTTTTGAAGTTGCGCATTATTCGGGTATAGCGTTGCATTGTTCGAAACGGCGGGCAAAAATGCAACGATAAATAGTGAACGGTAAATAGTAAATAGTAAACGGTAATGAGTAGTTCGTTGTCGCAGTTGCGATTGTTATGGTATTTCGCTTTTTCATTCACTATTCACTATTTATCGTTGCAATTCAATAACGAAAAAAAAATGCGCAACTTCAAAACTGGCGCGTCGCGGTTAAACGACCTATCCGCCGTTTTGTTCCGCTTCAATTTGCGCGATCTTCTCCACTCGCCGCGCGTGACGGCCGCCTTCGAAGGGTGTGTCGAGCCAGATGCGGATCATTTGGGCCATCTGTTCCTCGCCGAGCAAATCGGCGGACAGACAAAGGACGTTGGCGTCGTTATGCCTACGGCTCAGTTCGGCGGTGAGCGTGTCCTGGCATGGCGCCGCGCGAACTCCGCGCACCTTGTTTGCGGCGATGCACATGCCGATGCCCGTGCCACAGATCAATATGCCGCGATCGGCCTTTTTTTTTCCGACACGTTTGGCGACTTCGTAAGCGAAGTCCGGATAATCGACGCTCTCGGCGCCATCGGCGCCGATATCCTCGACGTGATGGCTCATCGCTTGAATGGCGGCGACAAGCCGCCGTTTGATTTCGACGCCGCGATGATCGCTGCCTATGACTATGTTCATGGGTACTCCTGAGCGGAGAAGGGCAACCGCCAACGAATCCTACGCTTCGATTAATTCTTCCAGGTGCTCAGCCAGGCAATCGGCAATTTGCCTGGCGCATGTGCGATACTCCAACATCGACCCGCCGATCGGGTCGGTAATATCCTCGTGGCGAGGCGAAAGCATGCGTGGCCGCGGCATCGTGTCAAGCGGGATGCCTTGCAGGGAATATAGATGGCCAGCGGTCATCGCGAAGATGAAGTCGGCCCAGAGGAGTAGTTCCGCCGTCACCATCGCGCTGAGATGCATCGACAGATCGGCGCGGAACTCATTCGCCACGACCACGGCCTCGGAACTCGCCGGGGAGCCATTGTACGCTGCCAGACCCGCAGAGTAGATGCTGAATCCATGCCGAGCGAGTTCGGCAGGCTCACACCCCAGCCGATCGGCCAACATGCGTTCGCAGATGCCCTTGGCCAGCGGGCTACGGCAAGTGTTTCCGGTGCAGACAAAGAGAATCCGGCAGCGTGCGAACTCGGCGAGTTCCTCTCCCAGCAATCCGCCCACATGCGTGAGTTGGCACCGACGCCCATTTGTTTGGACAATGCTGGGCGTGCGTCCGAATTTCGTTTCACCGCCATCGACGATGGCTGCCGCAGCCTCCCCGACGATGCGAGCGGTCGTGGCTGCATCGACTGCGTTCTCGATCGGGACGGCGATTAGCGGTTCTCCGAAGGCGTGCAACTCAGCAAAAATCGGGTGGGCCGGTATCCGGACTGCCAATCGGCCGTCGCGCAAGACCGTACTCTGAGCCGCAGCCGACAGGCCTGGCGGCGGCGTCGCTGTTTCCGCGTGCAGAGTCATCGGTCCGGGCCCGAGTTTGCGAAACACGCGAAGTCCTTCACCTCGCAACCCTGGCACCCAATCGGCGATAATGGCATCCTCGCCAAGAACAACCGCCGGCAGCGCAGTCGGGGCCGCAAACCGCGCCAGCGTCTCCATGGCACGATGCGATGAAGCCGAGCCGACGAGTTCGTAGGTCGATTCGCTCGGCAAAGCGACACAATCGCCGTCTCGTAGATGACGTAAGGCTGCTTGAATCGTGTCGTCGCCAGGAGAAGGTAGAATCGCAGCCATTGGCTCAAGTCATGAATTGGAAAAGTTCCACCGGAGGGCTCACAGTATACAGATGTGTTATGGATAGATCGCTCGCAGACAAGTTCTTAATGCGAGGCTCAGCCTGACAGAATCCGCTGCCTGAGTTCGGCGATCCATTGGCCGAGATCTTCGTGCAGTGGGAGGTGGAATCGATTGCAAAGAACCTCGATGTTGCCCTGCCGCCAAAAACCTGGCGGACAGCAAACGACGGCTCTCTGACTATCGGCAACCAGGCCAAGCTCCAGCAGGGTTATCGGCGCGTTGGTCGCCGGTGCGAAGTACATGGCGACTACGGTTGCCAATTCCAGGCCTTGCAGTTCCCATTCCACTTGTTGTCGAAAGTCGGCGTTGTGAATCGATTGTTCCCAGGTCGCGTCCCATTCGTCACGGCGTGGGTTGAGAATGGTCACATCAAGATCGGCGAGCGCTCGTTCCACACGTGCCTGCCAATCCTCGGCGTGTCCCATCTCGATCGAGCCGGCGAGGAACACGCTCCGCTCGGATTCCGCGAGTTCCAATGGCGTCGGAGGTTTGATTACACGAGCCATCGGAACCTCGGATCAGAGGCGGTCCCGCCATTTTTAGCGGGCACTAGCGCGCATTAAGACAGCCCTTCGAGCAAACCCGTGCTGTCGCCGAGTTGGCGGGTTGGTGCGCCGACGCGGTCGAGCATGGAGAGCCAAAGGTTATTGAGAGGCGTTTCGCGGCGGAAACGGAGGTGGCGTCCGGCACGAATGCTGCCGCCGCCCTTGCCGAGGAGCAGCACGGGCAGATTGTCATGGTTGTGCCGATTGCCGTCGCCAATCGCGCTGCCGTAGGCGATCATGCAGTTATCGAGCAGGTTGCCGTTGCCTTCGCGGATGGATCGCAGTTTTTCGAGCAAGTACGCGAGTTGGGTGATGTGGTAGCGGTTGATCGTGCGAATTTTGCGATGGTTGACCGGATTGTTTTGATGATGCGACAGTTGGTGGTGGCCTTCGGAAACGCCGACGACGTTGTACGAGAGATTGCTGCCTTCTTTCGCGAACATGAACGTGGAAACGCGGGTCACGTCGGTCTGAAAAGCCAGCGCGAGCAGGTCGCTCATCAGGCGGAAGTGCTGCGTAATGCCGTTCGTCGGGCCTTGCGGCGCTCGCACGCCATCCGGCAGGACCACGGGCGGCAGCGATTCCGAGCGGGCGATGCGCTGTTCGAGTTCGCGGATGCCGGTGAGGTACTCGTCGAGGCGATGACGGTCGGCCCCGCCGACGCGGTTCTGCAGCGCCCGTGCATCTTCCATGACCGTGTCGAGCACGCTCGACCTCAGCGCATTCCGGCGAACACGTGCTGGGTCGTTGGGCCGGGCGGAGAATAGGCGATCGAAGACTTGTCGCGGTTCGGTTTCGACCGGCAGGGGAGTTCGCGGCGTGCGCCAGGCGATGGTCGTGCTATAGGCACAGGCGTAGCCGCTGTCGCACGCGCCGGCGCCGCGGAAACGTTCGATGCCGATTTCGAGCGAAGGCAGACGGGTTTGCTCGCCGATGCGTGCCGCCGCCACTTGATCGGCAGAGATGCCGGCCTGAATATTCGCACCGCCGGTTTTGCGCGCCTGGCAACCGGTGAGGAAAGCGCCGGCCGCCCGCGCATGATCGCCGGGACCGTCGCCGTTCGGCCGAGCCTTGTCGGCAGTCAGGCCGCTGAGGACGGTCATGTCCTGGCGGAACGGCTGGAGCGGTTCCATGATCCATGGCAGATCGAAGTTCGAGCCTTCGGCGGTTGGCGTCCAGTCCTGCATGTGCACGCCGTTTGGCACGTAGATCACGGCCATGCGGCGCGGCATCGCGGCTTGCGACGCAGCGCCGCCCGCGTTGGCCAGCGAGCGAGGCAGCATCGCTTCGAGGAAGGGTAGGGCGACCGTCGTGCCCAGGCCTCGCAGTACGGTGCGTCGAGAAATTGGCGCCAGCGTCATTCTTTTCTCCCCACGGCCGTCCGCATCAAGAAAGGCTCGCTGCGAACGGTTTCCATGATTAAAGTTGAAAACTTGTAGTCGTTCTTTTCCAGTGATTGCACGATTTTATCGATTGCACATCGATCGTAATATTCCACGCCACGTCCCAGGGCGTATGTAAGTAATTTGTCGGAAAGACAGCGGGCGAACAAGTCCTTTTTCTCGCGCAGAATCATTTTTAATTCTTTCGGGCCGGCAAACTTTTTACCATCGGGTAGCACTCCAGATGGGTCGATGGCGAAACCAGAGTCCTTTTCACGCCAGGCGCCGATGGCGTCGAAGTTCTCGAACGCGATGCCAAGCGGATCCATCTTGTTATGGCAAACCGCACATGAAGCATTCGCTCGATGCTGTTCCAGCCGTTGCCTCAGCGAACCTTTCAATTCCTTCGGATTCTCAACTAACTCCGGCACGTCCGGCGGAGGCGGCGGGGGCGGGGTGCCGAGAATCTGCTCCATGACCCACTTGCCTCGCTTCACTGGCGAGGTTCGCGTCGGGTTGGACGTTAGAGTCAGAATGCTGCCTTGCGTCAATATTCCGCCGCGTTCGGGGGGCAGTTTCACTCGCTGGAATTCATTCCCTTTAACACCGCTGATGCCATAATGTTTCGCGAGCCGTTCGTTCAGGAAGCTAAAATCGGCTTCGATGAAATCGAGGATGCTGCGCTCCTCGCGTAGGATAGCCTCGAAAAACATCTCCGTCTCGCGGTACATGGCCGACCGCAATGCGACGTCGAATTGCGGGAATTGCTTGGGGTCCGGCGTCGCCCCTGCCAATCCGCGGATGGTCAGCCATTGCCCAGCGAAGTTTTGCACAAATGCGGACGACTTCGGGTCTTTCAACATTCTCCGGGTCTGTGTATCGAGGTTTTCCCTCAGCTGGCCCTTGGCGGCGAGGTTGAATAGCTCGTCGTCGGGCATGGAACTCCAGAGGAAGTACGACAATCGGCTCGCCAACTCGAAGTCGTTGATTGCGTACGTCGTACCCGGTTTCGTGCCTTCCGGATCAAGCTCGATGCGAAACAGAAAGTGCGGCGACACCAGGACGCCCGAGAGCGCGAGACGCATGGCCGACTCGAAGCGCTCGCCGGCTTTTTCGGCGCGGTCATAGAGTTTGACGAAACGTTCAACTTCCTCGGTCTTCACGGGACGCCGAAAGGCGCGCGTGGCGAATCGCTCGAGAATCTCGCGTGCCGCCTCGCGCGGCTTCAATCCTGGCTTGTGCGCCATGAGGCGTTCGTGCGTCATCGGGCGTTTGGGAGGCGGCGCGTTGTACGGGCCGTCAAGCTCGATGCTCTTGACGATCAACTCGCGGCGAGTTTTGTTCGCATCGGTGAACGGATTGAGAAAAGCAACGGCGACACGCGATTGGCCAGCGTTGAGACGTACCTTCGCCTCGATCGGTTTGATTCCGAACGCCTTGTTGCCCTTGACGACAAATTCGCCAAGCGAATTCTCGGCGACGCGAAGATTCACCTTTACTGGATCCGCGCCGACCTGAATACCGTAGGCCTCGACACGCACAGTGTAGTCGCCCGCCTCGATGGTCGTCGTTCCCACAGCTTCGCCTTTTTTATAGACAGCGATGCCGACGCCCTTACGTTGTTCGCCAGCACCGAACGAAGCCCGCAATCCGCCCAGCTTGTTCTTGGTCGGCTTGACGGGGTCGGCAACGATGATGGCGCGTTCGACGATCGCTTCGGCTGCGTTCAGGTACTTTTCGAGAAGAAGCGGCGAAAGCGAAAGTACGTCGCCGATGTTGTCGAACCCGTAGCCCGTGTCATCCGGCGGAAAATCGGCCGCGGGCTTGAAGTCGATGCCGACGAGATCGCGGATCGTGTTGTTGTACTCGGCGCGATTGAGCCGGCGGATCGTCACGCGGCCCACGTTGCGCGGTCCCGTGCAATCGACGTTGGCCAGTACCGATTCAATCCGTTTGATGGCGGCTTCCGCCTCGGCAGGCGGCGGCGTGAGCTTGCCCTTGGGCGGCATCTCACGCGAACGCAGCATCTCCACGACGGCTTCCCATTGTTTGCGATGCTTGTGCAGCAATTCTTCAGTCTGGAATTTCTCGAGCGAAACCCCGCCGCGCTTTTTGCCATTGCCATGACACTCAAAGCAATACTTGGCAAGAAACGGCTGCAAGTCTTTCTTCAAATCCGATTTGACGGCCACTGGGCCAGGCGCGGGCTGTGCTGCGGTTCGCTGTGAAGGATCCGTGAAGCGGAACAACGCGACCGGAAAAGCGAAGGTCAACACGGCAATCAACAACCTGCGAGCGTTCATCGAATACCCACCTCGGCGAGAGCCAGCATTCCACCGTTGGCATGAAACGTGCAATAACTGTTCCGTAAGTTTATGAAACAATGTTAGTCTACCGCTGAATGCCTACCGATACATCCTCTCCTTGTTTTCTTTCCTTTATTTTTCATCTTTGGGTTCATCGTTTGCTCACCATGGTCGGTTAGAATGATGTGGCAAAAGACGCGAAAAAAATAGGAATTGACAACCCGCCAGAATGAATGAGAAAGCCTGCCGTTTGCCTAACGATTCCCTTGCGAAATCGTTGCTGTGTCCGTAGATGCATTCACTTGCTGAATGCTGGTTTTGGTCTCGAATTGATTATGGAGAAGCTGCCATGAATCGAATTGCCACCCTGGTCGCAATGGTCGCGACTGCAGGGATTATTGCTCTGAAGACGATGGATATTTCCACACTGCTGCCGGATCCCCGGGCCTATTGGGCACAAGATGTCTCTCAAGATGTGCGCGACTATTACGCATTCAAAGCCCAATTCAACGGCATCCTCGACGAACTCGCCAACGGCCAAATTTCCCTCCGCGAAGCGATTTTTCGTGCCGATTTGTCATCCAAAGCGCTCTGGCCGAAATACCTCGTCAATCTCAAGCTCTCCGATGAAGGCAAGACACCACAAGAACGCACCGCTCGCAACATCGCTGGGCACATCCGCGGACGATACGAGATGAGCACGGTGTCTCACTATCGCTGGCAAACCGTCGAAGCCGAATTGGCCGCGATGCTCGCCGAGATGAACAAAGCATCCAAAACCGCCCAGAATTGACCCGATTCTTCCGCTTGCGGCTTAGCGCTCAACGTTGTTCCGACCGAGCGCAAAGCCACAAGCGGTGAATACAAAATTGCGAACTTCCTTAATCCCCCAGATTCCATTTCTTGACAAAAAGCGCATATTCCGCCCGCATCTTCGGAATAACCGGCAAAGATTCCCTAATTTCGCAATCGAATTTGGTCGATAAAAGGACTGATCCCGCACGGATTACACTGTGCGTACGCTGCTTTCCGTATTGAAGTCGCGTTCGCTGAACTTGATGATGGGGTGGGGAATGTCGCAATGGTACGTTACCCGCACGAAACGAAACTTGGCCTCCGGCCTGGCGGCGGCCGTCTTGCTTGCGCTCGTGGCCGGCTGTCAACAAACCTTTCTCGCCAAGGAAGTCTACGAACAAGCCCACGTGAATAAGCTGCCGGGCAAACTGGAAAACGAGACCTGCGGCATTCACCATCCGGTGACCGGAATCACTCCCAACATCGCCACCGTAACGGATCCCGACCGTCCGCCGCGCTACTTGACGCTGCAAGGCGCATTCGCCCTCGCGCTGGAAAATGGACACGTCAGCAGCCGCGCCGGCGCTGGCCGCGGACAGGCCGACGACAACCTTGGCGCGTTCAGCGGTCCCGGCTCGATGAACTCGCAGACGGAACGAATCCGCGTACTCGCCATGAATCCCGCCATCGCCAATACCGCCATGGAAGCATCACTGGCACGCTTCGACGCCCAGTACGTGACCTCGATGAGCTGGAGCAGCACCGACAACCTTCAGCAAGGTCTGTCGTCCTTCAACAACGGCAACTCGGCTGTCTTGACCTCGTCGATCATCAAACCATTTGCGACTGGTGCGATCAGCAATATCTCGTTCATCTCGAGCTACACCAACCTGAACAATCCGCCGACCGGCACCTTGGGTGTCATCAATCCGAACTACACGCTGCGATTGAGCGTCGGTGTCGAGCAGCCGTTGTGGAAAGACTGGGGCGTCGATGTCAATCAGCTCCTGTCGCGTTTGCCAAATATCACGGGCTTTTCCGTGAATAGCAACGCCAGCTCCGCGTTGCTCAACGGCTATAACAATCACCAGAACACGTTAAGCAGCTTCGTCGATCGTCAGACGGAAGGCATCTTGATCTCGCGACTGCGCTTCGATCAGAACCGCGCTGAATTCGAACGCAACGTGAACATTCTGATTCTCAACACCGAGGTCGCGTACTGGAACCTTTACAACAAGTTCGGCCAGCTCTACAGCTTCGAAGAAAACCTGCGCGTCATGCACAAGACCTGGCAGGAAAGCTACAACCTTTACAAGGCCGGTTCGGACAAAATGCCGCCGCCGCAGTATTTCCAGGTTCTCGGCCAGTTCGAAGAGTTCCGTGCCGAGCGCTTGCGAGCGCTCAACGAAGTGCTCGACGCCGAGCGCCAGCTACGCGGCATCCTCGGCCTGCCCGTCGAAGATGGCACGAAGATCGTGCCGATCACGCCGCCGAGCTTCGCCGAGTTGAAGCCCAACTGGCAGAACTGCTTGCAGGACGCGCTGAATCTCCGCCCTGAGCTTGTCCTGGCGCGTGAGAACCTGAAGTATCACCAGTACCTGCTATCCATTCAACGCAACAACCTGCGCCCGGATTTGCGTGGCTTCGCTCGCTTTGAGCCGGTGGGCTTCGGCACGGCGCTGACCGGCAACGGCAATTTCACTGACGGAACCGGCACGCCGCGAACCTCGAACGCCATTCAATCACTTGTCGGCGGCCATTACGCCGACTGGACGATGGGCGTCAACCTCAACGTGCCGCTCGGCCAGCGCTTCGAGCACGCCGCCGTTCGTGCCGCTCGGCTGCAATTGACGCAGGCGTTTTACTTCCTCAAGGACCAAGAGGAACGTGCCACGCGCTTCCTGTCGTCGCAAATTCAAGAACTGGATCATCAGTATCACCGCATCGAAGCCCATCGCGCGGAACGCATGGCCTACCTCGAAAGCGTCCGCAAGAGCCTGCAGCAATCCAAGGGCGGCAAGCTTTCTCCTGGCGATCAACGCATCCTCGATGCCCAAAGACGCTACGCCGCCGCGCTCGTGAAAGAATACACCGCCATTGCCGAGTACAACAATTCACTCGCCCGGCTGGAGTGGGCGAAGGGCACGATTCTGAAGTACAACAACGTCCACATCAGCGAAGGGCCGCTGCCTCAGTGTGCTCAGGTCCGTGCCGTCGAGTATGAAAAGGAACGCAGCCGATCGATCGTGGCACGCGAACGGCCCGATTCGCTATCTCAGCCCGGCCGGCTGTGCGCGGTGAAGTCGAGCGAGGTATTGCTGCCGCGCGAAAGCCCGTTCAAAGCAGAAACGCCGCCGACTACGTCAGAGCCGTGGCAGGAGAAGCAAGGGGCTGAACCGAAGCTCCTGAAAGTCGATCAAAACACCTCAACCGCGCCGAAGGAACTGGACATCAACTGGGGCCCGGGAGCGACGAAGTCGGCCAATCCCGCGCAGCCGATGTTGAAACTGGAAGGCCAAACTGCCGCGCCTGTCGTAGCGCCGAGCGAAACCAAGACGGGCGGCGCTGGCTTCATCCTCATCGAACCCGAGAGCAAGTCCGGAGTCGTGCCTGCGTCGTTGACCGTGCCGTCGAGCCTGAATCGCCGCCCTGACGTAAACCTGCCGCCGATCTTCGACGTGCCCACCTCGCCGCCGTTCGAGCGATGATTCCGCCTTCCCGGCGCCGATCCGACAATCACTAACCTGACCAGGGGGCGCTTGGCCAACAGCAAATGGCCAAGCGCTTTCGCACTTTTTCGGCCTTTTTTCGCATTTTCAGGGGGTGTTGGCCAACAATCCGGGGGAGGGGTACAGGGAACGGCATGCAGTCATATTGGAAAAAAAACGACAAAAGCACCCATACCGACTTTGCACGGCTCGCCAACGGCGCGTTACGATAGATGAAAAAACACGTTCGGCGGACCCGATACTTTTTTCTTCGGCCCCGAATTGCGAACGTGGAGGGCGGGGCCGAGGCGTCGCGATTACTCCCCGATGAATCGGCCCGAACCGAGCGGACGGTCGGTTCGCTTGTAGCGCATGCCGCTGTCAAGAAATGCCTGCCAATCAGCAGCGGTTCGTCTTGACCTCGCAATGAATCTGGTCGCACACGCCTACCGCATGAACTCGCGAACCGTCGTCACGCGATGCTCCTTCGCTGCGGCGAATACCGCTTCACAGAGCGCGATGGTTTCGAGATTGTCGCGGCCGCTAATTTCGGGTTCGGTGCCGTCTTCGATTGCGCAGAGTAGCTGGGCCATGGTGCCGACGAAGGCGTCGGGGAACCAGACTTCCTTCCAGCGCGGCGAGAGCCAGTAACCGGGTTGTTGCCTGGTCGTGTAATCGAGCGTGCTGGGGGTGCGTGCGGGATAGCTCGGCCAGCCGATTGTGCTGCGGGCGAGGCCGTCCGTGCCTTCGACGCGCCAGCGGATGTAGATATCGCTTTCCGAACCTTCGCGTGCGGGGCCTGTCCAGACGTCGTCGCAGCTCATGGCGCGGATGCCGTTGTCGTATTCGAGGATGTAGAGATTGATGCCATCGGTATGCGGGAAACGCGTGCGCGGATCGGGCCGGGTGCTGGCGAGAACGCGATCGGGCGTGCCGAACCAGTAGCGAAACGTGTCGAGATGGTGGATGCTCATGACGAAGGTCGCCAGCGATTGCAGCGACTCGCTCCACGGCATCCAGTGGGGGATCGCTCGCATCTCGATCGTGCCGAGCACGGGCGTGCCAATCGTGCCGAGATTGAGCAGATCCTTCATGGCACGGACCGATTGATCGTAGCGCATGTTTTGATTGACGGCCAGGGCGATGCCTGCCTTCGCCGCACGCTCGACGACATCGCGTGCGTCGGCGACCGACATCGCCAGCGGCTTCTGGGCGAGGATCCCGCGAAGATGCCCGCCTCGCTCGATCGCCCGGCGCAGCATATCCGGTTGGACATCGGGCGGGACGGCGACATCGAGCACTTCGATCGTGCGATCGTCGAGTAGCTCGTCCAGCGTGCGATGCACGCATGGGATCGCATGCTGCTTCGCGACCGCCTCGGCATGACCTGGATCGCGCGAGGTGATCGCGACGGGATTGAACCCGGCCTGTCGGTAGGCGACAAGATGGCAGTCACGCATGATGAAGCCCGAGCCGACGCAACCGATGCGCCAGTCCAGACGTTTGGGTAATTGCGGGAGGTAGTTGAGAGAGAGGTCGAGCGGCATGATCGAGTCCCGTCTTAGCTTGGGAAAGGGCGGCAAGAAACCTCCCTATTCCGTTTGGGAGCCACGCTGAATTAAATGCGTAACTTCCAGCGCCTGTATGCTATCCGCAGAGCACCGAAGGTGCGCAAACAAAATTGCCCAGGGCAGAGCGCAGCGCCGCCCTGGGTGGCACGGACAAGCATACGTCTTTTCCCTGAAAGGGAAAAACACCTATGCCGTGGGTAGTTAGCTCGGCACGTAAGACTGTTGTTTCGCTCTTACAGAGCTTTCAGGTGGGACGCAATCTAACCCAGGGCGTCGCTTCGCCGCTTCGCTTTGCCCTGGGCTGTATTGTTTGCGCACCTTCGGTGCTCAAATCCCAATTCGATCGCCCACAATAGGCACGATCGCAGGAAGCCAATTGCTCAAATTTTTAATGCGCGGCGGTCAGGCGCTCGCGTGGGATCTTCTGATCGCCAAGCACGCGGAAATTCAATATTGGAATTTTCTATTCTCAATTTCCCAAACAACTTCTCGCGAGTCTTACTTCGTGCGCGGCGTGCGTTGCGCGGACCACAGGATGGCGTTGGTCATGAGCCGCAGGAAATTCTCGTCGGCGAAGTCCTTCTGGTGCCCGAGCGAGGTGTAAAAAACGCGGCCGCCCTTGACCATGCGCGTCCAGGCGATCGGTTCCTTCTTGCCATCGGCGCTGCCGTAAAGGAGGATGTTCACGTCCTTGGCAAGGCCCGTGTTTTTGTAGAGGCTGCCGTGCGACTGGAACGATTTGACGCCATTGAGCAAGGCGGCGTTTTCTTTGGTGGAATCGACGAGGTGGACTTCGCACAGCGGACCGTCTTTGAAGTGGCCCTTGTAGTTGCCGCCGAAGACCTCGTGATCGATTTCGAGAAATGTCTGCACGCCGTGGCTCGCCGTGCGGATGCCGACGAGCGGTTTGCCGGAGGTACAATATTTCTTGATGCGTTCGAGTTGGTCGCCTTTGAGCTTCAATCGCCGCGTGAAGAGCACCGCGGTTTCACATTTTTCGAGACTTTCGAGACCGGGAAGATCGTCGCCTTTGGCGTTGATTAGCGTGACGAGCGATGGATACTTCGATTCGAGATATTTCTTCAGGATCGGCAGCGTCTTGTCCGATTCGTATTCCGCCGAGCCGGAGATAAACACGACGCGCAGCGGCGCGATGCGTGCCTCGACGAACGGCGATGCCAGCACAATGGCCACGAGGGTGAGGATCAAGCCGCAGAGGATTTTCTTCATGACGGTTTCTCGTTTGGAAAAAAGAACGCTCCACCTCTTTTGTATCGGTTTTGCTGAACCAAATCCAAAATAGGTGGAGCGGCGTTTTCTCTTCTATCCCAGATCACTTCTTCGGCGACAAGACCGCTTCGATTTCGCGATCGCAGTCGTACAGATGGGCGATGGTGATCGGATCTTGCGCTTTGCTGATCGCAGCCGTGATCTGGCGTTTTAGCGCCCGCAATGACACTCGGGCCACGGCGCGGAAATCCGACTCGTCGCCGCCGCCAAAGACGAATGTGCCGGGCGGCGGAGGCGCCGGCGGAGTCAGTTCCGCCTTCAAGATGTCGATGTACGATCGCTGAAGAGCCCGGCGAACGACATCGATCTTCGGCTTCTCGGCGTTGAGTTCGCTGAAGACGCCGGTTTGCACCTCGCTGACCAGGTCGGTCACCGAATAGGCCGCGTCTGGTTGCAGCAGTTCACCGTCCATCAGCCGGCGAATCCGCGTCTGCGAGAGCAGGCTTTGCAGCAGATTCCTCTGGGCGCCGGTGACATCCGCCAACACGCCCGAATAGCGGATGCGATTGACGATGGCGGGATTCAGGAGTTTCGTCGGCGTCGTGAACGCGTTATCGACGAGAAACTTGACGGCTTCCTTCTGCTTCTCCTTCGGGACGCGCGAAAACGCTTCCTTGCCTCGCCCGCCCAGCGTGCGGCTCTCGACCACGCCGCCCACGTTGAGCGCGACGGCGTTGAACCAGTTGCGGCGATGAGTTAGCACGGCCTTGTAGGTGTCGTCGAGCAGGGAATAGTCTTCGCCGAGATTGGTGGTGGCGTCCACCATGCGATCGAGGACTCGGTCGAGATTCAGCAAGCCGAGCTTGGTGGCTTCGATGGAGTCGTCGCCGATATTCTCGGTCTTGACGGTGGGATCGACGCTGGCGGGGCCGTCTTCGCCGCCGAAGCGGAGGAACGGTTCGTTGATCTGGCGCGAGGCCCATTTGTCGAGCGTGGGCCGTTCTTCCTCGGCGGATTTGGCTCCGGGGATATTTTTGTAGCCCCATTCGATGGCGAAATAATCGTACGGCGCGACGACCGGGATCGTCTGTTTGACATTGTCGCCTGGCTGCGCGACGTAGTTGAATCGGCCATAGGCCATGATCGACGCGACAGTGCCGTTCTTCGCGGTGAATTTGGGATCGCGTAGCTGTTTGATCGAATAGGCGCTGCTCGCGCGATGGTTGTGCCTGAGGCCCAGCGTGTGGCCGACTTCGTGAGCGCAGACGTAGCGCAACAGCTCGCCAGTCACTTCGTCCGGCAGCGGCAGCTTTTTGCAGCGCGGATCGGTGGCGGCGCATTGCACGAAATACCACGATTGCGTCAGTTTGACGATGTCGTGCCAGAAAATGATGTGAGCCGAAATGATTTCGCCCGAACGCGGGTCATGCACGTGTGGGCCCATGGCGTTTTGGAACGGGTCGGCCACCCAGCGAATGACAGAGTGCCGAGCGTCTTCCGGATCCCAGGTCGGATCGGTGCGTGGATCCGGCGCAACCTTGGCGATGATCGCGTTTTTGAAACCGGCCTTCTCGAACGCGGGCTTCCAGTCCTCCACGCCTTTGAGCATGTACGGGATCCATTTTTCCGGAACCTCTCGGCTCACGTAGAAAACGATCGGCTTGACCGGCTCCGAGACGGCGGCGGCAGGGTCTTTCTTTTCCAGGCGGAAGCGTGCGATGTACTGCTGGCGCTCCATCCAGGTTTTCGGCGAAGAGTAGTTTTCAAAGGAGCGCGTGAAGTAGCCGACGCGCGGATCGAAGAAGCGTCCCATCATCGGGCGGTCAGGCAACATGACGAGGCTGTAGTGAACGAGCGCGGTGTGGCTTTTGCCACTCGTCGCAGGACCTTTGGCCTTGAACAGGAAACCGCCGCCGCCGCCGCTCGTGAAGGTGAGCAGCGAGCGTGCTTCGATGTTTTTCGGGAAGGCCTTGATGTCATCGATGTACGACCGATTCGCGTCGATCGCGCCGCCGGCGCCGACAGCGCCCTTGATCGAGAGATCGGAAATATCGGTCAGGTACAACGGCGTCGCATTGATGACCGCGCTGCGATCCTTGCCCTCGGCCTCGACGTTGAAGGCGTAGATGATCGTGTCCATGTTCGCGCTGTCCACGGCCAGCTGAATCGCCTTGCCGTCGGCGCGTTTATCGAAGGACACTTTCCAGAGGAATATCTTGTTGCCGCGACGATCGAAACGCAGATACTGGTGGCCGAGCGATAACCCGCCCCAGGTTACGCCGGCGGGTCCTTTGACGACCTCGGCCTGCCAGAGCATGAGTTTGTCGAGCGCGTCCTGGGGAATCTCGAAGTAGATCTTCTCGTCGACCTTATGCACAAGAAAAACGCCTGGCTGGCTCTTTGCCGTTTTAGGAATGACATCATCATATTTCTTCAACTCGCCTGCCTTGGTTGGCGTGGCGGTCTTTTTCGGCTCGGTTTTTGGATCGCTTTTGCCCTGTTCCGTGGGCATCGGCGGTTTTTTTTGTGCGTGGAGGGAAGAGCCGCCCCATGACAGGAGCGAAAAGAGCAACGTGCCCGCAACGAGACACTTGTACATAAGGTCACCCGGTGGATTGTCAAAGGTGTGAAGATAGCTGGAAATTATGTTGTAGCACGCTTTCGCCTGTGAAGCTAGGGAAAGTGGGCTGATTTTGCGGATTGTCCGCATCCCGTATTCGTACTAACCCTAATTCGACCACGGACAACACCGATTCACACGGATGGAAGAAGATGGAAAGCGAACCATCGCGCGTTTTCTCCGCCCGTGCGACAATTTTCATGCGATCTTCGCGCGTGGGAGTGCGGATGCTCATGTCCGCCGCTATGATTCGCTGGGTCGGGAGTGTGACATTTGCGGGTTGATTATTGAGGTTCCGGCAGAATTCCTACAACTACCTTCATGTGGCGATCGAAGATATTTTGGCGATTGTTTGGCTCGTATTGCATCCTGCTTACGATTTCATTCGGGGCATTGGGTTGGCTACTGGTCAGCCGCATGGAGAACCGCCGATTGCACGAGATCCAACATGAGTTGGAGGTCAAGACGCTTCTGCTGCGCGACCTGGTGAACCATCTCGACCGGGCGGAACTTCAAAATCAGATGACCCGGGTCGCCGACGAGACGAATTCGCGCGTCACGCTGATTCGTGCCGATGGCGAGGTGGTAGCCGATTCCGCGGAGGAGTTGGACAAACTCGAAAACCACGTGGATCGCCTTGAGGTTCAGCAGGCCAAGGTTGCCGGCGTCGGCGTGTCGACGCGATTCAGCGGCACGGTGCATGAATCGATGATGTACGTCGCGAGGCGGAACGATCTCGGTGAGGTGCGTTATGTTCGCATCGCCATACCGCTCGATGCGGTCATTGCGGAGGTTCGCTGGCTGCAACGGGTCGTGTGGACTGCCACCGGCTTGACGCTGCTCATCGCTTTGACCTTGAGCCTCGTGATTGCCCGGCGCATTTCCGCGCCGCTCGTTGAACTCTCCGAAGCGGCGAATTCCATCGCCCGCGGCGACTACGGGAAGAAAGTGCTGTTGTCGTCGTCCGACGAGGTCGGTGTATTGGCCGCCTCGTTCAACGCCATGAGCGAGGCCTGCGCCGCCCAGATCGCACAGATGAAACAAGACCGCGAGCAGCTTCGCGCGATTTTCCGCAGCATGGCCGAAGGCGTGCTGGTTCTGGATGCTGAGCAAACCATCCTGTTCGCAAACGAGGCAGCGAGTGAACTCCTCGGCGTCACCCTCCAAATGGCCATTGGCCAGAAAGTTTGGCAGGTGTTCAGGCATCGCCAGCTGAATGAAGCCATCGAAAATACGCTCGCTTCCGACGAACCTCATCGCAGCGATCTGGAATGGCCTTTTGCCGATCGCCGTTATCTATCCCTACAAGGCGCCCGGCTTCCCGGCTCGCCAAACAGCGGCGCGGTGCTCGTGTTCCATGACATCACGCATCTCCGCAAGCTGGAAACGGTCAGGCAGGATTTCGTCGCCAATGTCTCCCATGAACTCAAGACGCCGCTGGCCGCGATTCAGGCGATGGTCGAAACCCTGTTGGACGGCGCCTTGCAGGATCCCGAGCACAATGTCCAATTTCTGGAACGCATTCGCGAAAACGGCGAACGCCTCAATCGGCTCGTGCAAGACCTGCTGACACTCGGCCGGATCGAATCGAGCGAGGCGGTACTGGATCTGGAACCGATCGAGTTGCAAGGCGCCGTGGAAGCGTGCATTAGTCGACATTCTGACCGGGCGAATGCAAAGGGCCTGAAGCTAATCGCCGAACCGCCTCTCGAACCTGCGGTGGCCGCGGCGGACGAAGAAGCTCTCGCCGGTATCCTGGACAACCTCGTGGACAATGCGATCAAGTACACGCCATCGCTGGGCACCATCACTCTTCGGTGGTATGCCAAAGATCACCACGCAATCATCCAGGTCGCCGACACAGGCGTCGGCATTCCCGAAAAGGATCTGCCGCGAATCTTCGAACGCTTTTACCGCGTGGATAAGGCTCGTAGCCGAGAGTTGGGCGGCACGGGCCTGGGTCTTAGCATCGTCAAACATCTCGTGCAAGCGCTCGATGGAACCGTCAACGCCGAGAGCCAACTCGGCCAGGGCAGCACCTTCACGGTTCGTATTCCACGCGATGAATTGTGAAGATAATCCTCGGTAACTGCACTTTATCTTCACCAAATCTACACAATCGCTTTCTACTCTATTCTTCAGAACTCGCACCAGGCGGCTCGCGCGATTTGGTGATCCCGTAGAATGTCCATTCGGCAGGAGAAAATGGAAAAATCCTTCTACTTTACGAGACGCTTCGGTTAACACTATGTCCATTCATCTCAATCGCGACCTGGAAAATTTGCAGCGGCGTGTTCTTGCCCTGGCCTCGGCCGTGGAGCAGATCGTCGAAAAATCGATCCGTGCCCTGTTCGATCGCGACACGCAGCTTGCGCGGACCTTGATGGATTCGGATACGCCCATCGACATGGAAGAGAACGTCATCGAGGAAGAATGCCTGAAAATCCTCGCCCTCCACCAGCCCGTGGCGATCGACCTGCGGCGCGTGGCGACCATCGTCAAGATCAACAGCGACCTCGAGCGCATGGCCGATCTTGCCGTCAACATCGCCGAGCGAGCGCTGGCGCTGGCGCAAGGGCCGGAGGTGCAGGTTCCGTCGAGCTTTCACCAGATGAACGACCTGACGAACACGATGGTTCGCGATAGTCTCGATGCCTTCCTCAAACTCGACGTGGCTCTCGCCAAGCGTGTTTGCAGGCTCGATGACGAAGTGGATCGCTACAACTGCGAGATAATCGACAACATCAGCGATTTCATGAAACAATCGCCCGACAACGTGGATCCGGGGTTACATCTGTTCTCCGCGGTTCGTCAGCTTGAGCGTATCGCCGATCATGCGACGAACATAGCGGAAGACGTTGTGTACCTCGTCGAAGGCAGAATTATTCGGCATCATCCTGAGGCTTTGAAGTAGGATCCCGCCATGTCCAAAAGCAAGATCCTGATTGTGGAAGACGAAGCATCTCTCGTGGAGGTGCTCTCGTATAATTTGCAGCGCGAAGGCTACGAAATCGTCGTCGCCAAGGAAGGACGCGAGGGACTTCGTAAGGCCCAAATGCACCTGCCGGACCTGGTTATTCTCGATCTGATGCTGCCGGGGATGAGTGGGCTTGAGATTTGCCGCGAGCTTCGCGCGGCGCCGCGAACTGCTGGAATTTCCATTTTGATGTTGACCGCCAAGGGCGAGGAGACCGATCAGGTCGTCGGCTTCGCCGTTGGGGCGGACGATTACGTCACCAAGCCGTTCAGTGTCAAAGTGTTGATGCAGCGGATCAAGGTTCTGTTGCGCCGGCAAGAAAGCCCCGAACCCGCGCTAAACGTCATCGAGGCAGCGGGAATTCGCATCGACAAGCGTGCCCACGAGGTGACGGTGAACGAGATCACGGTCACGCTCACGCCGACGGAATTTCGCTTGCTCGAAACGCTGATGAAGCAGCCAGGCCGGGCGTTCACGCGCCACGACCTCATGGATGCCGCCGTCGGCGACGCGATCGTTCTCGAACGAACGATCGACGTGCACATCAAATCCCTTCGCCGCAAACTCGGCGAAACCGGCGAACGCATCGAGACCGTACGCGGCGTGGGCTACCGCTTCCAGCGCGAAGTCGTTCAGGCGTAACGGCGGCTCGGCGAGCGGGGGACGTATGCCCCCTGATTCTGTGCATTCACCGGGTTCGTAGAATCAGGGGGCTTACGCTCCCCGCTCGCCGATCAATTCCCGTGTTTGTGTTTCAAGTGGTCCGGCAATCGATAGCCGACTTCCAGGAACGAGACGAGATCGGCGATTTCGTTCGCTTGCAAAACGTTGACGAGGCCTGTCGGCATCGCTGAAATCTTTGATGCGACCTTACTTTCCACATCCGCCGTGCGTATTCGCGTCACGCTATTCGGCGTGAGCAGATTCGCGATGATGTGGTATTCGCCTTTCTCCACTTTTTGAAGCACTCCGGTCACCGACCTGCCATCCGAGAGAAAGAAGGTCTGGGTCTGGTACTTCTCGCTGATCTCGCTGGACGGCTCAAGGATCTGGCGCAATAGCTTTTCTCCCTGAAAGCGTTTGGCGACATCGGAGAGGTCAGGACCAAGGTTGATCCCATGCCCCGCTACGGCGTGGCACTGGTGGCAGTTCGCCTTCATGAACGCCTGCATGCCGCGCATGACCGCAGCCTCGTCACGTTGCGTCTTGAAGTTCGGGAAGTCGGCCATCGTCCACGTCTTGACGAACGTCGGCTTGCGTGCGGCGAGCATTTTTTCCACGTCGGCGAGGTCGTTCGCCACGACCATGTCGCCCTTCATGACCACCCAGTGACCAGGGAATGTGCAGACGAACGGATAGATCCCTGGCTCCGTGGGAGCATGGAAGCGCATCACGTGAACCAATGATGAGCGCGTCGGCCCGATCATCGCCGAGGCGTGCAGAATGAGTTTTTTCTTTTCCAGCGGGATAAAGTCCGAGTTCGCATTGCGCGGGTCCTTGGCCATCTCGTTGGCGGCCATGCCTACCTCGGCCAGCGCACCGGGCCTCACGATCACCAGATTGTGATCCGTCGCATCGGGATTGACGAAGACCAGCTTGACCGGTTGCCCCTTGAGCACGGCAAACTGTTCCACCGTGAACAACATCCGCTCCGGGATGCACGAAATCTTCACGACCTTCAGATTCTTTTGACTGTCGAATTGTGCCTCGGAGGCGTTTGGCAGCGGCTCGGCGAACTCGTTTCGCGTTGCTGTTTGTTTGAGCAGCTTGGCGATCGTTCCGCTTGAATCGTTTTCCCAATAGGGTTTTAGCGTGCGCGAGCCGAGCGAGGTGCGGATGGCGTAGTCCAGGTGCCCGCCGCGCGGATGCTTGAATACATCGAGCATGGCATCGAAGGCCGGTCGCGTGCCGAGATAGCTCGCCGCGATCGCCGCCTCCATGCGTACGATGCCGTTGCCGTCGTTCGCCGAGGCGCGCAGAAGTTTCGTGGCATCGGGCATGTGGGGATGCCAATAGCGGAGTTGCTGCGTGGCGGCAGCGCGGGCGTGGTGATCCTCGCAGGCCAGCAGCTCGCGCAGCAACGGCGTATTCGTCGCGCGGATCCAGCGATAGGTCCAGATCGCTTCGATTTGATGATGGCGAAAGCGCTTGTCGTCGCGCTTCAGGCCGGCGACCCAGGCATCGAGCGATTTCTTGACGTCGGCCGGCGCCTTGTCGCGCAATTCCATCTTGGCCGCCATGCGAATGCGATACTCAGGACGCTTCAGCATCTCGATCAATTCGGAGGCAGACGCCCCCGCGATTTTCGGCGCCGCTTGCAGCTTGTGGCCCTTGGCCGTGATGCGCCAGATGCGCCCGGAATGGCGGTCCCGGCGATCGTCGCGCAACGAATATTGCATGTGTCCCTTTACGGGGTTGTACCAGTCGCAGACGTAAAGATCGCCGCGCGGGCCGAAGCGGACATCGGTTGGAATGAAGCTGAGGTTCGTCGAGAAGAGCAGATCGCCGACGTATTCTTCCTGGTAGCCCATCGCCGTTTCCTTCCAGCGGTGGATTTCGACGCGCGTCGTGGGTTTGTAGCGCACCTTGATGAAATGGCCGATCAATTGGATCGGGAAGGTCAGGAAATCGATGAACTCGTGCCCGCACACGCCGGAATAAGCTTGCAGGCCCTTCGGCGCCGGGTGCTGCTGCGGGTACGGCGCATCGAGCGCATGAAACGCCGCCGCGTAGACGGGATGGCTGGCGACATGCTGTCCCCAGTCGTCAAACGTCACGCCCCAGGGATTCGTGCTCGGATACGACCCGAAGCTGATGAGCTTATGCGTGGCCGGTTGATAGCGGAACCAGCCGCTGTTTTGCTGGCGAACCGGGCCGTAGGGCGTTTCGACTTGCGAATGATGGAACACCGATTCGCGAAAGATCAGGTCGCCGTCGGGCGTCCAGGTCAGATCGTGCAGGGCGTGGTGCGAATCCTCCGTTCCAAACCCCGTCAGCACGATTCGGCGAAGGTCGGCCTTGCCGTCGCCATCGGTGTCCTTGAGGAATGTCAGGTGAGGCTGTTCAGAGACGTAAACGCCGCCGTCGCCGAACTCGAACGACAGCGGAATGTGCAGCTTGTCGGCGAAGACCGTGCACTTGTCCGCCTTGCCGTCGCCATCGGTGTCTTCCAGGATCACGATCTTGTCGTTCGGCTCCTGGCCAGGGTAGACATGCGGATAGGCGATCGAGCAACTCACCCACAGTCGGCCGCGAGCATCGAACCGCATTTGAATCGGATTGGCGATGTCGGGAAACTGCTCCTCGCTGGCGAACAGATTGACGTCGAAACGCGGATCGACCTTGAATGCCTTCTGTTCGTCCTTGGCGGATAGCCATTCATTGATACCCTTGGTTCCAGGAACGCGGGGCAGCGCTGGCACGTTGCTGTCGTCGATTTTCTTGCCGACTTTCTTACCCTGGGCCAAATCCCAGATATGCTTCTCGCGATTTTGAACCATCAAATCGAAGTTTCGCATCGCGGGGAGAAAGTCGAGATAGCCGTACGTCGTGTTGCGGCCGCCCGTGTAGTAGAACGTGTTGAGCGGCCGATAGCGACGAAAGAATTGGCGGTTCAGATCCTGCACCGTCTCCCGAATCGCGGGATCTACCTCCGGCGGTGAAACATCGAAACAGCCGCGGAATAGCAGATCGGCGAAGACGGCGTAGCCCTTTGCATTGAGATGGCAGCCGTTGTGCGTCAGGTCGGCGCCGGGTCTGGTCATCGCATCGCGCGTCTCTTCAAACAGGTCCACGAAGCCGATCTTTTGCTCCTTGGACACGGCTTTCATGGCGTCGGCATAGAGCTTGATGCGTGCGTTGTTGAGATCGGCGGCTGCCACTCCCTTGACGTTCGCATTCGCGATCGGCGAGACCAGCACGACGCGCGGCGCTGTCCGTCCGTTGTATTTCTTGGAACTGAGCCTGGTCACGAAGGCGGCGAGCTTCGTCTTGAACGCAGCCAGACCGGCTTCGCCTTCGAACGATTCGTTGAAGCCGTAGGCCGCGATGATCACGTCGATTTTTTCATGATGCAGATGCTGCTCCAAGTCCGCGAAATTCGCCGGGCGAGGCTGCAAGTCGATCGTGTCGGCCGACCAGGCAAGATTGCGAATGACGAGTTGGTGGTTCGGAAACTGCTGATGCAGCATCGCCTCGAAGTCGCCATGATCTTGCGCCCGCTCCATGAGCGTCGCACCGATCAACGCGATCCGGTCTCCCTTGTTGAGCTTCAGCGGCATGTTCGTTACGATCGGCGCGGCTTGCACAGGCCGCGGCGCGGTCTTGGCGTAGATGCCGAACTTCGTGAACTCGGCATTCGCCGGCGGCGTAGTCGCCTTGGCGGCGTCCTTCTTTTTCTTCTTCTGCGCGAGGGCGACATCACCCGAACTTAACGACCACGCCAAAACTATCAACGGAAGACTCAAAAGTGCGACGAGGCCGAGCCGTTTATAAGGAAAGAAGACCATGTCATTCTCCAGTGTGCCGCGACGGAATCAACGCTTAATGTAGCCGCACTACCATGACTATGCCAGTCTGCCGCTTGTGGCTTAGCGCTCAGCACGGTGTCCTGTTGAGCGCTAAGCCGCAAGCGGCAAATGCAAATCGGGAAGATGTTTTTCGCAAGGTACTTATCCGTGCAGATCGGTCTGATCCATGGTCAGCTCATTTTTGAATGGTATTGGGCAGACGGTTGAACCGGCGTCGCGGCTGGCTATAACAGCGAGCGTATCGGCATTTGTGTCCGACTTCGTTTTTTTCTTGGAGATTCAATGATGCGTCGCATGGTTTATGTCGGTTTCGCCTGCCTCGTTCTCGGTCTTGGCGTCATCGTCTGGCAGACGGGTAGCGCCACGCAAGCTCAAGCCAAAACGGGGCCGACGCTTTCGCACGATGTCTATTTTTCGCTCAAGGACAACTCACCCGCGGCCAGGAAGAAACTGGTTGACGCCTGCAACAAGTATCTGACCGGACACGATGGCGAGGTATTCTTCGGCGCCGGCGAACTGTGCGGCGACTTGAAACGCGACGTCAATGACATCAATTTCGATGTCGCGCTGCACATCGTATTCAAGGACCTTGCCTCTCACGATAAATACCAGACCGCCAAGAGGCACGTGCAATTCATCGAAGAGAATAAGGCAAACTGGAAGAAGGTCCGCGTGTTTGATTCCTATATCCAGAAGTAAAATCGCGAATCTTTGCATCACGAGAACGACGCCGGCAAAGGCGCCGACGCTGCGAATACCTCCGCCGATTTCGACTCGCCGGCGACAAGGATATTAGCGCCCGTGATGCGTGCCAGCGCCAGCGTGAGAGCGTTCCACGCCTGGCGCATGGCGTCGTCAGCGTTGCCCCAGACAATCACGTTCACGCCGTCGGCTTCGCGTTTGAGCGTGACCATGCCGCCAGGCGTGCCGACTCGCAGTTCACGCCAGTCGTGAGGAGGCGTTTCATCGGGAAACGCCAGTTCGCCGTCGATCATGCGCAATTGCAGCGGAAAGGCTAGCGCCGAGCAATAGGCAGTGAGTTCGCTCCAGACGATCGCGGCGTTTCGTGACACGGCGACTTTGTATTCCATACCCATCTTACGTTCCTCGATTGATGTTGAGGGTATTGTAGATGATCGTCACATGTGCGGAATGCGCCAAAAAGCTAAAAGTCGGCGACGATCTGGCGGGCAAAAAGGTGCGCTGCCCCAAATGCAAGGCTCTCGTCGCCGTGCCCGCCCCGGAAGCAGACGCCGACGACGCGACGCCGAAGAAAGCCGCGAAGCCCAAGAAGAAGCCGATCCCCGAAGAGGAGGATGGCAGCGAAAAGGAATTCAGCTCATCGGTATTGAAATCCGAAAAGAGAAAGAAGCGAGAGGAAGAGGAAGAAGAGTCCGATGACGAGAACGACGATATCGGCGACGTGAATGAGAAACGCCTACGCTGCCCGAACTGTGATTCCACAAAAGTTCTACAACTGCCGCCAAATCCATGGTCGCAACGACCAGGGTTCAGATGCCAGGAGTGCAATGCAAAAATGAGGCAACCGGGCACCACGGGTTTCCTCATCTTCGCCACGATGCTCGGCGGATTCATTAGTTTGATTGGGGTCGGACTGTTGATTGGGGCATTCGCGGCCGACAGGCTTCGAGGCCAATCAACTGCTGCCGCCGTGATGATTGGCTTCGCCGGGTTTTCCGCGGCGATATGGGCGATTCGGCAAATATTCCTGCCCGTCCCGATCAACGCGCCGGAACAGCCCTCGCGGATTTGGCTGTGGATCCTGCTGCCGATCGTCATTATCGGCGTATTGCTCGTATGCGTTGGCGGTGGATTGTTCGTGACGTTGTACTACATCCAGGAAGGGTTCTAGGGCCTGCCGCTTGCGGCTCGGTGTTCAATAATATTGCGCCGCGCCCCATCGTGTGATACCGCGCTCGCAAAAATCGCCCTGAATTCGGAAACAACCCGTTGAGCGCAAAGCCGCAAGCGGCAAAGACAAATCGGTACGTTATTTTTTCTCCCGCGTGAACGTGATGTGGAGGAACGACTGGTCGCCATCTTTGCCGACGAAGAGTTTGGGGCGGATATCTTTGCCAGGCTCATTCGCGCACCATTCGAGTTTATCGCCATCGACTTTGACGATTCCGAGAGACGTCTTGCCTTTGAACTTCTCCGCTTCGCCAGACGTTCCGCCGGTGACAGTCATGTCGATGGATGCTGGCTTGCTCTTCGCGTCGAGTTTGTAGGTTCCGGAGAAGGTCTCGCCTTTGCCGTTGCGATCCTTGGAGAGCGTGAATTTGAGATCCTTGGTGAATTCGAGTTTGACGGTGCTTGTGCCGCGCGTGGCACTCCATGTGCCTACGACGGTTTTGGCGTCCGTGGATTCACCCGCGGCCAACCAACCGGTGAGGCCGACGAGGACGCTTGTGCAGGCGAGCGTGGTAAAAAGACGATACTGCATTGTGGCACTCCGAAATAGAAGTAGGTCTGTTTATACACTTTGAGCGGGCCGAAATGATGCATTCTGGATTGGTGGCACAGACATTCCTGTCTGTGCTTCCCTACGCACAGACAGGAATGTCTGTGCCACTGATGTCTCAATCCATGCCGCGTAAAGTATGGTTCGCTAGAAAATCGCTGTCACAGGTCGGCCATCGCAGATGCGCACCGGTCGGCCTTCGCGGTCGTGAACCTCGGCATCGGGGCGGATGCCCATCGCGTGGTACATCGTGGCCAGGATATCTTCCGGGCTGACGGGGTTTTCCGTCGGATAGGCGGCGATACGATCGCTCCGGCCGAAGACCTGCCCGCCGCGCACTCCGCCTCCGGCGAAGGCCACGGTGTAACACGGCCCCCAGTGTTCGCGGCCTTGATTCGGATTGATGCGAGGCGTTCGGCCGAACTCGCCCATGGCGACGACGAGCGTATCATCCAGCAGCCCGCGAACGTGCAGATCTTCCAGGAGTGCCGAGTAGGCGCGATCGAGCGACGGCAGACAGTAATGAGCACGCAACATGCTCCAGCCGGTCCTGCCTTCGGGGATGCCGACGCCGCCGTGCGCGTCCCAGACGTTGGATACCGTTCCCGTCGGCGAGATGTACATCCAAATGACCGAGACCATCCGCACCTCGGCTTCGATGAGACGCCGTGCGAGCAAGAAGCTTTCCCCATATTCATTTCGGCCATAGCGGTCGCGAACCCAGCTTGGCTCGTGGTCGATTCGAAAAGCTCGGCGAGCTTGTGGCGACGTCAGCATGCGATAGGCTTGCTCGTGAAAGCCGTTCAATCCTTCGGTCACTCGGCTATTCTGAAAAATGCGGTCCGTTTGATCGATCACGTTGAGTAGCCCCTGACGCATATGCAGCCGCGTCGTCGGGAGGTCGCCTGGCAGTTCGACCGGTGCGGCATAGCGATCCGGCGCGTTCGGTGCTTCGCGAATTTCCATCGGATCGTGGCGCGGCCCCAGCCAGCCCGCGTAGGTTCCCGTGTACGTCACGCCGCCATGCCCGATCGGCCGAGGAATCGTTACCGTGGTTGGCATGCCGCCCGGCGGCGTCAAGGCGCTGACCATGCCGGCGACGTTTGGGAAGTCGCGCCGAGCGCGTTGATTGCGCGGCACGACGAGCGTGTTGTCGATCTTGCCCGTGAGCGTGCGATACACCGACGGTTCATGCGAATTGCTCGGATGCGTCACCGAACGCACCAGCGCCAGCTTGTCCGCTTGATGGGCCAGCATCGGCATCTCGTCGCAGAGTTGTATGGCGGGCACGTTGGTCCGGATCGGCGCGAACGCGCTGCGGATGCCCTCCGGCGCGTCGGGCTTCATGTCCCACATGTCCTGCTGCGGCGGGCCACCCCAGAGATAGAGAAGAATGCAGGACTTTCGACGAGAGGAACCAGGACTTGCCGCGGCGGCCTGGAGAAAAGCGGGCAGTGCGAGCGAACCGACGCCAGCCTGGCCCAGGCGGATCATTGCATCGCGACGATTTAACATGGCAGCGACTCCGAGATTCTGCGAGCAGCCCCCCGCTCGCTTCATGCGAGTATTATCGCCTGTCCGAAGCGTTGCACAAGAGAATTCCTGGAAGAATCAAACAATTTTCGAGGGTGTTTTAACCGGTGATCGAACGCACGATCCAGAGAATGATTTGAACGATGCCGAAGAGGACGAGCATGCCCCCGGCGCCGGCGCCGGCGATCAACATCTCGCGTTTCGTCAGGCGAAAGATACGTTTGGGCGCGGGTGTCGGCAATTCGACGAGCTCGACGTCAAACTGCTCGGCTGGCAGTGCTGCTGGCGGCGGAACAGCCGGGGCGGGGATCGGCGTCGCCGGCAGGGGCGCCGCGACGGCCGGGGGGGCGACGGGATTCGCCGGCAGTGCCACCGGCGCCGGCGCCGCAGCCGGTGATTCGATTTGCACGCCGGTTCGGCGTTTACGGCGCCGCTCTGGTATCTGTTGCGGGGCGGCGGGCTTTGCCGGCTTCGCTTGTTTCGGAGCTGGGACAATCGTCTCCGATCGCGGCCGAGCTGCGGGCACGATCGTCTCCATCGCCGCCTTCGCCACCGGGATATTCGGATTCGACGGCTGTTTCGGCGGAGCGGCGGGAACTTTCGGATTCGACGCCGGTTTCGTCGTCGCCGTCGGCACGGAAGCCGGCCGGGGCGCGACGATTGCGTCTTCGTCGCGGTTCGACATTTCCAGATAGGTCAGGTACTTTTTCATCTGCGGCGTTTCATCCGCAGGCTTCGGAGCGTCTTTAGCCACCATCAAAAAGGTTTCGAGCGCCTGAGCAGCGCGCGAGGGTGACGGGTAACGCTGATCGGGTTTCTTCGCCATCATCCAGCTGACGATTTGCGACAGGCCCTCGGGAATCGACCGATTGAATTCCTGCAACGGCTTGGGCGCCTCGGTCGCATGGCGGATCATCTGTGTCAAAATGTTCTTGTCGGGAAATGGCGGCTGGCCCGATAGCAGGTGATACAAGGTGCAACCAAGGCTGTAAATATCAGCCCTGATGTCGATCGCCCGAGGATCACGCGCTTGCTCGGGCGCCAGGTAATCCGGCGTGCCCAGCAGCACGCCTTCACCCGTCAACTCGGCACGTTCCGCCATGTCGCCGGGCGAATTTTCGTCGAAGAATTCACGAGCGAGGCCGATGTCGAGCACCTTGACGTTCGATTTCAGCGTGGTCTCGTTGCTGCCTTGCACGGGCGGCGGGATCAACATCAGATTCGCCGGCTTCAGGTCGCGGTGGACCATGTTGTGTTCGTGGAGATGCTGCAAACCGAGCAGCGCCTGGTGGATAATCCGAACAGCCTCGGCGGGTGGAAGCTTCTTCCTTCGGGCGATGACTTCGTCGAGCGGTTCGCCTTCGAGGTACTCCATGACGAGGTAATGGACTCGGCTCGATTCCGTGATCTGAAACGAGCGAAGCACGTTCGGATGATTCAATTTCGTCGACAGGCGGCCCTCGCGTTTGAATCGTGCGAGCAGCTGCGCGTTCTTGGCCTTCGAGGGAGGCAAGACCTTGATGGCGACGATCTGGCCTGACGGATGGATCGCCTTGTAGACCCCCGCCATCCGCCCACGGCCGATTCGTTCGAGGAGCTTGTAATCGCCGAGAAAGAAATCGTCGACCAGGCCGCGCGCCAGCAGGCTTGCCTGGTACTCGGTGGCGATGTTGTGGGCGACCAACCAGCGCAGGAAGGCGGGCACGTTGGCGGCTTGGTCCTTGGCGTCCGTCAACCAGCGCTGTTTCATCGCCAGCATCTCGGGCGCGGTCATCAGTTTGCTGCGGATGAGGAAGCCGCACAGGTTTTCGACTTTGAATTCCAAGAGCCACCGGGAAATAGAAGGTCGATGCCGTAAGGAAAGCCGCGTCCGCCCTGTCACCTCTACGCAATGCTGAGGCGAATCGCGCGGAATATCGCTGGCGCGTTGTTCGAGTCAACTATAGTTTATGGACTTCAAAAGTACCGACGTGATTTGGTGAAAAATGGCTAATTCGCTACTATCCGCCAGTGGACACCGGCGGATAGCATGACAAGCTGAAACATGAACGAATCGCAATCACCCGTGCATGGGCACGGGCTCGGTGATGCTTTCCTGGACGAGACGGCGCAAGAATTGTGCGACGCTTATGCCATCAATGCCGGCTCGTTGAACGAGGGCCTCGAATTGGCGGCGCGTCATCAGAAGTGAAAGCTCCATGATGCCGTCGTCCAGCGGCGGATTGCGTCGTTCCGTTCCAGTGATTGCGGTCATTGCTAAACTCCGTGCGAAATGAACGTGCATGACATAGGAGTGAGTAGCAAACTCGATGCCATGCAGTCGCGGCCCTGCTATTTTTCCGAACTCAAAGCTACACAGGCATTTGTATTGGAAAAACCAAAGTTCGCCAAGGCGTGAATTCGATTGAAATAGTGATATCCGAGCAAATACTGCTCAGCTCGTGAGCAATCCAAGCCCGATGCCTCGGTTTTGTCGCGGTCGTGCCATTATCCCATCGCTGGCGGTTTGATTCGGTCGCACGTTGTTAGCAAGGCTACCGGGAAATTGCGGAAGATGTTGGCCAAGAGCAGTCCCGATTCGGGGGTACGCTCGTCGGCAGCGAGCAATTCTCCCGTGAAGATATTGCGATACCGTTCACCACCCACCGGTATGGGCAGGACCAATCGCGTGTCCTTCCACACTGACGGACCTAGCGGGACGGTTTCGGTTTCACCCGTCAGCGGAGCACACAAACGCGGCACGACCACGAGAGCGATTTTACCCGCCAACACCCGCATGAACGCACAGACGTGATCGCGCTTTTCGCCGCGAACCTCGATGGCCTGATAACTCCCGTCGAGAAACAATTCCTGGTGTTCCCTACGGAAATTCAGGGCACAATGCGTCAGAAACAACTTGACCCGGCCATCAGGCATGTTCTTCAGGAGGTCGCCGAGAAATGCCGCGCGGTTGTCGCCGGCCTTGTCAATCTGGGCTTTCATCTCGGCAAGCAGTCGGCGGCGAAGCTGAAAATCGACCGGTCGGCGGTTATCGGGGTCCACCAGGCTGAGGTCCCACAGCTCCGTTCCCTGATAGGTGTCGGGTACGCCCGGCGAAGTGAGTTTCAGCAACACCTGGGACAGCGAATTCAGGAAGCCTAGCCAGGCGATGCGGCGCTGGAAGGCGGTGAAATCGACAAGAAACGGATCGTCGCTGGCGTCGGGCAACAACCGCTCGACGAATAACCGAACGGCTTCGTCGTATTCCTCGTGCGGATTGATCCAGCTGGTATGGACCTTGGCCTCCTTGGTCGCTTTTTGCATGTAACGGACGATCCGCTCGCGAAAAAGCGCGCGTGCGGCGGCATCCATCGGTTCGATCGGCCAGGCGCCGATCAGGGTCTGGTAGAGGAGGTATTCGTCATTGGCAGACGGCGCGGGGACATTCTCGACGATCGTTTTCTTGGCGGTATTCATGGGCCGCCAGCGCTCGAGTGCCGCGCGCCAGGCATCGGGGATTTCGGAGAGGACGTTGAGCCTCGCCCGGACGTCCTCGCTTCGCTTGGTGTCGTGGGTGGAGGTAGTCAGCATGGCGTGCGGCCAGCGTGCGTTTCGCTCGGTGTTCTGCCGATGAAATTCGTGAACCGAAAGGCCGAATAGTCCGGGGTTCCCGCCGACGTCGTTGAGCGATGCGAGGCGATTGTAGATGTAGAACGTCGTGTCTTCCATCGCCTTGGCCAGCACCGGACCAGTGAGTTGTTGAAACTTCATGACCCAGTCGATGATTCCCGGGCGGTCCGCTTCATGGAAGACCTGGAGGTTGCGCAAAAGCAGCGTATCGCAGATAAAGTCAAAAATCGCCTCGGGCGTGCGTGGGTTCTTTTTCTTGGCCAATTCCACCGCGCCTTCAATAAAGAGTCGATCACGCAGGGCGACAGGACTGGCGTCGGTGATGTAGGTGCGGTAGATCAGCAGGCACGCGATGATTTCGCGAATCGCGAAGGTGAGGCTGTTCAACGTGTAGTCGCGATAACGCCGATTGCGCTCGGAGATGCGATCGAGCTGATGGCCCAGCGCGTTGAGTTCGCTCGCCATCGAGATGAGCAGGATCATTTTTTGGCTCGAAATCACCATCTCCGTGAAATCGAATTTCGCACCGATGAACTTGCTGTAAATATCGTCGAACGACGAGGCGTTGGCTTCATTCACGAACAGCCAATTCACGGCATTCAGAAAATCGTAACCCGTCGTGCCGCTGACGGCCCAATCCGGCGGGAGCGGTTCGTTCTCGCCCAGGATCTTCTCCGCAACGACGTAGAGCGGCAGGATCGATTGCGGCGATTTGACATTGGCGAGGTGTGCCGAGAGCAGGTTTGCGACTTCCTGCTCAAGGCCATCGCGTTTCCGGTCAGGACCAAGCAGCCTCTGAACGCGGTTCAAGAGATAGCTTTCCTGGAGACGCCGAAAATAGCTTCCCGGATTCCAAAGCCCATCGGGATGGTCGATGCGCAGGCCGGTGGCTTTCCCTTCTGCGAGAAGCTTGAGAACGAGTTCATGGGTGCTGTGAAAGACTTCCGGCAGTTCGACGCGGATTGCCGCCAGGTCGTTGATGTCGAAGAATCGACGGTAGTTGATTTCTTCGGTAGCGACGCGCCAGTATACCAGGCGGTACGCCTGGCTTTCCACGAGTTTATCGAGAAGATCGAAGCTGCTGGGATCGCGTGTCGATCCGTTGTAGCGGAAGACGACGGTTTCCATCGCGGTGCGCGCTTCGGAGTGCGCCAGGATCAAGGCCGTCAGCCGGCGTTTGATGATCTCCTTTTCACGATTGCGTTCGATCATCTTGCGTGCCGGAAGTTGCTTTCGCGGCGGCAGATAGCTCAAAGCGGTCAGGATGCTTTGCAATTCGAGGACGGCATCGTGGTCAGGCCCGAGAGTCTTGACAAGCTCTTCGAGTACGAGTTCCAGGATCAACGGATAGCTTCGCGGCGCGACGGGAAGCGAAAAGTCGTGATAGCCGAGCATGAACGCGCCGTCGTCATATTTGAGTTTGATCTTCCCGCTTTCGAGGACGCTGCCGTACTGGTCTTCGAGTAGCGGAAGCAGAACCTTGCCGTCGAGGTTTGGGTTGACGGGGTGCCAGTCGATATCGAAGTTGACGGCATGAATCGAGCTTGGACCGTTTTCGAGCACATCCATCCACCACTTGTTGCTGGAATGCCCGATGCCCATGTGATTGGGTACGACGTCGAGGATTAGGCCCATGCCGCGCTTGCGCAACTCGGCGGAGAAGCCGTTGAACGCCTCTTCCCCGCCGAGTTCGGGGTTGATGTGGCTGTGGTCGCAGATGTCATAGCCGTGCATGCTGCCTGGCGTGGCTTGCAAAATGGGCGATGCGTAGGCATCCGTGATGCCGAGATCGTGGAGGTACGCGACGATCGATTCAGCATCGCGGAACGTGAAACCCTTGTGAAATTGCAGGCGATACGTCGCCGTCGGGACCAACCGAACGGCGAGCAGATCGCGAACGGCGCCTTTCACGGTGCGCGGTCCGTCAGGGGCGGCCTGGTTCTTTTTTTTTAACGCGGACACGTCGATGCCGAGTTTGTCCCCCAGCGCGACAAACTCCTGGAACCAGAGCAGCGCATCTTCTTCGCCGTCCTCGGCTCGGACGCGGAACGCCGGGCATGCGGAATTCATGACGTCGATGAAGAAGTTCTGGCAACGCCAAAGATTGACCTCGAACGGCAGCGACTTGGCTAGCTCCACGGTTGCGCCGAGCATGCGTAGCCGCGGCAGGTCGCCCGGATTCTCGCGAAAGCGTTCCGCCATGCGCCCGATGGTGCGCGAGAATCTGTAGCCCAGGCCGGCGGAATCGAGAGGCACATTCCAGACCGCCGCCTCGTTCGTCAACGATCGTATCTGCTTCGGGTTTGGCTCATCCTCCTCAAGCGCCCAACGCAGATCCTTGTTAATCACAAAGTCCGCCGCCATCTGGTAGGTGCGAGGCAATGGCACGCCGATGCTGTGCAGATACCGCATCGTCGGCAGGTTCTGTTCGTAGAGTCGGCTGTATGCGTGCTCCGCCTCGACCTGCGAACCTTGAAGGACCTGCTTTGTCACTTTGCGTTGTTCGTCCTTGAACAGCGATTTCAGCGAATAAGTCGAATCGCCGAATCCTCGGTCGAGCAAACGGATGATCTCGGAAAAATCGGCGCGCTGGAAGGTTTCCTTCATTTCCTGAACCAGAGTATCGTACGATTCGGACCCCTTGTAATCGCGCACGCCGCAGCTCACGTGGTGGTCGCCGATATGCACGGCGCCGAACGTCACGGATGCCGACTCGCGCGTGATGTTCGAGACCATCCGCGCACGCCCGACGATCAGCTTCGCGCGCCCGGCTTCGAACGAATGGAAATCCTCGCGCTCGACGTTGTAACAAAAAACCCGAGTTTGCGGCTCGTAGTTCTCGAACAAGGAACTGACGGCATAATGGGCGGCGATCGTGTCCCAGTTGATCATCGCCGGCTTGATGAATTTCTCGTAGATCACGCGCCCGTTTTTGTTCTCGGGTACGTTGCTCTTGGCCAGCTCGATCCGCTCCAGGAATCCTTTCTCGAAATTCTCGCCAAAAAGCTCTTCGCCAAGCTGAATGGCACGCCCGGCATACTGGATGATCTGCACCGTCTCGATGCCTGATATCTCGTCGAAAAACCAGCCACAGCTCGTGTACATCAGCATTGCATGGCGTTGCATCTCGAGCAGTTTGAGCACCGTGGCGCGATTCTCGGCGTTCAGGTTTCGTTTGGAGTTGGCGTGAAAGAACCGATCCAGCCCCTCATTGGATCGGTCGAGAATCACGCGAACGTATTCGTCCCTCGCGTCCCACGGATCCTTCAAGAGCGGCGCGGCTTTGCGTTCGAAATGCGGCGTCAGGGAATCGCGCAGCCAATCGAGCGCCTTGCGCAGCGGGCCGCGCCATTCCTGGTTCCAGCCCTGCCGGCCGGAGTTGCACCCGCAGTTGCTGCGCCAGCGTTCGATGCCGTGCGAGCAGCTCCACGCTGTGTTTTCGACGATCTCGACTTCGTGAGTCGGCGGATGCCGTTCGAGATACTCTCCGTAGTTCGTCAGCTTCACGCCATTGCTTACTTCCAGATGTTGTAACGCATAGGCCAGGCCCATGTCGCCATGCGGGTGATGATGGCCGTACGATTCGCCGTCCGTTGCGATGTGCACGAGTTGAGGCCAGTCGCGCCCGTCAGAGAATCCCTGCATCAGGCGGTTGGCGAAATCCTCGCCGCGCGTCAGGAGCTTTTCGAAGGCCACGGCGCGCGACAGCGGCCCATCGTAGAAAAAGATCGCAATGCTTCGACCCGACGGCAGTCGCTGGAGGTAAGGCCGCGACGGATCGATATGGCCGCCAGTCGCGTCATGCCAGTCCTTCTGCCCAATTTTTCGGATTCGCCCGGCTTGATAGGGTGACAGGATCGTGAAACGAATCCCAGCCCCGGCCATGATGTCGAGCGATTCCAAATCGACGGCCGTTTCCGCGAGCCATAGACCTTCGGGTTTGCGTTTGAAGCGCGTCTCGAAGTCGCGGATCCCCCAGGTGATTTGCGTGATCTTGTCGCGCCGGTTGGCCAGCGGCAGGATCATGTGGTTGTAAGCCTGCGCCACGGCCGAGCCATGACCGGAAAATCGTTTCTGACTTTCCACGTCAGCGTCGAGAATCGCGCGATAGACATCCGGCGCTTTCGTTTCAAACCATGACAACAGCGTCGGGCCGAAATTGAAGCTGATCTTTGAGTAATTGTTGGCGAGCCGCATGATCTTGCCAGAACCATCCAGGATGCGCGCGACGGCGTTGGGCGAATAGCATTCCGCCGTGATGCGCTCATTCCAGTCGTGGAAGGGGTACGCCGAATCCTGAAGCTCTACCGTCTCCAGCCAGGCGTTCTCACGCGGCGGCTGGTAAAAGTGGCCGTGTATGCAGACATACCTCTCCATCATTCGCTCCTTCGTTAGGCAATGAACAGACTTTTTCAGGGCAGCCAGCTTGATACGCCTGGCATCGAGAAATCAGGCGTCACAGCTATCCATTCAAAGGTTCCTCGATACGCAACTGGTTAATAGGAGAGGCGGGCTTGCGCGAGGAAATGACATTTTGACGGTGAGAAACGGCCTCATCGCGAAGGTTGATCGTGTTGACTTTCACTTGCGACATCTTCAGTATTCTAAAAACTAGGAATCGGAAGAACACCCCCCATCGAAACACAAGGATAAAGCATTTGCGTTAACACGGCAATTCGGGATTGATCGGAAACCTGGATCGTATGGTGAATATCCAATCACTCGAACTGCGCCAAAAATCGCAACACGACGTCGAGCGGCTCATTCTCCGTGAAACCTAGCGAACCGTACAATCGCCGCGCTGGCAGGTTGCGGCCGTCCACGGCGAGAGTTAATCGCTCGACATTGCGTGCGCGAAGCACGGACAAAGCGTGCAAGGTCATCCATCGACCCCAGCCTCGGCCTCGATGCTCCGGCGTGACGCCGAGATAGGCGAGTTCCCAGATCGTCGTCCCGACGATCTCCGTAAGCATTACAACGCCGACTGGCTGCGTATCATGGCGAACAAGCCACCAACAGTCGGGATGGTGCACGCCTATGCCGCGATGCCCGGCGATGATTTCGTCGATCCCGCGCATTCCGTCAAGTTCGGGGCAGTCGAGCGAGCCTTCATAGGTTCGCAGCAATGTCGCGCCGAACTCGGCAGGCATGGCATCGGCGCACGAAATGAATTGCAACTTCGGCGTGATTTGAGGATCGGGTGCGGAATTCAGCCAAAAACTGTACTCGAGATGATGCAGCCTCGTGATTTTGCGAAAGCCGTTGCGAAGCAGCGAATCGGTATATGCGAACTGGTCCGGCGCATAGAACGCCTGCGCGATCTTGCATCCGCGCTCGCGACACCACACGAGAGCCGACGCAACGAGCGCATCGGCGCAGTCGGGTTCGGCGACGGGAAGCCAAAACAGGCACGACGCCCCAGGCAACGGCTGTGCAATGACGACGCCCACGAGCCGAGATCCGTCGCGCGCGACCCAGATGCCGTCGGGAGTCCAGCTTCCCCTGGCTAACAGCGTCATGGCCCGGTCGATGGTCGCATCGCGTTCTGCCGGCAACAGACGCGCAAACGCCAATGTCAACGCGTCTGCATATTCGTCGGGTGTCGCGTTTCCGATCTGCCACATAGCCCACGCTTCCCCTGATTTTTAACCGTGATGCATCGTAGCACGCGGGATTTGGCGATTTCAATGTCGGTTGGGAATTTTTTTTGTTTCTGTATTGCTTGATGCGAACGCCGAACGTGGAACGGGCCTTTCGCACAAGTCATCTTGTGCGATACGGTGGCCAGTGTGGCGAGTGAAACCGACAATATCAGCAGCGTAACAAGAACTCGAACAATAAATCAGGCGATGGATGCTTCACCCCTCGCTTTCGCTTCGGGCTAACAAACGAGGTTCACAAATGGCTGACAGTTTCAAGAGCAAGGCGTCGCTAACCGTTGACAGTTCCACTTACACGATTTACCGCCTCGACGCGGTCTACAAAAAGTACCCGCAAGCACAGCGGTTGCCTTTCTCGTTGAAGGTATTGCTCGAAAATCTCCTCCGCACCGAGGACGGCCTGAACGTCACCGAGGCGGACATCGCGGCTCTCGCCCAGTGGGACGCCAAGGCGGAGCCAACGAAGGAAATCGCCTTTACCGTTGCTCGCGTCCTCTTGCAGGACTTCACCGGCGTACCGGCGATTGTCGATCTCGCCGCCATGCGTGATGCGATGAAGGCGATGGGCGGCGATCCGACCAAGATCAATCCGCTGCAACCGGCGGAACTCGTCATCGACCACTCCGTGCAGGTCGATAACTTCGGCCAGGCGGACTCGTTTCAGCTCAATACCGATCTCGAATACGACCGCAACAAGGAACGCTACGTCTTCTTGCGTTGGGGCCAGAACGCTTTCAATAATTTCAAGGTCGTGCCGCCGGAGACGGGCATCGTCCATCAGGTGAACCTCGAATACCTGGCCCGCGTGATCTTCCTCGACGAAAAATCGAAGACGCTCTACCCCGACACGCTCGTCGGCACCGATTCGCACACGACGATGGTCAACGGCCTGGGCGTGCTGGGCTGGGGCGTCGGCGGCATCGAAGCCGAGGCGGCCATGCTCGGACAGCCGTTGTCGATGCTGATCCCGCAGGTCGTCGGTTTCAAGCTCTTCGGCCAACTGCCCGAAGGCGCGACGGCGACGGACCTTGTTCTTACCGTCACGCAGATGTTGCGCAAGAAAGGCGTCGTCGGTAAGTTCGTCGAGTTCTTCGGCCCTGGCCTCGATTCGATGCCGCTCGCCGATCGCGCAACCATCGCCAACATGGCGCCGGAATATGGCGCGACGTGCGGCATCTTCCCGATCGACGAAGAAACGTTGATCTACCTGCGGTTGACGGGCCGCAGCGAGGCGCAGATAAAACGCGTCGAAGCGTATGCGAAAGAACAGGGGATCTTCCGCACCGCGAACTCGCCGGAACCGATCTACACCGACACGCTGGAGCTGAATCTGGCGACCGTCGTACCGTCGCTGGCCGGTCCAAGCCGTCCGCAGGACCGCGTGGCGTTGACGGATGTGAAGGCCTCGTTCCTGGCGGCAGTGCCGAGCTTGCAGGTGAAAAAGAAAGACGTTAAGCCCGCCAAAGTCGAGCTCGGGTTGGCGGCTCCCGTAGCGCCGACAGTCACCGGCCAACTGCCAACGAACCACGGCTCGGTCGTCATCGCCGCCATCACGAGTTGCACGAACACGTCCAACCCATCAGTGCTGATTGCTGCAGGGTTGGTCGCGAAGAAGGCGGCCGAGCGCGGCTTGCAAACCAAGCCATGGGTCAAGACGAGTCTCGCGCCGGGATCGAAAGCCGTCACCGACTACCTCATCAACGCCGGGCTGATGCGGCCACTCGAACAGATGCGGTTTTTCCTCGTTGGCTACGGTTGCACCACGTGCATTGGCAACAGCGGACCGTTGTCTCCCGAAATTTCCAAATCGATCGCCGAGCACGAACTCGTCGTCAGCAGCGTGTTGTCGGGCAACCGCAACTTCGAGGGCCGCGTGCATCCCGAAGTGCGAGCGAACTATCTCGCGTCGCCGCCGTTGGTCGTGGCATACGCCATTGCAGGCAAGATCGACATCGAATTCGAAAAGGAACCGATCGGCACGGGAAGTGATGGCAAGCCGGTGTTTCTCAAAGACATTTGGCCGACGCAACAGGAGGTGCGCGACGCCGTCAAGAAATCGGTGACTGCGGAAGCCTACACGCGCGTCTACGCCGACGTGTTCACGGGCGACGCTCATTGGCAGAAGCTGGTCGTGCCGACGGGCGATCGCTTCGCCTGGGATGTGAAGAGCACCTACGTCAAGAATCCGCCTTACTTCGACAACATGCCGAAACAACCAGGTTCGATCAGCGACATCCAGGGCGCTCGCGTCTTGGCACTCCTCGGCGATAGCATCACGACCGATCATATTTCGCCTGCCGGCTCGATCAAGAAAGACAGCCCCGCAGGCAAGTACCTCATGGAGCGTGGCGTACAGCCGGCCGATTTCAACCAATACGGAGCGCGGCGAGGCAACGACGAAGTCATGGTTCGCGGCACCTTCGCCAACGTTCGCCTGAAGAACAAACTTGCGCCAGGCACCGAAGGCGGCGTGACGCGCCACCTGCCCGACGGCGCCCTGATGTCGATCTTTGATGCCGCCATGAAATACAAGGAAGAGAAGATTCCCCTCGTCATCCTCGCCGGCAAAGAGTACGGCAGCGGTAGCTCACGCGACTGGGCGGCGAAGGGGCCGTTCCTTCTCGGTATCAAATTCGTCGTTGCCGAGAGCTATGAACGCATCCATCGCTCGAACCTTGTCGGCATGGGCATACTTCCCTTGCAGTTCAAAGCAGGGGAGACAGCCGAGTCGCTCGGCTTGACGGGCGAAGAAATCTACGACCTTTCCGGCCTCGCCGATGCGCTCGGCAAGGGCTTCGCTCCAGGCAAGACGATCAGCGTCACCGCGAAAGCCGGGGATGGCGCAACGAAAACATTCCAGGCGATCGTGCGCATCGACACGCCGCAAGAGGTGCTCTATTACCAGCACGGCGGCATCTTGCAGTATGTGCTGCGGCAACTGCTGGCGGGGAAGTGAAAGCTTGCATTTTGATACTGCACGTGATACTATGTTGATAGCTGGGCCTGCCCATGGCGAAAGTGAAATACACGCTGTTACTTCCCTTGAACTTTAACGACGGCACAGCCGTGCCTCGCAAGGTGCGAAATCGGATTTGCGATGAGATATTTGATTTCGCGGACGGGTACGGGCAAGCTGGCGAGGTAACCGGCGCTTATCGAATGAGGGATGGATCGAAACAAGTGGATCGTTCGTTGGTCATCTGGATTGGCATCCACGCCAAACAGAAGGCTGCACTCAAACGGCTTGTCGCGAAGTTTGCACGCGAACTCGGTCAAGAAGCGCTCTACCTCGAACGCACGGGCGGGACCATCGAGTTTGTCAAGCCGCTTCCTTCGGAGGATGACGCATGAAACTCAAACCAGGCGAGCTACTCAAGGCTGCCGAGCAAGAAGCCGCTAACGTCACTACATGGGCGGACCTGTCCAATTTTTTGTTCGATCCAGATGACGGGCTGATCACGAAAGCGTATCCTGTCGGGCCGGAACGCAGCAAATTCATGAAGTCGGAAGAATACAAAGCGATTCGTCAGCTTATCGACAAGGTTCAGGATCGAACCGGCTTGGTCGACGGCGCGACGCCGAAAAAGAGCGGCAAGTTCGTCGTGCGCCTGCCGCGTTCGCTGCATGCTGCTTTGGAAGCCGAGGCCGAACGCGAGGGCGTCAGCTTGAACCAGCTTGTGGTGGCGAAACTAGCGATGCAAATCTCGCAGATGGTTCCGTCCTGATGCGGAACGATGAAGCTGCTGAGCCGCTCTTTTGACGTATGTTTGTGCTCGTGAAGGGTGGAAAGGAATTCAAAATCGAACTTCAGTCACTTCCCGCCCAACAGCGTGCGGAGTTGCCCCAATTCTTGATCGAATCGCTGGATCAGGAGTGCGATTCAGATGCCGAGTTCGCTTGGGACAAGGAACTCGAACGCCGGTCTGCTGAAATCAAGTCAGGAAACACTCCTGGAATTCCTGCCCAAGACGTATTCGCATCGGTCCGCGAGAAGTACTCATGAAGCCGGTTTTCTATCGCCCGAGATGGGAAGGCAGAAAGGCGGAACGTCCCTAAGAACTCATTCGTCTGAATTTTCTCTAGTGTCCTGGCGTTCATCGACTGGAATCCGGTTTCTAAACACTTGCTCTACGAGCCAATAAAAACCTAGCCCTGGCAAAAACCCAATAAACAGAACTACAAAAATGACGACGCCATGCATTCGTTCTGCGTTATAGATGATGATTGCGACAGCCGCCAGTCCGCCGAAACCGCATGCACTACCTGCGATGGCTCCAGGCAATCGAATCTCGGCGCTAAACCAACCTCCAATCCCTCCGAAAACACCCGCAGCAATAGCATAGAATATCGAGACTTTAGCAACGTTACATGGGCGCCTGATGACAAAACGGGCAAATTGCCGAGGAAAGGCCGTCAGCGAGGCTGTCGGTTCCAAAGCTGACAACCCAAGGCGAACGCCTTCCTGAGTTGTTGCTCTGCCCGACGTTTTTTCGCCATTTTGCCGCCAGAGTTCCATGTAACGATGCTATAGTCTCAGAATATCGGAGGAATCCCAAGCCCAAGTATCTCCCAATTCGAAGAACTATCTGCGCTCCCAAAGGCAATTGTGAAAATGCAAATCAACCATGCAGCTAGCCCGTCAGGTCGGAATGAGAATAGCCGCTCCAACAAATCGAAGATCGAATTTCCGTTATTGGGTGAGTCTGTCTGCTGGTTCATCGAAACGCTCCATTTTGATGGCAAAAATCTGCATTATACTTTATAAGGAACGGTTTGATTGCCCTCAATCTGAGGCGTTGGGCTCAAGAATCTACATTGCCTATTCTCAACTTCATAGGTATTTCTATGAGCAGAGGTGAACGTGGCTTAGCAGAAAATGAACTTGATTGCCTGTGAAACTCCTGGCTTTAAGTTGCATTCTGATCGCCGCCCTTGGATTGAATTTTCAAGAAATGTTCGAAGA